>JBGTGR010000048.1:0-48845 GCA_041746655.1 Elainellales cyanobacterium | reverse complement strand
GCAAATCTTCGCCGTCGCTCGTAACTTCGCACTCAACCTCTATCGCTCCAATGAGTTCTCCAATATGGCTCAGGCCCAACGTCTTTGCCAATTTGGTCTAGATACCCTCAAGGCCATTTTTAGAATGAAATAGCCCTGGTTGAATACGCGCTGAAACTTCACCCTGAAGCTGAGCTGCTAAATCATTGACGGCTTTTTGGCCATTCCGAAGTGATAGCCACCCTGTTATCCCTACCGCGATCGCCACCTGCAGCACAAAGGGTACAATCAGGACCAGACGGAGCGAAACTTTCCTGGAGCGATCGCATTTCATATAGATCTAGTTGCCGAAGAAAACTAACAGCAATCGTTACTGCCTAGCTTTCCCATCCTAGGGGGGCTCAGTATCTCTGATCGACAAAGCACATGGTAATTCAGCCAAATTACGGAGAGGCTCAGCGCGATCGCTTTATCGGCTTGACAAACTACTCTTGGGTTGGTCAGCCGATCACGTCTTCCAGCAAAGCCGTGATCAAAACCGCATAGTTTACGACCATAAAATGTCCGCCCTCTTCAATCACCTGATCGACATCCTGGGCAAAGCGAATTGGCAGCACTCGGTCAGCGGTGCCGTGGATGTGATAGAGATTGTCGGGAGCGTCTGTGTTTCGCCAATCTAAAACTTGGTCAACCGCCCATTTGAGAAAGTCATCGTCTGTGTCTAACAGAATGTTGCTGAGGAGTGTGCCTTGCTGTTGGGATTGGGTGCCAAAAAACCATTTCATGAACCATAGGCCAAAGCGATTCACCACTTTGATTGGCACTAATTTATGGAGTGGAAAAACTTTCAGTAGTTTGACATACGGAGGGATTTCAGCCTTACTCTTAGCACTTGAAATAATAATAACTCTCTCGGTTTCAATCAATTTGGCAATCTCGACGGCCATCATGCCCCCAAACGAAAGCCCTACCAGCACAGGACGCTCAGAATCAATCTGTTGGGTCAGACGCTGTGCGTACTCTGCCATTGATTCACTGGGTTTGGGCTTGAGCCAGTAAATATGCCTGGGCTGATAGCCTTCAAATTTCAGAAATTGAAAGACGCGCTGATCCGCACCTAAACCACTAACAAAATAAATTTCTCTCATGGGCACGAAAGGAGCGATCGCCAAAGATGTCCACCTACTTAGAACGCAAAATTCTGCGGGCTGCATCTTCTTTAATGTTAAGGGAAATTTACATTGTGCGCTGTAAAGGCCAGATCATGCCAAGGCGATCGCCACCACCGCCTCTGTTTTAGCCACTTGCGCCAACGCCTCCCGCACCACCTCCGATCCGGCCCCAATTAGGCAAGAATTTTCAGTCAGGTGGCGTTTCCACAGGCGACTACCGGGCCGCCCAGAAAAAAGTTGGAGCATGTGTCGAGTGATTTTGTTGAGCTTTAGCCCCTGCTGGAGCCAGTGATCGATATAGGGCAACATCGTCTCCGCAACCTCATACCGAGTCAGCGCAGAATTCCTTTCACCGTAGATATCCCGATCCACGGTTGCAAACAAGTAGGGGTTGTCGTAAGCCGCCCGTCCAATCATCACCGCATCCACAGCGTTGAGCTGTTCCTGCACCTGAGCCAGACTTGTAAACCCGCCATTGATTTCGATAAACAAGTGCGGAAAATCCTGCTTGAGCCGATGCACATCCCCGTAGCGCAGTGGCGGCACATCGCGATTTTCCTTGGGGCTTAATCCCTGTAGCCAAGCCTTGCGGGCATGAACCGTAAAGCGCTGACAGCCCGCTGCCGACACCACTCGTACAAAATTCACCATGTCCTCATAGCGATCTAAATCGTCAATGCCGATCCGGTGCTTGACCGTCACCGGAAGACTTGTCGCATCGATCATCGCCGCCACACAGTCGGCCACACGCTGCGGCTGAGCCATTAAACAGGCCCCAAAGTTGCCATTTCGGACGCGATCGCTCGGACATCCCACATTCAAGTTAATTTCGTCATAGCCCATCCCCTCTGCAATCCGCGCACATTCCACCAGATCCGCCGGACAATCTCCGCCCACCTGTAGAGACAACGGCCCCTCCTCTGCAGAAAACCCCAACAAGCGATCGCGATCGCCATGCAAAATCGCCGCACTCGTCACCATCTCCGTATAGAGCAACGTTCGGCGCGTAATTTGCCGCATGAAATAGCGAAAATGGCGATCGGTGCGATCCATCATCGGCGCAATACTCAACGGATTGCCACCGACAACCGATTTGGGACACACAGGATTCATAGGAAGTAGGCAATGGGCCAGATCTAGATTAACAAACGGATTCAGATTCTTCGTTTAGGGTGAGGGTTACAAAAGTGGGATGCACCCAGACAAGATGATCAGTATCAAGCACTTTTGGATCAAGCACTTTTAGCAAACAGACCAGTTCCCCTCAAGACATCCAAAAAAGCAAAGACAGCGGGAGGCTGGAGCACATTGGACATGACCGCTGCACCAATACTGCGCTCTAACGGGACCGGGAGCGATCGCACCTGAACCCCTGGCGGAATCGGCAACGCAGCGAGCCGAGGCAAAATAGCAGCCCCCAATCCTTGGGCCACCATACTCACAATCGTCGAGTCTTCCTTGACCTCAAAGGCCACCTTAAACGATTGCTCCCACGTTTCCCAATGGTTTCTGACGGCTGAAGTGCATTCGGCATAATTGAACAAAATAAACGAGTGCTCTGATAGCTCCTCCCATGTCAGCAAGTCCGGAACCTGTTGAGCCGAAGGAGGAAGTAGCACCACAAACTCATCCTTCGCAATGGGCCAAGTTTCCAACTCTTCTGAAGCTCGGGGCAAAGGCACCAAACCAATATCAACCCGACCCTCGCGAATGGCTACCTCCACCCCATTTGGATCATCTTCAGCGATCGCCACATCAATATTTGGAAAGCGTTGGCTAAATCGAGCAATCAAAGGTGGCAATAGGTGCGTAGCCGCACTCCGAAAAGAGGCAATTCTGACTCGCCCCCCCTCCAACCCTTTGGCTAAGTTAATCTCATGCTCAATATTTTCGCGACATTGCAGAATCTGATAGGCATGGTGGATGACCCGTTCTCCTAATAGAGTGGGATGTGCGCCAAATCGTCCCCGACTGAGGAGCGAGATGCCTAACTCATCTTCTAATGCGGCGATCGCCCGACTCACTGCGGCTTGTGAAATGTCTAGCTTGAGTGCAGCAGTCGAAAAACTCCTACATTCGGCGACAGTCAGTAACACCCGCAAGTGAAAAATGTTCATCTATTACACTGATTCGATTTCCGAATTGAGCCAAATCGCAATCTGTTTTGATCCTGATAGGGCAAGCGAGCTAGGGTAAACGAAAGCCGCTGAATCTTTGCAGCAATTTCCCCCCCAGCAGACTCCAATCCACAAAAAGACTGGCATCATGTTTGAGCTAATCCCTTATTCCAAATTTCGAGATACCCCTAGCGTTCGCTTTTTTGATATTACAATCTCCAACTCCAATGCTCGCGATCTAGTCTTTCACGAGGGGCCAGCTATCAGCCCAAACAACGACCCAGAAGGTCGTTGGCAGTTTTACCTCCACCCCAACCAGGAAGATAATCTTTTAGCCCTAACCGGGGGACGCACCTTCTATTTAGTCAATTTTGCCTGGGAGCGTCCATTCCACATCGTCCGTCTAGAAGCAAACGGAGATATTCTGCGGATTCCTCCTGGCACCTTCCATCGTTCCATTTCTGATCCTGACGGTTCCTTAGTGCTCAACCAAGCCGTTCGCGAAGCCCAAGCCACTGTTGATAGTGAATTCCGGGTCTACAATAGCGCCGAGATTCCCCGCTTGCGTTGGGCTACTTCCAAATCAGCTCAGACTCCCCTCACCCACGGATTCCCTGAGAGAAACCTGAGGGTAGCCTAAGCCGTTGTCATCCGGATCAAGCAGACCCCTGTGCTTAGCTTCAGGATCTGCTTCAGGTTTGCTTCAGGTCTGCTTCAGGATCTAACGCTAGGATCTGGTGCCGGGATTGGTAGCCGTCTTGTTAGTAGGCTTGATAGTGGGATTTGGCCTCAGCCGCAAGGTACTACTTTGGCAAGCTGAAGGACTACCTGATCAACTGAACGCACCAGAGCATCTCCAGATTGACCCGGTTGGTTAACCATAATACTAAAGAGCAGCGTGCCGTAATCTGCATGTTCTAGGTAGCCTGACAAAGCCCTGACGCCGTTTAGTGTTCCAGTTTTAGCGCGTACCCGACCTTGCACAGGTGTTCCCCGAAAGCGGTTTCTGAGCGTGCCACTAACGCCAGCAACGGGTAGAGAGTTGTAAAACACATCATTGCCATTGGCAGCGCGCATCACCCGGAGCGTTGTGATCAAGGCTGCTGGAGAGGCCTGATTGGAGCGAGATAGCCCTGAGCCGTCGATCTGGCGATAGCTGTTGCCGTTGATGCCCAACAAACTCAATAGATTTCTCGCACCCGTAGGGCCACCAATGGTACGTAACAGCAAATCGGCTAAGCCATTGTTGCTGTCAAGATTTGTGGTCCGAATCCGGGCTGTGAGCGCAGCAATATCACTGGCAGGGCGAGTGTTTAGCGTTTGCAAAGCTGCCGCTGTGGTGAACAGTTTGACGTTAGAAGCTGGGATCAGGAGCTGATCAGGATTGCGGCTATAGAGTCTAGCATTTGAGTCGAGGGATTCTACTAGGATGCCCCAACGTCCGCTGGCAAAGGCTGGACTATCGACAATGGTGCTAATCAGTGGGTCTAGCATGTCGGGGCAAATGCCTTCCCGATTTTGCTCTGGCGGAGGGACAAGAATGTCAACTGCATCAGCTTGGGCAAACAAATTGCTGGGGGAAGAAGCGATCGCCTGCTTGGGCAGTAGTGGACTCCCGGCAATCAGAGCTGTAGCCGTAAGAGCTGTCAGAGACTGAACCCAGGAGTGGTGAGGAGTTGCGAATTTCATGCGTTTAACATTCGATAACAGCACACTCCCAATAGGACGCCCCAGCTCAAAAATTTTATCCCGAAATCTGCGATTTGGCAGATGTTGCTACATCTCCCGCGTGAATCCGATCGCTCAAATAGTCGATGAATAAAATAATGGTTCGAGCGCTTCTCTCATCGTCAGCGAGAGCCGCATGGATGCGAGGATTGCGAATTCCATGATGGATACCCAACAAAAGCTGTTCTAATCCTTTCTGCTCGTAGACTTGAGCCACGGTAGAGACACGACTCAGCTGAATAATTGGGTCCGGCGATCCAAATGCCTGCCCGACAACCTGAGTATAGCTAGTAATATCTAGATCCTGGACTCCCAAGCGAGCCTTTTCAGTCACCTGTTTTTCTAGATAAAAAACAGCGGCCAGTACCGCATCTCGATATTGTCCTCGCGCATACTTTTCCCAAACAACCCGATATAGCTCTCCCGAAATTTCCCGACTCAGATCCATATTTGCCTCCCACAACGCGACCCATCTGTTTGCTCGTGCGATCCCTGATTTGATGGCCCACTTCAGGAACTTGTTCTGCTTAAGCATCAGTCAAGTCGTCAAAGAGAAAGGCGATCGCCCGCTGCACTGACAGAAAGTATCCTTAGTCACCTATCAAGCGAGAAAAAGACCTAAAAATGCAGCAGGTTTAGGTCACTTTTAGAACCGACCTAAGGGGCAGGGGTAAGGAACAACGATAAGAGTAGGGCTTAGCCTTCGGATAGCTCAGCGGCTGCCGCACGGGTGAGGAGTTCAACCGCATCTCGACCGTCGGTATTTTGAAGATAAACCTTGACTTGCTCCTCTTTGGCTGTCGGTAGTTCTTTCCCGATGAAATCAGGATGAATGGGAAGTTCACGATGGCCGCGATCGACAAGCACCACCAGCCAGATCGCTTCTGGTCTGCCGTAATCATTGACCGCATTCAAAGCAGCCCGGATGGTTCGGCCTTTATAGATCACATCATCGACCAGGACAACAGTTTTGCCCGACAGATCAAATGGAATTTTGGTCTTGGCAGGTGTTCGGACGCCGATTTGATCTAGGTCATCTCGATAGAAAGTGATATCTAATGCGCCAACCGCAACCTGCACCTGTTCTAAAACCTCGATCTGACGCGCCAACATGTCTGCCAGAGGCACCCCCCGTGTATGGATGCCAAGCAGCACCAGCTTGGAGAGATCTCCGGCCCGCTCGACAACTTGAGAAGCCAAACGAGTCACCGTTCGGCGCAGCTCTTCTGAAGAAAGAATTTCGACAACTTCTGGCGGCATGATTTTTGAAAGCGAAGTAGGCTGGTGAATGGAGTTCGCGAAGCCTCTCAAGGTTTGCCAGAATGGCTCTCGACCCGCTCAGCACGCAGGCTCACTCCGTCCACTTGGGAATGTGCTTAGTGTAATATGCTCTCGCGGTTAAGGATGCTGCAACATCGGAAGAAGAAGAGTTTCAAGCTAGAATCCTGCATGAAAGGCTAAGGCCAGACAAGCTATGCTCAGCCACAGCAAAAAACTCCAGCGAGTCAGTTGCATCGCTTGCTCAATTCGCTCCGGCGTAATCGGACAAACCGGATCGCCCAAGACGGGCTTTTGCTTGAGCACTCCTCGATAGGAATTGTTTCCCCCCACCTGAACGCCCAAAATCGCTGCATAGGCACATTCGCTCCAGCCCGCATTAGGGCTTGGATCTTGACGCGCATCCCGCCAACAAATTTGCCAAACCTGCCGGGGCCGACCCGAAAGCAGCGATAGTGTCAGCACGGCCAAACGGCAAGGAATCCAGGTCAGGCGATCTTCAAACTGGGCGCTAAACCACCCTAGCTCGGTATAAGGAGCCTCCCGATAGCCGACCATCGAATCGAGCGTGCTGGCGGCCTTGTAAGCCAATGCCAATGAAGCACTCCCCATTGGCAAAAACGCCCCCAAAATTGCGTAAAACAGCGGAGCCATTACCCCATCTGTGGCATTTTCCGTCACGGTTTCTAGCACCGCCCGCAAAATCTCTGGCTCAGACAGAGCTTCTGTATCTCGCCCCACATAGAGGGCCAGACGCGATCGCGCCATTTCCAAATCACCCTGACCCAACGGCTGCAACACATCCGCCGCCGCTCGCCGCAAACTCCGACCCGCAAAACAGCTTGCTAGCAACACTGACTCAACAGCCAGCCCCAACCCAGGCTTTGCCCACCTTGCCGCCCAAACAATCAGCCATCCTACCAACCCGCTCCCGACGATGGCGCTAATCCCCAAGACGATTCCTGCCACTCGCAGTGCTAAGGGATCGCTCAGCACCTTGAACGCAACCTGTGTATAGCGACTGATCCCCCAACCGATGACCTGTACCGGATGGAGCCAATTCCACGGATCGCCGATCAGGTAGTCGAGAACGGCGGCCATTGCCAAAACCAGTGACGGGTAGAGCGCGAGGAGGAAGGCGTCAGGCGTGAAGAGCAAGCTCATTGCCAGTCGTGATTAGCCCGATCCAGAGTGTAGGCAGCCACATCCTCAATCTCCTGTGGCGTGAGGCGATCGCCATAGGCCGACATTGGTCGCTTCCCGTTGGTGACAATCTGGGCGATCGCCTCCACCGAGTCCATCTGATTGCGCTGCAACGCCCGCAGCTTCAGATTCTTGCCCCGCCGAATAATATTCCCCCCATTGGCATGGCATCCGGCACAGTGCAGCTCAAAAATCTGGGCTCCATTGCTTAAATCGGCTGCCAACGTAGGAAATGGAGCGGCGATCGCCATCACCAAAACCAACACCAGACCCACCAGCATTTTCTTCATATAATTTCCCCTAATTTCCCCGCCCCTCTGCTGCCCCTAGACCACGAAACCCATGCAAAGCGAAGCGCTTGACGCTACCCACCGATCAACCCTTACCGAGGGGGTGTGGGGGACGGGTTCCGTCCCCTGCTGGGGGTGTGGGGGTTCCCCCCAATGCTCGGATCTACGCCTGCTCAGCCTTCTGCTTAGGCTTAAACGTGGAAGCCACATGTAGCTCCTTCAACTGCATCGACTCCACCCCCGAAGGTGCATTCGTTAGCAAACAGCGAGCCTGCTGAGTTTTGGGGAAGGCGATCGCATCGCGAATCGAATCCTCACCCGCCAACAACATCACCAAGCGGTCTAACCCGTAGGCAATCCCTCCATGTGGTGGCGTCCCATACTCAAACGCCTCTAGCAGGAACCCAAACTTATTGTGAGCCTCCTCAGGAGAAAGCCCAATCGTTTCAAACACCTGCGACTGCAAATCAGGCTGATAAATCCGCAGACTGCCTCCCCCGATCTCAAAACCGTTGAAGACCAAGTCGTACGCCTGTGCCCTTGCCGTCTTCAAGTCATGAGCATCTTCCGGATAAGGAGCCGTAAATGGGTGATGCAGTGCTTCCAGCCGTTTTTCATCGGCATTCCACTCAAACATCGGGAACTCAACAACCCACAGCAAATTTATCTGGCTGGGATCAATCAAACCCATTTCCCGTCCGACCACCTGCCGCAGCCGATCGAGCGTCTTATTGACCGTGGCCGTATCGCCTGCGCCAAACAGCAGCAAATGTCCCGGTTTTGCGCCTGTGCGTTCCAGCAACTCCTGCTTTTGCTCAGCAGTCAGGTTGTCCTTAATTGCTCCAATCGTGTCAATTTCGCCATCATCCCGCACGCGAATATAGGCCAATCCCTTTGCCCCAGCATCGCAGGCTTCCTTGAACAGATCGCCACCGGGCTTAATCCGCACATTAGAAATGTTGGCATTGCCATCAGGAATCGGCAGGATTTTGACGATGCCACCGGATGCCACCGCACCCGAAAACACCTTAAAGCCAGAATCTTTGACAATGTCAGAAACATCCACCAGCTCTAACCCAAAGCGGGTATCAGGCTTATCGCTGCCATAGCGATCCATTGCTTCCGCATAGGTCAAACGCGGGAACGGATGCGGCAAATCGATTCCCTTCACCGCTTTAAAGATGTGGCAGACCAACGCTTCATTCAGCGTCAGAATTTCCTCCTGAGACATGAAGCTCATCTCCATGTCGAGCTGCGTAAACTCGGGCTGGCGATCGGCTCGCAGGTCTTCATCCCGGAAACAGCGAGCGATCTGGTAGTAGCGATCAAACCCAGACACCATGAGGAGTTGCTTAAATAGCTGCGGTGACTGTGGCAGCGCATACCACTCACTCGGATTGACCCGGCTCGGCACTAGATAGTCGCGGGCTCCTTCGGGTGTTGATCGCGTCAAAATTGGTGTTTCAACTTCAATGAAATGTTGCTCGTCTTCCAGGAAACGGCGCATTGACTTGATCACTTCGTGGCGCAAAATTAGATTTCGGCTCATGCGATCGCGCCGCAAATCTAGATAGCGATATTTCAGCCGCAGATCTTCTCGCACAGGTTCTGGCTCAGCCGTGGAGACCTGAAACGGTAGCTGCTTGCGAACCGCACTCAACAGCTCAATCTGACTAGCGTAAATCTCGACGGCTCCGGTGGGTAGGCGAGAGTTGAGCGATTCATCGGGGCGGTGGCTGACCTGGCCCGTGATTTTGACAACGTATTCATTTCGCAGATCGCCTGCGATGTTGTAAGACTCTGGGGTACGCTCTGGATCGCTAACAATTTGGGTGACGCCGGTGCGATCGCGCAGATCGATAAAAATCACGCCCCCATGATCGCGGCGACGATCAACCCATCCAAATAGGGTGACTGTCTCTCCAATATGTTCAGGCCGGAGTTGACCGCAATAGTGGGTTCGCATGGCTGTGAGGGAAAAATGCTGAGGCTACTAAACAGAAAACCCTTTCATTATCTAGGATCATCTGACATCCTGATCAGAAAAACTGAGCAGAAAAATTGGGACACCCGGCAGGGCATCCCTACGTTGAGGCTCTCGGCGTTGGATTCAGCCAACAAACCCTAATCTGGATCTAATCTAGTTTCTAGGGTCAGAATGTCCGTGCATAAGTTGGTCCCAGGCCGCTTTTGCGGCATCGGAGAGGCGATCGCCAATATGCGCGGCCTCATCCAAAATCAGGTTCCAGTTGCGTTCTGCTTCCTGCTGAATAATTTCGATCGATTTCTCAATGCGTTCTGGGTCGATCAGTTTATTCTGCTCGATAGCTTCTCTAGCCTGCCGGACCGCAGTGAGATAAGCATCCCGCGTTAGATCACCTGCTGTCTGGGTTTCAACCTGCGCCCGTCGCTTAATGGCTTCAATGAGCGCTTTGGTTTCCTGCCGAACTTCGTCAGATTCATCGGCCATCTCAGTTTCGACAAGGGCACTCGTTTCAGGACTCACTTCCACGATTGCAGAAGTTTCAGGAGTCTGAGATTCGGAATTCATCAGCATTTCTCCTTCAATCAGGATGTGCGCGAACAATTCAGGATTCAATCGCAACTTTAAGTCGATACCTTAATTGTATCGAGTCCAGTTACTGGAACCTGCGACAAAATCTTTAGCTTCCCTTGATCTAACCTCAACCTTTAAACCCACCGTCGTGACACGAACGGACGTCCCATTTAGACTAAAAGGCAGCACTCTTTTTACCCACCCTTTTCTCTATCGATGGATCAACAGCCTTGACATTCACTGAAAACGATAACCCGTTGCCCCTCCAGGCTTACTCCCGCAAAGAACTGCGCGAATTGGTTCGTTCGCAACTGAACGCGCTACTGCAACAGGGAAATCTTCAGGGTGCAAAAGCACTGCTTGTCCCTGTCCAACCTGCCGATATTGCAGAAGCGATCGAAGGATTGCCTGAGGCGATGCAGGCGATCGCCTTTCGGTTGTTGTCCAAGAGTGAAGCGATCGAAGTATATGAGTATCTCGACTCCAGCATTCAGCAAGTCTTGATCGAAGACTTCAAGCGTCAAGATGTGCTAGACATCGTTGACAAAATGTCGCCTGACGATCGCGCCCGACTCTTTGATGAGCTTCCGGCGAAAGTAGTCATTCGCCTACTGGCTCAGCTCAGCCCGGACGAACGCCGCGCCACCGCCCTGCTCTTGGGATATGAGTCCGACACGGCAGGTCGGATCATGACGCCAGAATACATCTCCATGAAGGAGACCTGGACGGTTGCCCAAGCCCTCGAACGCATTCGTAACCTTGCCCACGTCAGTGAGATTATTTACTATCTCTACGTCACAGATGCAGCTCGACATCTGACTGGCATTCTCTCCCTGCGGGCGCTCGTGATTGCGGAGCCCCAACAGACGTTGGGCGAGATTATGGTACGTGAGGTTGTGCATGTCCAGACCGATACCGACCAGGAGGAAGTGGCCCGCATCATTCAGCGCTACGACTTTTTGGCCCTGCCCGTGGTCGATGCTGAGCAGCGTCTGGTTGGCATCATCACTGTAGACGATGTAATCGACATTCTAGAAGAGGAAACGACTGAAGACATTTATACTTTGGGCGGTGTGCAAACTGGGGCAGACGGCTACTTTCAGACGAATTTGCTGACGGTGGCTCGCCGCCGAGTTGTGTGGCTATTTGTGCTGCTAATTACGAATACGGCGACTAGTGCTGTGATTCGCAGCCAGGAAGCAATTTTGCAGCAGGTTGTGGCCCTGACTTTCTTTATCCCGCTGCTGATTGGCACTGGGGGAAATGTGGGCGCTCAGTCTTCAACCGTTGTGATTCGGGGGCTGACGACAGATGAGGTGCGGATGGATGGGGCTCTAGATGTGGTGCGGCGGGAAGGGATCGCAGGTGCATTTCTAGGGCTAATGTTGGGTGTCATCGTAACGGTGTGGGCCTACGTGCTTCAGGGCAGCATTGAGGTGGCGATCGCCGTTGGGTTCAGCCTATTAGCGATTTCAATTTTGGCCTCAGTCACAGGTTCAGCCCTACCTTTTCTGTTTCAACGTCTCGGGCTTGATCCGGCCTTGATGTCTGCACCTTTTATCACCACTGCCGTAGATGTACTTGGCATTTTAATCTACCTCAACGTTGCTAGCCTGATTTTGCAGACGGGGTAGCGGATAGGTTCTCCGCAAATTCTCAGAGCATTTTGCAAAAATAGGTATAAGGCGATAAAACGTAGAAGAACAGCAACGTTTGGACTCATGTCTAAATTGAGACCGTTCTGAATAGAGACCGTGGTAGGGAGTAAATGGGATGGTAGACGGATGGTTAGCAGATGCGACCCTGAGCGAACAGTTGCGCCTGGGCGTCATCATCGGTCTTACAGTAGTTCTCACCCTATTCTCTAGCCGATGGCTACCCTCCCTAATCCGCTCGGCATTCAGTCGTTTAGCCTCTTCTGAAGTTCAATCGGTTTACCAAAAAATTATTGTTCCCTGTCAGAGTGTGATCATCGTTGCGATCGCCCTCTTGATTGCAGAAGTGATTGTTTGGCTATTGCCTCGCTTTAGCGGATATTCGCTTTTGGAGATCCCTATTAGCTTGTCGCTTACCATTGCGTTGAGCTGGCTAGCATCCCGGCTGTTTAAGCAAATTTTTCAAGCTTATTTGTTAGATGCAGCACTGCGAAAAGGCCGTAAAGCCAATACCGAACTATTGATTTTGGGCCGATTCTTTGCCAACTTTTCCATTGTTGTTTTGGCGATCATTGTGTTTGCCCAGACCCACCAGGTAAACATTTTTGGTCTGGTGGCGAGCTTGGGAATCGGCGGGTTGGCGATCGCCTTCGCCGCTCAAAAAACACTAGAACAACTGTTAGGCGGCATCGTGATTTATCTCGATCGCCCTTTTGTCGTGGATGACTATATTGGCCTACCTGATAACACCTTTGGTCGAGTAGAATCGATCGGCCTCCGCTCCACCAAAGTTCGCACCTCCGGCAAAGGCACCTTAGTGATTATTCCCAATAGCTCCCTTACCCAAGTCAGCATTGAGAACTTTACAGGTGCTAAAAAGGTGATGTCTATTGTTTATCTAAACTTTAGCCAAACCTTGCCAGAGGAAGAAACGGCCTTGATTCGACAGGTGATTTTGGAAAGTACCAACAATATCTTTGGTATCGACAGTCGTAATACCGATGTTGCCTTTCGAGATTTGGCCAATCCAGCCAGAACGCAAGCCCAGATTACCTTCTTTATCCTGGGATCTGGAGAAGTCTCTATGGAGCTACGCCGTCAGCTTCTGGATATTGCCAACCAAAATATTACCCAAAAATTAAAACAACATGGCATTGTCTTTGATATTGAGGGGCCTACTATTTACGTCGATTCCCCTATTACGATTTGAGTATGATCTTTGCCGCTAATGTGAATGGTTGGATAGAAACTCTTCAGCTCAACGTTGTTGAATTTCCCAGATTTTTGACGTTTCTCCTCTCTATCTTGCTATCCCTACTTATTGGCAGATATACACCGAGAATCGTTCGTTTAATTATCTTTCGCTTTTCTCCCCAACAGGTTTCTAGCATCTATGACAACCTCATCGAACCCCTAAAAAGTGCCTTTCGAGTCGCTGGGACATTGATTCTGATTTCGCTGTCCCTGGTATGGATTCAACAGGTATATCAAGGTCTGTATGGATTTCTCAAACCCTTTGTCGATCTGGCTGTGATTGCGAGTGTGGCTTGGCTAGCCTCTGCCCTATTTCGACAGTTTGTTCGCATCTATGGGATTGAGCTGTTGCGAAAGCTAGGGCGCGAAGTCGATGAACTTTTGCTGGTGGTGGAAACCGTAGCAAATATCATTATTGGCTTCATTGCCGTTCTCGCCTTTGCCCAAAGCCAGCAGTTTAACTTGGTTGGCTTGCTGGCTAGTGTGGGAATTGGCGGTTTGGCGATCGCCTTCGCGGCCCAAAAAATCCTGGAGCAGCTATTGAGTACGATCGTGCTCTACCTCGACCGACCTTTTATTTCAGGCGATTACATTCGTCTGACCAATGGCCAACTCGGGCGGGTAGAGTCGATTGGCTTGCGCTCCACCAAAATTCGCACCTCTGCCAAAAGCACCCTGTTAATCGTGCCCAACTCCAATCTGATCAGCATGGAGATCGAAAATGTCACCCATGCCAAAAAAGTAATGGTGTTGCTCTACCTCGACTTTATCCAACCGCTTGGCGATCAGGACGCCGCGTTGGTGAAGCAGGTGATTGCCGAAAGTACCGACTCGCTGTTTGGCATCGATCCGGGTAGCACTAATATTTATCTCAAAACAGACCTCAAGCAAGAAACAACGCGAGCCCGTGTCACCTTCTTCATTTTGGGCTCTAGCGAAAACTCTATTCAGCTGCGTAAGCGGCTTCTAGAGCTGGCCAATCAAACCATTTCTAAAAAACTGACCACCTTTGGCATCGAATTTACGATGCAGGACCCTACTATTTATGTAGAGTCGCCAGTCACGATTTAGAGGCGGGTGCTCCCCTGCGATGCATTCAGACAGAACGCTATGCTAGTAGCTTTTCTAATCATTGCCTTTGGCTTTACTCCATTTCTGCTCTCACTTTGGGTTCTGCGACAAGACGAAGCTAGGGCCCAAGCTCGGCTCAGACTCGCGATCGACTCTGGCTTTAGGCGTGGGCTACCTATGCAGCGCGATCGAGACCAAGAATATATTGAAGGCCTCGGCTACATTATCGGAGACATTACCTGTAGCTTTAATGCGCGCTCTAGCTCCATCCGCTGCGCGATCAACCCCTTCGGCCCTTGCCAGGATTGCTCTCACTACGAACCGCGCCAGATGGATGAACCGTAACCTCTGTAGCCTAAGTAACCTAGTCGGTAGCATTCCTCTAGAAAAACCGAGTAAACACTGGCATCTGAATTAGAATTCATACTTCAAATATCAAGTTAGTTTAAAGCTGAGCTGCTCAAATTTAAAGGAGCGACTTAGTCAAGTTGTTTTCAAAAAAAGTATCACAGGATTGGATACAGAAATCAGTTCTTTTCAGAAGTTAAGTTCTGGTAAAAAATCACTCCTGGCGATCAAAATTTGCTCCATATCCCCCCTTCAACATTGCTTCAAACTTATCCTTGAGCACCTTAAACCTCCAGATGTTAGTTCCGTATGATGGCTGGAAAGGATGTAGCTTTTGATTCTGTCATCCGATCTCCTTACAGAAAGAAACGATATTTCTAGACGGAAAGTTAAGCATTCAATTTAAGAAGTAATGTATCTAAAAAGGCCATTTAAAATCTCCAGCAGGGTAGGGCATTATCCCATCCCCCGGCAAGGCATTCTCTGCTAATGCTTGCTCTGTAGGGAATCTGGTTCGACTCTAGAGCAGTTTGGAAGTTGTGAATAATAGCTTCATAGTTGAGTTTTATTCAGTAAAATTTCGGTTATTGCACGATTTAAGACGCGTTTAAAGCGAGCGTAAAGGAATGTCTAATTCCTTACAGAGACTTTATGGAGAGAACTCTGCAAACTCAGAGAAGAATGCTATGTTCGAATTAACAGGCTATTTTGATGAATGAAGTTGAAGCCATGAAAAGCCCCACCGCCATTCAAAGCTTAAAAAAGTAAATTTTAGCCTCGTAATAATTCAGCCGATTAGCGGATCTAACTCTGCTGAAGGGAATGCTAACTTAAGCGATAAGGAATCAAAGAACCCCATCTGTCAGCCAATAATTTTCTGCTTCGACTGACTAAAGCAGCTGAGTAGACAAGGCTAGAAGATCCAAATTGAGCCTGATTGAGAGTCATCCATTTTTACTGCAGTACGGCAGGTGCTGTTTAGCCAGATGAAATCGAGTTCAGTAAAGTATCAACCCACTCGTCCAGAAATTGGTGTTTACGACTGTGAGATTCGCCTCAAGTTCAGGCTGATCGAAGAGAAAGATGCCCTGCGCGATCGCGAACGGCTTCTGGAAATCCTGCTGGATGCCTTTGCCTGTGGCTCAGATGAGTATTTGGAAACCACTCAAGTCCATGTTGAAGCGCAGGAGGTGCCAGAAATGGAGGCATCACCCCAAATGCGTCGCCAAGTGATCCGCCTTCGCAACTCCACTGAACTAGCTTAGGTGGGCCAGCCGGATGCTAACTATCCTGATGCGCCAAACAGGTCAAGTTTTTTTAAAACGATTCACTTGAAAAAAGGTATTGACAACGACAGTGACTTTCGCTACCTTAATAAAGGTCAAGTGAACAGGCCCCCATCGTCTAGAGGCCTAGGACACCTCCCTTTCACGGAGGCGACGGGGATTCGAATTCCCCTGGGGGTATAAGTAAGATCGCTCATTCTGTGGGCGATCATTTTGCTTTTCAGGATTCACTACTGCATCTGTTGGTTCAGGAACTTTTTGTCTAAGGGCTTGACTTACTAGGGTTCTCAAAGGTTAGAATAACAAAAGCGAGCAAACAGGCCCCCATCGTCTAGAGGCCTAGGACACCTCCCTTTCACGGAGGCGACGGGGATTCGAATTCCCCTGGGGGTATTGCTCCAATAAAAAGGCTCTCGTCACGATGAGAGCCTTTTTTGTTTGAAGTTTTGACTTGAACTAGCGGTTTTGCAGATATTCCCAGGTTCCTTGGGCGATCGCCTGAGCAATTCTGTTGCGGTGGTTGGAGTCGGCAAGGTTGGCTGCATCTTGCTGCCCGGTGACAAAGCCTACTTCTACTAGCGTTGCTGGCATGGTCGTACGCCGCAGCACGTAAAAGTTGGCCTGACGGACGCCTCGATCGACCACGGTTATAGACGCGGTTAGGTTGCGGTGAATGGCTTGGGCCAGGGCTGCTCCAGTTGTAGAGCCAGGATAGTGGTAGGTTTCAAGGCCGTTGACATCAGGACGGCTGAGGTTAAGCGCATTAGCATGGATGCTGACAAAGGCATCTGCGTTGGCCTGTTGGGCGATCTGGACGCGAGTCTCTAAATCTAGGGTGCGATCGTCGGAGCGGGTGAAGACCACCCGCACCCCCCGCTGCTGAAGCAGTCTACCCGCTTCTAGGGTGATCGGAAAAATCACATCTTTTTCTCGCAACCCGCCTATGCCAATTGCGCCAGGATCGGCTCCCCCATGCCCTGGATCTAAAACGACAGTCTGCACAGGATTGGGTTGGGCTGGAGTCGGGGCAGGTGTAGGAATGGGAGCGGGTGCTGGGGTAGGTGTAGGAGTCGGTGTCGGCGCAGGAGTGGGTGCCGGGACAGGAGTAGCCCCCTGCTGTGCCGTGTCTACAATATAAGCAGAGCTGATGGCAGGCGATCGCCCCGACTGCACCAAACCCTGGTAAACCATTGCAGCGACTTCTCCCCGCGTTGCGTCTCGATTGGGGTTGAGCTGCCGAATTTGCGGATAGTTCACGATGATGCGTTGGGTGGTCGCTCGGGCAACCGGATCTCTGGCAAAGGTGGGCAACGTGTTCTGATCTTGGTAGAAGCTCAGATTTTGTAGATTGGCAACAGGTAATTCTAGGCCATTCGCCAACGAGAGCATGACATGCAGCCGCAGAATATTTTGGTTGGGCTGAAATAATCCATCCCCAAAGCCGGACAGCAAACCGCCCCGATAGACTTTCTGGATGGCGGCGGCGGCCCAAAAGTTGCTGGGCACATCCCTAAATTCTGCGGCTGGACGCTTTGGGGATGGATTGAACGCATTGGCTAGCAGTGTGGCAAACTGGGCTCGACTCATCCCCAAGTCGGGCTTAAATGTACCATCGGCAAAACCACTAATAAAGGACTGACTGGCCAATCCGCGAATAAAGCCAGCGGCCCAGTGTCCTTGCAAGTCAGCAAATGAGGGGGTGGCGGCATCGGGTGTCACGATGTGGGCGGAGGCGATCGCCCTAACCTGACCTGTTGCCACCAATGCCTGATAGATCATCGCGGCCACCTCCGCTCGGGTGATATCGATCAGGGGGGCGAGCTGTTTGGGATCTGGATAGTTGACCACGATCCTTTGCTGAGTTGCTGTTGCGACGGCATTGGTGGCGTAGCTGGGAATCTGGGCGCGATCGCGATAAACACCCAAAACCGTAGGATTGCCCTGGGGAAAATTCAATCCGCCGATCAGGGAAACAATGGTTTGAATCCGAGTCAAATTTTGGTTGGGTCGAAACGTCCCATCGGGAAATCCTGACAGAAAGCCCATCCGCTCGGCGCGGGCGATCGCCCCTGCGGCCCAAAAATTGGCTGGGACATCTCGAAATCCCTGGCTAGCGCGCTGAAAGGGCGCATCAAAAGCCTTTGCCAACACGGCTGCATATTGAGCCCGAGTGATCGGCTGTTCTGGTTTAAACGTGCCATCGGGAAACCCGCTAATGATCTGCCGCTCAACCAACCCTCGAATAAAAGCTTCTCCCCAATGGCCCGAAATATCTGCAAGTGGAGCCGAAACCACAATGGGCGACGGGCTAGAACCTGGAGTGGGACTAGGCAAAGCAATGGGCACAGGTGTAGAGGCTGGCTGGGGAGAAACCTGGCTTGCCACAAACTCAACCGGGCCTTCAACCCGCGTCAGCGCAACCTGATTTCCTGCCGAGAGCACTGTTGTGGCCGTTGCATTACGCAGATCAAACCCGCCATTCTCACGAAAAATATTGCCGCCAGGAGCCTGACTTTTGCCCAGATCGGGGGCGGCCGTGTTGAGCAGCACTAGTCCGTCGCTGGTATTTCTCTCAACCAAGTTATTGCGGAGGACAGGACGAGCCGCTTTAGAGACGACAATTCCGGCCCGGTTCTCAGAGGTCTGATTGTCGGTCAGCAGAGGAGCCGCATTATCACTGACAGCGATCCCATAGCCAGTTCTCTCACAGCGGTTGCGCCGAATTTCGCCCTTTGCGTTGCGAACCACTGAAATGCCGCTGGCAGCGTTCTGCTGAAAGATATTGTCGAGAATCAAAGCTCGCGCTGTTCCGGTTGCAAAGATGCCTTCTCTACCACACTGCACAAAAGTGCTGTTGGCAATCGTGGGCGCTGTCGATTCAATCCACACCCCGGTCCCTCGCGCGGCGCGATTAGTAACGGTGACCCCTCGAAGTTGAGATTGGTCTTGCGGTAGGATGGCCACATTTTGACTGGCAAAAGTCGGACTGGCATAGACGCCACTTCCTTCAATTACGATGTTTCGCCCCTTGCTAACCTCATCTCCCAAAATAGCCACGCCGACCGGAATTGAGATCGGAAAGATTTCCCCACTGGCCGTGCTATAGGTTCCTGCGGCTAATCGAATTACGGTCCCAGAGGTAGCTTGACGCAACGCCTGAGTCAGTGTTTTGTAAGGGCTGGACGGCTGGCCTGTCGCGCGATCGTCGCCCGTTGCCGAGTTGACATGGAGCACTGTAGCCGAAGGGGATTGGACCATAAATGGACTCCTCAAATGGACTCCTTACAAAAGGATGAAAAAGTAGCGGCAGCTACCTCCTGGCATCATGGCATACGCATCTAATGGTCTGAACAAGATCTTTAGAAGATCTTTGCATTCTGAAACTGACCTGGTTCGAATAGATGTTTTGAGTGGAGAACTGGCAGGTATGATTGAGCCATAGGAAGGCCTAAGGGATAGAGTTTGATTAGTGCTAATGGGCTGCCTAGAAATAGTGAAAAATCAACTAGCCTTGGCTTAGGTCGTTGCCGTGAGGTTTCAGATTAGACATGTTGACAGTTGTTATATTGATCAACCTTGTAATTGCCTTCGCCTGCCTTTATGTAGCGCTGCGGGTCTGGAAACTAAGGCATACGCTCGCAAAGGCGGCAGATGTGTTGAGTTCGGCGGAGCGGGCAACCCATGCCGTGTTGTCTGGTGCGCCTGAGTCTATTTCAAAAGGACAGCAGGGCTTGGATCAACTTGGGCAGAAATATCAGCAGCTAGAGCCTCAACTTCGCAAAGCTCAGCAAGCCCTCTTTGTTTTGGGCATCGGTCGCTCGCTTTGGCAGCAGCAATCGCGGAGCAGGATGGGGCGATCGCTCCTTAAGCCCCGCTCCCGCACGGTAAAAGCCCCTCGACGACCTTAACCGTTTCATTTCAACGGCAGCGCGTCAGGTGCGTTAATCTGGGGAAAAGCTAGGAGAAGCTCAGTAAGAGGATTAAAAACAGCATCAAAGGCCCGAAATGGGGAATATATTTTCAAAATAGGAAATAACCGCTCATAATCTGAAAAAGGCTGGCCTGTTGCCATCCGACTGAAGCAGATCGGTCTAAGATGACTGATGACAGGCTGCTGTAGTGTTGTAAAGCCATCAGTCGTCAAACCCACTTTGACAAACTCTGATTGTGTAGAAGGATGAAACTATGTCGGACAATCGCTCTGGATCAGCTGGATCATTTATAGGAGGGATGCTGTTGGGCGCAGCGATGGGGGCAGTGACAGGTATACTGATGGCCCCTCGTTCTGGCCGAGAGACGCGCCAGATTCTCAAAAAGTCGGCTGATGCGCTCCCTGAGCTAGCCGAAGATCTCTCAACCAGCGTCCAACTTCAGGCCGATCGCCTCTCAGAAACAGCCTTGCGAAACTGGGATGGCACCCTGGGTCGATTGCGGGAGGCGATCGCAGCCGGGGTTGAAGCCAGCCAACGCGAGCGGCAAGAGCTAGAGCAAGTAGAAGCTCAGCCTGTCGCGGAGCCTCGTCCACCTGTTCATGATTCCAGCTTGATGTAAATACTTCTGTGGCAGATCCAATCTTTTGGCTAGGGTTATCTATTTTATTAGTCGCGGTCAGTTTGACTGCCGTGCTAGTGGTTGCTTTGCCTGCTCTGATGGAGTTGGCGCGAGCGGCCCGGAGTGCTGAAAAACTCTTTGATACGCTCAGTCGAGAACTACCGCCGACGCTAGAGGCGATTCGACTGACCGGGATGGAAATTACCGATTTGACAGATGATGTCAGTGAAGGTGTCCAAAGTGCGGGTCGCGTCGTTCAGCAAGTCGATCGCAGCCTTGGCACCGTCAAAAAGCAGGCTCAGCAAGCTCAGGTAGGGAGCCGTAGCGTTTGGGCTGGGGTCAGAGCGGCTTGGAGAACGCTAAACCAACCTTCCGCCAGTCGTCGCCCCAGTTTAGACCGCTTACCTCCTAGCGCCAGACGACCTCTGGATATAGAAGACAACTATCCCCCACGGGGCACCAACCGTTCTGCCTCCTGGGATCGACCGTACTCTAATGAGCAGGATAATTCTTCCTACTTGTCTGAGCCCCTGTCGGATCTGTCGTCAGGGTTAGCGTCAGATTATCCTGAGACCGCCATCGGGGCAGATGAGGAGCGATCGCTCAGTGACCCGTCTCCGCCCACTCGCTATCGCCAAGATGGCCAAAGCTCCAACGTAGAACATGAGTAGCTTCTAAGCTTTTTGGGCAAGTTTGGAGAGGATGTCTGTAGAGCAGATCTTTGGATTTTGCGACTGTTTGTATTAGATTAAGGTTAACAACTGTAAAGAATCTCATCTTGATTCTTAGCATTTAAGAGCATCTGTTAATATTCACGGCTAAGGTTGCCCCGAGAGCGTCAATGCAACACACTTTTGTCATACCTAAATTTTTTACCTGGCTGGTCGCATTTGCTGTGGTTTGTCTGACTTGGGCGATCGCTCCTGCAGCTCAAGCCTACAATAACCCCGAACTACTGCCTGACCATCCTACTGCCGTAATTGATCTAGCCGATTCTCTCGCCAGTCTTCAGCAAGAAGACCTCGACCAAGAACTCTACGCATTTGAGAGTGAGACAGGCTGGAAGCTCCGCGTTCTAACCCAGTTTGATCGCTCTCCCGGTCGGGCTGTGAAAGACTTTTGGGGACTCGATGACAAAAGCGTTTTACTCGTTGCTGACCCACGCGGTGGAAATCTGCTCAACTTCAGCGTAGGCGATGATTTATATGAGCTACTGCCGCGCACATTTTGGATTGAGTTGCAGACGCGCTATGGCAACCAGTTTTTTGTCCGTGAAAATGGAGAAGGTGCATCGATTGTCAGCGCTCTGCAATCGATAGAAACTTGCCTGCGTCGGGGGGGCTGTCGAGTTGTCCCTGGCTTGCCTAGAGAGCAGTGGATTTTGACCCTGATCACCTCCGTGGTGGGAGGTGTGGTCTGTGGCTTCGCGGCTCAACCTCGCAAACCCGGGCAGGTTTTGGCGTGGCAGTGGGCCTTGATCTTTTCTCCGCTCTGGGGAATCTTGTTTATCGCGTTTGGGATTGGCCCAGTGGTCTCTCGCACGACTGACTGGCTGCCCCTCTTGAGAAACATATCCGGATTTTTGCTTGGAGCCCTGGTTGCCTACCTGTCTCCAATGCTAAGTGCGTCCTCAACGCCAGAAGCCTAAGGCGATTTTTTCCCAAAGCGAAGCGTTTTGAGGGAATTTGAGGGAATGTCATGATCAATTGCGAAAGGCCTTTAGCATGAAGGCCTTTTTGCTGATTGTGTTCAATTGCTTGCTTTACGGACTGCTTTGTGACAGTTTAGGATGACGTTGCATGTTAACCCAAGCCCGGTCTTCATTCAAGTTCAGTCTTTAATCCCGCTGGTTAAGTGTTGAAGCAGCCATGGAATGGCATATTACAGATGCTCAAAGTTTAAGAATCATCGATCGGGAAATTGGAGATCATGCTTTTTCCCCTGCTGAATATGAAATTGTGCGGCGCGTCATTTACGCAACTGCCGATTTTGAATACAAATCACTCATTCGTTTTTCAGAACAAGCTCTACAGGCAGGTGTAGCGGCCCTCGCAGCCCGAAGCACCATTATCGTTGATGTGCCAATGGTCCAGGTGGGCATTGCGCCCATTATTCAAAGCACCTTTGCCAATCCGGTGTACTGCAGCATGGAGGCGATCACTCGTCCCCAGCGTGACAAAACCCGTGCGGCTTGGGGCATCGAAACCTTAGCAAAACGCTACCCAGAAGGGATCTTTGTGGTGGGGCAAGCTCAAACGGCTCTGTCTGCACTGGTCGATTTGGTTGAAACCGAAGAAATTAGGCCTGCTTTGGTCGTAGGGACACCTGCGAGCTTTGTCGGTGTCGATGTGGCTGAAGAACGCCTGAAAGATTCCCTGATTCCTCACATCCGGATTGAGGGTCGCAAGGGCAGTGCTGTCGTGGCGGCGGCCATCATGAGCGGCTTAGTCGAACTGGCATGGCAAGCCTATGGCAAAGAGAGAAGCAACCTCGGCTGAGCAGAATATCGTTTGGGTGGCGATCGCCCAGATTTTGGCGCTACCCTAGAGCCTACTCAAAAAACAAGGTAGATTTACGGAGCTCTCAACGGCATGGCCCAGATAAATAGCCATAAATTTCGGTAGTTGCCTCGACGCTCCAAAGAGATAGAAGAGAGACAATTGATTCAATTCTGGAGAACGCATACAGAAGAACTGAGTGGCTAGGGGGCAAATCAGTCACTTTAGTTCTTCTGATTAGGAAAGCGTCCTTACAGTTAAATTGCCTGACCTTGGGGGCTTATAGGGTCAGGCGATTTTTTTTTGCAATTTTTTGCAACTTGCCGCAATCCAGCTACATCAGCTTTTCAAGTCCATACACGAGGGACTTGAGCTGAACGATTTTACGGATGGTGAGCAAAACACCAGGCATATAGCAGGCGCGATCGCTCGTGTCATGTCGCAGCGTATAAACTTGGCCAGGGGCTCCAAAAATCACTTCCTGGTGAGCGATCAGGCCAGGTAGCCGAATGCTATGGATGCGGATACCTTCGTCGGCGACGCTGCCTCTGGCTCCGGCGAGCTTTTCGGTTTCCTGGACGGCGGGAGGATTGTAGGATTTGCCCATCTCGGCGAGGATCTGCGCTGTTTGGATCGCGGTGCCGCTCGGCGCATCGGCTTTTTGGTTGTGGTGTAGCTCAATGATTTCGACATGCTCGAAATACTGGGAAGCCTGAACAGCGGCCTGCTGGAGCAACACCATCCCAATGGAGAAGTTGGGAATAATTGCACAGCCCATGCTTGACTTATCGGCAAATTCTGTGAGGTCTTGAATTTGTTTGGGGCTGAGCCCAGTTGTGCCGACGACGGGTCGCACTCCGTAGGCGATCGCCGACCGCACATTCTCATAGACCGAGTCAGGATGGGTGAAGTCAACCATGACCCCTAGTTCTTTCTCCTGAGCCGCCGCCGCTAGTGTGGCTTCGAGGTCGGGCAGCACTGGAATCTCTAGCTCGCCGCAGCCGACAATTTCTCCAATGTCCTGACCTATATATTTGGGGTTGCGATCGACTGCCCCGATGAGGGTCATATCATCGGCTTGGGCAACGGCTTTAATTACTTCTCGACCCATCTTTCCCGTTGCACCGTTGACTACCACAGGGATTGGAGCTTGGCTCGCCATAGTTAAACAATATTCCGCATGTATCGACTGAACACAGGCATTTTAGATCAGGCAGATTAGATCAGGCAGATGGAATTGATTTGTTGCCCCTGGTTTCTTACCTCTGGTTTCCTGCCTCAGCGTTGGTGGCGATCGCCTCCTGTCATCTTCGAGTTTCTCTTCTAACCTGTCCCTCCCCAGATTCCGACGAGATTCCTGCCGTTTGCAGTATTTCTGCTCAGCCTGTGTGGCACAATGATGAGTGATGAGCCGCTGGCAGACATCGATTGGCTGCATTGAATTAAGATGCTGCCTGGGTGCTGTTTTGGCAGGCAACGTAGTCGTTTATGTTCTTCATCGTTTAGGTAATTCTGTGAGTCCTACTGCCCCAGCAAGTTCTTCCCCTGCTTCAGCAGCGACCCGTCGAGCCGTTTTTCCCTTCACGGCAATTGTCGGTCAGGAGGAGATGAAACTGGCGCTGCTGCTTAACGTGATTGACCCCAAAATTGGCGGTGTCATGATCATGGGCGATCGCGGTACAGGTAAATCTACGACCATACGCGCCCTTGCTGATGTTCTGCCCGAAATTGCAGTGGTTGCTGACGATCCCTTCAACAGTGACCCGACCGACTTTAGCCTCATGAGTGATGAGGTGAAACACAAAGTCGAGCAGCAACAAGAACTCCCGCTTGCTTACAAAAAAGTGGCGATGGTTGACCTACCCCTAGGTGCAACTGAAGACCGCGTTTGCGGCACGATTGACATTGAAAAGGCGCTGGCCGAAGGTGTGAAGGCCTTTGAGCCAGGATTGCTAGCCAAGGCAAACCGAGGCATTTTATATGTCGATGAGGTCAACCTGCTGGATGATCACCTCGTTGATGTGTTGCTTGACTCTGCCGCATCGGGCTGGAACACCGTAGAGCGGGAAGGGATCTCGATTCGGCACCCGGCCCGATTTGTGCTGGTGGGTTCGGGTAATCCTGAGGAAGGCGAACTGCGCCCCCAACTGCTCGACCGTTTTGGTATGCATGCTGAGATTCGTACCGTCAAAGACCCTACCCTGCGGGTCCAGATTGTAGAGCAGCGTTCGGAGTTTGACCAAGATCCGCAAGCTTTTCTCGTTGCGTATCAGGCGCAGCAGGATGAACTGCAGCAAAAGTTGATCAACGCGCAGAATCAGCTCAAGTCTGTGACGATCGACTACGATTTGCGGGTCAAAATCTCTCAGGCCTGTGCTGAACTTGATGTAGATGGTCTGCGGGGCGACTTGGTGACCAACCGCGCTGCAAAGGCGATCGCGGCTCTAGAAGGGCGCTCTGAAGTCACAGTCGAAGATATCCAACGGGTGATCGTGCTTTGTCTGCGTCACCGCTTGCGGAAAGATCCGCTGGAATCGATTGACTCTGGCTACAAGGTCGGGAAGGTCTTCAGTGAGGTGTTTGGCCTCAGCGATGCGGCAGAGGTGGCTCAAAACAACGGTACGGCTTCCCTCGCTCGCTAGCTTGCATGGAAAAGCGCATTCTAGGAATAGATCCCGGCCTCGCAACTCTAGGATTTGGCGCAATTTCTTGTAAAGCAATTTCTAATAGAGGCGCTGGTGACGGCGTCTCTATTGTTGATTTTGGGGTGATCCAAACACCTGCCAAGACTGAAACGGGCGATCGCCTCTGCACGATTTACGACGATCTCCACAGCCTGGTTGAGCAGGTGAAGCCTGACTTGGTGGCGATCGAAAAGCTATTTTTTTACCGCATGGGCAATACAATTCTGGTGGCTCAGGCCAGAGGTGTGATCATGCTGGTTTTGGCGCAACACAAGCTTCCCTTCATCGAGTTTACGCCAGCCCAAATCAAACAAGCTTTAACGGGATATGGCAACGCCGACAAACACGCGGTTCAAGATGCCGTTGCCCGTGAGCTAAACCTCGAAAAAATTCCTCGCCCAGATGATGCAGCGGATGCGTTGGCGATCGCCCTAGCTGCTTGGTTTCAGGGGTAAGCAAAAGCTCAAAAAGACTTAGTCGAAAAGTCAAAGCATGAGGATTTCCCCTACTTTTTCTTTTTCTTCTTTTTCTTGCTCTTTGAAGATGGGGAGCTTTTAGAAGCGGCTGGGCCAAAGCCTTGCGATTTGGCCTCTGCGGCGTGTTTTTCTCCAGCATGAATTGCGTCGATCGCTTCTAGCATCTGGCGAATCTCAACTAGCTGTTCTGGCATCTGAGGCTTGAGTTCTTCTGGTGAAAACTCATCTTCTCGTTTAAGGCCTAGCTCAACTTGAACAGAAGGCCAGTTACCACATAACACTTCATCTACTCGCTCGGCGGCAAAGGCTTCCTCGATGACTGGAGCGGCCTCAAGGGCTTGCAGACTGGCTAGCTCTGCAATCAGACTGCTGTTGAGTTCCAGTTCATTTTCGTCGAAGGCTTTGAGCTGCTCAATCAACGGTGCGATCGCCGTTTGGCGATGGTCAAGGTAGGTGCCCGCAATTTCTCTCAAACAGCCGACTGCAACTTCACGGGCCATCGGGTCGTGGTCAGAATTTGCCAAATAATCGGCCAGGGTGGGAATGGCGGCTGGGCCAATCATGGTATAAACCGTGGGCAACTCTAGAACGATCCATTCGTCGGCTCGATGAAATAGCTGCACCAAGGGGGCGATCGCCGCTTCGGCTTGCAGTTGGCCGAGCGATCGCCAAGCATGAATCGGAGCCCAGATTTCTACTCGATTATCTTCCAACTCCCAAAGATCCTCGTCTGTCGCCATTCGGATCAATTCGGAGGCATCTGCTGTCGTGAGCCCTACATCGCCCACATAGTCGGGCCATTGGTCCAGGTTCATTTTCGTGCAGTCGCCGTAGGTCAGCAATTTGGCAACAGGATTTGAGTAGTCCTTGGTGCTCATTGAGATTGGCTCCTTTGTTTGAATTTGTTTGAATTTATTGTTTTAGTTTATTGCTTGGGAGTGAAGCTGGATTGGGAAGTTCTTCCTAGGTTTAAGGTGCTGTTTCCTAACTTATAAATCGGGAGAAAATTATGCAATTAACCGAAAAAGTTGCCTTGATCACAGGAGCAGGCTCCGGCATTGGAGAAGCTACCGCGTTATTGTTTGCTCAACAGGGTGCAAGGGTGGCGGCCTTGGGGCGAACCGATGACAAGGTCGAAGATACCGTTGCCGCAATTCGCGAGCAAGGGGGAGAAGCAATTTCAGTCGTAGCCGATATTTCCCAGCCAGATGAAATGCAAAAGGCTATTCAGCGGATCATCAATCAATGGGGACAACTAGATGTCGTTTTTGCTCATGCTGGGATTAATGGCACTTGGGCACCCATTGAGGAATTAGAGCCTGAAGATTGGGATCAGACGATGAATGTTAATCTCAAAGGCAGCTTTTTGACAATCAAGTATGCTGTTCCTTACCTCAAACAGCGAGGTGGCTCGGTGATTGTAACCTCTTCCGTCAACGGCACGCGCATCTTCAGCAACACAGGCGCGACAGCTTATTCTTGCTCAAAAGCAGCTCAAGTCGCGATGACCAAAATGCTAGCACTGGAACTAGCCGAAAACCGCATCCGCGTCAATGTGATTTGTCCAGGGGCCATTGATACTGATGTGGAGTCAAGCACAGAAGCTCGCGATTTGGAGGAAGTTAGAGAGCCTGTTGAGTTTCCGGAAGGTCAAATCCCATTGACGGATGGCAAATCGGGCACATCGAAACAGGTTGCCCAACTCGTCCTTTTCTTGGCCTCCGACGCCTCCAGCCACATTACTGGCACAGAAGTTTGGATTGATGGTGGACAATCGCTGCTACAAGGATAAGTCTAGTAAGTCTACTCATTGTTCTAACTTACGGCTCATGTCCTGTTGCCATGATTTCGTCACAATGGAAGGATGGCACATTGGTCAATATATTGGTCAATGCTGGATGTGGATTGCTTCCAGCAGTTTGAATGCAAGAATCAAGTGGAGTTGACTCAGTTCAACAGGTTTGGCAGAAGCTCAGGTGGCTCTTGTCTAGATTAGGCCCTAGCTTCACAACACCCTGTTTCAAAATCAAAAAATTTCAAAATCGATTTCTCTCGCTTTTCAACGGCTCTGAAGATTCTGTTTATCCGCTTGAAGCCTTTTGACTATCTTTGCATCCTATCTTTGCATCAATGAGCACCAATGAGCCTCTCTCAGAGTTTAGGGCCTTGAAACCCAAAAATAAAAGGAGGTCAAGGTATGACTTACACAAATGGAGCAAGCCCCCAACGGGTTGCCATTCTAATTGAAAACCAGTTTGAAGACTCCGAATTCAAAATTCCTTACACTGCACTTCAAAAGGCAGGCGCGGCTGTGACGGTGTTAGGGTCGCGGATGAATGATGAGTATCGCGGTAAGCGTGGCAACGTTTCTATCCGTCCTGATGCGACTGCGACAGAGATGCGTGCCGAAGACTTTGATGCCATCTTGATTCCAGGTGGTGCAGCCCCTGATCAGATTCGGATGAATCCTAATGCAGTGAAGCTGGTGACGGAGGCGATCGCCCAAGACAAGCTCATTGCCGCCGTCTGTCACGGGCCTCAGGTTTTAATCGAAGCCGATCAGCTCCGGGACAAACGAGCGACTGGGTTTCGAGCAATCCGCAAAGACATGGAAAATGCTGGAGCCGAGTATATTAATGAACCTGTCGTCGAAGATGGCAACCTGATCACCGCTCGCCAGCCCAGCGATTTGCCCATGTTTACCACAGCCTTGTTGCAGCGATTGGGCCTCACAATCCAGGGGGTTACACTTCCCGATGTGCAAGATCAGAGCTTTGCTTGGTGGCAGCTTGGAGAAGCTTGGGGTGGCTCAAGCCGGACAGACATCCTCAATGCGTTGAATATGGCAATTGTGGGCGAACGCTATACCATGACTGAGTTTAGGGAATATGGCGATCGCGTCACCGACCCCGAATTGAGCCTAATCTTGCAGGAAATCTGTAACACCAAGCAGCAGCACCTCGATCGACTAGAAGCGCGTCTGCGTAGCTTTGATGAGCAAGTCACCTGGCAAGCCTTTGGTGGTGAGACTTTAGCCAAACTCCAAAGCTGGCTGCAATCTAAAGACGACATCGCTATTTTGCGTCGAGCTTTAGGCGATATGCAAACGGGGGTTGTAGATGCCTACCATCTCTACATCCAAATTACAGATCCCGCGACAGCCCACCTTCTAGCGCAAATTGAAACCAATCTAGCCCAATACGAACAGCTTTTGGCTGACCTATATCGGGTGAGAGCCGGACGTGAGGTTCAGCCTCCGACGCCGACAACGGTGGCTGTTGCCTAAGTGATGGCCTGAATTTCACGCAAATACATTTTTGAGGGCAGGTGCCTAAACCTGCCCCAGTTTTCAACCCTAAGATTTTGTGAACGGAGAATTGAGTATGCAGATTCCATTGGATGTCACCTATCGCAATGTCAACAAAACTGACGCCCTGGAAACATTGATTCGCGACAAGGTAGACAAACTCGAAGAAGTGTGTGACCACATCATGAGCTGCCATATCGCAGTCGAAAAAGTCCACGAAAATCCCAGTAGCGGTTCTCCGTTTCGGGTGCGAATCGACATGACGGTGCCACCCGGTCATGAATTGGCTGTCAGCAAAAACCCGAGCGAAGGCGTTCAGCACACCCCCCTCGAAACTGTGGTGCGGGATGCCTTTGAAGCGGCTCGTCGTCAGCTCACCGAACTCACCCAAAAACAGCGGCGTGAGGTGAAAGAGCATCCCGCTCAAGATATGGGGGCGATCGTCACTCAGCTCTTCCGTGAAGAAGGATATGGTTTCCTCAAATCACTAGAAGGAGAGGACGTTTACTTTCACCGCAACAGTGTCTTGCACGACGACTTTGACCGCATCGAAATTGGCACTGGCGTTCGATTTTTTACCGAAGAAGGTGAAAAAGGCCCCCAAGCAACCACCGTCCAAATCGTCAACAAACCAGGCTCCCACATCGATAAATCTGCGCCCGGAGAGGTGGAGATTGAGCCGCCATTGGGTTGGGAGTAAGCAGGTTTGAAGCCTAAGTGAGCTTAAGTAAGCGATGAGGAGTGATGGATTGCAAGCAAGACAAGCAAGAAGGAATTTCTTTTCCACAACCTTCAGACAGATTTTGCCGTTATCCCATCACTCCTACATCTTCACTTCGCACTCAAAACGCGATCGCCCTGAGTCACCAAGTTGCCAAAAAACACGCCATAGGAGGGAATCTCAATCGTGCCGTCGTACCGCCTGACCTGAAAATCAACCTCGTCGGCTTCTACGCAGTCGGGATAGTCTGATAGGCCGTAGTGAACGGGGCTCGGGCTGAGATTAAACAAACACAGCAACTCTTGCTCATCGCAGTGGCGAGTAAAGCCTAATATGGGCTCGGGCGTTTCTAGCAGGGTGAGCTTGCCTTGGAGTAAGGCGGGCTGCTGCTTACGCCATTGAATCAAGCGACGATATTTATTCAACAGCGAGTTGGTCTTGGGGTCTTGCTGATCTACTGCATGAAGATAGTGATCAGCGGGCATGGGCAACCAGCCTTCCTCAGCGGTGGTAAATCCAGCATTGGGCACTTCTTTATACCAAGGCATGGGAGTACGGCAGCCGTCCCGACCTAGAATGGCTGGATAGCCCTGTAAACCGTAGGGATCTTTCATCTTTTCGAACGGAATGTCTGCTTGGGTCAGGCCCAACTCATCGCCCTGGTACAGGCAGCAACTGCCTCTCAGCGATAAGATTAGGGCCGCAAACATGTGGTCAAAGGCTTCATGGCTAAATTCGTCGTCGATTTGGAATTTACGCCAGCGGCTTTTGAGGCGAGGAAAATCGTGGGTGCCGCCTGTCCAGCAAATGATGCCATCTTGAAAGAGATCTTCTACTCGGCCAATTAGGTAGCGCAGGCGATCGTAGCTCAATGGCTCATCACTCATCAGGGAAGAGTTGTAGGCCATGTGGAGACGTTGATTGCCGCTGACATATTCACTGGACGTTAAGATCGCGTCTTCCGCACTGCTAATTTCGGCCAGGGTGGTGGTCTCCGGATATTGGTCCATCAGGTTCCGAATGGGCGTCAAGATATCCAAGTTTTCAGGCTGACAGAAGTTGTGCAAATTGAGCTGCGAGAAGAATGGATCTTTGGCTGAGGCTCCTGCCGGACGAGGCATATCCTCGGGGCGGATGGGGTTGTCGCGCAGTTGGCGATCGAACATGAAAAAGTTGACCACGTCCAGACGGAAACCATCCACGCCCAAATCCAGCCAAAACCGAGCTGTATCCAAAATGGCTTCAACTACTTCAGGGTTGTACCAGTTGAGGTCGGGCTGATCGACCAAAAAGCTGTGCAGGTAATACTGCTGGCGTTGAGCATCCCAAGTCCAGGCACTACCGCCAAAGGTGGCTAGCCAGTTGGTGGGAGGCGTGCCGTCTTCCTTGGCATCTGCCCACACATACCAGTCTGCCTTGGGGTTATCTTGACTGCTACGGCTTTCAATAAACCAGGGATGTTGATCGGAGGTATGATTCCAAACCTGATCAATCAGAATCTTAAGGTCGAACTGATGAGCTTTGTCTAATAGTTCTTTAAAATCGGCCATCGTGCCGAACATCGGATCAATGGCGCGATAGTCGGAAATATCGTAGCCAAAGTCTTTCATAGGGGACTTGAAGAATGGTGAAATCCAAACAGCGTCTACCCCTAATGAAGCAATGTAGTCTAGCTTTTGAACAATTCCTTGTAGGTCTCCAATTCCATCGCCGCTGCTATCCATGAAACTGCGGGGATAAACTTGATAGATCACAGCGTGACGCCACCATTCTTGTGAAGACATACTTCTTGAATTATCTCTTGAGCAACAGGTTCATCTTAAGGATTTTGGCTGAAAAAACGTCTTGCAAAGGTTGGATTTGGGGGCGATCGCTCCACCCCACCCCAATTTAGTTATTTTGGGATGATGGCAACTCCGCAAAGAAAACACCATGTTCGGGCAGCTTCAACATATCGCTATGAATGTCAAACTCAAACCTCAAACCATTCACAGGTTTGTAATCTCCAAAGGATGACAAATCATATTGAGCAGACGTATCGCTGATGTTAAATAAGCAGAGAAGACGCTGTTCTGCATATTCTCGAATGAAGCCAAACAGAGGTTCTTCCAGGTTCAGCAAGTCCACCGTTCCGGCTTCCAAGGCAGGCTGTTTCTTGCGCCAGTGCAACAATCGCCGCCAAGTGTTTAGCAGAGAGCCTGGATCGCTTTGTTGCCGATCAACAGCCCGCTCATAATGATCTTGGGGAATAGGAAGCCAAGGCTTTTCTGCGGTGGTAAAGCCAGCATTGGGCTCATCAGCCTTCCACGGCATGGGGGTGCGGGAACCATCTCGGCCCACGATCGCCGGAAACAGGGCTTTTCCAAACGGATCTTGAATCTCCTCTTTGGTAATATCCTCTGGAATCATGGCCTCTGCCAGTCCCAACTCGTCACCTTGGTAAAGACAGAAGGCTCCAGGCAGCGATAGGAGCAGCGCCGTAATCATGTGATAGAAGTTTTCTGGGTAGGGCTCCCCTGAAGCATCTTTGCCTGTCCAGCGCGATCGCAATCTTCCATAATCGTGATTGCCGACCATCCAGCAGTCACCCCCACTCTCAAAGTGATTGAGCACCTTCTCCATCATCCGGTGCATGATCGTTGCACTAATCGGTTCATCAATGAGTAAAGCACTGTGATAAGCCAGATGCAGGCGATCGTCACCGGAGACATATTCACTGGCCAAAGCGATCGAATCATCACACAGCGTCACCTCTCCCAATGTCATGACACTTGGATATTGATCAATCAACTCTCGAACGGGCTTAAAAGCCTCTAGCGTTTCAGGGCGGCAGAAGTTATATTCAAACATTTGCCGCACCATGGGGTTGTCAGAAGAGACTCCATCGGGCTGGGGGGCATTCTTGGGGCGAGGTGGGTTGTCCCGCAATTGGGGGTCATGAAGATAGAAGTTGGGTGCATCTAGGCGGAAACCATCTACTCCGCGATCGAGCCAAAACTTGGCCCGCGTCAGCAGCGCGTCTACCACATGCGGATTGTGCCAGTTTAAGTCGGGCTGGCTCGACAGGAAGTTATAAAAATAAAACTGCTCTCGCTCCGGCACCCAGTGCCATGCAGATTGGCCCATAAAGGCTGAAAGCCAATTGTTAGGGGGTGAGCCATCCGGTTTGGGGTCGGCCCACACATACCAGTCTGACTTTGGATTGTCTCGACTGCTGCGGCTTTCGATAAACCAGGGGTGCTGATCAGAGGTATGGCTCCAAATCTGATCAATGATCACCTTCAGTTCTAGAGCGTGAGCGACCTCCAGCAACCGATCAAAGTCTTCTAAGGTACCAAAAATAGAGTCGATGGCGCGCATATCTGTGACATCGTACCCAAAGTCATCCAGCGGAGATTCATAGATGGGGCAGAGCCAGATAGCATCGACACCTAGAGCCGCGATGTAGTCCAGTTTGGAGATAATACCGCCTAAGTCTCCGACCCCGTTGCCATCGCTATCTAGAAAGCTCAGGGGCGAAATTTGGTAGATCACGGCGTGCTGCCACCATTCTCCTTGGTGCTGCATGTTGTTGTCGTCTTCCCAAGTCCAGGCTCGCCGATTGATAACGGGATTTCTCCACCACTGGTCTACTTTCGTTGACATATTAACTTCCTTACTGTTGTAGCCTGCTGTCTTACCGGAAAGAGCGACGCTCAAACGAGGCACTGATCAGAGGCAATCGGTAATACTGGTTCTTGTGCAAAAATGGTGCTCTTTCCTGCCCAAGTGAATTGCTCCTAAAAGCCTTGGGCTTGGATTTGCAGAAAACTCTTTAGAGTATTAACGAATCATTAAGAGGCTATCGCTTCGAGGTTGTTATTGCCCTCCGTCAAAGGGACAAAGCCGCTGCTACCAAGCTCTTACTGCGGGTGGGTTGTGTCATCCTATGCTTGGATCTCGTCAATCTCTACAGACGAGCCTGTTTTGTGAAACTATGCCTGAACGTAAGTGGGCTCTCGTTCCTAGGGGAGATGTGTCGCTGATCGATCCCGTAGTAATCAAAGAGCAGGCTAGCTCATTACACAACACATTACACAAAAGGACGGTCATCTGTGGGGCCAAAACAAGCGTGGAGATTTTCTAAAGAAGTTTTTCAAGAGTGGAATGAAGATAAGGTTGCTCGGTTGGCAGCAGCTTTGGCATACTTCACACTTTTTTCTCTTGCACCACTGCTGATCATTGTGATTGCAGTGGTTGGTTTCATTTTTGGTGAAGAAGCAGCGAGAGGCGAAATTGTTGGACAAATTCAAGGTCTGGTTGGTGCAGATGCAGCAGGTGTGATTCAGGGGGCGATCGATAATGCTTATCGCCCCGATGAAAACGTGGGCGTGATCGCTTCATTAATTGGTTTTGGTCTTGTTTTGTTTGGAGCTACAAACTTCTTCGCTCAACTGCAGGAATCCCTTAATACAGTTTGGAATGTGGAGCCTGAGTCTGGTGGCGCATCCGACTTTATTCGCAAGCGCTTGCTCTCGTTTGGCATGGTCTTGGGCATTGGTGTTTTGGTGATCCTACTTTTGTTTGCCAGCACCTTAATAAATGCCTTTGCGGAGCTATTGGCCGACACTTTTCCTGACTTCGATTGGCTGTTTCAGTTACTGAGTTTTCTGGTTCCGTTTGCGGTGCTGACGCTGCTCTTTGCCATGATCTACAAGTTTTTGCCTGATGCCCACATCGCCTGGGGTGATGTCTGGATTGGGTCGATTATCACAGCGCTGATGTTTGCAGTGGGTCAGTTTCTGCTGGGGTTCTATCTGGGGACGGCCAGCTTTGAATCAACCTATGGCGCAGCCGGATCGATTGTGGCGCTGCTGGTCTGGATCTTTTATTCGGCGCAGATTCTCTTAATTGGGGCAGAAATTACGCAGGTTTATGCACGTCGGTATGGGTCTCAAATTCATCCGCAAGAGGGTGCTGTCTCGACGGATGAAGCTGTTGCAGCCCAGGGACCGTCTCGCAACACAACTCTAGACAACCGGGATGATGGCATGGGCCGCAATGATCGACGCCGCATGCGCCGTTCGGGCGATCGCCCCTCCATCCTGCGCTTGGGCAAACCTTCTCGGAAATCCCGCCGCAGATTTTAGGCTGCAGTGAGGCTACGTGTTGAGGCGACGCTAGGGGACAACAGCCACCTTGCTAGTAGTGGTTGTTACGGTAAATCTTTGTGAGCAAAAGCTATAACTCCCCCAAGGTTGGATATATTCCAATTACGAAGCAGGAATTGCGAAACAGGTCTAGTTTCCCCTTGTGCCTACCCTCATCCCCCGAGTGCCGTGTTTAATCTTCGTGATGTTTTCTTTGCCTTCATCCTGGTTGCCATATTGATTTTGGCGGGAAGGTTTATCAAGCAAAAGTTTCGCTGGATTCAACGTCTTTACTTACCAGAGTCAATTGTGGCTGGGTTTCTGGCGCTTTTGCTGGGGCCGGGGGTGCTGGGGGCGATCGCCACTGCCGTTGCTGGTCCAGAAGCCGTCTTCGCCAATGGCCTGTTTACCGAACCGATCCGCACCGTTTGGTCTCAATCTCCTGGCGTTTTCATCAACATCGTATTTGCAGCCCTATTCTTAGGCGAAACGCTCCCCGGGCCGCGAGATGTCTGGAATAAGGCTGCTCCCCAAGTCGTCTTTGGTCAAAGCCTAGCCTGGGGCCAATATGTGGTTGGTATTCTGGCCACCTTGTTGATTCTGACGCCGTTTTTTGGGGCCAACCCCATAGCTGGATCTTTGATCGAAGTCGCCTTTGAAGGGGGGCATGGTACGGCGGGCGGCATGGCCCAAACCTTTGTTGATCTAGGTTATGCCGATGGAGCCGACCTAGCTTTGGCCCTAGCAACAGTAGGGATTGTCTCTGGCATCATTGCAGGTACAGCACTGGCAGACTGGGGCCGACGCAAAGGCCACATCCAAACGCTCGTCACCAATGTTGAAGATCCGGATGAAGCCCCCGACTTTAGCCACAGCGAAAGCCCTGAAACCCGTCGTGCTCGGGCTCGCCTGCTGCGAAACCTGCTGATCGATCCGCTGTCGCTCAACTTTGGATTTGTAGGGCTTGCGGTCGTGATCGGCTGGCTGATTTTGAATGGCCTCATCTGGCTCGAATCTGTGACTTGGGGCGTTGGCGGTTTGCAAATCATGACCTACGTTCCATTGTTTCCCATGACGCTGATTGGCGGTATTGTTGTGCAGGCCATCATGGAACGCTTAGGCCTCGCTCCGCTGATCGTTCGACCCCTAATGCAAAATATTTCCGGTGTCGCGCTTGATGTCGTGGTTGTAACAGCACTGGCTTCGATCTCGCTGGCTGTTTTGGGTGACAACCTGGCAACGTTTTTGATTTTGAGCGTCGTTGGGATTGCCTGGAATATCTTTGCTTTTCTTTATTTAGCGCCCCGCGTCATCCCGGTGTACTGGTTTGAGCGAGGAATTGGAGACTTGGGGCAGTCGATGGGCGTTACGGCAACGGGTATCCTGTTGTTGCGAATGGTCGATCCAGAAAACCAAACGGGAGCCTTTGAAAGCTTTGCTTACAAACAGCTCTTTTTTGAACCGATTGTGGGCGGTGGATTGTTTACGGCAGCAGCTCCGGTTTTGATTGCCAACTTTGGCCCTGTGCCTGTGCTGCTACTAACCGGGGGGCTATTGATCTTCTGGCTAGTCATGGGCTTGTTTGTGCTCAAGCGCACGATTAGCCAACCTGCAGGCGGGTAATGCTCCTGGGTTGTGTCGTAGTGAAGTGGGCGTTGCTGATGGCGATCGCCATTCAAGATTTCAAACTCTGAAAAGATCTGTTCAAGGTAGGATGAAGACTTGGCTGTTGACAGGCCCATAGTTTGAAATGCCTATTTTTTGAGCGGAAAGCCGCGATCGCCCATAGCCCATGAAGTTTGCACAGGTAAAGCAGACGGTACAGCGCCTAAAACCCTATCTGCGTTGGGTGATTTTGGGGGCAACCTTATTTTTTATTGCGACGACACTGCGTCGTCACTGGCGAGAAGTCGCAGCCATTCAGATCAGCAGTGCAGGCTGGGCTTGTCTAACCGCCGCACTGGGAATAACGCTGCTAGCTCATATTTGGTCAGGTTGGGTTTGGGGCTGGATCTTACGAGAGTTTGATCAACCCGTTCCAGCCGTCTGGAGCATTCAGGTCTACCTCAAAACCAACGTCGCCAAATATTTGCCTGGAAACGTTTGGCACTTCTATGGTCGGGTTTTAGCAACTCATGCGAAAGGGATTCCGCTTGGGGTTGCCACCTTCAGCGTGGTGATGGAACCATTGCTAATGGCTGCAGCGGCTCTACTCGTTGCCCTGGGTGGCGGATTCCAAACGCTATCGCCAATCCAGGTTGTGAGTCTGGTGATGGTCCTGCTGTTGGTGCATCCACGGGTACTCAATCCTTTGCTCGATCGCCTTAGCCAACTCAAGCGCCCCAAAGGGTTTCCCATTGAAGCCTCACCAAGAGTTTCACCTAAAGCTCCACCTGAATCCTCACCTAAAGCCTCACCTGCATCCTCAACCAACGCCTTAGCAACAGTTCCCAAGGCCCGACTAAAGCGCTATCCTCTCCTGCCGCTGCTGGGTGAGCTAGGCTTTTTAGGGCTACGGGGTGCTGGTTTTTTGATCACAATGGCGGCGCTACAGCCCTATTCGACCGACCAGATTCCGGCAATTTTGAGCGCATTTAGTTTGGCTTGGCTATTGGGGCTTGTGGTTCCCGGTGCTCCTGGTGGGCTAGGCGTTTTTGAAGCGACTGCGATCGCCTTACTACAAAGCTTTCCAACCGGAGTTGTTTTGAGTACGGTTGCCTTTTATCGACTGATCAGTACGATTGCCGAAGTGGGAGGTGCAGGTTTAGTGTGGATAGATCAGCGCAATTCACCCGATGTGACTTTAGCTGAATCTGCTGCTACGAGCCGTCGAAAGCCAGCCGATCCCTAAACTGCTGATTGCTACTGATTGCCGCGATTTTTTCAATCTACCAGGTCCTATGAATCCTTTATTTGCGCCTGAATCAGATCAGTCTCCGCTCCAGGCGATCGCCCAACGGCCAGAGCTGTCGGTTGTTGTTCCGGTCTACAACGAGATTGAAAGTATTCCGATGCTGCTGCAGGCGATCGCCACCGCACTGGAGCCGAGCCAGATTCACTACGAAATTGTCTGCGTCGATGATGGTTCCAAGGATGGTTCAGATCAGCTGTTGCGTCAGCACACTCAGCAATCTCCCCAGCTCAAGGCCGTGTTGCTACGGCGCAACTATGGTCAAACAGCAGCAATGGCCGCAGGCTTCAAGCATGCCACCGGACGGATCATTGTCACGCTGGATGGAGATTTGCAAAATGATCCTGCCGACATTCCCATGCTGCTGGCCAAACTAGAAGAGGGTTACGACTTGGTCAGCGGCTGGCGAAAATCGCGACAGGACGACGCTCTAACCCGTTTGCTACCTTCCAAAATTGCCAACTGGCTGATTGGCTGGGTGACGGGTGTCAAACTGCACGACTACGGGTGCTCGCTCAAAGCCTACCGGGCCGAGCTGATCGCCGACATGAATCTCTACGGAGAGCTGCATCGCTTCCTCCCTGCCCTGGCCTTCATTGAAGGAGCCAGAATTGCTGAGATGCCTGTCAGTCACCATGCTCGCCGCTACGGTCAAAGCAAGTATGGCCTAGGTCGCACAGTCAGAGTCTTGATGGACCTATTCACCATCGCGTTCATGAAGAAATTCTTGACCCGCCCCATGCATGTCTTTGGGCTGCTAGGGCTGGGTTCGATGGGGCTTGGCACCATTTTGGGGTTATATCTTTCTTTCTTGCGGTTGGGATTGGGGCAAAGTATTGGCGATCGCCCCCTGCTGATCCTGGCCGTGCTACTGGTGATCGCCGGAATTCAACTATTTTGCTTTGGCCTGCTAGCCGAGCTGCTGATGCGAACCTATCATGAGTCGCAAGATCGCCCAATTTATCGCGTCCGCGAAGTTATCGGAAACCAGCCCGAGTAGGCCGCCAATCAAATTTTGCTCTTGTCTTTGACAATCGTTAGCTTCCGTGATTCTATAAATTTTACTTATTTCAGCATTCAGCCCTACTTATCTCTCAAGAGGGATGAAAATGCTGATACTGCAACAGAAGCTTATCTACAAGGATTTTAAGTAATTCTGGCGCTCCGCAACCGATGCAGCTCTCCCTCTTTAAGGTAGGGGTCTGAAACGTCCGGATTAGTTTTTGCTGTCTGCGCAAACCGCGCTATCGGTTCGGAGACGACAGGCAGGAAGTTAATAATATGGCTACTTTTTCTCTGATATTTATTGCGGTTTTAGGCATTGCCCTGTTGCTGTTTCTGGTCATTGTGGTACGGCTACAGGCATTTATTGCCCTGTTGATTGCCAGCTTATTTGTGGCGGTCATTGGCGGAATTCCGCTGGCTGAAATTGCCGACACGATTCAGCAAGGGATGGGAGGCACGCTGGGCTATATCGCGATCGTTGTCGGTCTGGGTGCCATGTTTGGCGAAATGCTCCAGATCTCAGGCGGGGCCGAACAAATTTCAAATACCTTAGTGAACAAGTTTGGCAAAGACCGAGCGCAGTGGGCCTTAGGTCTAACGGGACTGATCGTGGCTATTCCGGTGTTCTTCGACGTGGCCTTGATCTTGTTCATTCCTTTGATTTACAGCTTGACTCGTCGGGCACAGCGATCGCTACTTTACTACGGAATTCCGTTGGTTGCAGGGATTGCAGTTGCCCATAGCTTCATTCCACCTACCCCTGGCCCAGTCGCCGTTGCTTCGCTCCTCAACGCCGATTTGGGCTGGGTGATCTTATTTGGTTTGGTGTCTGGAATTCCCGCCATGATCATTGGGGGCGTCTACTTTGGCAAATACATTGCTGGCGAAATTCACCTGGATGTGCCTGAATTCATGGATGAAACAGCGCCAGAACCCCAGCGAGGCGAAGTGAAAGAACCGCTTAGCTTTGGGATGGTCATGGCCATTATTGCCACACCCTTAGTCTTGATTTTGCTGAATACGGTGCTGGGCGTGATTTTGCCCGAAGGGAATCTCGTACGGAATTGGGTCAGTTTTATTGGCCACCCCTTTACAGCTTTGATCATTGCTGCGTTGCTCTCTTTTTACTTCCTGGGCATCCGACGCGGCTATTCAGCCAGTGAGGTGCAAAAGATTGCAACCAAATCTCTCGAACCCGTTGGCATGATCATTCTGGTCACGGGAGCAGGTGGCGTTTTCGGGCGAGTCTTGGTCGCGACCGGAGTCGGAGAAGCGTTGGCGACTGTGATGGCGGCCACCAATCTGCCGATCATCTTGCTGGCATTTCTAATTGCTACCGTGGTACGGGTCAGCCAGGGTTCTGCAACAGTTTCAATGGTGACAGCGGCAGGGCTGATGGCTCCTGTCGTAGAAGCAGGGAATTATTCTCCGCCGTTGATCGGTGCAATTACAATTGCGATCGCCTGCGGAGCCACCGTTCTCTCCCACGTCAACGATTCTGGTTTCTGGCTAGTAGGGCGCTTTTTCGGCATGGACGAACAGCAAACCCTGCGGTCTTGGACCGTCATGGAGACCATTATTGGGGTTGTCGGTCTTTTGGTCGTCCTCGTGATTGGATTTTTCCTCTAGCTTGATTGGCCGTAGAGGACTTCACAGGAGCATTCACAAACAAATGAAATCAAACTACGTTATCGGTGCCGACATTGGCACAACCAGTACCAAGGCGCTGCTCTATACGCACAAAGGGGAAGTCGTTGCTCAGCATTCAGTTCCCTATCCATTGCTGAGCCCAACGCCTGCAACCGCAGAGCAAGATCCCGATGAAATTTTCTCTGCCGTAATCGCAAGCATTCGGCAAGTGGTTGGCCAGAGCCGTGTTGATCCGGGTGAGATTAGCTGTTTGGCTTTTAGCGCTGCCATGCACAGCCTGATCTTGATCAACCATCAGGGCAAACCGCTTTCTAAAAGCATCACTTGGGCCGACAATCGTGCCGCGCAGTGGGCAACCAAGCTGAAGCAAGAGCCTCAGGGAGAAGCCATCTACCGGAGAACGGGGACTCCCATTCATCCCATGTCTCCCCTGGTAAAGCTAATCTGGCTACGTCATGAACATCCGGAACTATTTGGCCGGACAAGCCGATTTATCTCCATTAAAGAGTACGTGTTTTATCAGCTGTTTCGACGCTACTGGATCGATCATTCGATCGCATCAGCGACGGGTCTGCTCAATATGGAACAGCTGGATTGGGACCCAGAGGCGCTAGAGCTGGCTGGAGTCCGTCCTGATCAGCTATCGGAGCTTGTGCCTACAACCCATATCGTGCAAGGGATGGCTGCAGAGTATGCAGAGGAGACTGGACTGCCTGCCGATATTCCGGTGGTGATCGGGGCAAGCGATGGCGTGCTGTCAAATCTGGGTGTGGGGGCGATCGCCCCCGGTGTTGTCGCAGTCACCGTCGGTACGAGCGGTGCAGTCAGAGCAACCCTCGATCGCCCCAAGACCGATCCCAATGGCACTTTATTTTGCTATGCGCTAACTGAGCGGAAATGGGTGATCGGCGGAGCCATCAACAATGGCGGTATTGCCCTGCGGTGGGTTCGCGACCATATCACAGGCTCGGCAGTAGATACGGCTCGACTGCTGAAAAAAGATTCCTACGACATCCTGACCGAGATTGCCCAAACGATTCCACCCGGTTCCGAAGGGTTGATCTTTCATCCCTATTTGGCTGGAGAGCGATCGCCCCTCTGGGATGCCAACGCCAGAGCCAGTTTTTTTGGGCTGGGTCTCCACCATCACAAAGGCCACCTAATTCGAGCCGTGCTAGAAGGCGTGGTTTACAACCTGCATCTAGTCCTGCAAGCCCTGGAAGAAACCATCGGTGACGCGAAAAGCATTCAAGCAACGGGAGGCTTCGCGCGTTCCCAACTCTGGCGACAAATGCTAGCAGACATCTTCAATCGAGATGTAGTAGTTCCCGAAAGCTATGAAAGCTCCTGTTTTGGAGCCGCTGTGCTAGGACTCTATGCCCTTGATCTGATTCCATCGCTAGAATCTGTCAGCCAAATCATCGGTGAAACCCATCGCCATCAACCGATTGCCAAAAATGTAGAGAAATACCAACACATCATTCCAGTCTACAAACGTCTGCTCGACAAGTTTCAGGAAGAATATACCTGCCTTGCCCACATGCAGAAAGTCTTAACAGACCAAACCGACTAGCCAATCCGTCACTGTTGTTTAAGATCCTCGGCTGCTTAGGAGTAGCTGAGGATTTATTTTTTGCTGCTTTCTATTCAAGAGGGGGCTAGACCCAAGGCTATGATTTGGAGGAATATTGGCTGATTGTCTCTTTCCCCATACTGTCTCTTCCCCCATACTGTCTCTTTCCCCATCCATTGGCTGATCTGGCTGGGGGATCTGGCTGGAGAGAGAGATGGGGTAGACTCTGGCTCACTACACTATTTCATTTGGCCTGCACTTAATTTTGACGAGATGCGAAGGAGCAACGTTTGTGGATAGCCTTTGGCAGCAGCTTGGAAATTACGGGGTTGGGACAATCCCACGCCTGATTTCAGAACCCGTCTTAGCCCAACTGGCTCAACCACTCGAAGATCCGGTCGCGATTTTTCTGGTGATTATGGCGATCATGCTGGTCGCGCCGCTGCTATTTGAGCGGATGAGGATGCCAGGAATTATTGGGCTAATTTTGGCAGGAGTTTTGGTTGGCCCCTACGGTCTAGGAATTTTGGAGCGAGATGCCACGATTGAGCTATTGGGCACTGTCGGCCTGCTATTTCTGATGTTTCTGGGCGGCCTCGAAACAACGCTAGACGACCTCAAGCGCAATGCTAGACCCGCTATTGTATTTGGGCTTTCTACCTTTGCCTTTCCCATGATCATCGGGACAGGAGCGATGCTAGCGTTGGGATATAGCTGGCTAGCGGCAATTTTGGTGGCCTCTTGCTTTGCGTCCCATACGCTGGTGGCCTTGCCCGTTTTGAGTAAGTTGGGAATTATCCGCACACCCGCCATCACCATTACGTTGGGCGCGACTTTGATCACAAATGTCTTGGCTTTGTTGGTGTTAGCCATTGTGGTACGGGCCAACCAAGGCGATCTGACGCTGAGCTTCTGGCTGTTCTTGATCCCGTCTTTAGTGATTTATACCTTTGCAACGCTATGGGGTGTGCCCAAGCTAGGCCGCTGGTTCTTTCGCAAGTTTGGCCACGATGAAGGCGCAGAGTTCATGTTCGTCTTGGCCGCGCTTTTTGTCGTGTCTTACCTAGCCGGACTGATTCAAGTTGAGCCCATTGTGGGAGCTTTCCTGGCAGGTGTTGCGATTACGCAGATCATTCCGCAGCTCAGCCCCCTGATGAACCGGATTCAGTTTATCGGGAATACCTTGTTTGTACCGTTCTTCCTGATCTCAGTAGGAATGCTGGTTGATCCATTGATCTTGGTGCGAGAGCCGCGCTCTATTTTGATTGCCGGAGTCATGATTGTTGCAGAAGTGGGGAGCAAGCTCCTAGCGGCTTGGACATCCGGTAAGATTTTTGGCTGGCGCTTCCCGAGCACTATGGTCGCGTTTGGGCTTTCAGTGGCTCAGGCGGCTTCAACGCTGGCTGCGATTACAGTTGCCTTTGATATTGGTTTGGTAGACGAGCTAACGGTGAATGGCATTATTGCCATGATTTTGGTGAGTTGTATTGGGTCTCCCTGGGTGACTGAACGTTGGGGAACGCAAGTCAAAGCTGAGGTGCCAGCCTTGGCCGATGCAGATCAGCCTCAGTTGGGCGATCGCGTCTTAGTTCCCGTCGCCAACCCTAGTACCGAAGACAACTTGCTACAGCTCGCGATCATTCTGGCCAAAAGTGCAGGGGGTACTTTGCTGCCGCTGCATGTCCTCTCCGATCGGCGCGGCCAAGTTGACTCTGGAGCGCGAACGCAGCAGAGACAGCTATTAGAAGTAGCAGAAGCGGTTGCCCATGCGGCTGTGACTCCGGTCGAGGCGATCGCCCGCGTTGATGACTCAATTGATTTAGGCATTTTGCGATCGGCACAGGAACACAGCGCCAGCCTACTAGTTTGTGGTTGGAAAGGCTACTCAACCTATCGCGAAAACTTCTTTGGCAGCGTGATCGACAACATTGTTCGGACAGCTACCTTCCCGATTTTGATCACCCGTTTCCCTCAGCCCCTCGAAAATACGCAGCGGGTTTTTCTAGCCATTACGGATATCAACACGGCATCCCTCCGCTTCCAGCAAACCTTACAGCTTGCCCAGACCCTATCCGACGAGCTAAAGGCAGAGCTACATATCCTGCAAGTAGCCTCGACGAGCGGACAGCGACAACTCGACCATCAAACGGCTGGACTAGGAGAGGTGCCTGTTCAGCGGGTTCGAGGCAATCTGGTCAGCCAGGTTTCCAAGCAACTGAAGGAGGATGATTTGCTGATGCTGATTGCTGGGGCCTCCCGGATCGGGCAGTCTGCGCTAGGAAGAGAACCAGAGGCGATCGCCCGCAACAACACCCAAACCTCAATGATCATCGTCCATTTCCCAGATCTTCCCAATGCCTAATTTCCAATGCCTAATTTCCCAGATAACTAACAGCATTTTTGCAGTTGCCTTTCTAGACGATCCAGCTTTCTTGCTATGCTGAAAAACTGGACCGACAACGATAAAAACCATGCCTGCGCTTAGTAGCTCCTTTGCCATTAATAGCTTTCCCCTCGCTGCCGTTGTAGGTCAAGAAGCCATCAAGATGGCACTGTTGCTGTCAGCAGTTGATCCTGGCTTAGGGGGCGTTGTGATTGCAGGTCGGCGCGGTACCGCCAAATCGGTGATGGCGCGTGCAATTCATACCCTGTTGCCTCCGATCGAAATCATTCAAAATTCTATCTATTACTGTGATCCCACCCGTCCGGCAGAGTGGGATGATGAAACGATCGCCCACTTCGCAGACCAAGATTTGTCGTCCCTGCCGACAGAAGTGATCCCTGCGCCGTTCATTCAGGTGCCGCTAGGAGTGACCGAAGATCGCCTACTGGGATCGGTTGATGTCAGTCAATCTGTGCAGCGCGGAGAAACGATCTTTCAACCCGGTTTGTTGGCAGAGGCCCATCGTGGTGTTCTCTATGTCGATGAAATCAATCTGCTCGACGATCAAATTTCCAATCTGCTACTGTCTTCCCTGAGCGAAGGCCGTAACCAGATCGAACGAGAAGGCATTAGCTTTCAGCATCCCTGTAAGCCGCTGCTGATTGCCACCTACAACCCAGAAGAAGGCGATTTGCGGGAGCATTTACTAGATCGATTTGCGATCGCCCTCTCCGCAGATGCCGTTCTCGGTCTCGATCAGCGCGTCGAAGCCGTCGATCAAGCCATCAACTATGCTGATTCACCCCAGGCCTTTTTAGAGCAATACGCCGAAGATACAGACTCGCTCAGAACTCAAATCGTTTTGGCACGGGAATGGCTCAAGGATGTCCGGATTAGCTCAGAGCAAATCGCCTACCTTGTAAACGAAGCGCTCCGGGGTGGTGTTCAGGGACATCGAGCCGAGCTGTTTGCCGTCCGAGTTGCTAAAGCCAATGCCGCACTGGATGGCCGCACTGAGGTGATTGCAGACGATCTGCGTCGGGCTGTAGAGCTTGTGATTGTACCGAGATCCACAATCGTACAAACCCCACCCGAAGAACCGCCCCCGCCACCCCCACCGCCGCCTCAAAATCAAGACGATCCCCAAGATGAAACCGATCAAGACCAAGATGACCAGCAGGAAGAAGAGGAGGAGCAAGACGATCAGCCTGAGCAAGAGCCGCCCAGCGTTCCAGAGGAATTTGTCTTCGACCCGGAAGGCGTCATTCTAGATCCAACCGTCCTGTTGTTTGCTCAGACGGCCACCCGCCAGGGCAAATCTGGTTCACGCAACATTATTTTTTCAGACGATCGGGGCCGTTACGTAAAGCCTATGCTGCCCCGAGGCAAGGTGCGCCGAATTGCAGTAGACGCCACCCTGCGGGCCGCTGCCCCCTACCAAAAAGCACGTCGTGAGCGTCAACCTGAGCGGCGGGTCATTGTTGAACAAGGTGATGTGCGCTCAAAGCGGCTGGCTCGACGGGCTGGAGCATTGGTGGTGTTTGTGGTCGATGCCTCTGGCTCAATGGCGCTCAACCGTATGCAGTCTGCCAAGGGTGCGGTGTTGCGCCTGCTAACAGAAGCCTACCAAAACCGGGATCAAGTTGCCCTAATTCCGTTTCGGGGTGAGCAGGCCGAAGTCCTTTTGCCGCCAACTCGCTCCATTGCAGCCGCGCGGCGACGGCTAGAGCGAATGCCCTGCGGCGGTGGTTCTCCGCTAGCGCATGGGTTAACCCAGGCCGTCCGAGTGGGAATGAACGCTCGGCAGTCGGGCGATATTGGCCAGGTGGTGGTGGTGGCGATTACAGATGGTCGCGGAAATGTGCCATTGGCGCGATCGCTCGGTGAACCCATCGTAGAAGGCGAAAAGCCCGACATCAAAGCCGAACTGCTCGACATTGCCGCCAAAATTCGAGCAACAGGCATTCAGCTGTTGGTGATCGACACCGAAAATAAGTTTGTCTCGACCGGGTTTGCCAAAGAGTTGGCCAAACAGGCCGGTGGGAAATACTATCACTTGCCGAAAGCGACCGATCAGGCGATCGCCTCAATGGCAAAAGGAGCCATTAACGATATCAGATCTCGTTGAGGCATGAATTTCGTCTCTTCCTCCCTACCATCGGTTTGTCACATTCGGCCTGCCCAAGCTGGCGATGCATGGGCCATTCGCAAGCTGGTTCTCATCGCCAAGCTTGACCCCACACAGATTCGGTGGCGTCAGTTTTGGGTCATTGAGTGCGAGGGACGGGTAATTGCCTGTGGGCAGCTCCGCAATTTTCTGGAGGCCCAAGAGCTTGGCAGCATTGTTGTAGCGGCTGCCTGGAGGAATCAAGGCTTAGGCTCGTTCTTGGTGCAGCATTTGATTCAGCAGGCTACCCAACCTCTCTATTTAGAATGCTTGGGAGATAAATTAGCGCGGTTCTATACGCAGTTTGGCTTCATTCAGACCTCCGAGCCAGAACTGCCTTCCTCGTTGCAACGAAAGTTTGGACTGTCTCAGCGCGTAGCGGCTCTGTTGCGTCTACCTCTAGTGCTGATGAAATATCAGCCGGAGGCAAGCGTTAGGGATCAGTCTGCAATGCTTGGGGTTGGAGAGATGCCACCATCTGATCTAGACCTCTCTGAATCCGACGAGTCACAGTCATGGGGCTGACGCCAATCCGCTCTGCAACTTCTTTGCGAGAGAGGCCATTAAAAAAGACAAATTCAATCGCGGCTCTGGTCTTGTCTTCCAACTGGCTCATTGCCCGCTGGAGCTGTTGGCGATCTTCTTCTAGGCGCTGCAAATTCTGATAGTGGGCATCGGGTAGGGTATCTCCCAGTGTGATCGGAGAATCGACCTGCTGACCAATGGTGGCATCCAAGCTGAGAGGCAGGCGGTTTTTGACGGCCATCTTGATTTCGCGCCATTCGTGCAGAGAAACGCCCAGCTTCTCAGCAATTTCATCATCGGTGGGTTGACGATCGAGCGTCTTAGCCAACTCGACTCGCGCTCTCTGGCCTTCTTTTTGGAGGTCTTGCCAGCGACGGGGGACCTTAACAGCACTGCCGCGATCGCGCAGGAAGTGCAGCATCTCACCCCGGATGTAGGGAACGGCGAAGGAGCTAAAGGCACAACCTTGGGCGGGATTGAAGCGCTCAATGGCTCGAATCAGCCCCAAGTAACCAATTTGCTCTAGATCTTCGTAGGGTTCGGCACATTGGTAGCTAACGCGATGGGCAATCTTACGGACCAAGCCTGCATTCATTCGCACCAGCTGGTTACGGAGTTTGACCGAAGGATTTTGATGGTAGGCCATCAGAAGTTCCATGCTGTTGGAGCGGAGGGAGGATTGAGTCGCAGTCATCTGAGAAATACCTTGTTTCCGATTTAGGCCTATTGTCCGTAGATCAAGGAGGCCAAACCATCGTTATTCCACTGGAATGGCGGAGAGAGGTCACGCCAGTATCAGCAGAAACACGGATTGCTGTTTTTGAGGAAGGCTGAGGGGGGCGATCGCCATGTGGCGAAGATCACGTCAGAAACGGGCGATCGCACCAATGTCAGACTTCTCGGCACTGGATTAAGTAAGTTGTCGAAAAGATTCCAAAACAAAATATTTGGGAATCCTGATTGGGAATCCGGATGGAGATGCTCTATCTATCTATGACCCCAGTCGGTTTTCTCTACGTTTCTCTTCTACCGCCTCGTTAAGGAGCAGGTTTAAAGTGGATTTATTCCTGTCCTGCATTTCTAATTTGCCCATATTTACGGAAAAACTCTATCAAGCCCCTTCGCAGTACACCAGCCATAGCTAAAAGCTTGGCTGGCGGTGTAGCGGAGCGCGACCGAAGGGAGCATATCTACACAACCTTATATTAAGGTGTATACATGCTAAACATGACGTGGGAATTCAAGCTAGAGCCAACTGCAGCGCAAATTTCAGAGATTGAGCATACCTTGGATGTGTGCCGCAATGTCTGGAACTTTGCCCTGCGGG
>JBGTGR010000047.1:0-108435 GCA_041746655.1 Elainellales cyanobacterium | reverse complement strand
AGCTTAATTATTTGTAGGATGTGTAAAGCCGTTCCGGCATACCAGAAAAGCGCCAGCGTAACGCATCAAAGGGAAATGGTGCGTTACGGCTACGCCTAACAGCACCCTACAGCATCATTTATTTATGTCCACCTACTTAGTGGATGAGCCAGGGATAAATCAGAGGAGTGGAGTGGTGAGCTCGATTGTGAATTTGGATCAAAGCTTAGATTTAGATCATTTTTATCAGCCGTCTGTAATCCAGCTAGCCCGAGAAGGCGATTTTCGGGCGATCGCCTACTGGTTGAATGGCTACTTAATTCCCCACGGGATTTATGCCCGCGTCGAAGCGGCCCAACCCGGATGCCTACAAGTTTGGATTGAGTGTTACCGAGTCCCTCAGCCCGATCGCCTGATTCGCTACATCTGCTATCGGCTCTGCAAACTCAACTCCCCAATCATTCGAGGCGCACGGATTGCCACCTGCCTCGCTGGAACGGCCCAAGTGCAGTGGGAACGCTCGGTTCGCATTGTTAGCCCTGCTCAAAAAACCTATCATCGGCTGCGGAAGACTGTCCCCACACCCGACTGGGCCAAACTCTCCGCCCAAACGACCCTACAGCTCAAGCTGGCCCTGCAAGACTATCGTCAGCATCCCTACAGTCGTTTGCTCACCCGATCGGCGATCGCCGCATTTGTGATTGGCTGCAGCGTTGAGGCCATCAACTTTCGACCCACATCTACCCTCACCAGTCAGCGTGAAATCGGTAGTAGGACGCAGCTAGTGACAGCGAGCGATCGCCCCGAGCAAGTCGCAGCCGCCTTAGAATTAGTCAATGTCATTTCTCATCCTGGCTCAACCACCGATCCAGCCGTCACGTTAGCCTTTGGGGGCGACAACGCATTGGGCCGAGGCACCCCAGATCAGGGAAATGCAGTCACACAGGATGAATATGAATCTGGCGGACTGGCCCGCTACCGTCAGGCAGATGTCGCGCTGACCCAGTTGAGTCGTCCCCTCGCCCTGCCAGCGCAAAGACGAGCCGATGGAGAACCCAACCCGTCCATTCAGGCTCTGACAGATCGGGAAGTCGATATCGTCACCTTGGCGAATGCCCAGCTTGCTGAGTCAGGCTTGGGTGAGCTAAGGCAGACCCTCAATCAGTTGGAGCAGGCTGGGATTCATTCGGTTGGGGCAGGCCGCAATCAGCGAGAAGCACGTCGTCCGCAGATTTTAGATGTCAAGGGACAGCGAATTGCCTATTTAGGGTATTCCGATTCTGATGCCAATGCAGCGCGAGCCCGTGCAGCTGGTGTCAACTTTGGTACAGACGAACAAATTTCAGCAGATATTCAAGCCCTTCGCGATCAGGTCGATTGGATCATTGTGAACTATCACTGGAGCCAAGACCTCGCCGAATATCCTGGCGAACACCAAATGCATCTAGCTCACCTAGCCATTGATCAAGGCGCAGATTTGGTCGTGGGACATCACCCCGAGGTTTTGCAGGGTGCGGAGATCTATAAGGGGCGGGCGATCGCCTACTCTCTAGGAAATTTCATCTTTGCCCATCAAAATAGTGCAGACCAAGATGGTGCAAGCCCAGATGGTGCAGACCAAGATAGTGCAAGCCAGGATAGTGAAAATCAAAATAGAACTGCCCAGAGCGACTACGACACCGCTCTGCTAAAAGTCTCGCTCGGCGCAGAGCAGATGCGACTTGAGTTTTTACCCGTACAGGTGCGGCAGTCTCAACCTGCAATCGTGTCAGGCAAGGAAGGTGAAGCCGTGTTGCGCTACTTAGAGCAGGCATCTGGACTCTTTGAGCAGCCAATGCGATCGCCCATGACCCTCGATGCCCGTCCGGCAGAAGAGACAGAGCCGTCTCGCCCTATGCCTTTCGAGGAGGCCGGAGATCCTTTCCTAAAACCACTAAACACCCCCACAGGTTCCAATTCTCAGCTCGAAGACAGGTCTGAAGACAGGTCTACTGATGCGTCTGATGATGCGTCTGATGCTTGGGAGGAAGATACATTCCAGTGGAGCCAGCCCGACGCATTGGACTCCTTCATTACCTATCCTGATGAGGTAGAAGCAGAACTAGAGCTAGAGCTAAATCAGGAAAATCTAGACAGCAACTTCTTCACACCTGAAGACTTCCCAGAACCGCCAGCAGATGAAGAATTTGATTCAGAACAATTTGATTCGGGCCAAATCGAAGTGCAGCCCGTTGCCACAGCGCTTTCCACAGAGCTTTCCATAGCGCTTTCTATCCCCCTCGAAAGCACTCTCCACTCCATGGAACCGCTGAAGAATCGCCAGGGAATCACCGAGGAATCGCTGACCACCCCATCCCTGCTACATTAGTAGTCGCGTAGGGGGCAAATTTGCTCCCCATATCTCTGTCGTTGCAGTGAAAATCGAGGGACGCTTGTGTTTGCGATCGCGCTAGAGCAACAGCAGTACAAAACCTACATTCTGACTGACCAGCTGGCTCAATCTCGTTTGGAAGTCGTACCCGAACGGGGAGGGCTGATCACCAGGTGGAATCTCAAAGGACGCGAAATCCTTTATCTAGATGCCGAACGCTTTGCCCATCCAGAGATGAGCGTGCGGGGTGGCATTCCGATTTTGTTTCCCATTTGTGGCAACCTACCAGACAACACCTACACCCACAAAGGCAAGTCTTACCAACTCAAACAACACGGTTTTGCCCGCGATTTACCCTGGGAAGTGACCGATCGCATCACACAGGATCAGGTCGCCATCACGTTAGTGCTCAACAGCAACGACCAGACCCGTGCGGTGTATCCGTTCGATTTTCAGCTGGCCTTTACCTATCAGCTCCAAGGCAACAGCCTAGAAATCTATCAGCGCTATATCAACCGCTCCCCCGAAACCATGCCCTTTAGCACCGGGCTACATCCTTATTTCGAGGTTGCAGATAAGCAGCAGCTCTCATTTGATATTCCAGCCACGCAATATCGCGATCATCTTCAAGATCAGGCCATTCGTCCCTTCTCGGGTAAGTTTGATTTTGAGCAAGAGGAAATCGATTTAGCCTTTAAGCCCGTTTCCGATCACTGTGCCACGGTGACAGATAGCGATCGCCAACTCAAGCTCCGGCTTGACTACGACTCCAACTACTCCACAGTCGTGTTTTGGACAGTCAAAGGCAAAGACTACTACTGCCTCGAACCCTGGACTGCTCCCCGCAACGCCCTCAATACCGGTGAAGACTTGATTCGACTCCCGTCTGGAGCCAGTCTAGAAACCTTTGTGCGGCTCTCAGTCAGCTTTCCTTGAGCCTTTTGAAAAAAAGTTTGCAAAATAGATGGCGTCAAACAGTTGTTTGTGATACGTTAATAAAGTTGCCTTTTCAAGGACAGCGCGGGTCGCTAGCTCAGCGGTAGAGCACTCGGCTTTTAACCGATCGGCCCCGGGTTCGAATCCCGGGCGACCCATTTTTCAAAAAAGAAGTCATCAAAAGAAAATCTGTAGAGCACCCGTAAAAGAGGCTCTACAGATTTTTTTGTTCTAGTCAGGATAATTCTAGGCGAAAGCAGGTTCTTTCTCCATCTCAGCGCTGTACTTCCCCTTTCTGGCTGCACTGTTGCACTGGGCTCGATGAACTAACCGCTTTTGGGCTTGGGTGCGGTTGGCCTCTTCGCCTTTCCAGGTTTCTAGTGCGGGTTGCTGAATGGCGCGAGCATAGGAGAAGGTAATCGGCCAAGGGCACTGTGCTCCAAACAAAGCGTTCATCGTGTTCAGGTGGGCCGAAGCTCGTTCGTTGCTCTGTCCGCCCGAGAGGAAGGCTATACCCGCCACAGACGCAGGTACATTGTCTAGCAAACATTTGACGGTTGTCGCGGCTACCTCATCGACGCTAGCCTGCTGGGGACAGTCTTGCCCCGAAATTACCATGCTGGGCTTGAGAATCATCTGGTCAAAGGCAACCCGTTGAGCTGCCAACTGACCAAACACCGTTCGCAAAGTTTCTGCTGTGATGGCGTAGCACTGATCCAGCGAGTGGTCTCCCGTCAACAACACTTCAGGCTCCACAATGGGCACTAGCCCCCCTTCCTGACAAAGGGCCGCGTAGCGAGCTAAGCCATGAGCATTGGCTTCAATGCAACCGCGACTGGGAATGCCGTGGCCGATCGTGATCACAGCTCGCCACTTAGCAAACCGGGCTCCCATCTGGTAGTACTCGGCGATGCGATCGCGCAGTCCATCTAACCCTTCTGTCACCTTCTCGCCGGGAAAGCCTGCCATTTCCTTTGCCCCGGTATCCACTTTGATGCCAGGAATCATGCCTGCATCGGTCATTACCTGCGTAAAGGGAACGCCTGCTTGGGTCGATTGCCGAATCGTTTCGTCATACAAAATCGCGCCGCTGATGTAGTTAGATAGGTCGGGCGCAGTCAGGAGCAGTTCGCGGTAGGCCCGACGTTTTTCCTCTGTAGCGGGAATACCAATTTTTTCAAATCGTTTATTGCAAGTGCCGTTACTCTCATCCATTGCCAGAACACCTTTGCCCGGTGCCACCATTGCCTTGGCCGTGTTTTTGAGTTCCTGTGAGTATGCACTCATAAATCAATCCTCCTAGTTAGCTGGGTTTCACCTTTGCCCTCAGAGCGTGGCATGGCAAGTTCCAGTTATTCAGTTGCAACAATCTTGCAATGATGATCCTCAGCTGTCAAACCCCTTCAGGTAGATACTTTTCGTTTCTCAGGACTTAAAAACCTTGCAAATCCAGGCCTAGCAAAAAAGAGAGCGATCGCCCATCTTCACTTTAAATAAAAGTAATTCTCAATAGATAGGACTTTTACTGCTAAATTTGCTGAGAAAACTATGACAAAAAAATCCAGAACACCAAGAAATGATCGCAATATTTACCCTTTGCGATCCCGCCTAATCCACCGAAGAATAGCGATTTGAGCCTGTCGAATTCATGCAATTAGCGCAGAGTATACCTATCATTTCTAAAAACGATTCGCTATGAACCGAAAATTATCTTAAGATTGTTCGTAAGAAATAAGCTTGTTGAACGCAAACTAGCGACTACATCAACCAGGAGGACTATCTATGGCGCTCGTACCGATGCGGCTACTGCTGGATCATGCGGCTGAGAACGGTTATGGCATCCCTGCATACAACGTCAACAACATGGAGCAAATCCAGGCGATCATGCAGGCTGCTGACGAAACCAACAGCCCCGTGATTCTGCAGGCTTCCCGTGGCGCTCGCAAGTATGCTGGTGAAAACTTCCTCCGCCACCTGATCTTGGCTGCAATTGAGACCTACCCTCACATTCCCATCGTCATGCACCAGGATCATGGCAACGAGCCTGGAACCTGCTACTCCGCAATGAAGCATGGTTTCACCAGCGTCATGATGGATGGTTCCTTGGAAGCTGACGCAAAATCTCCAGCTAGCTACGAATACAACGTTCAGGTCACTGGCGACGTTGTCAAAGTGGCTCACTCCATCGGCGTCAGCGTCGAAGGTGAGTTGGGCTGCCTAGGCTCCCTCGAAACCGGAATGGGTGAAGCAGAGGATGGTCACGGGTTTGAAGGCAAACTAGACCAATCTCAACTGCTGACCGATCCCGATCAGGCGGTTGACTTTGTAGAGCAAACCCAAGTGGATGCTCTAGCCGTGGCCATTGGAACCAGCCACGGTGCTTACAAGTTCACTCGTAAGCCGACTGGCGAAATTTTGGCGATCAGTCGGATCGAAGAAATTCACCGTCGTCTACCCAACACCCACTTGGTGATGCACGGGTCTTCTTCTGTGCCCCAAGACTTGATTGACATCATCAACCAGTATGGTGGTGCCATTCCTGAGACCTACGGTGTACCTGTTGAAGAGATTCAAAAGGGCATCAAGAGCGGTGTGCGGAAAGTCAACATTGACACCGACAACCGTTTGGCAATCACGGCGGCTGTCCGCGAGGCGTTGGCTCAGGTGCCCAAGGAATTTGACCCCCGTCACTTCCTAAAGCCTTCGATTAAGTACATGCAGAAAGTTTGTTCTGATCGCTATGAGTCGTTTGGTACAGCTGGTAATGCTAGCAAGATCAAGCAGGTTTCCCTGGATGAGTTTGCAGCTAAGTATGCCAAAGGCGAACTGTCTGCTGTCACCAAGAAGACACTGTCTGTCTAAGTCTCAACCTAAGTTTCAACCTAAGTCTTAACGGGTGAAAGCTTAGTTAGACCCATAGTTGCTCATTGGTATTGCCGGGTGGTTTGTTGCCGCCCGGTTTTTTATTGGGGAGTGGAGAGGGGGCGTGAAGGTAGAATAGTTTGCATCATTGAGAAGCGGTATTGCGTTTGAAGACCCGTTCGACTTATTGGCTGTTGTTGCCCTATTTGCGCCCTCACTGGCGCACAATTGCTCAGGCGTTGACCTGTACGGTGGCGTTTACGGTGTTTTGGCCGCTGCTAGCTTGGTTGGCGGGTGAAGTGGCTAACCTGATTGGGCAGGGAAATGTGCGGGCGATCGCCCAGTTAGCTGCCGTGAGTGCGGTGGTGTTTATGGTGCGGGGGGCCGTGCAGTTTGGGCAGGATGCATTGATGGCAAAGGCGGCATTGGCGATCGCCTTTGATTTACGCAAGCAGGTTTATGTCCATCTCCAAAAGCTCAGCCTGAGCTACTTCGAGACTTCCCAAACAGGCGACCTGAGCTATCGCCTCACCGAAGATGTCGATCGGGTGGGGGAAGTGATTAACAAGGTTTTCCATCAGTTTGTGCCCTGCATTTTGCAGCTGATTGTGGTGCTGGGCTATATGTTTTACCTCAACTGGCAACTCACCCTTGCGTCGCTGATTGTGGCCCCACTGATGGGGGTTTTGATTGGTGGGTTTGGCCAAAAGCTCTTAGAATTTTCGCGCCGCAGCCAGAGCCGAGTGTCTGACCTGTCTTCGCTGCTGACAGAAGTATTTAGTGGGATTCGTTTGGTACGGGCCTTTGCAGCAGAACCCTACGAAATTGAGCGGTTTAGTCATGAGGCTGAGCGCAATCGGCGGGCCAAATATTCGGCTGAGCGGCTAAAGGCGATTCAGTTCCCGGTGGTGGGGTTTCTGGAAGCGATGAGCGTGCTGCTGCTGTTTTTGTTGGGGGGATGGCAGATTTCTCAGGGCAATCTGACCGGAGCCGAATTTGTGAGCTACATCGCAGCGGTCGCCTTGCTAATTGACCCAATTTCGATTACAACCAGCAACTACAACGAGTTTAAGCAGGGAGAAGCATCAGTCGATCGGATCTTTGAGCTGTTAGCGATTCAGCCTGCGGTGGTGGAGAAGCCCAATGCGGTGCCTCTTCCTGCCGTGACGGGCAAAGTCGAATACCGCAATGTGAGCTTTGGCTACCAGCCTGATCAGCCTGTGCTGAAGCAGCTCGATCTGCTGGCTTTTCCAGGAGAGGCGATCGCCCTAGTTGGAGCGTCTGGATCTGGAAAAACCACGTTGGTCAATCTGCTGCCTCGCTTTTACGATCCGCAGGCAGGCGAAATTTTGATTGACGGCACTGATATCCGCGACGTGTCTTTGAGCAGTTTGCGGCGACAAATCGGCATTGTTCCTCAGGAAACGGTTTTGTTTTCAGGCACGATCGCCCAAAATATTGCCTTTGGCCAAAAGGTGTTTGAGATGCATGCGGTCGAAGCGGCTGCCAAAGTCGCCAATGCCCATCAGTTTATCTCTGCTTTTCCCGATGGTTACCATACCTGGGTGGGCGAACGGGGTGTGAATTTGTCGGGGGGGCAGCGTCAGCGCGTGGCGATCGCCCGTGCCGTCTTACTCGACCCGCGCATTCTGATCCTTGATGAAGCCACCTCTGCCCTCGACTCAGAATCAGAATTCCTGGTGCAGGAAGCTCTAGAGCGGCTGATGCAAGACCGCACCGTGTTTATCATTGCCCATCGGCTAGGAACCGTGCGTCGGGCCGATCGCATCCTGGTACTCGAACAAGGCCAGGTGATGGAATCGGGCACCCACGCCGAATTGCTAGAAAGGGGCGATCGCTATGCCCGCTTTTATACTCAGCAGTTTGAGTGATTCTTATCCAAACAAAAACCCCTCAACCAAACGGCTGAAGGGCTGGAGTTCCTGAAAATCGTCACTTGTGCGTATGATGAACGCTCTGAGGAAAACCCACAAGAGGGGTGTGACCCATCACAGGCCCATGAACGTCCTGATCTGAGGCTCTTTGCTCTCCCCATCCATAAAAGATCTACTCGACCAGATTGGCCAGCAGCGCTTGATCGTGGCTCGATTGCCGCTGTTCCATCGGGATATAGGGTGCGTTGCGGGCTCCAGTGTAAATTTGTGTTGGTCGGAAAATCCGATTTTCTGCCAACTGCTCTTTCCAGTGGGCTAGCCAGCCAGCAACACGGGCGATCGCAAAAACTGGCGTAAACAAATCAGTCGGGATTCCTAGCTTTCGGTAAACCAGACCCGAATAAAAATCTACATTGGGATAAATTCCCTTCTGGCCCAGCTTTTCCTCAACCGCCTGCTCTAGCGCTACCGCAACATCGTAGTAGTCATCTCGCCCAAACTTCTCAAACAGCTGCTCAGCCAGATTCTGCAAAATGATCGCCCTTGGATCTTTCACCTTGTAGACTCGGTGGCCAAAGCCCATAATTTTGGCCTTCCGCTCCAAACACCCTTCTAGATAAGACTGCACATTTTCAACCGAGCCAATTTCCTCCAACATCGTAATCACCTCTTCATTGGCTCCACCATGCAACGGGCCTGCCAGCGTACCCACCGCAGAGGCCACCACCGCATAGGGATCGGTCAACGTTGAAGCCGTCACCATTGCTGAGAAGGTGGAAGCATTAATCGTATGCTCGGCATGAAGCGTCAAGCAAATATCAAAGATATGGGCCGCCAGCGGGTCCGGTTCCTGCTCATTCAGCATGTAGAGGAAGTTGGCTGAGTAGTCGAGATCATCTCGGGGCTGAACTGGATCATTTCCCTTCCGCATCAGCTGAAAGGCCGCAACCATCGTCGGGATTTTGGCAATCAGACGCACAACCGCCGCTCGAATGTAAGCCGGATCGTCTAAAGCGCGCCGCGAATAAAACAGACCCAACGCCGCCGCACAGGCCTGCAGTGCATCCATGGGGTGCCCACTCTCTGGAAAGCACTTCATCATGTCGCGAATTCGATACTTTAGCCGTCGGTGATAGCGGATCTCATGCTCAAACTCAGCTAATTCGTCTTGGGTAGGCAAGACACCCCAAATCAACAGGTAGGTTGTTTCCAAAAAGGTGCTGTAGTTTGCCAGCTCTTCAATTTTGGTGCCTCGATACTCCAATATTCCCTTTTGTCCATCGACAAAGCTAATGCTGGATTGAGTTGCAGGAATGCCCTCTAAACCGGGCTTATATTCACAAATAGACATAATTTCACCGATCGCCCAAGCTAGGTATACTCGCTGCCATCTTCCTGTCCTTCGTTGCGTCAGCTGAAGCAATCCTGGAATTTGGCTTCAAACTTCAACAATAAACTCTATCCGGCTTTATCCAGCCAGGGGATGCAGCCAGGAGGGAGTCATAGGTTGATGTTAACAACGTTCTCATACCTCTACCTTAGAGGAGAAGCTTGGGTGGTGTTAACCAAAACATTTGGCTGTTTCCGACTGCAGAACGATCACTCGGTACGACGAGTCCGATCACCCCAGCTTTTTTTAACACCAACTGCTGGCGACGTTCTCCCCAGACCAACGTCTCTGCCCAGTCTGCCAAATCAGGCTGATGACCCACTAGCGCCAGGCTAGGGGCTGGGCTATGGGTTGGACGGGCTAGATTGCGATCGCCCCCTTGCCACCGCTGCAGCCAACTAAGCCAACCCTCAAAATCTCCCTCCGGCACCAGATAAGGCGAAGTCTCAACTGATTTGCCCAACCCTAGATCGGCCAAAATATCAGCCGTCTGTCGAGCCCGCACCAAGGGACTAGTCAAGATTAGGTCAAAGCGTAAATCTAGCTCGGATAGCCGTTGAGCCACTTTTCGCGTCTTCTGCCGACCGATTTCAGTCAGGGGGCGATCGCCATCCTGAGCATAGCTACCTCGTTCTACGGCAATGCCATGCCGGATCAAATAGAGTTCGGTAGTAACCACTAGACCGTACGAATCATGCCATCTTCAGGATCAACCAGACGCAGTAGCTTTTGCTTGATTTGAGCGTCGAAGACTTCCCACTTGATTTTGGTGTAGTCAGAATTTTCGTTGAAGCCCGACAAAAATCCCATCGGAATCTCGAAGCCGCCTGCCATCGACCGACCGCCACCAAAGAAACGCCCATGATTGTCTTGCCCAAACGCTTCTTTAATAAATTCGTCTGGGTCAAGCGTAATTTTGTTGGTCCGGAGCGAGCCAATCACCACTTCTAGCTCTTCGTCTTCGTCGTGGACAATGCCATAGACAACCGCTGTATGAACGTTTTCTTCTGTGACTAGAAAATCTGCAGCCTGGGGAATGGCATCGCGATCGTCATAGCGCAAATAGCCCACGCCCGCGATCGAGAAGTTGTTTTGAAGAATGCGATTACGGAGCGATCGCTCAATCACATCCATCACCCGCCGCGACCGAGACGCCTGCAACACTGCATTCAGCAACTGCGTATCGTAAAACCGACTGAGATAACCTGCCGCCAGAAAATCTTCTTCCTGAGCCTGCATCAGCCGATTAGTATCTGAGCGCAGCCCGTGCATCAAGGCCGTCGCACATTTGACATGTTCACCGTTACTGCTATCCAGCTTAAGCAGCCCAGCCTGAAGATATTGGGTAAAAATCGTAGCCGTAGCGCGGGTTTGGGAGCGCAGGTCAATAAACTCAGCATCAATATCTCCTTGGGAGGTATGGTGATCGACCACCGCCACCACCGGAACCTTAGCGTGCTCGATGGTAGCCATCAGCTGGCTGGTCGTCCCCTGATTGTCGATCAGGACACAACCTTGGTAGACGGCCAAGTCCTTGTCCTTAAAATTTTGAGCCGTCCAGCGTTGCACGGGCAGGCCTGTCAGCTTCACCAGCGCAATATTTTCTTGATGGCTGAGCGTACCCGCATAGACAATATCGCATCGAATATCAAACTGCTGGGCAATCAGCTTGTAGGTCCAGGCACAAGACAGGGCATCTGGGTCAGGAAAGTCTTGCAGCACCACCAAATGGCGATTTCCCAAGTGTTGGTTGAGCACCTGCCGCAATTCTTCTACCTTCTGCTCGGCCAGCTGTCGCCCAGGAGCGGTTGTAAAGGCTCGATTGGCTCTAAGCTCCGGATGCTCCAGTTCGACATAGTCGGTCGCATAACTTGCGACTTTCGCCTTAGAGTTGGAACTTTTCGAGGGGGAATCCGTCATGATCGGCAGACCATTATGAGACTTAGATGATGAGCTAGGTTGCATGTGGGCAAAAATAATGAAGTTAGGAAGCAGAAACTAAAATCTGGTTTGCCACCTTACTGCCAAAGTAGCAGCAATCTTAGAACCGGATAGGAGTACTGCTCCGATCTTGGCAAAAAAAACACTTCCTGACACCCTACCAAGAGATCCATAAATCCGTACCGCTGGGCCGGGTTCTCGCTCTTTTTGTGTGCCTTCTGGTAGAGTGGGGCTCTTCACCTGCTACCCTCTCATACAAAAGGGTCAACAGCGCTATTTTTGTAAAGGTTTATTACATTAACCGACTCCAGCATTAGAGCCCTTTGCTGGAGCAAAAACTTTGCTCTACCAGCTAGCTAGCAGGGCTTGAGATTGGAGTGGCTTGAGATTAGAGTAGACTGTTGTTCTAACGTCATCCGTTGAATTACTGATGGCAGCTTGATAGGTTATGGGATACGGCCAACACGATCGCAAGGGCTAGGTTGGAGCAATCGAACTCTTGGGGGGCGAGGGACTCAGATAATGATTACTGTTTTGATTCTACTATTTGCGCTGGGCGTTCTAGGATGGGGCTTTTATCGAGCCCGTGCCTTCGGAAGAGTCGGCATTTTAGCCTGGTTGCAGTCTGTCGTTTTAATGGCACCCTGGCTGATTTTCTTCAGTCTGTTTGCGGCGGGTCTTTATCTAAATCTGGCTAGCGTGTTGCTTCTGTTGCTCCTATCGATTGGGCTATACATTTTTCTGGGTAGGAGCTTAAGGGCTGAAGCGCAGGATCAGGCCATGGCCGATCGATTGGCCAAGCGCTTAGAGGATTTGGTCCGCTCTTCAGACTGGATGGAAACAGACATCGCAGACGCAACAGACGCAGCAGACGCAACGGAAGCGACAGAGGCAACCAACGCAGAAGCGGTGTCAGGTAGTTCTGACGAAGCTTCCTCCCTGAGAAAAGAAGCGCCTGCAGCTAGTCGGCAAACCGACCCTAGCCCACGCGAAAGTATTTTGATGCCGACGGAAGATCTGAAAGCCGTTCAGGGGTTGTTTGGGATCGATACTTTTTTTGCGATAGAGACAATCCCTTACCAGGATGGTGCGATCTTCAAGGGCAATTTGCGCGGCGAGCCAGAAATCACCTATGAACGGCTCTCTCAGGGGTTGACGGAAAGACTGGGCGATCGCTACCGACTGTTTTTGCTAGAAGGCCCCGAAGAGAAACCCGTTGTCATTGTGTTGCCGCGCACGAATGAGCCACAACCGACGACGGTGACGCAGTGGGGTATTGCAGTGATTCTCATGATCGCAACGATTGCTACCAGCTTTGAGACGGCAGGTCTGCTGCAGCAATTTGACTTTTTCTCTGAGCTAGGGCGGTTTCGGGAGACGCTGCCGCTGGGGCTCGGAATTGTGGTCATTTTGGCGGCCCATGAAATTGGTCATCGGGTGCTGGCCCGTCGCTATGGGGTACGCCTCAGTCCACCTTTCTTTATTCCAACCTGGCAACTTGGGTCATTTGGGGCATTGACGCGGTTTGAATCTCTCCTCCCCAATCGTCAGGCTTTGTTTGATATTGCGTTTGCTGGACCAGCTGTGGGAGGAGTGGTTTCTCTCACGCTGTTGATAGTCGGTCTACTATTGTCTCATCAGGGCAGCTTCTTCCAAATTCCGGCTGAGTTTTTTCAAGGATCGATTTTAGTTGGCGCACTGGCTAGGGTCGTTTTGGGCGATGCGCTCCAACAACCCCTGGTAGATATCCACCCGCTTACCATTGTGGGATGGCTAGGTTTGGTGATTACAGCGCTTAACTTGATGCCTGCAGGTCAGCTCGACGGAGGCCGAATTGTGCAATCAATTTATGGGCGCAAGATAGCGCGACGGACGACGGTGGCAACGCTGCTGGTGTTGGGTTTGGCAACGCTGGTTAACCCGCTGGCGCTTTACTGGGCCATTATCATTTTGTTTTTGCAGAGAGATTTGGAACGCCCTGGCCTGAATGAACTAGCAGAACCAGATGATGCGAGAGCGGCGTTGGGGCTATTGGCGCTATTTTTGATGGTGGCAACGCTACTACCGATTACGCCGAGTTTGGCGGGTCGTCTGGGCATTGGAGGCTAAGTTATGGCGGTTGTGATTCCATCTATCATTCTGGTTTTAGATATCAGTACGCTGTCTAACTCGTCTGCCTCTGAGTGGATGGGGTTTTCGCGGGTGGGAGCCTGCCATCTTCCTCAAGTGGTTTATGACGAGATTCGAGGTTTGTTTGATCGCTCGGCTGATCCCGATCTGGAGCGGATTGCTAGAGACTTTAGCCGTTTCTATGGCAGGAGTGGCTGGAAGATTACGGAGGTCACGAGTCATCATCCTTCGCTGAAGGCTGCTAGCGGTCAGGCGTTGACGCAGCGATCGCGAATCGGGTTGGCAGTGGCGAGAACGGCCTACGGTTTGGCTCAGCAACATCCAGGCCATCTGGTGGTGTTGGTGGCCAATGAACGCTTGCTGCTACAACGTCTCTATGAAATCAATGTGGCGAATCTGAGTGGCATTACGGGGCAGGATTTGCTGCAGTGGAGTCAGACGGGGCGGCGTCCAGTTGCAATCAGCCAAAAGCTACAACAGTTGCGATCGCAAACTGAGCAATCTGGGGAGGCGCGATCGCCAGAGCAAGCCGTCACTCCGAAGAAATCAGCAGGTAGAACGAACGTCACCGTTTCACCGACGCGGCAATCATCTGTGCGGCGGGCTGCCGTTTCTATGCCGAGTTGGCTTCCCGAGGTGATCACGGGTGTGACGGCGATCGCTGGCCTTGCGTTGGCCGCTTTTTTGGTGTGGCGGATCTTTTTCCAAAATAGTTAGCAGCAATCGTTAACGGCAATCGTTAATAGTCAATCATTAACGGCTCCCCATCCCCTCATCCCTTCCTTCCAAAAGGCGATACCCTAAACTAGGGTCCATCCCTCTTTACCTGTCTTTCCTGTTTACTGTTTTCCTGTTTTTGCGGCGATTCATGATCCAAGCTACTGATTTTCTCGGCCATCTCAATTCTTCTCAAAGACGGGCAGTGGAACATTTTTGTGGACCACTGTTGGTTGTAGCGGGGGCAGGGTCTGGAAAGACACGGGCACTAACCTATCGGATTGCGAATCTGGTGTTGACCCATCGGGTTGATCCAGAAAATATCCTGGCGGTCACGTTTACAAACAAGGCCGCGCGGGAAATGAAGGAGCGGATTGAGAAGCTGTTTGCGGAGCGGGAAGCGCTGGCAAAACATGGCAAGCCGTTGGAGGCCATGTCGGCAGTAGAGCAGACTCGGCTACGCTCCTACGTCTACAAAAACATTACAAAAGCACTCTGGATTGGTACGTTTCACGCCCTTTGTTCGCGGATTCTCCGGTTTGATATTGAGAAGTATCAGGACCCGCAGGGACGGCAGTGGACGAAGACGTTTTCGATTTTTGATGAGTCGGATGTGCAGGGGTTAATCAAGGATATTGTCGTCAATCGGATGAATCTGGACGACAAAAAGTTTGACCCGCGATCGGTGCGCTATGCCATTAGCAATGCGAAGAACCAGGGGTGGACACCTCAGGATTTGGAGCGGGAACAGCCCAACTATCGAGGCCGGGTGATTTCTGAGGTATATGCCAACTATCAGACGGCCTTAGCTGAAAATAATGCCCTCGACTTCGACGATCTGATTTTGATCCCGGTGCAGCTTTTTCGGCAAAACGAGCAGGTGTTGGCTTACTGGCACAAGCGTTTTCGGCACATTCTGGTGGACGAATATCAGGACACCAACCGCACGCAATATGATTTGATCCAGATGCTGACGACTAACGGTGTCGCTTCTCAGCAGTTTCGCGACTGGGAGCATCGTTCGGTGTTTGTGGTGGGCGATGCGGATCAGTCGATCTATTCGTTCCGGATGGCAGATTTCAAGATTTTGATGGGCTTCCAGGATGACTTTGGGGATGGGCTGGCCGACGGCGACACCCGCACGATGGTGAAGCTGGAGGAAAACTACCGCTCCACTGAAAACATCCTCGAACTGGCCAACCACCTGATCGAAAACAATACGGAGCGCATCGACAAGGTTTTGCGGCCCACGCGCGGCACAGGCGAGTCGGTGTATTGCAATCGCTGTGATGATGAGATTGCGGAAGCGCAGTTTGTGGTTGGCCAGATTCGAACGTTGGCAGGCCACAATCCGGAGTTGCACTGGGGACATTTTGCTATTCTCTACCGCACTAATGCTCAATCGCGGGCTTTTGAGGAAATGCTCGTGCGTTACGACGTGCCCTATACGGTAGTGGGGGGGTTGCGGTTTTACGACCGGAAAGAAATTAAAGATGTGCTGGCTTACCTGCGGGCGATCGCCAACCCCGCCGACACCGTCAGCCTCAAGCGCATTATCAACACGCCCCGACGCGGCATTGGTAAAGCCACCATTGACCGCCTAGAAGCCGCCGCCCGCGAACTGGGTGTGCCGCTCTGGGAAATTTTGGCCGACGAAACCTCTGTCAAAACCTTAGCCGGACGCTCCTCTAAAGCCGTAGTTGGTTTTGCAGAAACGATTCGCACCTGGCAAGAGCAAACCGACACCCTCCCCGCTTCCCAAATTGTGCAGGGCATCCTAGAAGATTCAGGGTACGTACGGGATTTGCAATCGCAAGACACGGATGAAGCGCTCGATCGCGTCCAGAACGTACAGGAACTCTACAACGCTGTCCTCCAGTTTGAGGAAGAAAATGAAGAGTCCAGCCTATCAACGTTTCTCGCGAATGCTTCCCTTTCCTCCGACCTAGACAACTTGGAAGAAGAGCAATCCCGCGTCTCCCTTATGACGCTCCACTCCTCCAAGGGCTTAGAATTTCCCGTCGTCTTCCTGGTTGGCCTCGAACAAGGCCTCTTCCCCAACTACCGCTCTCTAGACGATCCAGCCGCCCTCGAAGAAGAGCGCCGCCTTTGCTACGTGGGCATCACCCGCGCCAAAGAACGCCTCTTCATCAGCTACGCCCGCGAACGCCGTCTATATGGCTCCCGCGAACCCGCTAGCCCCTCCATATTCTTGGCCGAACTCCCCCGCGACCTCCTCCTCGGCAACCAAGCCACCGCCATTCCCACCAAGATGGCCGACCCGATTCGAGCCATCAAACAACAAACCTCCAACCTCCCCGACACCCACGCCGATGACTGGACAGTGGGCGATCGCATCCTCCACAAAGCCTTTGGCCCCGGCCAAGTCACCCACATCTTTGGCGCAGGCAACAAAATCTGTCTCGCCATCAAATTCCCCGGCCTAGGCCAAAAAATCGTTGATCCCAAAATCACTGTTTTACAGCGGGTGGAATAAGTACGTGGGGAAGCACCCCATTGCCTCCATCCCCAAATTGCTATATCCTTCAAGAAACCGATCGGTCTGTTTTAGGCTTCCCAATGTCCAAAGCTCAAGAAACCCGCGAAAAAATTCTGCAACAAGCCGCAGAACTATTTAACCAACAGGGATATGCGGGTGCCTCCCTCTCCGACCTCATGAAAGCTACTGGACTGCAAAAAGGAGGAATCTACAACCACTTTGCTAGCAAAGAAGTCCTTGCCATCCAAGCCTTCGACTTTGCCTTCCAACAAGTCAGCCGACCTATCCTGCGATCGCTCAAAGGCAACCACACCGCCCCCGCTCGCCTCTTCGCCTTCCTGGATGTGTTTCGTAGCTTCGTCAACTGCCCACCCGTTGCCGGAGGCTGTCCCCTGCTAAATACCGCCATTGAAAGCGATGATGGCAATCCAGTTTTGCGCGATCGCGTCCGACAAGCGATGGATTCCTGGCAAAGTTTAATCCATCAAATCGTTTCTAAAGGCATTCAGCGGGGTGAAATCCAGGCCTCAGTTGATGCCGATGCTGTGGCCTCTGTTTTGATTGCGACATTGGAAGGTGCCATCATGTTGTCCAAACTCTATGACGATCCGGTGTATATGGAACGGGCGATCGCCCATCTAACCAACTATATCGATCAGCTCCAGACCTCCTAGCCGGATCAATTTTTTTTGACCTTCATCAGACCGATCGGTCTTTTCTGTTGTTTATTTCAACCATAACCATGCTGAAGCTCTATTACAATCCGCTGTCTCCGAATGCGCGTCGAGTCTGGTTAACGATGCTAGAAAAGCAAATTCCGTTTGAGCCTATGATTGTCAATCTGGATGGCGATCAGCTTGAGCCAGAGTTTTTGGCGGTGAATCCGTTTCACCATATTCCGGTGATTGTGGATGATGGGGTGAGGCTTGTGGAGTCTTTGGCAATTCTGGATTATCTGGAGGCTAAATATCCCACTCCAGCGCTGTTGCCGAGTGATCCGGTGGATCTGGCAATCGTTCGAATGGTGCAAATGGTGGTTACGAATGAATTGTTTCCGGTGCTGGTCCCGCTGATTGTGTCGGGAGATGGCACGTCGGCGTTGGAAAATCTAAAGCTGGTTACGGTGCTGGATTTTTTGGAAGAACAGTTGGGCGATCGCTTGTATTTTGGGAGCGATCGCCTCACGTTGGCGGATATTGTGGCGGGAACGGCGATGGTCTATTTTCCGTTGCTGGGGGTGAAGTTATTGGGATTTCCAAAGCTGCAAGGTTGGCTAGATCGGATGATGGCGCGACCTGTATGGCAGCAAGCTCGTTTGAGTCAGGAGAATTGGGAGCAGTTTAGGCGACGGGTGAAGGTGTTGGTGAGGTTGCGGCAGCGGGAGTTGCGGCGGATGGGTGCTGAGGCTTGAATGTTTTGGGAAAATGTTTGGGGAATCCGAACCTAGGGAGCTTACTCCCCAAACACCTTAGCAGGGGACGGAACCTGTCCCCCACCCCTGGCCAATAAGGCTGTCCCAAATGCGGCTTCGGTCTGCTCGGAGGGCTTGACGGGGACTTGGAGATGGCGCGATCGCATTTGGGTCCAGGTTTCGTTGTTTGCGCCGCCACCTGCGGTGTAGACCTGGGTCAAGGGGGGAGCGCCTAGCGTTTGGAGAAGTTGATAGGCTTGGGCTTCGATTTTGGCAATGCTTTCTAGAAGGCCATGCAGAAATTCGGCTGGGTTTTCGGGGCGAGGCTCCAGGCGAGGTTGAAGGTTGGGATCGTTGATGGGGAAGCGTTCACCCGCTTTGAGGAGGGGATAGTAGTCGAGGGGGCTGGCGATATTGGGGGTGATTTGTTGGCTGTAGTGTTGAAGTTCGGCAGTGCTAAAAAATTGCTGCAAGACGGCTCCTCCGGTGTTGGAGGCTCCACCCACTAGCCAGAGTTGGCCCAAGCGATGGCTATAGATGCCGTAGTGGGCCTCATCGATGCGGGTCGGGCTCAGCAGCTTTAAGACCAGGGTGGAGCCGAGGGAGGTGACGGCTTCACCGGGAGATTGGGCTCCGCTGGCGAGGAAGGCGGCGATGCTGTCGGTGGTGCCAGCGCAGATCAGGCAGTCGGTGGGGAAGCCAAAGCGATCGCCCACGTCAGGCAATATCAGGTCAATAGGTGTTCCGGGTGCAACAATGTGGGGTAGTTTGAAGGGGGTCGCGAGTTGCTGGAGCCAATCGGGATAGCGCAGTGAGCCTACGTCATAGCCCAGCTTGAGAGCATTGTGGTAGTCGCTGATGCCGATTTGTCCATGCAGTAAGAAGGCGAGCCAATCGGCTTGATGCAGGAAGTATCCAGATCTGGATGGCTGTTGTTGAAATTTCTGGTGCCACCATAGCAGTTTGGTCAAGCTGGAGGTGGCGCTGACAACGGTGTGGTTGGGAGGGGCGATCGCCTGCACTTTTTCAATCACTGCCGCGCCCCGTGCATCGTTGTACAAGAGAGGTACATCTAGGGGAGTGCCCTGGCGATCGCAAATTAACACAGTAGAGGAGGTGCCATTGATGGCGATCGCCTTAACCTGCTGGCGGACTTCCAGGGAAATTTGGGCGATCAGGCTAAAGAGTGCAGTTCGCCAAAGCTCAGCAAGACCTGTGGCATCGGTGGCTGGAAAGCGAAATTTGGCTTCAGCGACAATGCTGGCTTGTGGATCGATGGCGATCGCCCTTGCGCCTGAGGTGCCAAAGTCGATTCCCAAATAAAATTCTGACTGCATCAAACTCACCTAGATTTTCGCGCTCTATATCTGTCTAGAGATCATCTGTCTAGAGATCTGTCTGGAGTTTATCCAGCAGGTGTTTCATGACCAGCTGGTTGCCCAAAGGACTGAGATGGATGTGATCTCGATATAGAGCTGGCGGATAGGCTGCTGCGTTAAAGATGGGCAGAAAGTTGATGTAGTCAATCTTAGCGGCGGTGGTGAAGTCTTGGAGACGCTGACGGGCCTTGAGTTCGTAGTCGAGGGGGCCGGGTTCGCCCAGTTCCCGCAGAAGAGGGGTCATGGCGAGAATGAGTTGCCCGTCGGATTGTTGGATCAGGGTTTGGATTTGTTGGATAGCTTCCAGGTTGAACCCAACGCGATCGCCCGGTTCGGCCCGAACGGCTTCCAACTCTGGAATGGGCTTAGGTTTGAGCAGATAGCGGGTGAAGACTTCAGCGAGAGCTAGCGGGGGCTTTTGGTCGGGATAGTTGCGATCGCGTCCTACAGGCAGGGAAGTGGGAGCTGTGGCAAACAGATCGTCAGTGTTGATCAATAGCACGGTTACCTGGGAGTCAAAAGCTCCAAAGCGCTGTAGATAGGCAAGTTCATTGCGGGGGCCCCAAGAGTTAGCAGAAGCATTGAGAACTTGAACAGCTTCAAAGGTTGAATTACGAGTCTGAAGCTGGTGTTGCAAGAGGGCGGAGAGGGTTTCCTTTTGGTCAGTCCACCAGCCACCATTGGCAATTGAGTCTCCTAGCAACAGCAGGCGCAGGGTTGTGGGGGAGCGTTGCGGGGAGATGTCTGGACTCCGCATAGAGTATTGATTAATCTCGATTTGATTGCCAAACCGCCGCACGTTTTGGTTCGGGGCTAGCAGGTAGCCAATTTTCTCATCTGCAATATAAAGAAGTGGGTTGCCAAATCCAAATAGTCGGCGCAAGCCAAATTCGAGGATAAGGGCAAGTCCGAAGAAGAGTGCAAAAAAAAGTAAGGCAATTTTCACGACCGTTTCTCGGCTGGGGTGGGCTGTGATTTAGTCTAATCTCGCAGTGTGAAGAAACATAACCCCTGGAGGTGCGTTAGCAAACTCTTTATTGAGCTATCTTCATTGAGTTATCTTCGTTAAGTCAAAGGCTCGCTACAATCTAGGCGAAGGACCAACTAAGCAAAGGCTAACTAAGCAAAAGGCCAATGTAATGGTTGCGGCCTACATGACGGACTTTAGTTGAGGAATTATGAAGTTTCCAGAAGCCGATAGTATGCCTGCGATCGCACTTTCTGCGCTATTGGTGATAGGAGGTATCGTTGCTTTGCTGGTTTGGGCTTTGCAAGTAGCCTATAGGGTGGCTTGAAAGCTGGGTTAGTAGACTTGGGGGATCCCTAGCAGAAGACGAAACCCGTCCCTATACCCCCTCGATAAATTAGATCCTCTAGCTCCTCTTTTGCGTCATACTACAAACGTGCTACAATCTGTAGCCTAGCAGCTTAAATGCTGCAACTTGTCCTACTTTGGGAGTCTACTCAGACTGGGTCTGAGGCCACTTGTCATGGCAACTTTTTCTGATATTCTTCGCTACTTCCGGTCTTATCGGGCGATCGCCGTTTTTAGTATTGCGGCCAGTAGCCTTTTTGAAATCATCGATCTGATCGTGCCCTATGCGATCGGGCAAATTCTAAACGTGCTTTCAGGTCAACCGCTCGATGGTTTCAGCCAATCGCTGGTTAGGCTGGGAGCATCTGTTACAGGCTTAGAGCCCGGTTCGACGCTAGCACTGTCGGTATTGCTGAGCTTGATCTTTGTGGTGACGGTGGTTAGAGCGCCGATTCAGCCGTGGCTTGGGATCTGGTTTCATTGGGATATTGCGCTGCGGGCTCGTCGTGACAATTCGAGGCGAGTGGTTGAAAAAATTCTGACCCTGCCGCTGGAGTTTTATGACGAAAATAATCCAGGACGAATTGCGGGACGGGTATCTCGCGGGATTTACAACCACACCTGGACCTATCCTGAAATTTCGGGGCAGTTCATTCCTAAGCTGTTTCGAGTCTTAGGAATTTCTGTGGTGATTGGGCTGATTGAGTGGCGGACTGCGCTGCTGTTTTTGGCTTCGTTTGCCTTCATCCTCTCCTTTACGCTGCACAAGTTGCGGCAGCTGATCAAGCGGGAAGAAGTGCTGGACCGCTATATGGAAAATACGGAGAGCCGCACCTCTGAGATCATTACCAATATCAAGACGGTGAAGGCGTTTGCAGCTGAGACAAAGGAGTTTGAGCGGCAACGGCAGCGGCTAGAGCGAGAGTTCAAAATGGTGGACTACCGCATTCACAAGGGCTATGTGAAGCTGTTTAGCTGGCAGCGGTTAGTGATTCAACTCTCTGTGTTTTCGGTGCTGGGGCTGACGCTAGCTGCAACGCTGCAAGGTCGAATCTCGCTGGGGCACTTCATCACAACGCTAACAGTATCTAGCATGGCTTACGCCGAACTGGAGCCGATCAGTGCGCTAGCAGAAGTGTTTGCTCGTCGCTATGCGGCGATGCTGCGGTTTCATGAGTTTATGAAACTACCTGCTGGGCTAGATGCCACCAGCATGGCCCATAGGCCAGAGGCAGTGAAGAACTATCGTTTTTCGGGCAAGGTGGATTTGTCCAATGTTTCGTTTGCCTATGAGAGCGATCGCCCCGTCCTGCAAGATGTCAACTTGCTGATTGAGCCTTATCAAACAGTGGCACTGGTGGGGCGATCCGGATCGGGCAAATCTACCCTGGTGAAGCTACTGTTTCGCTATTTTGAGCCAAGCCAAGGCTGCATTTGCATTGATGGTCAAGATATCCGCTCGCTGGACGTGGCAGGTTATCGGCGGCGGTTGGCGATCGTGCATCAAGAGGTGGATGTTTTCAATGGAACCTTGTTGGACAACCTCACCTATGGCAATCCCAATGCCAGCCTTGAACAGGTAGAGTCGGCCTGTTTGATTGCCCGTGTGGATGAGTTTATTCACCAGTTGCCCCAGGGCTACCAGACAGTTGTAGGCGAGCGGGGTGTGCGGCTGTCGGGCGGACAGCGGCAGCGATTGGGCATTGCGCGGGCGCTGTTGATGAATCCAGATGTGCTGATTTTTGATGAAGCAACGTCCAGTCTCGACTACGAATCGGAACGATCGATTCAACTCGCGATGCGGAGCATTTTGGGCACACGCACAACGCTGATCATTGCTCACCGGCTGAGTACAGTTCGAGAAGCTGACAAAATCGTAGTGCTCGATCAAGGCCGGATTGTAGAGGTGGGTAGTCATGAAGAGCTGCTCAATCACGGTGGCATCTATCACCGCCTGCACGCCCTCCAGGAAACGGGGGAACTGCTCTCTTAGTTCCACAAGGCGATGATCTGCTGGGGGGCGAGCGGGATATGATCAGGAGCATAGCTCCCGATTTGAGCTGAAATGCCCTGTTTGGGAATCAGGAACGTCAGGGAAGTCTCACCGACTCCTCCCGGCCTCCCCTCCCAACAGGGTGACAATTGCTTGATGCTGTTTGTTAGCGGCTGCTCTTGCCCTCTAGCCACCTGTGATTCCCTTTCCTACTTCATTTTCAATCATCGCCCAGATTGGTCCGCTGCTTGGAGATATCCGAGTTGACCTGACGGTTTTAGTGTTGATGCTGGTCCTTTCGGCCTTTTTCTCTGGTTCAGAGACGGCCATTACCGCGCTCGACAACCTCAAGCTCAGAGCTTTAATTAAAGAGCAGGGAGACCCAAGCGGCCTTTTTACGCTGGTGCTCGGTAACCGAGCCAGATTTATTACAACGCTGCTGGTTGGCAATAATCTCGTCAACAATTTCACGGCTATTCTGACGAGCAATCTTTTCACAGTCTGGTTTGGGAGTGCGGCAGTGGGTGCAGCGACCGGGGTCGTGACGTTGCTCCTGCTAATTTTTGGTGAGATTACGCCTAAGTCTTTGGCAATCAACAATGTGATGCCTATCTTTAAGGTGGCTGTTCGTCCGATTTATTTGCTGTCTCGACTGCTGTCTTGGTTTGGGATCACCTGGTTTTTGGAGGCGATCGCCCAAAGTGCCATTCGCTTCTTCCAAGGCAATGTGGTGCAACCCCAAGAGTCAGTCAAAGATCTGGAGCTCATGATCGAGATCTTAGGCGGTCGCGGCCAAATCGACCTTGAGCAGCGGCAGTTGCTCAACAAAGCGCTCATGCTAGATAGCCTGGTGGCCCATGATGTGGTTAAGCCTCGCATCGACATGCGGACGATTAGCCATGAGGCCAGCCTGCAAGATCTGGTCAATCTCTGCCTAGAAACAGGCTATTCCCGCATTCCGGTGCAGGAGGAATCCAAGGATGAGATTTTAGGCGTTGTTCACCTGAAGCGAGCCCTCCAGGAGCTGAGAGCCGTGCGCCAAGACAACCCCGACCTCCTCACTGACATCCCCGTGACACAGGCAATGGACCCACCCTACTATGTGCCTGAGGTCAAAGGAGTTGCAGACCTCCTAAAAGAAATGCTGCAACAGCGGCTTCACATCGCCATCGTAGTAGATGAATACGGCGGCACAGTGGGTCTAGTGACGCTGGAAGACATCCTAGAAGAGCTAGTGGGCGAAATCTACGATGAAAGCGATTTCCCCTCCCGCAATAGCTTCCGAGCCCGTCCGTTTGGTAATATTCGGCGGTTGGGGCGGGGTGGATCGGCCTCCAACTCGTCAGGACGAGGTAGTTAGAAAAGGCGTTAGAAAGGGCCTTAGAAAAGGCAGTTAGAAAAAAAGTTGCCAAAGTTACGAAAAAAGCCCCAATTCTGCAAAGTCTTATGCTACTATCAGTAATCGTGGAATGGGCGGGTCGGTGCCCGAGTGGTTAATGGGGGTGGACTGTAAATCCACTGGCTATGCCTACGCTGGTTCGAATCCAGCCCGGCCCATCCACGCAGAGTGAAAAGTGATGAATTTTGAGTTTTGAGTTGCCAGTTCAACAATACAAACTCAAAATTCAAAACTTCAGCCCAGTTCTGTTTACGCCCGTGTGGCTCAGTGGTAGAGCACACCCTTGGTAAGGGTGAGGTCACGAGTTCAATCCTCGTCACGGGCTTTGACGATTAAGGGAAAAATGAGGGTGAAGGTGGAGCCTACGCCAACTTGCGATCTGAGTTCAAGGCGGCCCTGGAGCAAATCAACGAGCCGTGCGACGATCGCCAACCCCAGCCCTGTACTATTTGGCAGTTGCGGCTGATCCTCCGATATGGACTGAAAGTAAGGTTCGAAGATGCGAGCCTGATCGATAGGAGAAATGCCAACGCCCGTATCACGAACAATCAGTGACCACTGCTGATCAGAATCGGGAATAGACTCACATCGAATCTCGACCAAGCCAGTTTCGGTGTAGCGAATAGCGTTGCTGACGAGGTTTGTCACGATTTGCTGGAGGCGCAGAGCATCAGTAATGACTTCCTGAGGCGCTCGCTCGCAATCTACCACCAGCTGCAACTCTTTTGCTTGGGCCAACGGCTCCATAACATTGACGACGGCATTCATGACTGTCTGCAAGGCTACGGGGGCTGGATGTAGCTGCATTTTCCCAGCCTCATAGCGGGAGATTTCTAAAATATTGTTGATTAGGGCAAGAAGGCTGCGACCATTGCTAAGGACGCGATCGATGTAATCGATCTTTTGCAGCGCTTCACCCGATTCTAGATTGCGTTGCTGTTGCCGGAGAAACAATTCTGAGTAGCCAATAATTGAATTTAGGGGCGTTTTTAGTTCGTGGGCAAGTAGCGACAAGCTATCTTTGCTGTCTCGCACGAGTCGGGTTAATTCTTGATTGGTCAAGGCTAGTTGATTTTGGAGCTGCTGCAAACTCTCTAAGCGTTGGGCCGTATAGCTCTCAAAACAGCGGGCGATCGCTTCATCAATCACCCCGTCAATCAGTTGGACGGCACGCAAGATTTCATCGACAGACCCTTGTAGCAGATCTTTTTTCAGAGTAGATACAATAATTTGCCTCAGGAGACGATATTCTCTAGCAATCTCAGCCGGTTCTAGTCCCTGTTCTGCCCGCACAACACCATGCTTGAGGCTGGCTTCTACCAGTGCCTGAGAGTCTTCACGCTCAGATTGAGCCAGGGTCGTCGCCATTGCTTTGAGCAAAACAGGAATATTGTCCCGGATGGCCTCAAATGTCAAGCGATTAATCGTCTGAATACTCGGATCTTGCTGAACAGCTTCTATCCACTGGTCTAAAATTTCATCGCTTTTATCGCTTAAGGTCTGACTAAAATCGAGCATGACTAGCAGGAGTGGAAGGGGACAGGTTGGAAGTTCCTCTCTCCATTTTGGAACCTTGATAGCATACTGCAGAACCTCTCAAATTTTGTCTACATGGGGAGGTAAAACCAGGCCCGAGTAGAATTAATTTCAACCGGGAGGGCGATCGCATCCCCTCAACTTCTGTTACGCTGAACGCTAAAGCAGCAGCTCAGTGGAAGTTCTGTAGCAGTTCTGTAGCAGTTCTGTAGCGATGAAAATTCTTCACGGCACCTGGATTCCTCAATCGGATGAAGCGTTTGTCCAAAGTGGAGCATTTTATCTCTGGATTGAGACGACTGAGATCAAGAAATTTCGCAAGTCTAGCCAGCGTCATCCTCGGCAGCTCGTTGCCAGTGCGTTGGCGACGACGTTGACTCAAGAGTTGGGCATTGAGCCACCGTCTTACCGCAAACTAGAAGACTTGATTTCGCCGCAGTATTTCCTGTTGCCGACTGGGGGCGATCGCCCATTACCCTCGCTAGAACTCTCCCGCTATTTAGAAGAAGAGATTTCAGATGACTATGCGTTGCAGTACTGGCAGGTAGACTGCTATCCGGCGATCGCTTCTACCAAAACAGGCTCAGTCAACAATGTGATCAGCCTGCTCAACGATCTACATTTTATTGCGCTGCACAATCTGGCGGAGGTGCAACTGGGTGCTGATTTGCTGTTTTGGTATCACTACACCCAGGCGCTAAAACGCATCATCTTCAAAGATCAATATATTCCAGCGCTCAAATATCGCGAACTAACAGCGCCTGCGGCCAAATCATCCAGCTCCAAACGCAAGACTGCGACTACGGCCAAGGACGGGACGGGGGGGCGATCGCGTCGCACCGCAGCCCAAGCAACTTCAGCCCCAAAATCCAGCTCACGCAAGAGAACGCCCAAGCAAAGAAAATCTGCTCCTCTGGCTCGTCGAACTGCCGCTACGCAAACTGTTCCAGTCTCTGAACTTCAAGCAGCTTCATTTGAAATCTATCCCGGCTGGGAATTTATTGGCGAGGAATATGAGACCACAATTCAACAATATGTTGAATACATGCCTGCGGTTTGTGTGGCCGGATTTTCTGCCCCTCGCAAAGCACCCGAACTCTACGATCGCGCCACGCTGCTGCGGCACTTTTCAGAATGCTTGCTCACTGATATTGTTACCCATACCTACACGACCCAAGCCTTTGAGAAAACCATTGCCGACTCGCTGCTCTACGACTGCCTCAACCCCACCCGCAGCGGCATTCCCTGGACTTCTCCTGAGCAACTAGAGCAGTACAAACAATGGCAGATCTGGCGCGATCGCATCACCCGCACCCAGACCGACATTCCCTTTTATCTGGGCTTTCATCTGCAAGATCCTGAACGACCAGAAGAAGCATGGCAGCTACAGTTTCAGATTTCGCCCAAGAGCGATCCATCTCTGCGCGTCTCCCTAGCCGACTATTGGCGGATGCGCCCCACCCAACAAAAGCGGCTCAAAAAGCAGTTTGGTGACGCCTTTGAACAACATTTACTCACCAATCTAGGCTACGCCGCTCGTATCTATCCTCGGCTCTGGCAGGGCTTGGAAACCGATCAGCCCATTGGAATTTTCTTGGATTTGGAGGGAGCATTTGAATTTCTCAAAGAGTCGGCCTGGGTATTGGAAAATGCAGGTTATAAGGTCATTGTTCCAGCCTGGTGGACACCCCAAGGACGGCAGCGGGCCAAAGTGCGCCTCAAGGCCAAGGGCAAATCTCTGACGGGGGGTAAAGATAAAGCCAAGAGCTACTTCTCGTTTGAAACCCTGGTGGAGTATCAGTATGAGCTGGCCGTGGGTGGAGAAACAGTCAGCGAGGAGGAGTGGAATCAGCTCGTCAGCGCTAAGACACCCCTAGTGCAATTTCGGGGGCAGTGGATAGAGCTAGACCAGGACAAAATGCAGCAAATGCTGGAGTTTTGGAAAACGCAGCAGCAAGAAAATCCTGAACTCAGTCTGCTGGACTTCATGAAGCTGACCGCAGGCAAAGACGATAGCTTGGAAATAGAGGTCGATCGCCAAGAAACATTATCCGATATGTTGGCCAAGCTCAGCGACAAGAGCCAACTAGAACCCGTAGACAACCTCCAAAACCTTCAGGGCACTCTGCGTGACTACCAAAAGCGGGGGGTTTCCTGGCTGCAATATCTGGAGCAATTGGGCTTGAATGGCTGTCTTGCAGATGATATGGGATTGGGTAAAACCGTGCAGGTCATTGCTCGACTGGTGCAAGAACGGGAACAAGCCGAACAAGACAGCATTAAGAAAGTGCCTCCCACGCTGCTGATTGCGCCTACGTCCGTAGTAGGAAACTGGCATCGTGAACTACAAAAATTTGCCCCTCACTTGCAAGCCGTTATTCATCACGGCAATCAACGCACCAAGGACACCAAAGACTTTAAACAGGCTGCCCGTCAAAACGATGTGGTGATTACTTCCTTTGCCCTAGCCCGCAAAGATATCAAGCTGTTGAGCGGCGTCAATTGGCACCGAATTGTCCTGGATGAAGCGCAAAACATCAAGAATCCTAAAGCCAACCTGACCAAATCCATCTTGAAGCTTTCGGCCCCCCATCGGTTGGCGCTGACCGGAACTCCGATTGAAAATCGCTTGCTTGATTTGTGGTCAATCTTTAATTTCCTCAACTCCGGCTATCTAGGCACCCAAGCCCAGTTTCGCCGAAACTTTGAGCTGCCCATTCAGAAAGGCAATGACCCCAGGCAGTCGGCCACATTAAAGAAATTGGTCGAACCGTTCATTTTGCGTCGGGTCAAGACCGACCAATCCATCATCAAAGACTTGCCCGACAAAGTTGAGCAAAAGCTCTATTGCAACCTGACCCAAGAACAAGCCTCTCTCTATGAAGCTGTTGTCAAAGATGTGGAAAAGCAATTACAAGCCGTAGAAGGCATTCATCGCAAAGGCTTGATTTTAGCTACATTGATCAAGCTCAAGCAGATTTGCAATCACCCCATGCAGTTTCTTCAAGACGGCAGCGAGTTTACGCCAGAGCGATCGCATAAGCTTACCCGTTTGGCCGAAATGGTCGAGGAGGTAATGCAAGAAGGTGAAAGCCTGCTAATCTTCACGCAATTTCGAGAATTGGGCGATGCCTTAGCAAAATATCTGCGCCAAACCTGCCACTACAATACCTACTACTTGCACGGCGGCACCTCTCGTCCCAAACGCGAGCAAATGATTGCCGAGTTTCAAGACCCCGAAGCCGAACCCTCTGTTTTTGTTCTTTCGCTCAAGGCGGGCGGCGTTGGCATCACGCTAACCAAGGCCAATCATGTCTTTCACTTCGATCGCTGGTGGAATCCCTCCGTTGAAGATCAAGCCACCGATCGCGCCTTCCGTATCGGTCAGAAGAAGAACGTCTTTGTACACAAATTTGTGGCGATCGGTACGCTCGAAGAACGCATCGACGAGATGATCGAAGATAAGAAAAAGTTGGCCGGAGCAATTGTGGGAGCTGATGAATCCTGGCTCACCGAATTAGACAACGATGCCTTCAAGAAATTGATCGCACTGAATCAGAGCGCCATCCTGGAATGAAATAGCTCTGGGGAATATGGGCATGAACTTAAAGCAGGCTTTGGAGTAAGACCTATGGCTAAATTTAGTCGAACTTGGTGGGGACAAAAATTTATTGAGGCGCTGGAACCGTTGAGTGATCCAGGCCGCTTGAGTCGAGGACGTTCTTATGCCAATGGCGGCAAAGTCAAGAGCTTTGAGATTGAAGATGGTTTGGTCACGGCAGAGGTGAGAGGTTCGGTGAATCCTTACTTTGGAGTGTATAAAGAACCGCTTTATACGACTGTGATTGAGTTTCAGCCTATTAGTAAGGCAAAATGGGCAGCGGCGATCGCCCTCATTTCCTCCAGAGCCAGCCTGATTTCTCGCCTCTTGCTCAACGAGATTCCAGACACTATTGAAGATGCCTTTGAAACCCTAAGCTTAAACCTACTGCCCCACAGCCAGAAAGACTTTAAATCCCATTGCTCCTGCCCAGATTGGGGCAATCCTTGCAAGCATATCGCAGGCGTTTACTACCTGGTTGCCAAAGAACTCGATCGCGATCCCTTTATACTGTTTGAGTTACGGGGGCTATCGCGAGACAATCTCCACAAAGAGCTGGCCAAATCTCCCCTGGGTCAAGCTCTCTCCGCCGAACTTCAGCTAGAGCACCGTCCGCCACAAGCTATCTCTTCTTACCACACCCGCCCCATCTCAACCCCAGCTAAGACAGAGGATAGCCTGAGAGATTTTTGGCAGGGCACCAAACGATTGCCCCAGACGATCGAGCCGCTACCCCAAACGGTAGTCTCTGGCATCCCCGTGAAAAAGCAGGGCGACTTTCCCCACTTCTGGCACCGCGACAACTCTTTTCTAGAAGCAATGGAAATCTTTTATGAGCAGGTCAAAACTAAAAATCAGAACATTCTATAAAAGCTCGATCCTCCCATCTAGCCCCAAATCAGAAGAGCCAGAAGGTAATAAATCGAACTTTAGACAGTGACTGAGATACTAGGGTTTCTGCTAGTTTGCTGAAGGAAGTTGCCAGCCTCCCTTCTTTACACTGGCTCCCTAGTTAAATGAAGCCCAACCCCAAGTCAGAAAAATCTCGCTTAAATATTTGGAAATCGGGATGGGGATTGGGTGGGTTGCTAGCATTGCTCCTGCTGCCGCTGGGGTATCTGTATTTAAGAGGCGCATTTCGTAGCTCCATCGACTACAACATCACCAATGTTCCAGGCTTAGAGGACGAGCGGTTTCCCTTGGCAGTGATGGGTCTGTCTAACTCTCTGGAGGCGACTGGCCAGATGACAGGGTTTTGGAGTGGCGCAGACGATATCTATGCAGCTCGGCTAAACGCCATCCGTCAAGCTCAGCGATCAATCCGGTTTGAAACCTATTACATGACACCTGGGTATCGAGCTGATCAGTTTGCAGCAGCGCTGATTGAGCGGGCACAGGCAGGTGTTGACATTCATCTTTTAGTAGACGATCAGGGGACGAGTTCTTTATCGGACGAATATTGGGAATCGCTGCAAGCCACTGGCATCGAGGTGCGCTTCTTTCGAGAATTTAACTGGCGAGCCCCTTTAGAGTACAACTCCCGCACTCACCGCAAACTGCTGCTCATTGACGGACAGCAAGTGCTAATCGGTGGCGCAGGGATTTCGGATGAGTGGGATGGCGATCCAGAGGAGGGCGATCGCCTGCCCTGGCTGGAGTTTGAAGTGAGCTATGAAGGGCCAGTGGTTAACTTCTTGGAGGGAAAATTTTTGCAGAACTGGGCTTATGAAGGTGGCACCATCGATTTGGAGCAGTACCGGATGGAGCCTCAACCAGAGGAAGACCTACCGTTATATATCACCGATGATACCTCTACCCTCAACGAATCCAAGATGCGGATGTTGTTTCAGGTGAGCTTTTTGGCCGCAAACGATCGGATTTGGATCAGCAGTCCCTATTTTGTGCCAGATTCCAACACGCGAGCCGCCTTAATTGAAGCCCGAGATCAGGGGGTTGATGTGCGGGTACTCACCATGAGCGAGCAAAACAACAAACCCTTTGTGCGCTACGCAGCCCGAGAGCTATACGGTGATCTAGTTTCCGCTGGAGTCCAAATCTGCGAGTATCAGCCTAGTATGATGCACGCCAAAGCGGTCCTAATCGATCAAGGCTGGGCCAGTACGGGCAGTGCCAATTTTGACCCGCGCAGCTACTTTCACAACGATGAGCTGAATATCTCAACGAGCCATCCTCAGTTGGTTGAAAACCTAGAGCGCTTCTTTGACAATGCCCTGGCGGAGAGCGATTGCTTGACTGAGCCCCAATGGCAAGCCCGCCCCTGGAGTGAACGAATTAGGGGGCAACTGGGGCTGATCTTCAAAAACTTGATGTAGTTTTTGTGCGAGCGGTTTTATGCGCGTGAGTAGAGGGCGATCGCTCCCCTGTTAGCCTTGAGCCAATTCAGGGTACTCTCTTACGTGGGAAGGTTCGCGGAGCTAGAGAGAATCTAGAGAGTCACTGAAGTAGTCAGTAACGTTGGGCCAACATCAGGCGATCGCCCCAAACCCGCTTGGAAGCAGGATATAGCATGACTGAGGGAGATACGAAAAAACTCAGATTGATGGTTGTCGATGACGAATCCGACAACCTCGATCTGCTGTACCGCACCTTTCGCCGAGATTTTCAGGTGTTCAAAGCTACGAGTGCCTTTGAAGCTCTAGAGGTTTTGGAACAGGAAGGAGAGATGGCGATCATCATCTCCGACCAACGCATGCCCAAAATTAGCGGCATCGAGTTTCTGAGCCGCACAGTCGAAACCTTCCCAGACACAATCCGGATTGTGCTCACAGGCTATACCGATGTTGAAGACCTCGTCCGGGCCATCAACACAGGCAAGGTTTTTAAGTACATCACGAAACCCTGGAACCCGGAGGAGCTGAAAACAGTAGTCCAGCAGGCTTCCGAAACCTATCTGGTGCTAAAGCAGCGCACCCGCGAACTTCGACGCGCCTTGCGCCGCGAATCGATTTTTAATGCGGTAACGACGGCAATTCGAGAGTCACTCGACTATCGCAGCATGTTGCAAACGATTGTGGATACGATCGGTCAAACCTTTTCGGCCAACGCTTGTATTTTGCGTCCGGTTGAGAGCAACAGCCGCACCACTCCCCAAACCTGTCGCCTTTTGCCCGATACATTTTCCTACAGCGCCACTAATGCGCTCAATGGAGCCAATCAGTCTCTGCTCAATACGGAGGTAGAAGCGGCGCTACAGGCCTCTGCAGAAAGTCGCTGTATTCAGGCTGATCAGCTCGAAAATAGTCTCAATCAGCTGATTCTGCCTTTGGCCTATCAGCAAGAAGTGCTGGCGGCGATCGCCCTCTACCGTCAAGGCGAAAATCAGCATTGGTCCACAGAAGAAATCGAACTCATCGAAGGCGTTTCCGAACAAGCGGCCTTAGCCATTTCTCAGGCCAGACTTTACCAACGCATCCAGCAACAGACGGAGCAAATGCGGGGAGAACTGGCCGTAGCCCGTCAAATCCAATCCAACTTACTGCGGCAAAGTTGGCCCGAGCTAGATAGCGTCAAAGTGCAAGCCTGCTGCTTCCCAGCTCGCGAAGTGGGAGGTGATTTTTTTGAAGTTTATATTCATCCGCAGGGCGACATTTGGCTGGCCGTTGGCGATGTCTCGGGCAAAGGGGTTCCCGCGGCCCTATTTATGGCCAGTGCTATTTCGGTGCTGCGGCGCGAGCTAGCGCAGGAGGTTTCGCCCGAGCCGCATCTCGTGATGCGAAACTTAAACCATAGTCTCTCCGAAGACTTAGTCAGCAATAATTGCTTCATCACAATGGTTTTGGCCCGATACAACCCTGTCACCCAAAAGCTCGTCTATGCCAATGCCGGACATATTTACCCGCTGGTTTGGACTCCCCAGGATGTCAAAATTCATCGCCCTACGGAAACAGAGGCCGCCCCAGAACCGACCTATTTAAAAGTGCGAGGAGTACCCTTAGGTATTCTCCCGGTTTGGAAAGCACCTGCTGGCGATCTAACGTTGGGACCAGGGGAGGTTCTTCTCTTAGCCAGTGATGGTATTACGGAGGCAAGCATCGCCCCCAAGTTGGAGGATGGTGAACAAGCAGGTAGTGCTATGTTGCATCAGGCTGGGCTGTGGAACCTACTCATTCAAGAGCAGGGAGCGCTGAATTTGGATAAGATTCTGGCTCATATCCAATCTCATAACCCAGTTCAGGAAGATGATCAAACCATACTCTCTCTGGAGGTCCTGTAACTCATGAGAACTGAACTGCACGTTCCCAGTGATTTGAAGTTTTTGACAATTGTCGAAAATTGGCTGCTGGGTGCCCTCGAAGTAGAACTGGGGGACCACATTGATTGGCCGCGTCAAGCTAATCGGCTCCGTCTGGTGCTGGTAGAAGCTTACTCAAATGTAGTGCGCCATGCCCATCGCGACCAGCCTAACCTGCCTGTCTTGATTCGTCTAGAGCTGAGAGATCAAGATATCTGCCTGGAGGTCTGGGATCATGGCAAGGGATTTGACCTCTCGACCTATTTACCACCCACTCCAGAAGACCATCAGGAAGGTGGATATGGCTGGCTGATTCTCAACCGCCTGATGGATAAGGTGGAATATCGGCTCCAGATCAATGGCCGCAATTGTTTGATGCTGGAAGCGACGCTGCCAAGTCAGGAACAGAACTAGGCTAAGCGTGAGCACACAAGTTAAAGTGTCAAATTAAGAGCATCAAAATTAAAAGCGTCAAAAGAAAAATCTTGTTGCTAGCCATTTTTAGCTTTTAACTTTTAATCAACTTTCGGAACTGTTGGATGGTTTGGCCCCCTGGATCAGAAGCTGAATGCCCAGTGCGACAAGCCCTAAGGTGGCGATCGCAAACACAGCCATTCCCAGCGCACTCATACCAACGACCAGAGTTCGCACTGCAACCGCAATATTCACTGTAATCGTGTTGCCCGTGGGGAGAGGCTTGTTGGCGAAGGTGGTGGCGATCGCCGTAGTCAGGTAATACATGCCAACTGCAAAAGGTCCAGCAATCAAAGCGCCCAAAAAGCAACGCAGTGCGGTGGGCTGTTTCGAGTTGGCAGACGTTGCGGTGTTTAGGGAAGATTCCGGGGTGGGAGGAGGATTGGTCATGGGAAGTTACTCTCGTTTGCTTCTTGTCTCAGTGAGCCACTTGAATGCCGCTAGCGGTAAAGCGAGTCACCCAGGTCTGTAGGTCGGGGTTGGGAATGGCGGCGGCCAGCTTTTGGCGAATCGCCTCGGCTTGGGCTTTAGAGGCCGCTAAGGCAAAGACCGTGGGGCCAGAGCCCGACATCATGACGCCGAGGGTATCCATCTGCTGTAGGGTTTGTCGCAGTTGGGCCACTTGGGGATAGGCGGGCAAAACCACTTTCTCTAAATCATTATGGAGGCGTTGACCAATTTCTGCCCCATCCCGATGACTGATCGCAGCCACCATTGGCCCGGAGTGTACCCGCTGGCTGCGACCTTGTAGACTGCTGCGATCGCTCGGATAAGAATCCTCAAACTGGCTGCGATAGGTTTGGTACGCCCAGACCGTTGAGACAGAGAGGCTGCGATATTTGGCCAACACCACATGCAGGTGATCCAGGCTGGGGAGGGCAGAGAGTTCTTCACCTCGACCTGTGGCGATCGCCGTTCCGCCCGACACGCAGAAAGGCACATCTGATCCAAGCTGTGCGCCCAACGTTTGCACTTCATCCTGAGTCAGGCCCAAATTCCACATCAGATCAATGCCCACCAGCACAGCCGCCGCATCGGTGGAGCCTCCAGCCAAACCAGCCCCAACCGGAATATTCTTCTGCACCAGGATCTCAACACCGCCAAATTGCTGGTATGCCTCTGGAAACTGGCGTGCCATCAAAGCAGCAGCGCGATAGGCCAGATTAGTTCGATCCAGCGGCACCTCAGGATGATTGCAATGCACGATAATCTCATCGGTGCCCAACGCCCGCAGCTCAATCCGATCGGCCAATTCGATGCTTTGCAGCACCATCGCCAGTTCATGAAAACCATCTGGCAACCCCTGACTGAAGTGATCGCCAATAATTTCCAGATAAAGATTGACTTTCGCAGGAGCAATCAGAGAATAAGAGCGCATGGGTGAGGGCCGTGTAGAAAGAAGGAATACAAAGCTACAAACTCCAGATTACAGGGTTACAGCGCTTCGCTCCGTCACTCTTTCTCCTCCTCACGCTCTACCCGATCACTTTCCGGCCCATCATGCTCTACCCGATTGCTTTCTTCTGTCTGATTGCTCTCTTCTACTCGATTGCTTAATGCGACCCACTGTTCAACGCTCAAATCCTCAGCTCGAACTTGCGGATCAAGCTGAAGTTCTTCTAGATAATGGGTGAGAACCTCGCGCTCAATCAGGCCTTTTAAGTTGTTTCGCAACATTTTGCGTTTGGTGGCAAACCCCAGCTTGACCAACGTGCTGAGCTTGCGTGGCTGGTTGGCAGGCTGAGGAATCGGTCGGGGTCGCAAACGCACGACGGCAGAATCTACTTTGGGCGGTGGCTCAAAGGCTTTAGCCGGAACGGTGCAAAGCAACTCACACTCTGCCAAATATTGAACCCGCACGGAAAGGGCTCCAAACGCTCTCGAACCAGGTTTGGCACAGATGCGCTCAGCAACTTCTTTTTGCACCAGAAGGACAATGCTGTCGAACTGCTGAATCGGGTGCTCAATGGTCCCCAGCAACCGTTCTAGGATGGGGCCAGTGATGTAGTACGGAATATTTGCAACAACTTTGTTGGGAGACTGCCAGTTGGGAAAGTCGGCTAGCAGCTTGTCTAAGTCCAACTCCAGAATGTCGCCCTGGAGCAGCAAAAAGTTTTTAGATTGCTTAAATTGCTTAGCCAATCGCGCACAGAGATCGCGGTCAATCTCAACGGCCACGACCGATTGGGCATGGGGCAGCAACTGGCGAGTCAGAAGCCCTGTGCCGGGACCAATTTCTAAGAGGCGATCGCCTTGGGTTAGCTTTGCCGCTGCCACGATCTGATGCAGCGCTTTTTCACTGCGCAGCCAATGTTGGCCAAACTGTTTTCGGGGTCGAGATGTCATGCCTTGATCTTAGCCTGTTGCTTCCCTTCAGCAGCACGGCTAGCGTAGAGAGACGCAAATTTGCAACCTTCTTTGGTTAGGCGATCGCTGCAACCAGAGCAAGCCATCATATTCCAGAATCCACCTTTACTGTTCTCTGACACGAAGCTATCCAGATTTATCAATTTTTCACGAACCTGTTCCGTCTTTAGATCGCTCTCTAGGCAAAATCGCCTAAAATTGTCAGCAACTTGCTCTCCTTTGCATCGCCCATGAGTAATTTCCCGGACTTTTCCAGGTACGGTTACCAAGTAGAAGCTGAGCTAGGACACAATCGAGCCGGAGGTCGCGTTACCTATCTCGCCACCCAGCTTAAAACATCTGAAAAAGTAGTCATTAAGCAATTTCAGTTTGCCCGCACAGGCTCCAACTGGACAGAGTACGACGCTTATGATCGGGAAATTCAAACACTGAGTGGGCTTCAACATTCAGGGATTCCCAAATATCTGGATTCCCTCCAGACGGAAGATGGGTTTTGCATGGTGCAGGAGTACAAGCGGGCGCGTCCCCTCTCTGAGCCCCGCAGCTTTGCCCATCACGAAGTCCGAAAAATTGCAGTTGAGACCCTCGAAATTTTGGCCTATCTGCAAACGCGGGTACCGCCCATCATCCACCGTGATATTAAGCCCGAGAACATTTTGGTGGATGACGACATTAATGTCTATCTCGTTGACTTTGGGTTTGCCCGAATTGGAGATGGCGAGGTTGGTGTGAGTAGCGTAGTCAAAGGGACGCTGGGCTTTATGCCACCGGAGCAGCTCTTTAACCGTCAGTTGACCGAAGCCTCCGATCTCTACGGCCTGGGGATTACGCTAATTTGTTTGCTCACCAATACCAAATCCAATGACATTGGCAACCTGATCGACATCAGCTATCGAGTTAACTTTAAACCGTTAGTCCCTAAGCTGAGTTTGCGATGGGTCAACTGGCTCGAAAAAATGGTTGAGTCTCGACTCAAGGATCGATTTCCCAATGCTGCTGCCGCTCTAGCCGCTTTGCCGGAAGAGTTGATCTTGCCGGACGTCGTTTTGAGTCAGTCTAGCTTGAATTTTGTCGCAACCAGAATTGGAGAACGACCGACTCAAACCATTACCATCAGCAATCCAGTGCCGCAGACTGGGCTCGAAGGACGATGGGAAGTTGCGCCCCATCCTAGCGATCCACCCCACACCCCCGATCAACACGACTGGATCTTGGTTGAGCCTGCCGAGTTTGCTGCAAATCGGACGGAGTGTCAGATCACGATCAACACTCACAAGCTGATGGCCAACAAGACTTACACCCGGACGCTGCTCCTACACACCAATGCCCTGCCCAAAACCTATTCGCTAAACTGCCAGATTCGCACAGCCCCACTGCCGATTCGCCAACAAAAATTGCCCTACGATTTGCTGCTGCTGTTATTTCCGTTCTCGTTGGCGATCGCCTGGATTTTGGCATCGGTGATTACGGTTGCAGGCACCATGACAGGGAGTCCTACCGCTGTCATGATTGGCGCAGCAACAGGCTCGGTCTTTGGATTTGAAATTGTAGCCTGGATGCTGGCCACCGCAGGCTCTCCAGCAGGAGCGACTTCAGCCGTCATCTCAGGGGTGATGATTGGGGTCTTTACATTTTTCATGGCGATCGCCACCACCCTCTCAACGGTTGGAGCCCGCTCAGCCTTACTGACAGGCGTCTTGGCTGGAGGGTTAGGCAGTATGCTCGTCGGTGGCGTCACGGGGATTGTGGTTGAAAGCTTGGTGAAGCGAGGTATTAGACCCATCTACACGGTCTGGATGACGCTCCTGACCACCATGACAGCCATCAGCCTGGGATTTGGCCTGACGGTTGATTTTGCTAATCCGCTGGTCTGGTTGGCTCTAGGAGGAAACGGCATTCCCCTGTCAGCAATGCTGATTTACCTCCCCCTTCATCGGACACGCCTCACGGCTGACTACCGTCGCGCCGAGCAGCGATTGATTAAGCCTTGAGGCTAGTTGAAAAAATGCGTAGCCATATTCTGAAAGCAAAACTTTATATACAAAACGCTGAAAAGGCGATCGCCCGGTGAAGATCTTCCGGTGGCGATCGCCTCTTACTTTAAACAATTAAATGCTCAAGAGTTGGCCCAATGCCGATACCAGGTAGACACGCTACCCCAGGCTAACTCTCTAAGCTACTCAAGCTGAGAGGAATCATTTCTCCAGCGGTAGTCAACCCCAACAGCATTGACTCTTGAGGATTTATCACTTTTCCGGTGAGGGCACAGCACTCTTGTTGTTGAGCGATCGCAGCGACACTGGCCCGAATCTCTTGACGCGAAATTTGTGGTTGGTAGTTTCCCGACTTTTGCTGAACATAATGCCAGAGAACATCTCGGATCAGCGCCTGATAACCCTGATTTCCCGATAGCTCCTTTAACTTTTCCTTGAGTTCTCGCTCCAAGCGGATGCTCGTAACTTCCATTTCGGTGGTTGAGGTGCGGCTAATCGTGTACATGACAGTTTCCTCCAAAAAGTGATTTAGGTTGACGAGATGACATGCTTTTGGCACAGCCAAAGATTTCCGATGGCACAGCCAAAGATTTCCGAGATCCAGACTTGCTCAATCAGACTTGATTAGGGCAACCCGCTCGATAACTCAGGCTCATTCGGTGAGAGCCTCTGAAGTAAGCGTACTACACCAAACTACAAAACATCAGAACTTGGGTCCAGCGATCGCTTCCTGAGAGGTCACCCTTTCTATAGATCTCCCCAGATCTCCCAGCAAATCAGTAGATGAACTGAATTATTACGGCTCAAATCATCTCCAGGAAGTCAGGAAAAGTCAGGGAATTAACATAATTCATCGAAAATGTGGTACATCCAGTCAAACAAGTGTAGTATGTTGTATGTCAAACGTAATCAACTTTAGCGAGCGAGAAATTCTGTGAAACTGATGACCACCCTGACCCCTTCGCGCCATGCCACCAAGCCCCCCTGCGGCCTGGGTTCGGCAATGCTGGGCGTGAAGAATCGCGTCAAGGGTGGGTATGGCGTCACCATCATCACCATTAGCGTGACCCTCAGCGTGACCGTAAAAAGAATACAAGGCTTGTTTGGAAAATTTGTGGGTTGGCCTGAAGTCAACCTAATTCACCTAGCAATTTTCGATCATTACTTTGAGAAACGAAGCGGAAGGTATCGGTACAGAGATGCTGTACTCATCCAAAACTAGAATCAACGGCTCTAGTTTTTCTAACCCCCGCTTCTAACGTTTAGAGGTGGGGGTTTTAATTTGAACCGGTATGCGATTCACCAGTCTGCAACCATCTCACAGCCTGAGCCCAGTCTGGTGGCCAACGAACTCTCTGGAAAGGACATCTCCGGGAATGCTGAAATTCATCTACACCGACACAGGACTATATTTAGAACACTTGACACAGCCTTTAGAAGAGTGGCTCTCTGTCCGAGTCATGCTATCGTTGCGGGCAAAACAGCCGTTGCGGATTGAAGACTGCACCGCATCTTTTTTGCTGCCAGCCCACCTCAGTGCGATCGCCATCTTAAAAGCCACCCTGGAAGCGGAAGGGGAAGCGATTACGCTCTCTCGGTGTGATGCTGACTATGTTGAAGTGACGCTGCCAGGAACTTGGGTTTCTTCACAGCCCGAAGAAGCAGAAGGCGTGTTTGTGGCGATCGCCAGTGAGCGAGCAGAGTTTTTGCTGTCTGAGCTTTGGCAAATGGCCCAGGCCGGGGCCTCTTCTCTCAAGCGCTAGACAAAAACGCTAGAAAAGTTTATTGGCAATCAGTCCGAAATTCATTTGAAACGTCCTGTAGTTTTAGTGTAGTATTTTCGTAATACATCAGGAGCGGCTGAGATGACTCCTGTATCCAAACTAAGATTCATCCAGCTTCAATTCATTCACTGTTAGCAATTGCATCTCGCCATGTTGTTTATTTGTCACCCATAGCTGGCCCCCATGCGCTCCCTTTGATCTGGAGGTTGAATGAGGCGGTTTCAGCAGTTGTAACGAAGCCACATCAACTCACTCAATTTAGGGAGGAAAACCCCATGAAGCTTGATCAGGAAAAGCTGAGACTGACTGAATCTCCAGGAGCACTGGAGTGCCCCCAATGCGGCAAGAGAGTCTTAGTGGAATACGAAACAAATAAATATCGCTGTTTGTGGTGTGGCTTTAGCCGCGTGTTATCTGATTCAGAATCAGATGATGCACTACCGTTGTTAGCTGTTCTGGCTTTGATTGTGTTCATTTTGTTGCTGTAAGCCCAAGCTGCCAGCCCAAGCAGTTCCCAATCTATCTTCAACATCAAAATTTAGCTAGACCTTCATTCGTTCCTCAACCCTTAGACCAACTTTCAGACCAGCTTGAGGCGGGGAACGCTGTCCCTCTTGTCTGGGTTCAGCCCCCCGCCCCTTGGCTCGATTCACCTTCATCTGAATCTTTTCTCATGACAACCCTAACCGTACGCCCCTACCGGAAGGATGCTGACCTGCAGCCGATCGCAGATTTTCTCAATTATTGTGAAGCGGCTGATCAACGGGATCACTATTTTTCAGTTGACGATCTGCGCTTGGAGTTTAGCGACCCTGAGTTTGATCCGGCCCAAGATTTGCGATTGTGGGAAGATGAAAATGGCCAGCTGATTGCATTTGGACAGATCTGGCTCTCGCACAACAATCATGAAGCGGATGGATTTCTGTGGTTTTGTGTCCATCCTCAACAGAAAGGTCGCTTGGAGTCAGAAGTCTTGGCCTGGGGAGAAGGTCGAATGCGTCAGGTCAAGCAAACTCGCCATCTCCCAACCTATTTGCGCTTAGACTGTCACGACAATCAGCTAGCACGACGAGCCTTATTTGCCCGCAAAGGATTTGCCATTGAGCGGCGGTTTCTCACAATGCAGCGATCGCTCCTAGAACCGATTCCCCAGCCGCAGTTGCCGCCCGGTTTTGCGTTGGATCATGTTCGCGGCGGCTCAGATATTGAAGCCTGGGTGGAGCTTTACAATCAGACCTTTGTCGATCATTGGAACTACCATCCTCTGACGATAGAGCGTCATCAACACTGGCTGGCAGCCCCCACCTATCGCCCTGAACTGGATTTGGTGGCGATCGCCCCCAGCCATACTTTTGCAGCCTTCTGCTATTGCCAGATTGACGAAGAAGCCAATCGCAAACGCCATCGCAGCGAAGGATGGATTGGCAGACTAGGAACCCGACGCGGGTTTCGGCGGATGGGGTTAGGCAGAGCCATGTTGCTGCTCGGTCTACAGCAGCTACAGCTCGCAGGACTCCGAACCGCCAAATTGGGAGTCGATACCGACAATAGCAACTGTGCTCAAACGCTGTATGAGTCTGTTGGCTTTCAGAAGCTTTATACGCGGCTGGCCTATGTCAAAGAGATTGACGCTTGAGAATTAAAATTTCGTGCTTCTAAGGAGTTTGGTTTGACGCAACTGTTTGGTCCAGACCCCAATCGGCCTTACCCAATGGCCGATCAGCGGCGGGTGTGTTTCATCAAAAATTTCGTTAAGTCAGAAGACAAAAAGGAGCGATCGCCCTCGACCACTCCTTTCGCTATACATTAAACTCTCACAGACTTAATAAGCATCTTGAAGCTCATAAAAGTCTGGCGAGATATAGTCTTTTCGCAGCGGCCAACCCACCCAATCTTCCGGCATCAGAATACGCTTCAGATGTGGATGGCCCTCATAGACAATGCCATACATGTCATAGCTTTCTCGCTCCTGCCAATCCGCCGCCTTCCAAATCCAATAAACCGAAGGAACGCGGGGATTGTCCCGAGGCAAAAACACCTTCACCCGAATCTCTTCGGGGCGGTCAGCATTGTCGCTCATCTTCGTGAGATGGTACATACTGACCAAGTCGCCACCTGGCCCCGTATCATAGGCCGCCTGACACTGCAGGTAATTAAATCCATAGGCATAAAGTGCCGTACAGAAAGGAAGCAAAAATTCTGGTGCGACCTTCACGACTTCAACGCCTTGATGGTCGGCTTCCAGCGATTCATGCTCAAAGCCGTTTTCTGTCAGCCAGCTAGATACTTTGCCTGCTTCAACAATCTTGGCTTCGTCCTCTTCCGCAGAGGCAGCTTTAGACTTTGCTTCTTCCTCAGCCACGATCGCGACCCTCCTTTTCAACCTCTTGCAGCGACGGAGGCACAGGCATTCCCATCGCTTCCATCAATTCCTTCGGTGGCATCTGACGGCTATCTGCGCGCAGATACTGACCCGTCAAAATCTCAGGCACCAACTTCATCTTGTGAGTTGTTGTGTGATAGCGGTGGGTTTGCCCCAACAGCTCACGCTCCTGCAACGTTTCAGCAGAAATTTTCTTCCGCAGCTTAATGATGGCGTCAATAATGGCCTCTGGCCGGGGCGGGCAGCCGGGGATATAAACATCGACCGGAATCAGCTTATCTACCCCTCTCACAGCCGTGGGAGAGTCAACGCTAAACATCCCTCCCGTAATTGTGCAAGCACCCATCGCCATCACATATTTTGGGTCCGGCATTTGCTCATAGAGCCGCACCAAAGCGGGAGCCATCTTCATGGTGATGGTGCCTGCCGTAATAATCAGATCAGCTTGACGAGGGCTAGAACGGGGAATCAGACCAAATCGGTCGAAGTCAAACCGAGAACCAATTAGCGCTGCAAACTCAATGAAGCAGCAGGCCGTTCCATACAGCAGAGGCCACAAACTGGAAAGACGCGCCCAGTTGTGTAGGTCGTCTACGGTAGTCAGAATGACGTTTTCGGATAAGTCCTGAGTAATTTCGGGATACTCAATAGGATTTTTAATTTCGTCAAGCGGATTGTTGGGTGTCGCAGTACCAGGATTCACGACCATTCTAGTGCTCCTTTCCTCCAGGCATAAACAAGACCAATAACAAGGATTGCGATGAAGATGAGCGCTTCCACGAAGGCCAGGACTCCTAGCTGGCTGAATGCAACAGCCCAAGGGTAAAGGAACACCGTCTCAACATCAAAGATGACGAAGACTAGCGCAAACATGTAGTACCGAATGTTGAATTGAATCCAGGCTCCGCCAATGGGCTCCATACCTGATTCGTAGGTGGTTCGACGTTCCGCTCCACTTCGATGAGGACGAAGGATCCAGGAGGCTCCTAGAGCCAGGACAGGCACTAGGCTGCAGATGATCAAAAAGCCCAGGAAATATTCGTAGCCGCTTAAGACAAACACAGTGACACTTATCGCTTCAGCGTGAGTAACTCATTCACAATGTTACTTGTTTTTTACATTATAGGAAATCGAAAAATAACCTAGGTTGGTATAGAGAGAGGCTAAAAGAAATAATAGAGAGCGTGCGATCGCTGCACCCCTAGACATATCTAGTTTGGGGCATTGCCACCTTCCGTTCACTAATTGCCCAGTTCGCTAAACTAAGATCTGCCCGATGGGTGTTGTTCTTGACGATCGCCCATTTTTTGTACCTTCACCCTGGACGAACTGGATGCAATCTGCCGCAGATGAGGCTGCTTCTGACCGTAATAGTTGCCAAAGCCCGATTTCTCAAGATTTGGCGACAGCTCAAGATTTTGCGACAGCTACTGTAGATGAAATCTTGCAGAGCTTTGCTCACTTTGGTGTAGAGCTGGGACTGGAGCGAATTCAGCGGCTACTAGCCAACCTGGGAAACCCTCATTTGCGGGTTCCAATCATTCATGTGGCGGGCAGCAATGGGAAGGGATCTGTCTGTACCTATCTGGCCTCAGTGTTGACGGAGGCAGGATATCGGGTGGGGAAGTATATCTCTCCGCATTTGGTGGACTGGTGTGAGCGCATCAGCCTAAATGGACAAGACATTGCGCCGGATCAACTGCGGGAGTTGGTGGTGCAGGTGAGAGTGGCGATTGATTTGGATCAGCCTTCTCCAACGCAGTTTGAGGTGATTACGGCGGCGGCGTGGCTCTATTTTGCGCAGCAGCAGGTAGATGTGGCGGTGATGGAGGTGGGACTGGGCGGACGGCTGGATGCAACGAATGTATGCGATCGCCCTCTGGTGAGCATTATTACTTCTCTTAGCCTTGAGCACTGGCAACGTTTAGGCCCAACGTTGGCTGATATTGCTCGCGAAAAGGCAGGTATTTTGAAGCCTCGCTGTCCTGCGGTGATTGCGCCGTTGCCACCGGAGGCAGAACCTGTTGTCAAGCAGCGGGTAGCTGAGCTGAGCTGTCTAGTGAGGTGGGTGCAGCCTGCTCAGGATTTGGGGGAGGGTCGGGCGATGAAAGCTGGCTTGGTGTATTCGTTGCCGCTGCCAGGGGCGCATCAGTTGACCAACTCTGCAGTGGCGATCGCCGCTCTTCGCCTTCTTCAGCACCAGGATTGGAATGTAAGTGACGAAGCGATAGTGTCTGGTATTGCTAAAGCTCGTTGGCCGGGGCGTTTGCAGTGGTTTGAGTGGGAGGGGCATCGGTTGCTGATCGATGGGGCCCACAATCCAGCGGCGGCGCAGGTGTTGCGGCAGTTTGTGGACAGCAGTGCAGAGGTGAGGCATCCGGTTTGTTGGGTGATGGGGATGCTCACCACGAAGGATCATGCAGATGTTTTTAAGGCTTTGCTGCGGGGGGGCGATCGCCTCTTTTTGGTTCCGGTTCCAGATCACCTTTCGGCAGATCCCCAAGATTTGGCTCGGCTGGCTGGGGAGGTTTGTCCAGAGTTGGGAGATTGTCGGGTTTATCCAGATGTGGTTGATGGGCTGAGGGCGGCGGTTGCGGCTGGGTCGGAGGGAACGACGGTCTTGTGTGGATCTCTATATTTGATTGGTTCTTTTTTTGGGAAAAGTGAGGCGTGAGAAGCGATAAATCACTCCTCACTTTCTCTTAGCGGCTATTCCAGGTTTGTTCTGCGTCGGCGATCGCCTGATCGACGGTTTTTTGACCGAGCATGGCAGCTTGAAGGTTTTCGTAGATGGCTTTTTGCAGCTGTTTGACGTCGGCCATTGCAGGGATCAAAACTTGGGCGTCTTGCATTTGGTTGGCGCTAACAGCACGGGCTTTGTCAACGGGAGAGGTGCTTTCTGCGCCTTCTTTGAAGTAGCTGTCTTGCAGTGCCCCTTGGGTAGAGGGTAAGACATTGGCGGCTTTGGCGAAGGCGAGCTGGTTTTCGTTGTTGGTGACGAAAAGGGCGAAGTCAACGGCCGCTTCGGGCTGGTCGGTGTCGCGAGGAATGACCAGATTCATGACAGAGACACTTTTGGCTCCGGTCGAGCCGGTAATCTGCGGGGCGGAGGCTGAGACTTCGGCGATCGCAGGGGCATTGGTGGCGATCGCGTTCAAAAACTGAGGCCCAGACGAGAGCAATGCCGTTTCACCCGATTGATAAAGCTCAATGCCGCGTCGATGGCCTTGGGTCAACGCCTCACGGGGCAAAAGTCCTTGCTGATAGAGGTCCGTCCAATATTGGAAAACGGCTTTTCCTTCAGGAGTGTTGAAGGCCGCTTGGCCCTGATCGTCAACGAGTTGCGCGCCCATCTGGACAAAGGACTGCATTACCTCAGCGGAGTCTTCTGGCACAAAGGTGACAAAAAAAGCATATTTACCCGTTCGCTCTCTCACTTGCTGCGCCACCTGAGCCAGTTCTTCATAAGTGGTCGGCGGCTGACTAATTCCTGCCTGCTCCAGCAAGTCGCTGTTGTAGATAGCCACACTAGTAGTCAAATACCAGGGGATACCAAAGCTTTGGCCGTTGAGGGTGCTGGCATCCCAAATTTTGGGCAGATATTGCTGGCGGACTTCAGCCGGAATGCGATCGTCGAGGGGTAACCAGGCGTTGCGACCTGCCAACTGAGACGCAAAATCAGGGTTGAGGTTGACCACATCGGGCGCGGTTCGGGCCGAAACTGCCGTTAAAATCTTGCTCTGCATGTCAGACCAAGGTACATCGACCCAACGCACTGTCACACCAGGATTTCCAGCCTCAAAGTCGGCAATCAAATCATTGAAGTAGTCGGTGAACTGGGGCTGAAGCTGCATGGTCCAAAATTCAACTTCTTGACTTCCAGTTGCTGACCCAGCATTAGAGGCTGTAGGTCCACTAGCACAGCTGACAAGCCAGCTCAGCACCAAGCCTAGGAGGGCAAAAACCCCGAATTTTCTCCAGGTCCGAATTCTTTGAATGCCTAACTTCATAGTCCCACAATGATTTGTTGAATGGCTTTGAATAACGGTTTGAGCAATGGGGCGAGCAAATGGTTCGAGCAGATGGTTTGAGCAATGGGGCGATCGCCGCTTGAGCAGCCAGCAAGGATTTACATGACTCACTGGAACAAACTAGGTTCCAGAAAACGCAGCTTAGACTAAAACCTTAACTCGACTGGCACATTCAACGGCTCGCTGGCGGGCTTCTGCAACTGTCTGCCCCAGGGCTAGGGCGACCCCCATGCGACGGTTTTTATAGCAAGTTGGCTTACCAAACAACCGCACCTTGCTGGTCGGCACCTGCAGCGCACTGTCCAGCCCAGTAAATCGAGGATTATCGCTAGCGTCAGGGGCCAAAATCACAGCCGAGGCTCCAGTCTGAATCAGATCAATCGAGCCGATGGGCAGTCCGGCGATCGCCCGCACATGCAGCTCAAACTCCGACATGTTTTGGCTGATCATCGTCACCATCCCTGTATCGTGGGGACGCGGACTTACCTCGCTGAAGTAAACGGTTTGTTCACCCCCTGGATCGCCTTGAATAAACAGCTCGACCCCAAACAAACCCCACCCACCCAAAGCTTCAGTGATTTTGTGGCCAATCTCATGACACTGCTCTAGGGCAGACGCGCTCAACGGGCAAGGTTGCCAGGATTCGCGGTAGTCTCCATCCACCTGGATATGGCCGATGGGCGGACAAAAAGCCGTCCCCTCCATCGAGCGCACCGTCAACAGCGTGATCTCGGTGTCAAACTCTACAAAGCCTTCTACGATCACTCGCGCGTTTTGAGCCCGCCCGCCCACATGGGCATAGTCCCAAGCGGGCTGAATATCGGTTTCACGGCGAACAATGCTCTGGCCTTTTCCCGAAGAACTCATCACCGGCTTGACGACACAGGGCAACCCCAAGGCGGCGATCGCCTCCCGATAGTCAGCCTCTGTTTCCGCAAATCGATACGGCGAAGTTCGCAGGCCCAGGTCCTCCGCAGCCAGACGCCGAATCCCTTCCCGGTTCATCGTCAGGTAAGTTGCTTTAGCCGTAGGAACCACGCGCCATCCTTCCTGCTCTAGCTCAATGAGAGTGGGGGTGGCGATCGCCTCAACTTCTGGCACAATCAGGTCGGGTTTCTCGCGTTCGATCAGCCAACGCAACTTAGAACCGTCCAGCATATCGACGATATGAGCCCGATGGGCCACCTGCATCGCCGGAGCATTGCCGTAGAAATCAGCCGCAATCACCTCCAACCCCAGGCGCATCGCCTCAAGCGCGACTTCTCGGCCTAGCTCCCCCGAACCGAGCAGCAAAACGCGGCAAGCATCAGCAGTGGTGGGAGCGCCCCAAGGTCGAGCAGAGGTAGATGGCAAAACATTCATGGCTAAGCGAGAAAATCTCTTGACGAATTCAAGAACAGCAGATTAAAACATAGCAATCCCTATCCTGCCTGACTCCCGCCTAGTCCTGAGGACAAAGGGGGCAGACCTTGAAAAGGATTGATCGGGCTGCGGGGGAAACCAGTTCCAAATTGTTAGGGTTTCCTAGCCCAGCAATCACCGTTAGGGCATCTCAGGTTAGATTGACGCACTCCCAGCTCTAAAGAGAGTGGGATTCAGCGATACTGGCGAACAATGCGAGGCGGACCCCGTCTGACTTGTTCTCTCGCTCTAGACAACGCCCTGCCTACCTGGATCACTCCAAACTCCAGAACTGGTTTTCTCTCTTTAGGACTGACAGATATGCGAACCCTGGATTTTACCCCTAGCGATTCTGTTTTCCCAATTAAACTGCCAAGTCTACATTCTTGCGGTACGTTTGGTGTTTTACCCTGGCAACTTCTGTCAGGAACCCTCTACCCAAGTCTGTCGAAGAACTTGTCTTCAATTTTACCAAGTCTTGCTCGCTTTCAACTCGCCGCCGTAAATCCCACGGCTCAAGCAGGTGGGCTTTACGGCGATTTCTGTAACCGAAAACTCGGCAAAAACTCTCAACAAAAAACCGTAGGCTGGCAGGGCTGGGGGAAAAGCGATCGCTCCCACTCACTCAAGCCTGGAAAAATTACAGCTTTTAGATGGGTTTTTGCAACCAAAGTTTGATAAATTTTGTGCAGCCGTGCTCAATCTTCCAAATTATGTGTAATATCGCTGGTAAATCAACAAGTTATCGGAGGGGAAAGTAAGCGTCGTTTTGCCGCCGGCCGGATTGATCCAACCGCTCAGAATGGACTCCTTTCTGAAAAGTTGGCAAAAGCCAAAATATTCCGTTCCGAGCCAGTAAACCAGTCGGTCTAAATATTGGCTTCGGCGACTAATTTGTATTGCGCCAATCGCAATTCTTAGGAGCGCCAAGTTGGCCGCTGAATATTGTCTCTGACTCCAGGGTCATATTGCAGCCGATCGGTGCGGGTTTAAATCCGAACCAAAAAGTTCAGGGTGTCACTATACTTACTCAATTTGCTTTAAGGTTTGTGTCCTTTCCGAAGGAAGAATAATTCTGCACTAAATTGGGTACCATACGTTACATTGAGTACGCTAGGGCATTACAGCCATTATCAATCAGTCTTGGCTAGCCCTCTGTTCGGTTTATCAACTCTCTTAAAATTTGCTCTAACCTTCACTTCTGAATGAACGGGAAAAACTGTGTTTAGCAGCTTCAAAGGTTTAGTCTCTAAAAAAACAAAAGGAATCGGTGTAGAGTTAACCCCTGACCGAGTCAATATTGCTCGACTCAAAAAGAAGGGACAAGGATTTCAGCTGATGACCCTTGCCTCTGCCGAAGTCCCGGAAGGGATTTTTCAGGAAGGTCAAATTACTGACCCTGGAGCGATGGCCGAAATCATCCAGACCACCATGGCAGAAAGCAAGCTTAAGGTAAAACACGCTGCAACCTCAATTCCGGGTGGACGAGATACTGTGACTCGCATTATTCCGGTTCCGGCTGAATTAGACGACCGGGAGCTGCGAGAGATGGTACTCAACCAGGAGGCAGGACTATATCTGCCTTTTCCCCGCGAGGAAGCGGATGTTGACTATCAGAAGCTTGGTTTCTTTGTTGATGAGGATGGCATCGAGAAGGTACAGGTCCTTTTGGTGGCGACACGAAAGGATGTAACCGATTCTTACCTCAGCACCTTCCGGCAAGCAGGCCTGCTAGTTGACATCCTAGAGATTAGCAGTTTCTCTCTGATTCGCACGATTCGGGAGCAGCTCCGGCAATTTACGCCTCAGGAAGCGGCTGCCATCGTGGATATCCAGTTTGAGAGTACTGAAATTTCAATCGTCGTGGATGGCGTCCCGCAGTTTTCTCGCACCGTGCCCATCGGGACATTTCAGGTTCAGAGCGCGCTCAGTCGTGCCATGAATTTACCCCCCTCTCGCAATACTGACCTGCTTCAGGGCATGACGATTCCAGTCACGCCCATGGACAGCGTTGGTGTTCCAAAAATGGGAGGTACAAATCCTGGAACAGCGGCAATGCTACGAATTTTAGGAGAGTTGGCAGATGAGCTACGGCGCTCCATTGATTTCTACCTAAATCAGGGAGACAACCTGGAGGTTGCACAGCTCCTCCTAGCTGGCCCCGGTGGCTCAATTGGACAACTCGACGAGTTCTTTTCGCAACGGCTAAGCTTACCAGCTAGCCAGGTTGATCCGATTGCGGCTCTATCGCTAGACGTGGAGCAAGACATCGCTGCGACTCAGCGTCCTAGCTTAGGAGTTGTGATTGGTTTAGGTCTACGGGAGGCATGGTGATATGTACAGTCTCGATATTAACTTTCTAAACGACCGCTCTGAACGGGCATCTGAAGCGGGGTTGGGTCTCCAAAGCAGACTGGTGCAAGATAGCCCCAGGCCCCTCTATATTGGTGTTGCAGTCGGTATTTTCTTCCCAGTACTGGTGGCCGCTTCCTGGCTGCTCTTACAGCACCAAAATACAGAGCTGCGGGCAAGACAGGTCCAACTCGACAGTCAGCTAGCTGAGCTACAGGCTCTAGATCAGCAGCTTGCCAACATTAATACCCAAGTTCAAGGCATTGAGGCTGAAGTGCAAGCTTTAGCAACAGTCTTTGATCAGATTAAACCTTGGTCAGCAATGCTGCAAAGTATCCGGGACAATGTTCCGGTTGGGGTTCAAGTTCTAGACATCGAGCAACAAGAACAGACGATCGCAAATCAGCCAGCACCTGCAGCAGATCAGCCTGCAGCGGCCCCTCCGCCTCCGCCGCCCCCCATCATTCAAATCACTGGGTATGCCCGTTCTTTCAATGATGTAAACGATTTCTTGCTCACCCTACAGCGATCGCCCTTCTTGGACAGCGCGGGCACCCGATTGGTCACGGCTCAGTTGACCGACGATCCGAGGCCGATTGAGTTTACAGATCAGCAGGGAGGTGGAGCCTTAGAGGTTCAAATGCCTCAAGTTGTCAGCTATACCATTCAGAGTCCAGTCACCGAACTCACCGCCTCTGAGCTGCTTGCAGATTTAGAAAGTACGCTGGCTGTGGGACTGACTGCTAGAATTCAAGCACTTCGGGATCGAGGAGTTCTTTAACCATGACCGTCAGCGGAGATTTTATTCCTGGGGATAGCGGCGATTTTGAGGCTAAACCCAATTACCAAACCTTATTTGGAATTCCACTGACTCCCATGGTCACTGGAATTCTGATTGCGGTGTTTGGTCTGGCCTGCTCAGTGTTCCTATTGGTTCGGCTGGTGCAGCCAGCTCTAGAGACCAATCAAGCCCTACGTCGAGATATTGCCGAAAAGGAGCAGCAGCTTCTCAACGAGGAGGAGAGTCGGCGTCAACTCGAAGCAGCTAGAACACGTTTGGAGAATGCGCAACTGCTACGGGCTGATGTCTTAGCGCTGTTTGCCGATGAGGAGAGCATGGATACGCTATTGCTAGACCTAAACGAACGGGTCCAGGCAGTCAATGCGGGTATCACCAATGAAGCCAATCGGGCCACACTCTCTCGGTTTGAGCGAGATCCGGGGGCGTCCGGGGTTGTTTCGGATGGGTCACTGGGACCTGCCGTCAATAATCAACTGCAGCGTCAGGTATACAACGTTGAGATGGTGGGCAGCTTTGCTCAAACTCAGTCCATTATTCGCAACATCGAACGGTTGCAGCCTCTGTTAGTGCTCCGCAACTTTAACTCTGAGCTGGATATTTCCACGCAGGCTATTCGGATTGATCCTCAAGGTCGGCTCGTACAAGATCAGGGGCCACCCCGGATTAGGACATCCTTCCAGATCAATGCGCTTATGCCTGCAGAAACGGCTCCACCTGCCGCCGCACCAACAACCGACGAAGCGGTAGAAGGAGAATAAGGGGAAACCCTGGAGACAGTGTGTGACTAGACGGTGCGTGAACGGACCGTGTGTGAATGATACGTGACAGATCTCAGTGTAGACAAACATCAGTGTGTGAATAGAAGACTAGGTATAGCCGTCATTTAACCAATGGTGAGCTATTTCATCAATTGAGCGCGGTATCGCTCGGTGTTTTAGTAGGAGGAGGGAACTGTGAAACGGCATCTTGGGCTAACTAGTATTTTGGGTGGTGGGGCGATCGCCCTAATGGCGACTCAGCCAGCTTTGGCATCGGCAACACAAGTAACCGCTGTGCAGGTCAACCCTGTCGGCGATGGCGTAGAAGTCGTTTTAGAGACGCGGGCGGGCGATCGCCCCCAGATTTTCACCATCAGTCGTGGCAATGCGATGATGGCCGATCTGATCAACACGCAGCTCCAACTCCCTGATGGAAACGGATTCCTGCAGAACAACCCTGCACCCGGAATCAGTTCAGTGGTGGTCAGTCAACTCGACGCAAACAGTATTCGTGTCACCGTCAACGGAGAGACGGCAGCTCCTGCAGGTCAGGTACAGCAAGGCCGAGAAGGAATCGTACTGAGCTTCAACTCCAACGCGGGTGCTCAGGCTGCTCAGCCTAGCCAGCCCAGTCAAGTGCCTGCCCCACTCGCACAGACTCCTCAACCGGCTCCGGCTCCAGCGCCTCAAATTCGTCCCCCCGCGGAACCCACACCCGATGTGCTGGTACCCAATCCAGAAATCACGATTGATGGTGTGCCTGCCTTTGAAACTCAGCCCACCTTCGCACCACCGCTGCTGCCTAGAGCAGTGGCTCCACCCGTGGGAGATATCGCAGTTTCTACAGCTGACACCGCGCCGCCCGTGATTGATTTGGGTACGGCTGAGCGCGTTCCACGCTTAGTGTTACGGGATGCGCCTGTACGAGATGTGTTGTCTCTACTGGCAAGAGCGGCTGGTCTAAACGTCGCCTATATCGGTGAGGCACCGGCTGATCCCCAAGCTCAGCAAACAGGAACAGCTCCAGCAGAATCTGCAGAGGTTCGAATTTCACTTGATATTGAGAACGAACCCGTCCAAGACGTCTTTAACTACGTGCTCCGCATCAGCGGGCTGCAGGCCAACCGAACAGGACGAACCATCTTTGTAGGTCCTCGCCTGCCCAATGAAGCACGTCAGCTGGCGTCGAGAACACTGCGTCTAAACCAAGTTTTGGTCGGCCCGGCTCTAAACTTCTTGGTTGGCTTGGGAGCTGAGACTGCAATCAGCCGCGAGCGGCAGGTAACGGCTGTCACAGCGCTTGGTGTTGAGCAAGCTATTCAGGCACAAGGCGGGTTACTCCAGCAGCAAGCCCAGACGACGACAGAGCAGGTCGTCGAAACGCTACGGGCTGAGTTTATTGACTCGACGCCTCTGCTTAGAGGGCTTCAAGTCATTGGAGATGAGCGGACCAACTCAGTCACTCTAGTAGGCAGCCCTAATCTGGTTAATTTAGCTATTATTCAGCTGACTCAGCTAGACGTGCGTCGTCGTCAAGTCGCGGTGAATGTGCGGGTCATTGACGTTGACCTGCTGGCCCTGGATCGAGCTGGCACCAGTTTCTCGTTTGGCGTTGATGACGCCGCGATTATTAATGACGGGGGGATAGGCGTCATTAACTTTGGTCGTTCTAGTCCTGCGGGGGTAGGAATTGGTCCAGCTGGAGTTCCTGGCACGACAGGCTCCATTCCTGGCTTCAACTTTAATAATTTCTCGCGGGCTTTTCTGCTGCAGCTGCGAGCAGCTGTTGTTAATAACAATGCGAAGATTTTGACCGATCCCACCCTAGTGGTTCAAGAGGGTCAAATTGCAGAAGTGCAGCTCACGGAGGAGGTGATTACCAACCTGGAAATTACCAGGGAAGGTACAGGAGACGATGCTCGGGAATCGGTCACGGTTGAAACCTCTCCGGCGGGTCTGATCTTACGAGTTCAGGTTGACCGGATTGACGACAACGGCTTTGTTTCTCTCTCGGTTGCGCCTTCGATCACAGTTCCGGCTGCTTCTGAGCCCATTTCCCTGCTCGGAAACGTCTTTGACATTACGCTTTTGGGAGAGCGACGGCTCACGTCGGGTCAGGTTCGGGTTCGAGATGGGCAGACGCTGGTGCTATCTGGCATCATTCAGGACAGCGATCGCACCACCGTTACCAAGGTCCCCATTCTGGGAGATATTCCTCTGCTAGGGGCTTTGTTTAGAAGCACACAACGGGAAAATTCTCGTCAAGAGGTCATTGTTTTGCTCACACCTCAGATTATTGACGATTCTGATTTCTCTACTTTCGGATATCGCTATAATCCCAGTGCCGAAGCTCAGCAGCTTTTTCCCTAACTAAAAGCAAAGGATCTCCCCGAAAGAGAGATCCCGCTTTAGCTTCAAAGACTAACATTTGCAGCGTTGATGAATATGTGGGATAGACACCTTTTCATCAACGCTGCTTTTTTGTTGCTACTCTCGTTTCTAGGAATTTGTTGCCGGAGCCGGAGTGGCTGGTTGAGGGGTTGGAGTTGGGCTAGCGGGAGGACTGACCTGTGTCGGGGTGGGTGAAGCTGCAGGAGCGTCAGGGCTGACGGTAGGGGACGCTTCAGGAGACGGTGCTGCTGCTGGCCTGGGAGAGGCGTCTGGACTAGGAGAAGCTTCTGGAAGGGGGGAAACTGCCGGACTAGGCGCAGGAGCAGTAATTTCGGGTGCAGCTTCTCGGCCTAAGATGCTGGGATCTCCAGTATCGAATACGCCTGCCACACAGGAAATCATGACGGTGGCAAGGGTGCCAACAAAGAGCGCTTTCCATCCTAGCTCTGAGATATCTTTGCGGCGGGAGGGGATTAGCGCAATAGTGCCACCGACAAAGATGCCAACTGAGGCGACGTGGGCAAAGCCGGAGAGGGCATAGCTGACGATCAAGATGGCGCGATCGCTCAACAATCCTGCTGCACCAGCGGCTCCCAAGGCTTGATAGGGCGGGATTGCCGTTTCTAGAAGCCGACGACCAATAATCACTGACGACAGCCAGAGTTCATTCCAATCCAGCGAAACTCCAGTTAGCACGGTGAGTGGCAGGAAGAGAACCCCAGCAATGTTTTGCAGGGTGATCACACTAAACAGCTGGCCAATGTACTGTAGCGGCACCAGGGTAGAGGTTTGAAGGCTTGCTAACGCACCGAATGTTTGGTTGATCAGAGAGACGAGGCCCAGGATTAAGATCAAAACTGCAGCGATGGATACGGCCATTTTGACGCCATCTAGCGCTCCCACAATAGCGGCGTCTAGAGGGCTGACTCGCTCAATCGGTTCTCCACCCACGGTCTCTTGGGGGACAGGTTGAGGGGCGTCTGGATCGGCGATCGCCACAGTCTCTCTCTCTCTCAGTTCTTGCTTTTCCAGCAACAGCGGCTTTTCTACGGGGATGCCACCTGCCGTTAAGGGCACTCCGGTTTCTGGAACAAGAATTTTGGATAAAACAAAGCAGGCGGGGATACCAATAATAGAGGCCGAAACAAGGTGAGCCAGAATATTAGGAAAGACGGGTCTGAGGAAGCTGACGTAAATGGCCAGCGTTGAAGAAGCTGAAGTTCCAAAGCAGCAGGCCAGAATCGCACAGAGTTCGCTGCGGGTCATTTTGGCCAAGAAGGGCTTGACGACGATCGCCGCTTCAATGCCAACAAAAATATTGGCGGCACCACTCAGAGATTCGGCACCGCTCAGCCGCATCGTGGAGTAAAAGATTTTGGCAAAAACATTGGTGATGGCCTGAATCAAGCCCAGATTGTAGAGGAGGGCCACCAAACCCGAGAAAAAGACGACGGTGGGTAAAGCTCGAAAGGCAAAAATGTAGCCCAGATTAACGTTGGGCTCAACGCCAGGGGCTGGAACAATATTGCTGCCAAATACAAACCGGGCTCCAAAGTCGGCAGCATCAAAGACACCATTTAATAAATCGCTGAAGATTTGCAGTGCATCTCGCGAACCTGGCACCACAAATACTAAAGCACCCAGCCCTAGCTGCAACAGAATCCCGGCTAAAACAACGCGCCAGGGAAAATATTTGAGGCTACGGTTTTCAGAAAACAGCCAAGCGATCGCACACAGACCAAAAATGCCGACTAAGGAAATGGCATTGAGATAAGTCATAGATCAAATCCTTCCTGAAGAGCAGGGGCGGGAGGTAGGCCAACGAGCGGGAGGGAAATGGCGCTAAATGGAATTAATGGATCTAGGCAAGATGCAGTTAAGAAGTTGAATAGCTTGAGCCGAGTTGTCGTGTCCTGTGGGTTGTCCTGTGGTCAGTCTTCCCGATTTGGGACTGATTCAACTAAGACCGTACCGAAAAATTAGAACAGGTCGGCGAGAAGTGCAACCAATCAACCCAAAATTCACACTCTAGCTTTGGGTCTTGATGCGGAAGGTGGCCCAAAATGTGCAGATAGTATCATGAAGGTGGCTTTCATCTCATGTCAGTTGGTGATGAACCATCGCCTAGAGAAAAACGCCGGACTGCAGCTTGTACTCCTCAACTTCACCGACATGGATGCGTTTGCACCAATTCCGCCTGATTGGACTCAGTCAGCGGTTCATGCCCAAGGCTTTTGTTGTCCAACCTGTCGATCGGACAGCCTGGTAGCAGAGAATGTTTGGATTAATCGGCGATCGCCCGTTTTCACAGAAGATCATCGCCGCAAGTGGCAAGAGTTTTACTATTGCTCCTGCAGAACGGTTTGGTGGGCTTGGAGCAGCGATCGCCCTCCCACTGACCTAAAAAGTTCTGGCACCTCGGAGGCCTCCTAGCTTTCCCCCTCGCATCAGGATTGCAGTCTAGGATAAAGAAGGTTTTTGACGAGAGCAACTGGCATGGAGTGGCAGGAAATTTCGGGTAACTGGGTGTTGGTGCCTCCGCGCCCCGTTGCGATTATTCACTTTCTGGGAGGAGCCTTTGTAGCGTCAGCTCCCCACGTAACCTATCGTTGGCTACTAGAAAATCTGGCGCAGCAGGGCTATGCGATTGTAGCGACGCCATTTGTAAACACGATGGATCATACGACGATCGCCCGTCAGGTCCTACTAGCCTTAGATCGAGCGCTGGACTACCTACAAAACCAGGTATTTCGGCGGCGCTACCTCCCGATTTATGGGCTGGGTCACAGCATGGGCTGCAAGCTACACCTGCTAATTGGCAGTCTGTTTCCCGAAGAGCGGGCCGGAAATATTTTGATGGCGTTCAATAATTTTCCAGCGCGGCGATCGATCCCGCTGTTAGAGCAGTTTTCGCAGTTTTCGACGGCAGTCGCGGCAGTTGAGTTTACGCCATCTCCACGCGAAACCAATTACTTGATCGAAAAGCAATATCAGGTGCGGCGAAATTTGCTGATCAAGTTTACGAAGGATGAAATCGATCAGACGCGATCGCTCACAGCCGCCGTCCAACAACGATTTCCAGAGCTAACGACCGTCCAAATCTTACCCGGAAATCATCTCACACCGCTCGGTCAAGATGTCAACTGGCAAGCAGGCCTAAATTTTACACCGCTGGATGCGATCGCCCAATTTGTCCGTCAAGAAGTCTATCGAGATTTAAATCAGCTCAAGCGGACAATTTTGCTCTGGCTCGACCCCATGCGACCTGTAGGATAATTTCTGGATTAAAAAAAGCCTCTTTATCTCCGTACAGATAATCCGTACAGATAAAGAGGCTCACTTGAGAGGATTTAACTAGCCAGCGGGGGGCTTAGCTTAAAGCAGGGCAAGGACACCCACTGTTCCCGCCACCGCAGAACTAGCTGCAGAAACAATTGCAGTTGCAAACAGCCACCAAGCCGCACTAGCCGCAGCTCGACGGGTTTCTTCGGCCTGCCGTTGGGCTTCTCGTTTCAGGTCGTCTAGGCGACGCTGTGTTTCGAGTTGCATCCGTTCGGCGCGGCGCAAAACACTGTTGCGAGCATTTTCAACCTGGTCGATGACGCGGTTAACATCTCGCTCAGAAATATCGGGACGCGAGCTGACAATGGCAACCAGCGTATCCCGGTCAAACTGCGAGAGGCGAGCCCGTAGCGCATCAAATCCGGCCTGAGGATCGTCAAACAACGTCCGCAAGTCACGCTTGATGCCTTCATAGTTCAGCTCAGGACGCTCCAGCGAGTTGAGGTAGTCGCGAAGCCGTGCAAAGATGCGGTTGACGACTGACTGGAGTTGATACTGAACGTTTCGCACCTGCTGAATGATCTGATCGCGCACCGATTCAATCTGACCCACAGCCCGTTCGGCTTCTTCCTTGGTCATATCCTGCCGTTGAGCCAGCAAGGCCACCAGGGTAGAACGGTCAAACTGCGACAGGCGATCGCCCAGCGTTTCCATCCCCAAGCGAGGATGCTGCACCAGCATAGACAAATCGCGCTTGATGCCGTCTGGGTTCAGCTCCGCTTTATCCGTATTGCGGAGATAATCTTCAACACTGGCTTCAAAATCCATCACCGTCCGCTGAGTTCGCAATGCCCAACGTCGGGGAGCGCGAACCATGGTGCGAATGGCATCCTGAACGTTGTCGATGATCTCGTTAGCCTGCGCTTCTGATAGGTCATTCCGCTGACTCAACAACTGCACCAGCGTTTCACGATCGACTTGGGAAAGGCGACGACGCAATGCTGAAGCTCCAGCTTGCGGATCATCCATCAACCGCTGCAAATCGCGACGAATCCCATCTGGATTCAGTTCTTCTCGCTGGGTATTACGCAGATATTCTGACAGTGCATGAGTGGCCTGATCGTACTGATCGCGGGCCTGACTTGCCAAGATTTGGGGAGCGTGCCGAACGCCATACCAGGAGTTTTCAACCTGGTGGAGAATCTGATCGGCTTCATCTTCACTAAACTCTGGGCGCTGACTCAACAACTGCACCAGCGTATCGTGATCAAACCGGGCTAGCCGCGCTCGCAGGACAGACACACCCGCTTGAGGATCGTGCAGCATGGTCTGGAGTTCGTTCCGAATCGCGTTTGGATTCAGCTCATCCTTGCCGGTGTTGCGTAGGTAAGACTCTAGACGCAGCCAGAGGGCTTCCGTTTGCTGACGAGCCTGTTCTTCCAGAGACTGAGATTCTGACAGGACGCGATCGCGCGTTTGCTCAAGCTCGTTGAGAAGAGACTCAATCTGTTCTGCGGTCAGATCCCGCCGTTGATTTTGCCGCTGTACCAAGATTTGCATCAGCGACGCGCGATCGTAGGGAGCCAGCCGCAGACTGAGCATTTCATGGTCTGATTCTGGGTCTGCCAAAATCGCTCCAAATGCTCGTTGAATTTGCTCCGGTGTAAAGCGATCAGTTGGCGTCAGTGTCAGATAGGTTTCAACCTCAGTGCGCAGTTCTAAGGCTCTTTCGCGCTCTTCAACGGCTCTAGCCGTACTCATCACCTCACGACGCACCCGCTCGAGTGAGTTGGCGATTTCTTGAATCCGACGCTGGGTAAAGACACCGCGAGAGCTGAGAATTTCAACAAAATCAGGACGTCCAATTTTCTCCAGTTGCCGCCGGACTTCTGCCGGATCAGCCGATGGATCGTAGAGCACGTCTCTGAAGTCGCGGGCGATCGCCTCCTGGTTCATTTGCCAGGAGTAAGCGTTGAGCAGGTAGTTTTCAACATCGTTGCGGACGGTATTCCGGGATGCGCCGCCACCACTGAGCTGTCCTGCGACCTGTTCAGTTTTGGAACCCAACTGCTGGCGGACAGACTGGACTCGATCCAGGATTTTATCTAAGTCCAGATCAGACAGATCGGCCCGTCCCATCGCCAATCCCATCAGGGTGTTGATACCCGTTTGCAGCGTCTGTTGAAGTGGGCCGACCCCACCTCCTTGACTACTAGAAGAACCCCCCTGACGAGACCGACGGACTTCCTCCGTCAGTTGATCGAGCTTGGCATTGAGTTCTTCAGAGCGAACTTGACCCGGCTGACTAGAACGCAGATAGTCGATTAGCTCCGACATCCGGTCTTGTCGTTGGCCTAGCGTCTGCCGCCAAACCCCTTCCAGCAAACCCGCAATCCGGTTGACGTCTTCCTTAGAAAAGTCAGTGCGGCTGCTCACTAGATCGATAAACGTCTGGCGATCGATGTTCTGTAGGCGACCACTGTCGGCCATAGACTTGAACTCTGGATCGTTGAGCAACTGCTCAAAATCCTGTCGGATCGCTGACAAATCTAGTTGCGGTAAATGTAGGGAATGAACGTAGTCTTCGATATTCTCACGAATGCTCTCTGGGTCAACAATAGAACCCATCTCCCGACGGACAGCCGCCGCCGCCTCTTCCACAGTGGCAACGACTTGTCTGTTAGCAGCTTTGCCACCGATCGCCGCCGCTGCCGTGCCCAAAATGGCTTGGAATCCTGAAGTGGCAGTGTTGATGATAGAGCCAATCCAGGAACCAACGGTAGTCGAACCCACCCAGACGAGGATGGAAAAGTAAGCGGCCCAAATCACTAGGCCGACAATTGCACCCAAACCAGGATTAACCAGTAAGCTCAGCTGTACTGCCAGGAAGCAGGCAATGAACAGGGCGATACTGACGCTGATCAGAGTCCACAACCCAACCCCAAATTCAATCTTGCGAATCGTAGCGCCAAAGCTGCTAGATCCCCCATTGCTGGAGCTAGAAGAACTGGAGTCTGAGGGCCGGCCCAGATAGGAGATCCCAGCTGCGACCGAAAGATTGGTCAATAAAAGCTGAATGGCAAATGCCAACAGCAGCCCAGAAATCAGGGCAATGAAAAACTGGGGACCAGAAAAGACCAGAGAGGCTTGCTCAGGAGTTCCAGGTCCAGGAAGAACCGGAACCTGCCCTATCAAACCTGCCCTACTCCACAGTCCCCCTGCGGAAACTATATCTTGAACCATAGCTGTTCTTTCCCCTTGTAAAACTGAAACCACCCGGATCAGGCCCGCGTGTATCGCAGTGTCTTTGTTTAGACAAGATTGAATAATCCTGTAGCTAGAATCCCTGAATTGATCAACCTCTCTCATCTCTCTGAGGTCAGAAATATTGGATTGAGCTGGGAATAGAAAGGGATTATGGCGAAAAGCGCGGGATCAAGCCAGAAAATCGAAATTAAAGACAGGGAGCCCCAGGTATCCTATGAGCAACCTAGAAACTGAGGGAATGAACGGCCTGTAATTGTGATCGTTTACGGTTTTTTGAGGCTTATCCAGGTTCAACCTTTGTAGAATACGAGCGTTCGTTTAGAGAGATGGAATGCACAGCTTTCTTCCACCCGACCGATTTTTTCCCTATCTGACCTGGACTCAAGTTCGGGACATGCCTGATAAGGCGAATGTGGTGATCGTCCAACCGATTGGGGCAATCGAACAGCATGGCCCTCATTTGCCGCTGGTGGTGGATGCGGCGATCGCCACGGCCATCTTGGGCAAAGCACTCAAAAAGCTACCTGCAGAGGTTCCAGCCTATGCGCTGCCGCCCCTGTGCTACGGCAAGTCAAATGAGCACTGGCACTTTCCGGGCACCATTACGCTGACGGCTCAGACGCTGATCGCCACCCTCACCGAAGTCGCCGAAAGCCTGTATCGGGCCGGATTTCGCAAGCTGGTGCTGATGAATGCCCACGGAGGTCAGCCCCAGGTGATGGAAATTGTGGCGCGAGATCTGCACCAAACCTACGAAGATTTTTTCGTGTTTCCGCTCTTTACCTGGCGGGCTCCCCACTGCGCCGGAGAGTTTCTCACACCCAAAGAGAAAGAGTTTGGGATACATGCCGGAGATGCCGAAACCAGTATGATGCTTTCCATCCTGCCCGACCAGGTGCGAATGGAAGAAGCTGTCGCTGAATATCCTCATGGTCTGCCGGAGGATAGCCTGCTGAGTATGGAGGGTAAGCTCCCCTTTGCCTGGACCACACGGGATTTGTCTCGCAGCGGGGTATTGGGCGACCCGACTACAGCAACGAAAGAAAAGGGCGATCGCCTCTGGGAGTCAGTCTCCAATGGCTGGGTTAAAGTGCTTGAGGATATCTACCAGTTTCAGCAACCCCAGGCTTGGAGAGGTAAAGAGTGAGGAGTGAGGAGTGAGGAGTGAGACGCGGATTGATCTGGCGGCATTGGCAGCATTGCCCCCGAACGGCAGCCTAACCTAGCCAAACTTAGCGTCCGAGCCATGATTGCCGGAACCCTGGCTGGCTTGGTGACTGCGGCGATCGCGGGCATGCTTCTGTAAATTGCAATGACTGGATTAGCCAGCCATCTTAAGTTTGCGGAAATGAGCCGCAGCTCCACCCGCGCCAAGGGCTAGCAACCCCAGTATAGAAGCGGGTTCGGGAACGGATTCAACATCATCAAACTCAATCTGGCCACGAATTTCTCCCGGCATTAGAAACTCAGGTGTATTGGAGTGCAGGTTGAAGTAGTACTCCCCTGCCAAAAAGCGCTCGTACACCATAGCTGGGTCTACACTGGCTGCAGCAACTTCGGCAGAAGTCCAATCGCCCATAAAGGAACCACTTGTTTCCCCCAAGGGTGGATTGTCCAAATCATGAACGACAGGTCCGGTTTGCTGACGGGGGGAAAGCCCATCGGGCATATTGGCTACATGGATATGAGCCAACTGGAGCGGCCCTGCTAAACCCATAAAGGTGACATCGTAGGTAAAAATCCAATCGGTAGGCCCACCCTCTAAGAAACCTGTGGCGCTTCCGATTGCAGTGCTGTTGTTGGCAGGAACTTCGTTTGATCCACTTAGGGTAGTGGTGTAAGAAAGGGTTGCGGCTTGGGCGACTCCCAAAGGCATGACAACGGCGGCGGTACTTAAAAGACCTACGGCCCAAAACTGATTCATGGAAAAATCCTCAATTTCAAAGTTCAAGACAGGTGATTCCTGGCGAAAGCACCGCTTTCTGTAGGAATACGGATTCACCTTGAGATCGGATTGGGCAATTTCCAGGAAATTACGGAAAATTCTGGCTTGGACTCTAGAAAGTTCATCCAATTGAGAGGGCTGCTCGTATTGCAATTAAGACACAATGTGGGAGATGCTGTGGCGCATAAGTAAAAAGATACGGGATGGAGCTCATCTCCAATGCTTGAATGCTTGAATTTAGAGTGATGCCTCCTGATATCCCTCTAGACCAATCTTCTTCGACTTCGGCTTCAACTTCAACGGATGCCGAACTTTTCGCAGCTTTAAAGAGAGGTCACATTACCGCCCTAGGGGCTTTGTATGATCGCTATGCAAGTTTAGTTTATGGTTTAGCACTAAGAATTCTGACTAATCCCGAAGAAGCGGAAGATCTGACTCAGGAGATTTTTCTGACCCTGTGGCATCGGCAGACCTATGATCCCAATCGAGGATCGCTGAGCAGCTTCCTAACGACGATGACTCGCTCCCGTGCTATTGACCGACTGCGATCGCGCGGCACCCGACAGCGTTTTCTCAACCGTTGGAAAACTATGAGTCAAGCGGAATCGGGAGACCGTAGCCCACTTGAGCAAGTCTCGCAAACTGAACGGTCCCAAAAGCTTAAAGAAGCACTTGCTCAGCTGCCGGAAAAAGAACGTCAGGTTTTAGAGATTGCTTATTATGAAGGCTTAAGCCAATCCGAAATTGCCAAACGTCTTGCCACACCACTAGGGACAGTGAAAACCTGGTCTCGTCAGGGCTTGCTGAAGCTGAGACATACTTTACAAGATTTCGTCCAATAACTGCACTATGTCCAAACCCTTGCTTCCTGACAATTGGGAAGAATTGATGGCGGGCTACGTTTTAGGAAATCTGAGCCCAGAAGAGGCTGAGGAATTTGCACGTCTGCTGGCAGCGCACCCTGACCAAGCGACAGAAGTAAAGGCTTTGCAGTCAGTTTTGACCGTAATGGCTGAGGAATTAACGGCAGTAGAACCACCTATTCACTTAAAGACTGCGCTTCTAGAGTCTGCACAGACCGGACAAGCTGCAATCTCGGAGCCCCCAAGCGCCCTAGTGCCCCGCTCCAGGCCAACCTCTCGACGCTGGTTGCAGCTTGGCAGCGGGATTGCAGCACTGCTGGCGATCGCCTTCGTGATTGAAAATCAGCGACTACGTCAGCAGCTTCAATCCGCTCAGACGACGATTAGCGGGCTTCAGCAAGAACTCCAGGACATGCAAACCACAGTGGCTCAGTTTCAATCAATAGAGCCTACGGTGATCTTGCTGCAAGGAACAGAGCAATCGGAAGCCATTGGTAGCTTGATTGCTTACCCCAACCAGTCTGAGGCCTGGATAACCGTCCAAAATCTGCCAGAACTGCCTGCTGATCAGGTTTATCGGCTGTGGGCGATCGCCGCTAGCGATGCTCCAATTTACTACGGACAGTTTGAAACCGATAACCAGGGGAATGCTGTAACAAGGTTAGCGGTGCCGCCGCCAGCTGTAGAAGCCGAGACACCGCAATTTTTGATTACGCGAGAAGCTGCTACCGATCCGCTGATTCCAGCAGGCCCGCTGGTTATGCAGAGTTCGTCGTGAGCTTACACTGTGATTGGCTTAGCGAGAGTGGTATAGAGGCGATCGCGCCCATGCTCTCCCTCAAAGTCTAGAATCGGACCTTTGGGCACAATCAGTGTCGGGTTGACCTTGGGATGACTCTTGTAATAGTGCCGCTTGATGTGATCTAGGTTGCAGGTTTCCTTGACACCAGGATGCTGGTATAGGTCGCGCAGGTAGCCCCATAGATTAGGGTAATCAACAATGCGGCGCAAGTTGCACTTGAAATGAGTGGAATAGACCGCATCAAACCGCAGCAGCGTCGTAAACATGCAGATGTCGGCCTCGGTCAGCTTGTCGCCACAGAGATAGCGCTGCTGCTCCAGCACGTTTTCCCATCGATCAAGATGCTCAAACAGTTCAGTGACAGCTTCTTCGTAGGCAGATTGAGTCGTGGCAAATCCAGCTCGATAGACGCCGTTGTTAATGGGTTCGTAGATCGCGTCGATGGTTTCCTCAACAATCTGCTGTAGTTCAGCGGGATAAAGATCAACATCTGGATGTTTGGCAATCGAGTTGAATTCGGTGTCAAATATCCGGATAATTTCACGGGACTCATTGTTGACGATGGCTCCCGTTTTTTTATCCCACAACACCGGAACTGTCACCCGTCCGGTATAGTCAGATTCAGCTTTGGTATACAGTTCCCAAAGATAGTGGGTGTGGTTGACATAGTCAGGAATGCAACCCTCCCCCTCACTAAACTGCCAACTGTTTTCGCCCATTTCTGGATCAACCACAGAGACAGACACTGCATCGGTGAGTCCTTTGAGTTGCCGCATAATCAGCGTGCGGTGTGCCCAAGGGCAGGCCAACGAAACGTAGAGATGGTAGCGATCGCCTTCCACCGGATAGCTACTTGATCCATCCGCAGTAACGCGATCGCGAAACGTAGTAGAAGGCCGCAAAAATCGACCGTCTTGATCTTCTTGATCTCGTTCCGAAACCCATTTCCCCTCAATCAACATCCCTAATCCCATCTCACACTCCTTAAAATAAAATTTGACTCAATGGATTGGCTTACACTCCTTTTAACCTAGCGCTTCTCCCCCAAAAGCGAGATCCATCAATAGAACCAATCACCAGAACCATTTTCAGCCGATTCCTGCCGTAAAATTGGGGCACCCCTTTGCCAAAGCTGCCTTTGCCAACGATGAGTCAAGCCGCAGATTCACAGACTCAGCCACTGCCCGGAGCCAACTTTCAGGCTTGTCTCGACAAACTCCATCGTGACTACAAATCGCTGCAAGCCGGCAAGGTCGCAGACTACATTCCTGAGCTAGCGAAGATGAGCCCCGACTGGTTTAGCATCTGCGTCGCCACGGCAGATGGCCAGATGTATCAGGTTGGGGATGCGGATCAGCTGTTTACCGTGCAGTCCATTTCCAAAGTGTTTGCCTATGGGTTGGCCTTGGAAGATCATGGGCGAGACTACTTGCTGTCGCGGGTTGGGGTAGAGCCCACTGGAGATGCCTTTAATGCCATTGTGCTGGAGGAACAAACCAAGCGGCCCTACAACCCAATGGTGAATGCGGGGGCGATCGCCACCACCAGTCTGATTCGGGGAGCCAACCCCACTGAGCGGCTCAATCGGATGCTGGATATGTTTCGACGCTATGTCGGTCACGATGTTTTTATCGACATGCCCACGTTTGTTTCCGAACGGACCACGGGCCACCGCAATCGGGCAATGGCCTACCTGATGCGAAACTTTGGCGTCATTGATGACTCAGTTGATGAAGCGCTAGATCTCTACTTTCAGCAGTGCTCTGTCATGGTGAGTTGCCGCGACCTAGCTGTGATGGCCGCAACGTTGGCCAATCATGGCGTCAATCCTATCACCGGAGAACAGGCCGTTTCAGCCTGCTATACCCGCGACATGCTCAGCATCATGTCAACCTGTGGCATGTACAACTTTGCAGGAGAATGGATCTACAAAGTTGGGTTGCCTGCCAAAAGCGGGGTTTCCGGCGGCATCATTGCGATCGTCCCTCACCAGATTGGGATTGCCGTCTTCTCTCCCTTGCTTGACGGTCGGGGCAACAGCGTTCGGGGCGTCCGGGTCTGCGAAGATCTCTCCCAACAGTTTGGCCTTCATCCTTTTGATGCCTCTATGGGATGCTACAAGTTTCTGCAATCGCTAGCCCAGCCTCCAGATCCCAACAGCCTCGAAGAAACAATCTGGCTGGCTGGGTCAAGCACCTGTCAAAATAGCACTGTAGCCAGTCCTGGAAGGATGATTGCGATGGGAAGTGACAACGCTGTAGTAAAGACGCTGGCTGTTGACATTGGTGGCAGCGGCACAAAAGTTTTAGTCCTGGATGAATCTGGCCATGCCCTCACCAAACGCGAACGACTAGATACTCCTCAACCTGCGACACCTGAAAAGATTTTGGCGGCGATCGCCCAGCTTGCAGACACACAAGGCGAGTTTGATCGCGTCTCTGTGGGGTTTCCCGGTGTGGTGCGCCAAGGCAAAATCGGCACCGCCGCCAATCTCGATTCGTCCTGGATTGGCTTTGACCTGGGAGGCGCACTGTCTGACCTGTTAGGGAAACCTGTGCGAGCTGCCAACGATGCCGATATTCAAGGTTTGGGGGCCATCTCAGGAGAGGGCGTCGAACTAACGATCACCCTGGGCACCGGATTTGGCTCCGCTCTATTCGTCCAGGGCAAACTCGTTCCCAACCTCGAACTCGGCCACCATCCCTTCCGCAAAGGCAACACCTACGAAGAACAACTGGGTCGGGCGGCCTTAGAAGAAATCGGTAAGAAGCGCTGGAATAACCGACTGGGGAAGGCGATCGCCAACCTCGAACGCCTCTTTAACTACGACCATCTCCACATCGGCGGCGGCGAAACCAAAAACATTACCCTCGACCTCCCTTCAAACGCCAGCGTCGTCCCCAACATTTTGGGCCTCATGGGTGGAATTGCCCTCTGGCGCGATTAAGACCATCTGCCTAAAACTAGAAAAATGAGTTGGGAGAACGATTGGTAGAGAAAGTTTTAGGTAAGCACAGCGGGCAACTGGTGTTTGAGTAGATTGACCCGCCAGGATATCTGGCGCAGGAGACTGAAAATGATGCCCGAAACAGTCTAACAATTGATTTCTCTAGCTTTAAGAAGTGAGCCAAGTCAGCCCAATCTGCCTGAAAGCGGAAAAGTGAGGCTAACTTGGGATGAATGTGGCTGAAAGTAAATCACTAAGTAAGCAAGACCAGGTTCAGGGGATATGTCCATTTCTAAACAACTACAAGCTGTAATGTTTGGCAGCCAGGAGAGCCGAGTTGGCGCTCTTAGGCAGTTACTCGACTATCCCTTGATGCAAAAAGACCCAGAAGGCTCCCGATTTTGGTTTTTGCGACCTGGTGCTGATGAAGATGAAGCAGAAGACACTTGCCCGATCGCTGTTGGTTTCTACGCTGAACTGGATAGATTAACCGACTCTGACATCAAGCAATTCTTGACGACGGATGAGCAGCAGCGTGAGATTTATGGGCACTATACCGGACGCATTATTCCGAATCAGCCTGTGATGTATCTGCTGTTGCCAGATGCCCTCACCCCCAACCCCTCTTCCAAAAAGGGCGAGGGGAGCAGAGTGACAATGATTCTCCCTACTGATGGAAAGCTACGGCAGCGGCAGATTCAAACTTTCTCCTGGTCAGATGAGGATTTACAGGCACGGTTGAACCGACTCAGACAAGATACGCTGGCTCGAACAAACCGGATGAAGGATACGGCTCTATCTGTGATTCCGCTCGTGGAGTGGGCGTTTTATCAGCCGATCACCACTGCAAAGGAATTGGCTCAGAAGTTGGCTGAGGTGTCACGCCGGATTGAGCGGGTAATCCCTGATGTTTACAGAGCCGAGCCGAACGGTGGTTATTTGCGTGGGTTGCTTCAGAGTTTTCAGAGAGAGTTGCTGCCAACCCTGAAGCTGGAGCCTGAGAACGAGAAAGACTACAGCTTTGCTGATATTTATGCCCAGACGATCGCCTATGGGTTATTCACTGCTAGGGTCTTTAGCTACACGATTGATGAGCGCCGGAGACGAGACCCCCTCACCCCCAACCCCTCTCCCAGAGCGGGCGAGGGGAGCAGAGAGACTGACTTTAACCGAGAAGATGCCTGGGAACTGTTGCCAGAGACTAACCCGTTTTTGCGGCGGTTGTTTCGGGATGTATCGAAGGCGGTGAGTGAATATGACAGGAGATCTGCTACAGCCCTACAGTCAGAAAAATCAGATGAATCACCTGTGATTGCTGATGAGTTGATTGACGCAATTTCAGAGGTGGTTAGCATCCTTCGGGCGGCGAAGATGGATGCCATCTTGGAAGATTTCCGAGCCAAGATGAACCGTGAAGACATTGTGATTCGGTTCTATGAGGATTTTTTGGCAGCGTATAAGCCCAAGATGCGGGAGAGACGAGGGGTTTACTATACGCCGGAGCCAGTGGTGTCTTACATGGTGCGCTCTGTCGATATTTTGCTGAAGGAAAAGTTTAACAAGCCGTTGGGTTTGGCTGACCCAGAGGTGATGATCCTTGATCCAGCCTGTGGAACTGGAACCTTTTTGCTGTGGATCTTCCAACTCATCCACCAACGGTTTCAGGAGAATCCTGATGCTTTAACTGAAGGATTAGAGGATCGATCGTGGTCAGGCTATGTGAAGGAGCGATTGTTACCCCGAATTTTTGGGTTTGAGTTGTTGATGGCTCCTTATGCGATCGCCCATCTCAAGTTGGGATTGTTTTTAGAAGAGACAGGGTATCAGTTTAATAGTGGAAAACGTTTAGGAATTTATTTAACAAATACACTTGATGATGCAAAGCGAAAATCAGAGATCTTGCTGGAAGAATTCATTGCTGAAGAGTCGGAGCAAGCAGTAGCAGTTAAGCGAGATAAGCCTGTCATGCTTGTGATCGGCAATCCTCCATATTCTTATGAATCAGCTAATACAGGTGAATGGATTAGTACTTTAGTTCGTGATTATTACCGAGTTGATGGTAAACCTCTAGGTGAGCGAAATCCAAAAGGTTTACAGGATGATTATGTAAAATTCCTTCGATTTGCACAATGGCGAATTCAACAAACAGGGCAAGGGATTTTAGCTTTTATTACAAATCACAGTTATCTTGACAATCCAACTTTCAAGGGAATGCGGCAAAGTCTTCAATCAACCTTTGATAGTATTTATGCTTTGGATTTGCATGGTAATACTACAAAGAAAGAACGAAATCCAGATGGAACGGAAGATAAAAATGTGTTCGATATTCAACAAGGAGTTTCTATCAGTTTCTTTCTTAATGATGTATTTTATTTGAAAAAAGCAATATTTCATTCTGAACTTTGGGGTTTACGTGAGAATAAATACAATTGGCTTCTTAGCAATGAAGTTAACTCAACGATTTGGAAATCCATCTCCTCTTCTTCTCCAAACTATTTTTTAATTCCTCAAAACATAGATTTGTTAGTTGAATATGAGGAAGGATGGAAAATTAATGAAGCTATGTCAGTTAACTCAGTAGGACTATACACGGCAAGAGATGATCTAGTCATTCAGTGGAGCAAAAAAGATATTGAAGAAGTTTTGGTTGATTTTGCTTTTCTTTCAGAGGAAGTTGCTAGGACTAAGTATGACTTAGGAGCAGATTCACGAGATTGGAAAGTAAGCCTTGCTCAAGATGATGTAAGAAAAACAAATTTAGACACGTCAAAAATCAGAGAAATTTCTTATCGTCCTTTTGATACGCGGTTCACTTACTACACTGGGAATTCTCGTGGCCTAATTTGTATGCCACGTCCAGAGGTTATGAGACATTTATTAGTTTCTAATAATCCTGCAATTTGTTTTATTCGCAGAAGCCGTGAGCAAGTTGTTTCTAACTTTTGGGTAGCAGAAAGTTTAGTGGACAAAACAATTTTGTCTTCGGCAGACAATGCAAATTCTGCTCCTCTTTATCTTTATCCAGATTCAGATAACTCTCAAGGAGCATTATTAACAGAGGAGAGGAGAGCTAATTTTAGTCAAAAGTTTCTAAATAAGTTCTTAGAAAAACTAAATTACATACCCTCTCCCGAAGCTATTTTTTGTTATATTTATGCTGTTTTTTATTCTCCAACATACCGAAGTCGATACAGCGAATTTCTCAAGATTGACTTTCTCCGTATTCCTCTTACTAGTGACGACAATCTTTTTCGTCAGCTTTCAACCTATGGTGAATACCTTGCTGATCTTCACTTGATGAAAGACTCAAAGCTAGACACTCCAATCACTCAGTTTGAGTGTAATTTCAATCCTGTTGTTGATGCTGGGCATCCTAAATATTTGAATGGCAAGGTCATCATCAATAAAAAAGGTGATGGATTTACTGGAGTGCCTGAAGAAGTCTGGAATTTTTATGTAGGTGGCTATCAAGTCTGCCAGAAGTGGCTGAAAGATCGCAAAGGACGAACCCTCAGCCCAGAAGATATTACTCACTACCAGCGCATTATCGTAGCTCTGCAAGAAACTATCCGGTTAATGCAGCAAATTGACGCAGCCATCCCCGGCTGGCCCCTGGAGTGAGGAGATTTTACGATGAAGTTACCCAATGGGGATCAGGCTCAAATTGGCGACAAACTGGAACGCTACGTTCTCAACCCCCAGCATCCCAAAGGAAAAGACAAGGCTGCCCTGTTCAAAAATCGGTTAGGTCTCACCTTAGAAAACAAGGAAATTCTAGAAAATATTCTTTTGGATGTAGCGATCAATCAGGAGGCAATTCTTTATAAACAAGACCAGTATGGAACTCAATACGACATTAAATTTCTAATGACAACTGAAGTTGGCACATCCTTAGTAATCTCATGCTGGATTATTCGCACCGACGAAGACTTTCCCAGACTAACCAATGCTTATCCGGTTCACAAATAAGGAGGATAAAGATGGCATTTAAGGAATATGACGTTGTAGCGATCAAGTCAGATCTCCAAGCTGTTCATAAAGAGAGCCAACAACCCATTTTGCTCCAAGCCGGACAAGTCGGAACGGTAGTCATGAACTTCTATAACGAAGCCTACCTGATTGACTTTTCGGATGCCCAAGGGATGACCTACGCGATGGAAACGGTTCCTCAAGATCAACTTATGTTGCTGCATTATGAACCTGTATCAATTGCGGCTTAACTCGATGGCTCCAGGAACCCATCTGGCTGATGCAGCAAACTGACAAAGCAATTCCTGGATTCCCGCTTCCCTAAACTCTTCAGAGGTACTCATGCATCCAGTTCAAGCGCATCCTGAAATTCTGACCCTGCTTAACCCACTGCGGAATTATCTGAAGCAGGAATATCAAGATCGGCTGAATCGGGTGATATTGTTTGGCTCTCAAGCCAGAGGAGACGCAACCCCAGCCTCCGACATTGATATTTTGATTGTGCTGCAAGACCCAGTTGATGCCAGCGCTGAACTCGATCGCACCAGCCAATTTATTGCCCAATTTTGCCTAGAGCATAGCATCCTCATTTCCCGCCTTTTTATGCCGCGATCGCGCTTTGAAAGCGAAAACTCACCCCTTCTACGAAATATTCGCCAGGAGGGCATCACCCTATGACCCCAGAGCAGCAAGCCCTGGTCAACAAAGCCCAACGCAGCTTAGACGCAGCCCAAAACCTCATCGAGCAAGGATTCTACGACTTTGCAGTTTCTCGCGCCTACTATGCCATGTTCTACCTCGCTGAAGCGCTTTTAGACCGTGAAGGACTCTCGTTTTCAAGTCATGCAGGTGTAATTAGCGCCTTTGGGCAACACCTGGCTCGTTCTGGCAAAGTGCCCACAGAATTGCACCGCCAATTGATTGATGCTCAAGCCCAACGAACCCGCGCAGACTACGATCCTCACCCTGATCTATCTCAATCCGATGCCGAAACGCTGGTTAATCAAGCCCAAACCTTTTCTGCGATCGCCCTACAAACACTGAACTCCCCTTGAGCCTGTTCAAGCTTCATACCTTCGCAAAACTACCCATTCTTTAATCATGCTTGATGCCGTCATTCAAGATTTAGTTCGCCAACAACGCCCTTACTACCTGCTTCAAGGCAACTTGGTTAAAGGGGTTGGTGGTCAATACTGGCTTGTTTTTCGGCATCGAGATGCTGACAAGGGTGGAAACTTCCTGAAAAACATCGTCTCCCTACTGGGTTTCAAAGACAAAGCCGTTTCCCACAAGGTGATTCGGATTGACCCTAGCACCGCCAAGATTCACACCTACAATCCCCGCACTCCTGGCGATCTCCCCTCTCCTGCCCTGCTCCGTACAGGCAACCCCAACATCATTGAAAAGTTTCTCCTTCTAGAGCGCACCGCCAAAGAACCTGCTCTTCTCAGCGGTAGCTTCCGAGAAATCAAAAGCATCAAGCGACGCTACAACCTACCCACCCAACTTGATGCCTACAACAAGGTCACGGCTCAAATGCTAGAACGGAGCAGTATCTATCGCCGTTCCACTGCTTATTTTGATAGTGGCGTTCTCAAACTCTATGAAGAACCCCTGCAAACGATCGTCCAGACCGAAGGACAAATTCGACTGCTCATGGACTGGCAGGGGTTCACCAAACGCGCTGACGTGGCAGAACTGGAAAAGCTGCACAATTCTGGCTACCGCGCCCAATTCATCCAGCGTACATTGCAGGAGTTTCTTGAAGGACTTGAGGAAAGCGCATTCAATGGCACTCAAATCATGGCTGAACTGGTACGGCTAGGCTTCTTAGAACTCAAGCTGATCAAAATGAGCCAGGGCAGATCGCTCTACCACAAGAAGACAGGTATCTATAGCGATCGCCTCGATAACCACATCCTGCATGAAGGCTCCGACAACTTCACCCGTGCTGCCCACTCACGCAACGCTGAAAGTGTTACCTTCCTCTACTCCTGGGAGCAGCTTGACCAGGAAACGATCGAGCAAAGCATCCAGGAATTTGATAGTGAGTGGCAACGTCAAGACCTTGCCTATGACCTGACTCAAGAATTTCTCCAGCAGGTATTGCAAGAGTACGATCGCCGCTCTCAACAACGACAACCCCGCATCGAGCAAATTACTCCTGACGAACTCCCTCCCGGCGAGACAACCGAAGTCAAAATTACAGGCGACAACCTGAATCAGGTGGATACCATCACCATTCCAGACAACCCGATGGTTGAAGTCAACATCACCGAACAGACCCCAGAGGAAATCACAGCGGATGTCATTGTATCGCCCGACCACCCGCCCCAACCCATTACCGATTTTCGTGTCAAAGACAATGCAGGCGAAGAATACAACGTTAAACCACAAAAGCCTCCCAAAGTCACCCAGATTGAAGAACTGCCTAACTTTGATGAGATTGAAGGCTTCCAGCAGGCAGTAGAACTGATTTTGTCTGGGCAACATGGAACTCCAAATGATTTCCTTTACTGGCTGGCGCAACAACGCCCTCGTCAGTTTCGAGTTGAGCAAAGCGATGTACTTGATGAACTAGTGAACCAGGGAACGCTATTTGAACATCAGAAATCAGGAGCGCAACACTGCCTACGGGTCATGCAAGATTTTGGAGTGGCAGTCTGTGCCGATGCTGTGGGTCTGGGCAAGACCCGTCTTGCGGCTGCCGTTGCTCGTCTCTCCCGGCAGCAGAACGGACAAGCCAAAGTTGCTATCATCGCTGCCAAAAAGCTACACGACAACTGGAAACGCGAGATGAATGAACTCGGTTTTCGGGATAGCGACTATGAGCTATACAACAAAAACCTGATGAGCCGGAAGGGAACAGGGTTCATTGATGACTTCAACCGTTACGGCGGTCCCGACCTGGTGATTATCGACGAGGCACACGAAGGCATCCGTAACTATAAGAACCGGATTCACAAGCTCTGTCTGCAAATGCGAGAACGCGACCAACGGGAAGGGCGACAACGCTACTTCCTTCTGTTAACGGCAACACCTTGGAATAACCGCCGAGAGGACATTTACAATATCCTGGCTCCATTTTTAACCCGTCCACAGGGATTTACTGACTTGGGCCTGCCACCAGAACTTGCCCTTTGGTTCCAGAATCGTGAGACTGGCGTAGAACAGTTTACAGACGACACAAAACTATTTCGCCGTGTCTACCGAGAGCTATTTTTGCAACGGACTCGACAGATGCTTCGAGAGGCAATGCCTGATCTCAATATTTATGCGAGACGGCAGGCAGAGTGGCTACCTGTACAGTTTGAAGCATCCACAGAGCAAGCCCTGGAGCAAATCTTCACCCATTTTGAGGCAGAACTCTATATTCCCTGCGCCGACCCAGTTCGCTATCTGACAGGCAGTATCGAACAACGAGCATTGCTGCAAAACCAACGTCGGTTCTTCCTGCAACGGGCAGAGTCGAGTATGTACGCACTCAAGCGCACGATCGTGAACTTCAGAGCTAGAATCCAGCAGATGAAGGATCGATTGGCAGTAGTTGAGCCAACTGCTGAGGGACTGAAGTGTTTCCTCCTCCTCCATTACAATTTTGAACCTGATAGAAAAGAACAATTAGGACTTCTGGATTGGAATGATACCTACGGTACGCTAAGCGAATGCGAAGCTTGGGATGAGGATTATGAAGAGGATGAGGATGATGAAGTAGATACCGATAAGGAAGAAAAGCGGCAGCAACTCCGCCGGACGATTGATTTAGCTATTGAGCGGCTACAGAACAATCCTGTAGAGGCAAGACAGGTCTACGATCGAATGTGGTCAGCCTGCGACAGCGACTTGATGCAGCTAGATGACATTCAAAACCTTTTAGCTGATGAGTTTGTGAGAGATCATAAGCGAGAGCAGGTAACTCGTCAGGTGCGGGAATTAGTCAGCCAAAACCAGAAGGTGTTATTAATCTCTACCTTTTCGGATACCGTTTTTGATTACTACCGCTACATGAGCCAAGATCCAGAAATTTCTCATCATGGTATTGGTATGGCGATCGGCTCAACTAAGCGGTATTACCCTGATAATTCTGATAGATCTCTTCAGGTTGCTCCTCACAACATAGTTAAAGGGAATCGACAGCAAACTGGAATCAAACGACAGGAGATTTTTCGGCTATTTGCTCCAGCCGCAACCTGCCGCAATCTATCTGATCGCCCCACACCTAGCGAAGAAATAAGCGTTCTAATTGGATCGGAAACCCTATCTGTGGGACAAAATCTTCAAGATGCTGACTATCTAATCAACATCGATCTCCCTTGGAATCCAATGGTGCTAGAGCAACGCATTGGTCGAATCGATCGTCCCAAACAGCATCAGGTAGACAAAATCTACATCTACTATGCCAACAGCGAAAGCCAGCTTCTACGGCAGGCTAGTCGCCTTTCCAACCTCAATAAGAAGTTGGTGGGCGAACTTGCCAATCAAGAGAATGGAGTCGGCAGCATTTCTGATGTCAATGCTTTGGGGGCTTCCATTTACGGTGACACTCTCTTTGACGCACGATTCTGCCGGGGTATGTTGAGTTTTTGCAGAGCTTGACTAAGGCCCGCAAGTTGGAACAGGAAAGCTTCCAGGAGACTGCTTACAGTCAGCAGCAAACAGCCCGTGACCTGTATACACAGCAAGAGCTTCTGTTCAGCGAAGACATTAGCCAGCAGTTGAGAGAACTAGGCGAAGATTATCAGGCAAACCCAGTCGCGTTAGGCAGAAAAACAGGTGAGAAAAATGAACCAATAGGGCTGGCAGCACTGACGATTCAATACTTTGGACCTAATGGTGAACTCATTCCTGACAACCGAGAGTTAGTTTTTTGGAATGATAAAACTGGAGAACGGGATGGCTACGGTGTGGCGATCGCCACTGCTTTCAAAACGCCGGGGGCTGGAGATGTTTTCTCTTCAAAGCATCTTCTTTCCTGTGCCCAAAATGTCTATGACCAACTTATTAAGGTCAAACATCAACGATTCTCCGAACTATCACAAGAAGATACGTTGGAGAATGTTTCTATTACTTCAGAACGACTCAACAAGATTCAACAACGCATTACAAATATATCTAGTCCTCCTGTTGGATTAGATCGAGGAACTATTAGGAGAACTCTACAAGAGCTAAACACCTGGAAAAGTATTCAAGCAGTGCAAAAACTTTTACGAGAATATACAGATGGTAGTAAAGCTCAGATAGATGATTCTACTTTCCTATCTCAACTTGTTAAGGATACCGATGCACTTAATTTGATAGCTTCTAATGGTATTAAACCTACAAGCCTACAAGCTTCTTTGCCAGCAATTTTACTCAGAGCTTGAATTATAAATAAAGGTAGCTATACCTACCATTAATGTTCTAGGTCCTTGAAGAATCAGCTCCAGCTTCATCAAACAGAATTACAAAAGATTTCGGCCTGCTCACAATTCACAGTGAGGCAGGGGATTTTGGGTTAGGCTTGAGCTAAATTTTGGCTCTCATGTCACCCCCCTTTAGACATAATGCTGTTTGACCTCTCCAACCTTCCCTACTGGATTCTCCTAGGAATGGGAGTCCTACTCTTTGTCTTCGTGATTGTTTCAGGCGGAGGCGATGACGACCTAGATCTGGATGCCGATGCAGATGTGGATCTAGATGCCGATGTCGATGTAGACAGCCCGTTTGACTTAGATACTGATGCCGATGGAGATTTCAGCATCTCCCATGCGCTGGGTTGGTTGGGGCTGGGTAGAGCACCGCTGATTTTGCTCTTAGCAACCGATCTGAGCCTCTGGGGGCTACTCGGCTGGATGCTGAATGTGGCTCTTACCGGAAACTGGGCAAATTGGATTGTATTAATCCTTGCTCTGATCGCAGCGCTGCTACTCGGCGGCTGGATTGCTCGCCCGATCGGTCAAGCGTTTGCGTCATTTGGAGAAGATGCCAGTAGCGATCGCCTGATTGGCTGCATTGGCACCGTCTGTACAACGCGGATTCCTGTCATTCATGAAGGAAAAATTGGCCAAGTAGATGTGCTCGATCCAGCCCGCAACCTAGTGACGGTGAATGCAGTATTGCCCGATTGGGCGATCGTCACGCCTCAGCGAGGAGACAAAGTTTTAGTGATCGAACGTCCGGTTCAAACTTATTTCGTGATCGTGAAAGATAGCCCTGATCAAGATCGGTGGCTGGCTAATTCTTCTAGAGATTCACATTAGGAAAAAATTTATGCTGTTTTGGCTAACTTTCATCCAGGCTCTACCGACGATTCCATCTCCAGCGGAAAGCCTGACCTCAACCCCAGACACCCCGGAATTCGAAGAAGCGGGTTGGATTGCTCAGGTTCCCGTTCAGTCTGATGTGGGGACGTTACCCATACAGACGCAACCTGTTGTGGGCCAGCTCGGGGGTCTTGTGGTCTTTCCTGTTGTCGTAGGCGGGCTGATTTTCCTGCTGCTCCTCAGCGTCTGGGCCTACACTCGTGTTTATGTGATCACGCCCACTAACGAGGCCTTTGTGCGAACGGGCGGCGTTTTCGTCAAAAAGAAATCCGTCATCTTGAATGGCGGCTGTGTAGTGCTGCCGGGATTTCATGAGCTGACGCGGGTGCCGCTGCGAGAAATTTCTATTGATGTGGAGCGGACGGGTAAGCTAGCTGTTCGCACCCAAGATTATTTGCGCGCCGATATGCGGGTGACCTTCTATGTCTGCATTACGGCTTCCGAGGACGATGTGTTGACGGCGGCAGCTCGCCTATCTCAGGGTGGCCGCATCACTTCAGAAGATATCAAGAATGCTTTGGAAAAACGGGCAGATGATGCCATTCGAGCGGCAGCAAAAACCAAGAGTTTGGCTGAGATTGATTCTGATAAGTTGGGCTTTGCTCAAGAAGTTTTGAACTTGGTGCAGCAAGACTTGGGTAAGGTTGGCCTGACGCTCAACAACATTGCAATTTCTGAGATTCAGGAGAGCGATACCTACGATACCAACAACTTTTTTGATGCTCAGGGCGTGCGATTGCGAACGGAAACGATTCAAAAGTCGATTCAGCAAAAGCGAGAAGTTGAGCTGACGACCCAAGTTGCGATTGAACAAAAAGAGTTGGATGCTCAGAAGCGATCGCTCCAGATTGAACAAGAAACTGAAAGCGCCAAACTAGAGCAGCAGCTTCAGGTCGAGTCTCTCAAAGCCCAGCGAGAGCGGGAAATTCAGGATTCTAGAGAGCAGGAAGCCGCAGCAACCCAGCGGATGAAAATCTTGCAGCAAAAGTCGGTCGAAGAAGAAGAAATTCGCCGCAAGCTGGGGATTCAACAAAGCCAGATTGATGCTGACATCAATCTAGAAGAACGCAACAAAAAGCTCAAGGTGGCGCAAGCGCTCCAGCAGCAGGAGGCAGAGGTTGCTGAAATTACTCGCCGCAAAACGGTGGATTCCAACCGTCTAGAGGCTCAGGTGCAAGTGGCAGAGTCAGAACGGATGGCTCGCGTCGCTCAAGAGGATGTGGCGATCGCCATTGCCAACAAACGCCGAGATGGTTTTGTGGCCGAAGCTGAACGCGCTAAAGCCGAAGCGGCAGTCACCACCGCCACCGAGCTAGAAGTTGCCGATCGGCAGAGACAGCTATCTGCGATCGCTGCCCAACGCGAAGCTGAAGAAAGACGCATTTCTGAGCAAAACGTCGTCGAAATTGATGTATTCCGGCGGCGGCGTCAAGCCGAAATTGCCAAACAGGCCGCTGAACTAGAAGCAGAGGCTATTCGCACGCTGGCTCAAGCCGAACGCGACAAAGCCTTGGCCGAGGCAGAAGGCATTCAGGCCAAGCTCACAGCTCGCAACGCCATCAGCAGCGCCAACCTCACCGCAGACGTGATCGCCAACATCTGGCCCGAACTCGCCGATCGCCTACCCGAAGTCTTGCAAGCGCTGGCTCCTCAACCGGGAGTTTTGGGCGATGCCCGCATCTATGCGTTTCCGGGTGCAAACGGCAATGGGAATGGGAATGGCAACGGTGCAGCCCAAGATATCAACAAACTGCTGCTCTCAACCAGTGGGCTATCGCTGATCAATACGCTCTTGGATGATGGCAAGCTGGGTGGACTGCTCAACCAAGTCGGGCAATTGTTGAATAGCCAGAATGGTGGGGAGAAAGCGCCTGTCGTGACTGAGGCGATCGCCCCTGTTACACCCATCACAACCGTGAAAAGCGATCCTTTTGAGGACGGCTTAGCCTGATCAAGTCCCAACAATTTTTAGCCTCAATCAAGAATGCGAAAGGACACTTCATGGGGTGTCCTTTTTTTGGTTTTCTGCTGTCGCATCGGTTTCGTTTGCGGGAACGCTAGCTGTAATTAGTTTGAGCCCTAAGCGAAATCATTCCATCATGTATGACCCAACGCAGTTCACGCTAACCGACATGACCGAGTGTGGAGCTATCTTGCGCAAGCTAGGATTGGGGGCAACCAGTATGGAAGAGGCCGCCAATCGGGTCGTGCGCTACTTTTATGACGAGTTTGTTGATGCCAAAACTGGAGAGCAGGCCTGGGCATTAGTTCGCTTTTTCAAAACCCATGCCTATGCAGAACTAAGCCACACGGATCTTCACAGGCTAGTGGAGCAACAGTTGGGTGATCGCCCCCCCGCTCTCTCCTTAAAGTGTTTAACCCTTCTGGCAACCGCTGGCTCACAGCCGCAGTGGAACACCCGGCAGGCATCCTACAGCCATCAGGTGATTCCGTTGGTGAGTGAGCAGTTGGTGGCCCAATCTCCCATGATTTCTCAACTGATCCAGCAGTTTGGCCTCACGATCAACACTGTTTTAGAGCCAGATCCAGCGCTCCTTCTGGATCTCAACCAAACAACCTTTAATGTCTTTTATGTGCCGATAGCCCTAGGCAGTCCCTACATTCCAGCCCAAGCTGAATTTGTCATTCCTCATCAGATTCAGTCTGTCTTGGGGTTTGGCGGCATCTTACCGTCAGGGAATTTGTTCGCAGTGATTTTGTTTTCTAAAGTGCGGTTGCCAGAGGCGATCGCCGACCTATTCAAAACGCTAGCCCTCAACGTCAAGATGGCAGTGATGCCATTTGAACAACAGGTCTTTGCATCGAATTCAATATCTGAACATTAGGCCTGGGTGGCATCATGAACGAAGTAGAACACCTCAAAGCTCAAGTTGCGGCCTTAGAAGAACTGCTGATGGTTTATGAGCAGTCGTCTCTGGAGCAGTCGCGAAAATTAGAGCGGGCTTGTGCAAAGTCAAAAGAGCGAGCCCACCAGCTACAACATGCCCAGGGAGCACTACAGACACTGCAATCCATTTTAGACAGCATGGGAGACGGAGTCGTCGTTGTCGATCAAGCGGGCGAACTATTATTCTCCAATCCTGCCGCCGCAGAGATCCTGGGCATCGATCTAACCAACCTATCACTGCGGGAGTGGGCGGCTCAGCGCCATCTTTGCTCATCAGATCCAACCGCCGACTGTTTACAGGATCTGCCGCTGGCGCGAGCCATGCAAGGAGAATCCGTAGCAGCATCAGAATTTTGCATTCAGAACGCGACAACCCATCAAGAATGCTGGATCAGCGCAACAGCCAGACCACTTCAGGATGAAACTGGTAACCCTGGAGGAAGCGTCACTGTTTTTCGCGATATCACGCAGCGTAAGCAGACAGAGTCAGCACGGTTGGCTGCCAACGTTCAGCTCAGGGCCCAAACCCATCAGCTCCAGTCGGCCCTTGAAGAACTTCGACAGACGCAAGCCCAGCTCATTCAAAACGAGAAGATGTCTAGCTTAGGGCAGCTTGTGGCTGGAATCGCTCACGAAATCAACAATCCGGTCAATTTTGTCTACGGCAATCTTTCCCACGTCAGCCAATACACCCAGGATTTATTAGGGCTGATTGCTCACTATCAACGACAGTTCCCTGATCCAGGCATCGACATCTTGACTGAAATCGAGCAGATCGACTTGGATTTTATCGCCGAAGATTTGCCCAAGCTGTTGACTTCGATGCGGATCGGAGCCGATCGCATTCGCCAAATTATCGTGTCGTTACGCAACTTTTCTCGGCTGGATGAGGCAGAGCAAAAAAATGTCGATATCCACGAAGGGCTCGACAGCACCATGATGATTTTGCAAAATCGTCTAAAAGGTCGCCCAGGGGGTTGGGCCATTCAGGTGATCAAACAGTATGGATCATTGCCTCGGGTGGAATGCTATCCAGGGCCTCTCAACCAAGTGTTTATGAACATCCTCACGAATGCGATCGATGCGTTGGAGGAGCAAGAAGACCGAGAAGCCCTAAGACAGAAAGGCTCTTCATTGGAGAGACCGCTACATCATCCCAGCACCATTACAGTTACCACGACAGCCCCAGACCCACAGCGAGTCACCATCCGAATCGCGGATAATGGCCCTGGCATCTCGGAAGCCGTGCAGCGCCGCTTGTTTGATCCCTTTTTCACGACCAAAGGGATTGGTAAGGGAACGGGCTTGGGGATGTCGATCAGCCATCAAATCATCACAGATCGGCATGGTGGCAAACTTAGCTGTGTCTCGACTCCGGGCGGTGGAACCGAATTCGTCATTGAGATTCCGGTACGACTTGCAGTTTTGAGTGCCCAGACAGCTTAGCCGTATATTGGCTCACCGGAAACATTAACCCACCGGAAATATTAGCCCCCGGCTGAGAACACCGCCATAACGAGAATCGACAGTAGCAACCCAGGGCTTAAGAGCATAATCAGCGTCAGCAATTCTCCGGACTCCATACGGTCTCCTCTTTAACTTAAATCAGGAACTTAAATCAGGTCTACTACTTGCGGACTCTAGATCCATCATGCCTGAGGATGCTGGCTTCAGAAGCCGATAATGCTTAAGGAAAGGCAAAACTTTGACAGCGATCGCCTCCCTTTCAAACTACACGTTCAAACTACACATTCAAGCTGGCTGGCTCTGGTTCTGGTGATTCTTCAGCAGTTGGTGCGCTGATTTGATCTAGAATCTCCAACATTTCTCGCTCAAATACCACCTGAGCCCGGTTGGTTCTTCCGCCAACGTAGAACCGGTAGGAGGAGCCTTCCGATCGGTTGCGATCGCCCGCTTCTGCCAAAGCCCAAATCTGCGAATGCGACACGTAGCTCATGATCACACCCAGCATCAGCAGCCCAAACCCGGTATAGACCACTGGGATACCTGGGTCGGCTTTAATCTGAAGCCCTGTGCTGCCCACGACTTCCACGACGGCCAGCGTGACGCCGTTGACTTCAGTAGACATGCCCTCCCGCACTGTTGAGACCAACTGACCTGTACCGTCATAGATCAGCAGCATTCCCTGTAAATCCTTCGCGAGCACCGAAACGCCCTCGCTTAAGTCAGGCTTGGTCGGAATCCAGGTGCCCCAGATCCGTCCCTGCCCACCCGTTTCGAGCTGGCTCATCGGAATTTGCAAAGTCGGGCTGTTGTTGAGACGCACCCGGACAGCGGCGATCGCCCAATCCGCCTGATACATCGTCACCCCTTTGTACCGGAAAGGCTCATTGACATGAATGGTTTTGCGATCCACTTCCTCCCCAGCCTGATCTAAGACAGACAGATCAGAGTAAAACTGGTCAATACGACCTTCTGGAGTGTAGTCAATCCAAAATCGGTTGACTCGCACCGACCAATCTTTAGGGATTTGCGATTTCGCCCAAGGACCAGCATCAAAAATGTGGCTAACTCGGAAGCTCTCACCGCTAGGAATCAGCTCTTGAGCAAAAAACCCAGTCATTGCGCCTAAGATTGACCCCGCCAAAATAATCAACATGCTGGCATGGACGATAATCGGCCCGATCCGACCAGCAATGCCTTTGCGGGCATACAGCCGATTTCCTTCCTGAAAAATTCGATACCGCTTTTGCTGTAGGAGTGGCTTGAGCTGCTCAATGGAGCCCTGTTCTAGTTCTGCACTCAGGGCCAGCTTTTGAAACTGCTGAGGTTTTTCATAAAACTTCCAGCGTCGCGCCGCACCCAAAGCCGGAAACTGGCGGGTAAAGGTGCAGGCGGTCAGGCTTGATCCAAACAAAATCAGCAGGGCCAAAAACCACCAAGTCCGATAAACATGATTGAGTCCAGCAATCAAAATTACCTTCCAGGTGAGGAAGCCAAACAGGGCAGGACTCTCTGGATAGTTGGCCTGATAAAAGCTGAGCGACTCTCCCTGCTCGATCACCGTGCCTAGAATGCTGAAGAGGGCGATCGCCAACAGCAACAAAATTGCCAGCCGCAAGTCGGCCAATAACGGCAGCAAATCTTGCTTAAAATACTGTTTCGTCAGTTGAGGTAGGCTAGACCACTTGAAAGATGAGGGTTGCTCTGAAGACATGATTTAGCTTAAAAACTTCCAGCCGGAAAGAGGCGAAACAGCAGCGAAAATACTCCAAATCCCACCAGCAACGCGCCACTGGTAGGCGTGATCCAACCAGACCACCGTCTGATTTCTAAAAGCTTCTTGATCGATGCAGTAAACGTTCCAGCCAAAATCAGAGGCGCGACATATCCTGCTGCATAAGAGAGCAGCAAAATGCTTCCCACCACAGGGCTTTGAGTCGTTGAGACCCAAGCCAGCAATGTTGCTAAGACAGGAGTGCTACAGGGCGAAGCCACTAAGCCAAACGTCAGCCCGATTAGATAAGAACGAACCCCTTCCGGTAAATCCTTCGAAATCCATTCCATGCCACCAAACGACGGCAACTGTAGCGGCAAGGCTTCCAGCAGATTCAGCCCCATCAAAATTGCCACAATGCTGACCACAATCGGCAAGCCAATGCCAATCTGGCCATAGACCTTTCCCAGACCTGCGGCCAAAAGACCTAACACGGCCAGCATCGTAGCCAGCCCCAGGGCAAACCAAGTCGATTGGGTGGCAGCCTGCATCCGGCTTTTGGCTTCATAGCCGCCAATGTAGCCAATCGTGATCGGCAACATCGACAACATACAGGGTGTCAGGCTGGTGAGCAATCCTGCTAGAAAAATAATGCCGACACTGACAATCGTCAGGTGACTCAGCTGGCTAGAGACCAGAGAATTGGCAAACTGCTCCAGCTCATAAAGGCGAGTTTGCAGAGCTTCAAGCATGATCAAAACTGCGCTGGGGCTTAGGCGAACGGGGTAAAAACAGGATAGAAAGTAGAGAGGTTCCTTTCCTATCTTATCGGAGCTTTGGTGGATTCAAAGCCTTCAGCCCATTTGTCCGTCCAGACAAACCAGCAGATCTGCGGCCCTCTAAAGAAACAACTTGAGCTTCACTCCCTTCACGAGCGACTCGAATCAGCAACCCAGCTGACAGCAGGCTAGCAATCATTGAGCTGCCACCATAGCTAAACAACGGAAAAGGTAGGCCGGTCGTTGGCAGGGCTCCCGTTGCAACGCCAATATTTAGCAGGGACTGCCCAACCATCAACACCGTCACGCCAATTGCCACCAGTTGATGAATGGGAGTGCGAGCCTTAGAGGCAACCCGCAGGCCCAACGTGGCATAGGTGGCCAGCATGAGGAGCAAGAGCAAACTCCCAATCAAGCCAAACTCTTCAGCAAACACCGCAAAAATGAAGTCAGTGTACTGAATCGGCAAGTAAAACAGCTTTTGCTGAGAAAGCCCAAACCCTGTTCCCCACCAACCACCCGATCCCACCGCCAACAAACTCTGAATCAGCTGATAGCCGTCCTGAGCTGGGTCTGCCCAAGGGTTGAGAAAAGATACTACCCGGCGAAACTGATATTCTTTCAAGCTAATACTGATCGTGGCTAAGGTCAGACCACTAAAGGCCGCTCCTCCCAGGTAAGAAAACGGCAATCCTGCGGCCAAAGCAATCAGCCAAATGACCATGCCACAAAGGGCAGTGGTGCTCAAATTAGGCTGCAGCAAAATAGCCAGTAGCATCAAGATAAAGATGCCTAGCCAGGTCAAGCGAAACGTCCAAGTAAAGCGATTCCACTGACCAAAAATGCGCGCACTTTGCAGCACCAGAAACGGCTTAATTAGCTCTGAAGGCTGAATTAGGAAGGGTCCCAGCCCCAACCAACGGGTGGCACCGTTGACGGTCGTGCCTAGACCTGGCATTAGGGTTAGAAAAATCAGCCCCAGTAGCAGCAGAAAAGCCCAATCGGCAATGCCGAGAACATAGCGAATCGGTGAATGCACCAAAATATTGAAGCCAATTAGCCCGAGGCAAACCCAAATCAGCTGACTCTTGAAGTAATGCAGTCCATTGCCTGTTTCTACGTCGGCGACGACATAGGACGCCGAAAACAGCATAGCCAGACCAATCAGCAGCCAGAGAAATGTGAGCCATCGCAACCATCTAGCCTCCATCGCCCAGTTTTTGGCGGATGGATCAAAGAAAGGAATTAGGTGACGGAGGTTTGTGGAAGCCTGGGTTAAATTCACGGTGTTGGGTTTGGTCTAGCCAGGAAAGAGACGCAGAATGTCTACCAGAGTAGCTTAAGCGATCGCCCTTAGAAATCAACCCGTTTTAGAAATTTATGCTCCAAACGCTATGCACAGAAAAAAGAGGCCAAGTTGACCTCTTCTCTTCAGCAGAGTTGCTACATAGCCAATGGTAAGTTTCAAAAGCTAGACTCGCTCTAGACCTGCTTGCGATCGCACGAGGTTAAACCTTATGCCAAACCTGTATTTGCACCGGGCTTGCCAGTTGCCAACTCAACCTTAACGATTTTGCCGCCCATTTTCATAATCCGCTGCTGTTCGCGGAACCAGTTATCATAAGGAACTAATTTTGTGAAGTAAGTATTCTGCAGCTCCCGCTGAGTCCGAATACGAGTTTGGCTTGGAACACAGGCCGTAACCTTGAACATGCGCATAGGTCAATTGCTCCTAACTAAGCTGAAACGTTTTCAAATTGGGATAGAAATGCCCGGGGAAAACTGGATTGATATATCGGGTTTAGATGACTTGAGGACTGGGAGACAAGAGTCAATCTTAAATCATCACAGCCAACTGCTTTAGTTAGCCATTGACTCTCTAACAATTACTCCAAATCACCCAATCCTCAAAAGAAGTTTTGAGCTTCAAGTGTTGAGCGCTGAGTTGAAAATCAACTTAATAGCTCACAACTGACAACTCATCACCTACAGCAACCTAGCTCAAGCCAGAGCTGATGTAGTCGAGGTATACACCCATTTCCTTGCCAGCATCAGCACCAACCAAGCTCGCGGTTACTTCCTTGATAGCTTGGATAGCCTGAACGGTAGCAGCAACAGGCACACCCAGAGAGTTGTAGGTCTCTTTCAAACCGTTGAGCACGCGCTCATCCAGGATGGAAGGATCGCCAGCCAGCATTGCATAGGTTGCATAGCGGAGGTAGTAATCCAAGTCGCGGATGCAAGCTGCATAGCGACGGGTGGTGTACATGTTTCCACCGGGACGAGTGATGTCAGAGTAAAGCAGAGACTTAGCGACTGCTTCTTTGACAATTGCAGAAGAGTTGGCAGCAATCGTTGTTGCTGCACGAACCCGCAGTTCACCTGTTTGGAAATAAGCTTTTAGCTTTTCCAAAGCAGAGGTATCTAGATACTTGCCCTGAACGTCAGAGGCGTTGATAACAGCAGTAATTGCGTCTTGTGCCATGATATTGCTTCCTTAAAAGGTCGTCGTTATGTGTAGAGCAATGAAGTGAGGGAATTAAGAACTAGAGACTAGATTTAATCCAGCATCTTAGTTACTTACCACCCCGTTCCTGTATGCCTATTGCAATGCACCGGCAACGTAGTCAAAGTAGGAACTAGCTTCAGCCGCATCTTCGCCAGATAGCAGGGAAGCTGCTGCGCTCTTCAAGCCACGCACGCCTTCAGATACAGCTTCGATGGGAGTTCCCAAAGACTTGTACATCTCACGAACGCCAACGATGCCAATCTCTTCGATGGGGGTGACATCACCTGCAACAATACCGTAGGTAACTAGGCGCAGGTAGTAGTCGAGGTCGCGCAGGCAAGTAGCAGTCAGCTCTTCACCGTAAGCGTTGCCACCGGGAGATACAACGTCGGGGCGCTTTTGGAACAGCTGGTCGCCAGCTTGCTTCACGATGCGCTCGCGAGAATCGGTCAACACTTGAGCAATGCGCAGACGGCGCTCACCAGATGTGACAAAGGACTTAATCCGATCTAACTCACCGGGGCTGAGATAACGAGCCTCAGCATCGGCATTCACGATTGACTTCGTGACAATACTCATTGATGGATTCCTCCGAAAAGAAAAATGTAACCAGATGTGTTTAAACTGGCGCTCACAACTGAACGACCGAGCCCTAAACTACAACCTTCGAAACAAGTAGACTAGCTACCGGCTTAAACAAGGTATTTTTAACTTTACCTTGAGTAGGATTGAGAAGCGCTTGCCGACTCAAAAGTACATCAAGGGTTTAGGCTCAGCTACCTTCCGCAAATATTTTGCGGCATTGCGTTCACATTCTTAGTCGTCTCGCAATATTTTGTAATACTTTCACTCAGCTTCCCCGCCTTTAAGGCATTCATCAAAACCTCATCTCTGCACGAGAGTTCTAACAGTTTTGACAGCAAAAATACCCCTGATTGAACTAAACCAGGAGGAAAAGAAAAATGGAGTTACCGAATGACTTGACAGGAGAATCCCTGGAGGAACATCTCCTGTAAACGCCCTAGACCTTGCCTTAGGGAGGTCAAGACCTGCTCCTATGCCACAAAGGTCATTCTTATGGTTCAGCCGTGTCAGAGACGCCTTTACGGAGCCTGACGAACAGACCCCGTAAAGTTAGAACCAGCGTTTAGCTGTAGCGGCCCGTCAGAGAAGACGGAGAGAGATCAGACCAGGATTGCTTCACCAGATCTGTATCTGCCTTGACGCTGCCTAGATAGTTGCCTGCAGGTAGGGATGGGAAGCGCTTGTAAGGCACTACATCCTCACCAAAGTAGCGGGCATACTCCGCACTATCCACCATTGCCGTCACAGCAGCTTTCAAGCCACCGTTTGCCAGTAGTTTGTTGTACTCGCGAATCTCGGCTTGAGTTGCAGGTGCACGGCCCAACAAATGACGGAATAGGAATTCGATCACTTTGGTGTTGGGATAAGGCGTGTAGAAGCGACGAACATAGATCTCAGAGCTAGCGAGAGCTCGCACAAACTCCCGTACTGAGATTTCTCCATTGCGGAGTTTGCTCTCCAGCTCAGTCCGACGGAACTCACCCGGGACTTGTCCGCTAAAGACATCCATCACCTGACAGTAGATGGCATTCATCACCAGCACGGTTTCGGCCTGACTCATACCGGGATTCATCCGGTAGATCCGAGCGGGTTTCCGACGGGTTGTGCCTACCCCTACTTCAACCGATTGACCATCACCATTGCTGTAGGAGCGGCCAAGCTCGATGAATAGCGGTTTGGTCTTGTCGATCTGCCGTGCCGCCGCTGCCAGATCAGCCATGGTTTTCGCCATCAAAGGCAGCTTGGCTCCATCCATGCGAGCCTTGACGGGCTTGAAGCTAGGTACGACCAAGTCTTCGTTTTGTTTGGTCAGCTGGTTGTACAACTTCTCGGTGTTGGGGAAGTTGGCAGCAGGCAACGTCGGGAAACGACGATATGGCACGGTGTCTTCGCCGAAGAAGTGAGCATATTCTGGGCTGTTGACCATCGCTCTGACGAAACTACCGATGCCCTCAGCCGCCAAAATCTGGTTGTATTTCCGAATTTCAGCCTGGTCTTGAGGAGCACGGCCTAAGAAGTGCTTGGTTCCTAGCTCAATCACTTTCGTGTTGGGGTAGGGCGTGTAGAACTCCTTAATGTATAAGCGGGAAGTTCCTAACGCTTCAACAAACTCTTTTAGGTTGATTTCGCCATTGGTCAGCTTGCTTTCGAGCGCAGTGAATTCGTTCTGCAGGATGTAGGGCTCTACATCACGCTCAAAGATCTGACGGTAGGTGGCCCGAATAACAGTTTGGACGGCAACCGCATCCAGGGTTGTTAGCTTAAAGAGCTTGGTTTGCTCACGCTGCTTAGTGACGCCTTGGTTGACCCGGAATTGAACATCAGGCTCACTCCGGACTTCTTGAACCGCACCTAGCTCAACAAAGCGAGGGGTTTCTTCCTGCTGAATTCTGGCCGACTTGTCGCTAATGCTACCCAGTCTGTTGGAGCGCAGAGATAGCCCCGCAGGCGTAAGATAACGTTCGTAGGGAACGGTATCTTCACCAAAGGATTCTTCGTACTCTGGGCTATCGATGATGGCATCTACCAGCGCATAGAATCCCTTCTTGGCGCAGATGTCGAAGTACGAGTTGATTTCCTGACGACCGTAGGTAGGACGACCTAGTAGGCGACGGTGAATGTATTCAACCGACTTGGTGACATAGAGAGAGGTCCAGTACAGCTTCCGGAATAGGTCTGATTTGGCTAGCTGACGGATAAATTCCCGAATGGTAATCTCACCGTTTTCCAGTTTAATCTCTGAGACCTTCAGGCGCTGCCCATCGTAGACATCACGCCCAAATACCTGTAGGTAAGCGGCGCGAATGACAGCCTGGGTAGAGCTTTCGGAAAACTTGACGCTGACGCCTTGCAGTGAGCCAAGCCGTTTCCCAGTGCCAGCAAAGCTAGGAATTTGGTCTAGCTTGAAGACTTTGGGGCCGAGAGAACCCGGTGCAACGCCCCGAGCAGCAGGGTTGCTGAGCTGGTTGTTGATGCCAGGACCACGATTGATCAGAATCCGACGGGTATCTTTCCCAAACGGGGCAGGGCTAGCGCTGGGGTTGCGGGTTGCTTTCGGGAAGATAGCTCCAAACTGAATCTCGAGCGGATCGTTACCCGAACCGTAGGGATGCTGATCAGGCAGTGGCTGATCGTATCGCGCAAAGGTAGTCAGGAATTGAGGAATCTTGCGGAAGGGGGCGCTATAGCGGAATAGATCCTGTTGAGGGCCCCAGTTGCGGCACTCTTGGGCTTCCTGTCCTAATCCCCGCAGGTAGGGAACCGTTTCCTCACCGAAGTAATCGGCATATTCCGGAGAGTCAACCAGTGCGTCAATCAGGGCAGCAAGTCCGCCTGCAGAGACGATGGAGAAGTACTTTTGCACTTCCTCTCGGCTGCTGGGACCCCGGCCCAGGATATGACGGAAGGCTAGTTCTAGGGCCCGGCTGTTGATGTAGGGCTCGTAGAAGTTTTTGCGGTAGAGGGGCGACTTCGCTAAGCGACGAACAAACTCCTTCATGGAGATATCGCCGTTTTTCACCTGAGATTCCAGGTAAGAATTGGACAGCGAGTAAGCCCGAGTGATGTCTCGTTCGAAAACTTGCCGATAGGCAGCTTTCACAATTTCGTTTTTCTCGGAGGAAGACAGACCCGGCTTCATCGCGTATTTGGGTCTGCGCTCTGACGAGTTGAAGTAGATTTGCGGAAGCTGCAGACCTTGCTGGTCGCCTGAGGGCCGCTGGCGCAGCTTGTCAGACGGCGTTGGGGCTTTAAATTCGTTGATCAATACTTCAAAGTACTGATTGACGATTTCAGCTTCATTACTCCCTTTCTGGAAGTAGCCGAGTGAGGCTTGACGCATTTCCTGTAACGCCACTAGGGTTGCTTCGCCAGAGCAGGCGTTTTCAATGATTTCTCTCAAACCCCGTACGTTGACGGAGATGATGTTAGGATCGCCTGCCACAATGGCATAGGTGAGATAGCGCAGGAACCAGCTCAGGTCACGCAGAGATTTCTGCATGTTGCTGGGGCCATAGCGAGCCACGTTGATGGGCCTAAACCCGGTCGGAGAAGGACCACCGCCAGAAGCGCTAAATAGCGATCGCAATCCTTCTAAAAAGCCACCTCGGCTTTCTACATAGGTTGCGGTCCCTAGCTTCATTGATTCTCTCGTATCCATGAGAGTTCCGCCTACAGAGACGGGAACTACCATTTCCTTTGGCTTCTCTAGGTAAGCCATTGGAGAGCCACCCACAAAGATGCGGTTGGCAGCCCGTGAAACAATCAGCTCCGAGTTTCTAGTAAGAATTTCTGAAATATCTAGGCGTTTTAGACCAGAGCCGAAGTAGCTGGATAGCTCACTAAGTTCCCCTCGCCCTAAAAAGCGATCTTGCTGCTCGGCCTGAGAAATTGTTGCGACGGGTAAGGTCTGGTATAGCTGCGGACGCGCAACAGAGCTTCCACCACTTGCCGTTACACTCATTGGATTTCAAAAGCTCCTTTCAATAGTGATTGCAATAGACCTGCCCAGAGTGCCGCCCTTTGGCAAATTCTCTCAACCGTTTTTTTGTTCGCAAAGCGACTTTCGGTACAACATTCACCAATACGACTACCCAGGGTCAACGAGCTCAGTTTTTAGATTAAAACGTTTCGGACATCTCACACTGATTTATTAAAAAGTATGTAGAAGCCCAACATGGCGTTCATTAAGGCGATCATAGGGGAAAGCTGTAACAAACCTGAGAAGAAGTATAAGTTTTGTTACCTTTGCCGGGTTGCCCAATGTTTTTTGAAGGGTCGCAAGGATTGATTTTGCAGGCTTGACCTGGCTCTGCTTCTGGCTTTGGGGGCGATCGCCCTCTATCCCCGCCATGAAATTGTTATCTGCCTTCTTCAAGCTTCAGGGACTCTGTGAAGTTCAACAAAAATAGTCAAGAAAAACCCAGCCAAGTCAAGTAAAGCCCAACAGTTCGATACACTCAGGAATGCTGCGATTTTGCTAGTCATGTCAGATTCCCAAGCGGTTAGTGCTGCGGTTGCAAAACTTTACGATACTTATCCTTTTCCGCCAGAGCCTTTACTAGATGAACCGCCTCCAGGTTACAACTGGCGCTGGAACTGGCTGGCGGCCTACAACTTTTGTACGGGGCAAAAACCTCCGAGGCAAGATATCCGAATTCTCGATGCAGGCTGTGGCACCGGAGTTGGCACCGAATACTTGGTTCACCTCAATCCTCAGGTGCAGGTGGTGGGGATTGACCTGAGCGCAGGAGCCTTAGCCGTTGCCAAAGAGCGCTGCCAAAAATCAGGAGCCGATCGCGTCGAATTTCATCACCTGTCGCTCTACGATGTCGAGCAGGTGCCGGGTGAGTTTGACCTGATCAACTGCGTGGGCGTCCTGCATCACCTCCCTGACCCGATCCGTGGAATTGAGGCCCTCTCCAAAAAGTTGGCTCCGGGTGGCCTCATGCATATTTTTGTCTATGGAGAGTTGGGGCGCTGGGAAATTAAGCTGATGCAGCAGGCGATCGCCCTTCTGCAAGGAGATCAGCGGGGCGACTACCGCGACGGTGTCCAGGTCGGGCGACAAATCTTTTCGGCGTTGCCAGAATCCAATCGCTTGGTGAAGCGCGAAAAAGAACGCTGGTCACTCGAAAACCAGCAGGACGAATGCTTTGCTGATATGTATGTCCACCCGCAAGAGGTTGACTACAACATTGACACCCTGTTTGAGCTGATCGACGCCTCTAGGCTAGACTTTTTGGGCTTCTCCAATCCAGCGATTTGGCGACTGGAGCGGTTGCTAGAAAAAGCCCCCGACCTGATGGAACGGGCAAAGACCTTGAGCGATCGCCAGCGATATCGGCTGATCGAGCTACTCGATCCGGAATCCATCACCCACTACGAATTTTTCTTGGGGCGGGCTCCCCTACCCAAAGCAGATTGGTCTGACGATCAAGCTCTATTGTCAGCAATCCCTGAACGAAATCCCTGTATGGATGGATGGCCGAGCCAGTGCCTCTTCAACTTCGAGTATCAGATCATCAACCTCAGCCCGGAAGAGTTACAGTTCCTCCAGCACTGCGACGCAAACGGGAATAGCGATCGCCCCCATTCCATCCAAGAAATCTTACTAAAAGCTCCGCTGAGCATGAAACAGGTGCGATCGCTACTGAGCCAGCAACTCTTCATCTTGACCCTCCAGTAACCCCCAACCCATCAGAGCCCAAAAATTAGATTCACCTCCGAATCCTTTTGTTTAGCATTAAGTATTGTTACCTTCGCGTGATATGATTTCCTCTGGTCTATCGTGGTCACGCCAACAGTCTGGAATAGGTTCTAAACCCTGTGAACTCGCCAGAAGAATCTCTTGAAACCCCGTCCTCTCAAGGCAATGAGTCATCCAGCTCACTGCCCCCTGACCCCAATCCGTCAATGCAGGAATTCTACAAACTCCAGCAGGATTTGTTGATTCTCACCCTAGCAATGACCGGAGTCATTTTTATTTCGGTGTGGATTTTCTACTCCCTCAACACGGCTCTGAATTATCTGATTGGAGCGTGCACAGGTGTGGTTTACTTGAGAATGTTGGCCAAAAATGTTGAGCAACTTGGCAGGCAAAGAAATCGAGTAGGCAATACTCGTCTTGCGCTGTTGATTGGGTTGATTTTAGTCGCATCCCAATGGAACCAGCTACAAATCATGCCTATATTTTTAGGATTTCTGACTTACAAGCCTGCACTCATTGCCTACGTCCTTTGGACCACAGTCCTTTCTAGCTCTGATTAAGTCAGGCTGATTTGGCACTCAAGACGATCTGGGGAACCCTTTGAATGGAAATGCTGAACTGTTTGAATATCCTCAATTCTCTTCCCCTTGCCGAACTAGAAGTAGGTCAGCATCTCTACTGGCATATCGGTAACCTCAAACTGCATGGGCAGGTGTTTATCACCTCCTGGTTTGTGATTGCCGTTCTCGTAATTGCCTCCCTTCTAGCAACGCGGAACCTGCAACGGGTTCCCTCAGGCACTCAAAACCTGATGGAATACGCGCTGGATTTTATCAGAGGTCTAGCCAAAGATCAGATTGGTGAAAAAGATTATCGGCCTTGGGTTCCTTTCGTAGGCACTCTATTCCTATTCATCTTTGTTTCCAACTGGTCCGGCGCACTGATTCCCTGGAAACTAATCCAGTTACCAGAGGGAGAATTGACTGCCCCAACCAGCGATATCAATACGACGATCGCATTTGCCTTACTCACGTCTCTAGCCTATTTTTATGCAGGCTTTAGCAAGAAAGGCTTAGGGTACTTTGGCAACTATGTGCAGCCCGTACCCTTTATGCTGCCGTTTAAGATTATCGAAGATTTTACCAAGCCCCTTTCCCTCAGCTTCCGTTTATTCGGAAACATCTTGGCTGACGAGCTGGTGGTTGGGGTGCTGGTACTGCTGGTTCCTCTATTTGTACCGCTTCCCGTGATGGCCCTAGGCCTGTTTACCAGTGCAATTCAGGCGCTCATCTTCGCCACACTGGCAGCCGTTTACATCGGTGAAGCGTTAGAGGAACACGGCGAAGAGCATGAGGAACATTAGTTCTTCAGTAGGAGCGTATAGCCGCTGTGCGCTCGTACATCGTGAGGTTCTGTTGTAGAAAATGCTTGGCTCAAGCAACTGCAATCTTGAAACCTGGTCTGGCGTGATCGACACGCTTATCTAGTTGTTCAATTTACTGTCCGTTCTGTATTCAAGGTAAGGAAGATCATCATGGATCCAATTATTGCTGCTGCTTCTGTTATTGCTGCTGCTCTTGCTGTTGGTCTGGCTGCAATCGGCCCTGGTATCGGTCAGGGAAATGCTGCTGGTCAAGCAGTTGAAGGAATTGCTCGTCAGCCTGAAGCTGAAGGCAAAATTCGCGGTACCCTCCTGCTGAGCTTGGCATTTATGGAAGCGTTGACCATCTACGGTCTAGTGGTTTCCTTGGTGCTCCTGTTCGCCAACCCATTCGCGTAAGTCGCAGAGTAGGGGTAGGGGTTTTTGACCTCTACCCTATTCAAATATCCTTGTTAATTTTTTGTCGTCTGACCCCGCTTCGAGTGATTGGGGCAACCGTATATGACTTATTGGACAATTCTACTCGCTGCCGAAACTGCCGCCGCTGCCGCTGAGGAAGGGGGAGGGCTTTTTGATCTGAACGCGACGCTGCCGCTAATGGCCGTTCAGTTCCTGATCCTGATGGCAGTTTTGAATGCCATTTTCTACAAACCTCTCGGCAACGCAATTGACGAACGGGAAAATTATATCCGCACCAACCAGGCGGATGCACGGGAACGGTTGGCAAAAGCTCAGCATTTGGCCAAACAGTATGAGCAGGAGCTAGGGGAAACTCGTCGTCAAGCTCAAGCTGTTATTGCCACCGCTCAGGCTGATGCTCAAAAAATCGCTGCTGAGCGGATTGCTGACGCTCAACGGGAAGCCCAAGCTCAACGCGAGCAGGCCCAACGCGAACTGGATCAGCAGAAGCAGGAAGCTTTGCAATCGCTCGAGCAGCAGGTGAATGGCCTTAGTCGCCAAATTCTAGACAAGCTTTTAGGATCGGTCGGCTAAGGAAGTAGTTGTGATGCAAGCAGAGCAGTTATAGATGGGAATCATGGGGACTTTGTTACTACTAGCTGCCGAAGCTAGTGCCATTGGTGCTGAGTTGCCAGAATCAGCAGGAGAGTCTGGTTTCGGTCTAAATTTTGACCTTCTAGAGACGAACCTGATCAACCTGGTAATTATTATTGGGGTTCTGGTTTACTTCGGTCGAAAATTCTTGGGTAAAACTCTGGCTGAGCGGCGATCGCAAATCGAAGCTGAGATTCGAGAAGCAGAGCAGCGTAAGCAAGAAGCCGCATCTGCCTTGGCAGATCAGCAGCAAAAGCTAGCGCAAGCCAAAACAGAAGCAACCCGCATCCGAGCTACTGCAGAAGAAAATGCCCAAAAGGCAAGAGAAACTATTTTGGCTCAGGCTGAGCAAGATATTCAACGCTTAAAGGCTGCTGCTGTCCAGGATCTCAATTCTCAACAAGATCGGATCATGGCGGAGTTGCGTCAGCGCGTTGCGTCGATGGCCATGCAGCAGGTTGAATCTCAACTCAAGTCAGAGCTAAACGCTGAATCTCAGCAGCAGTTGATCGATCGCAGTATTGCCATGCTAGGAGGTCACTCATGAAAAGTTCGAGTGTGGTTGTCGCTGGAATCATCGAGCCCTATGCTCAAGCTCTCATGGCAACAGCTCAAGCGCATGATCTCGCAGAGCGATTTGGCGAGGACGTCAGCTATCTGCTTGGCCTACTAGATTCATCAGAAGAGCTTTCCCAGGTGTTGAGCAGTCCCCTCGTAAAACCAGAGGTCAAGAAAGCAGTCCTTAGACAGATTGCCAATGACGAAGTCCATAACTACATGCTCAGCTTCTTGATGATTCTCGTCGATCGGGGACGCATCCTTTTTCTGGCGGGCATCTGCAAGCAGTATCAGGCTCTGTTGCGAAAGCTGAATCAAACTGTTTTGGCCGAAGTCATTTCAGCCGTTGAGCTTTCTGAAGCCCAGCAAGAGGCGGTTCGCCAGAAAGTAGTATCGATGACCAATGCGCGTCAGGTCGAACTAGACGCTCAAGTAGACCCTGAGCTAATCGGTGGCGTCATCATTAAGGTCGGCTCCCAGGTTGTTGATGCTAGCCTGCAGGGACAACTGCGCCGAATTGGCTTGCGCCTATCTAGTGCAGCTTCGTAGAAATAGTGAATTAGAAGTAGTGGGTGATGGGTATTGAATTTTAAGTAATTGGGGAAGGATGCTCAACCTTAAGATTCCAGACTCCAATGCTTAGCTAAATCATTCAAGACTTAACCCTCAAACCTGAGAACTCAAAACTTAAAAGGTTTTTTCCCTCATCGTTCAACAGAGAAATACCAATGGTAAGTATCAGACCTGACGAAATTAGCAACATTATCCGGCAGCAGATCGAGCAGTATGACCAGGATGTCAAAGTTTCCAATGTAGGAACTGTTCTGCAGGTCGGCGACGGAATTGCTCGGATCTACGGACTTGAGCAGGCTATGGCTGGCGAACTCATTGAGTTCGTAGATGGAACAACCGGAATTGTCTTAAACCTGGAAGAAGATAACGTCGGTGCGGTGCTGATGGGTGCCGGACGCGAAATCCAGGAAGGCAGCTCCGTCACCTCGACGGGTAAGATTGCTTCTGTCCCTGTGGGTGAAGCCATGGTGGGTCGGGTAATCGACGCGCTGGGTCGCCCCATTGACGGGAAGGGAGATGTCAACACCAGTGAATCTCGCTTGATTGAATCTCCTGCACCTGGCATCATTGAGCGGAAGTCGGTCTATGAGCCGCTACAAACTGGCATTACGGCGATTGACGCAATGATCCCCATCGGGCGGGGACAGCGTGAGTTGATCATCGGAGACCGTCAAACTGGCAAGACGGCGATCGCCGTAGACACGATCTTGAACCAAAAGGGCCAAGATGTAATTTGCGTTTACGTTGCGATTGGTCAGAAAGCTTCAACCGTGGCTCAAGTGGTTGATGTGTTCCGGGAGCGCGGCGCAATGGATTACACCATTGTGGTTGCTGCCAATGCGAACGCTCCAGCTCCTCTACAGTGGCTGGCTCCTTACTGCGGTGCGGCTCAGGCTGAGTACTTCATGTACAACGGCAAGGCAACCCTAGTGATCTACGATGACCTTTCCAAGCAAGCGCAGGCTTACCGTCAGATGTCCTTGCTGCTGCGTCGTCCACCCGGACGGGAAGCCTATCCTGGCGACGTATTCTACTTGCACTCCCGCCTGCTAGAGCGTGCGGCCAAGCTTAGCCCAGCATTGGGAGAAGGCAGCATGACAGCGCTGCCGATTGTAGAAACCCAAGCTGGAGACGTGTCTGCCTACATTCCGACCAACGTGATTTCGATTACCGATGGTCAGATCTTCCTATCTTCTGATCTGTTCAACTCTGGTTTACGTCCGGCTATCAACGCGGGTATCTCAGTTTCTCGGGTAGGTTCTGCCGCTCAAATCAAGGCGGTGAAGCAGGTAGCAGGTAAGCTGAAGCTGGAACTGGCTCAGTTTGCAGAGCTAGAAGCCTTCTCACAGTTTGCCTCTGACTTGGATAAATCGACTCAGAACCAGTTGGCTAGAGGTCAGCGTCTGCGGGAGATTCTCAAGCAACCTCAGTACTCTCCCCTGCCCGTAGAAGACCAAATCGCCATTGTGTATGCTGGAATTAACGGCTACCTGGATGATATCGCTGTTGAAAAAGTTACGAAGTTTAACCGCGAATTGCGGGACTATCTGCGTAACAACAAGCCCCGGTTTGGTGAGATCATCCGCGCTGACAAGAAGCTGACGGATGAAGCAGAAAACCTGCTGAAGGAAGCGATCGCTGAGTCCAAGCAAGCCTTCCTGGCAACTGCGTAAGGAGTCAAGCACTGGCTACCAGGAATAAAAGTCTCCCGGAGGCCATTCATTTTTGGTAGCCAACAGCTGAATGCTAGTGGAGGAATAACTATGGCAAATCTTAAAGCAATTCGCGATCGCATTCAGTCGGTCAAAAATACCAAGAAAATCACTGAAGCAATGCGCCTTGTGGCGGCAGCTAAGGTGCGTCGGGCTCAAGAGCAGGTGACTGCAACCCGTCCTTTTGCTGATCGGTTGGCTCAGGTCTTGTATGGCCTGCAAGTCCGGCTGCGGTTTGAAGATGCCAACCTGCCGTTGCTGCAAAAGCGAGACGTTCAGAAAGTGGCTTTGCTGGTGATCTCGGGCGATCGCGGTCTTTGCGGTGGCTACAATGCCAACGTCATCCGTCGAGCTGAGAACCGAGCCAAAGAACTAACCGCAGAAGGGGTTGAATTTCAGTACGTCCTGGTAGGCCGCAAGGCAATTCAGTACTTCCAGCGGCGAGAACAGCCCATCCATGAAAAGATCTTTAGCGGTCTAGAGCAGGTCCCGACCGCAGCCGAAGCATCGATGATTGCAGACGAGCTGCTGTCGCTGTTTTTATCTGAGTCAGTCGATCGGGTAGAGCTGATCTACACTCGATTTGTCTCCTTGGTCAGCTCTCGGCCTGTCATTCAGACCCTACTCCCACTCGATCCCCAAGGGCTCGAAGCATCCGATGATGAGATCTTCCGTCTCACCACGCGGGGTGGAGCTTTTCAGGTTGAGCGCGAACGTGTCCAGTCTTCCGTCCCGAATCCTTTGCCTCAAGATATGATTTTTGAGCAAGATCCGGTTCAGATTTTGGATGCATTGCTACCGCTCTACCTGAACAACCAACTGCTCCGAGCGATGCAAGAATCGGCAGCTAGTGAATTGGCAGCTCGGATGACCTCAATGAACAACGCCAGCGAAAACGCTAGCGAATTGATTGACACTCTATCGCTGTCTTATAACAAAGCACGTCAGGCTGCCATTACCCAAGAAATCTTGGAAGTCGTTGGCGGTGCGCAGTCCGCAGGCTAGACTCTTTGATTCGAATCTTGAAAAGACGCAAAATCATCAGGTTTTGCGTCTTTTTTGTGCGAGATTGATAGTGTCTCTGGGTATGGGAGCATTTCCAGCAACAATCCAGCAACAATCCAGCAACAATCAAATTATTGCGGCGCAAGAAATAGATCAAGAGGTAAGTGGCCGTACATTTCGTTGAGGCCAGACTCATAGGCCGATTGGCAGGACACCAGCACTCCCCGATGCGCACCAACGTAGGAATCTGCGTAGAGCAGCCCCGACTTAGGGTTGAATTTAATGTAGACAGGACCGTCAACATCAGGTATTTGCGCGGCATTCACCGGGTGTCCTAGGGCATTAGCGTAGGACGTTAGCGTCAATTGTCCCTGTTCGAGTGTGTCCGCACAGATGCCGAAAATTTGGTAGTCCGACTGTTTCGCGACGACACAAAGCGCTTGTTGGAGCAGGGAATAACCTGGCCTAGACGTACCTGGACGATCTAGACAGCTAAACTGATCTAGCATTTGGTGCGCCGCTTCGGTACTCAGCGGAGAATGCGATTCAGAGACCATAAGTTGCAAGCATGACTATTAAAGCTTGTATTTTACAGCGACTCAGGACGTGCCAGTCTGTAAAGCCATATCCATCAATATTTTTTGAGAATGTTGCTCTGATCCTTGAGCACCGGGGCGGCGCTGCACATAGCGTCCATCAGTCTGTAAATCCCAGGCCTGACGATTGTCTGCCAGCATGATCCCCAAAATTTCCTGTAGGTCTTTGGCTAGATCTGGATCTTCAATGGGGGTGACAGCTTCGACCCGACGGTCTAAATTGCGAGGCATCCAGTCAGCACTGCCGATAAAGACCTCTTCTTCACCGTTGTTGTGAAAATAGAAAATTCGAGAATGTTCTAAAAACCGTCCCACAATGCTGGTGACTCGAATATTTTCACTCACGCCTGGAATGCCGGGACGCAGGCAGCAAATGCCGCGCACGATCAGATCTACCTTGACGCCAGCTTGAGAAGCTTCGTAGAGCGTGGCAATAATTTCTGTATCTACCAACGCATTCATCTTGGCTACGATTCGGCCATGTCGGCCATTTTTGCAATGCTCAATTTCGCGTCGAATCAAGCTGAGCATCCGCTGCCGCAAATTGACGGGGGCCACGATGAGCTTACGATAGGCTTGTTGGCGGGAATAGCCCGTTAAGTAGTTGAATAAGTCTGTTAGATCTGCGCCTAGATCTTCGCGGCAACTCAGCAATCCAACATCGGTGTAGAGTCTCGCTGTTTTGGGATTGTAGTTGCCCGTGCCAATGTGAACGTAGCGTCGCATGCAGTCTTCTTCGCGTCGGACCACCATCACAACTTTGGTATGAGTCTTTAAGCCCACTAAGCCATAAACGACGTGGACGCCTGCTTTTTCGAGTTTGCGTGCCCAGAGGATATTGTTTTCTTCGTCGAAACGGGCCTTTAGCTCCACTAGAACGGCTACCTGTTTGCCGTTTTCGGCGGCAGCAATCAGGGCGTTGACAATAGGAGAGTCGCCCGAAGTCCGATAAAGCGTCATTTTGATCGCTAGTACATCTGGATCATGGGCGGAGTGGGTAATGAACCGCTGCACCGTGGCTGGAAAGGAATGATAGGGATGGTGAAGAATTAAATCCCGCCGCCGAATAATTTTGAAAAAGTCATCTCCTTCTTCTACATCTGAAAACACGTTTTCGTCTAGGTCGCTGACGCGCCGCAGGCGGGCCGGAATCACAGGAGTCCAGGGCTTATCCTTGAGTTCAGGTGCAGGCAGCCCCAGGAAAGACATTAAGTCTCCCAGGCACATCAACCCTTCGACCTCATAGACATCGCTCTCGGTGAGTCCCATTTCTCGCATCAATGTTTCCCGAACCGCATCTGGCATTGAAGCCTGAATTTCCATGCGGACAATTGAGCCACCGAGCCGCCGTTTCCGCAGCTCTTGCTCGATCGCCAACATTAAATCATCCGCTTCATCCTCTTCTACTTCCAGGTCGGCATTTCGGGTAATTCGGAAGGGATGGTATTCCTGAATATTCATCCCTGGGAACAAAAATTCTAAATTGTGAGCAATCACTTGCTCAAGGGGAACGCCTGTCCAGACGGTGGGGCGTCCCTTTTGCCGCAGTTGGAGATCTTGTGGCAGGGACACAAAGCGGGGCAGGACGCGAGGGACTTTGACGCGTGCAAAATGCTCTTCGTCTGTCTCTGCATCCTTGATGAGGACCGCTAGGTTGAGGCTGAGGTTGGAAATGTAGGGGAAGGGATGCCCTGGATCGACGGCTAGCGGAGTCAGGACCGGAAAAATTTGTTCTTCAAAGTAGCGTTGTAGATATAGGCGCTGCTCTTGGCTGAGATCGACGTGGTCGAGGATATAAATGCCTTTGGCGGCCAACTGAGGGCGCAATGCTTGCTCAAAGTGGCGGTGCTGCTGAGTCACCATGGGGCGGAGGCGATCGCTCACTGCATCCAGTTGTTCTTGCGGAGTCCGACCATCGGGTGTGAGCTTACTGACTTTGGCTTCAACTTGCTGCCGCAGTCCGGCCACCCGCACCATGAAGTACTCATCCAAGTTGCTGCTAAAGATAGCCATAAACTTCAGGCGTTCTAGCAGCGGGGTACGAGGATCAAAGGCCTCATGGAGTACCCGATTATTGAACTCCAGCCAGCTAAGCTCTCGGTTGAAGTAGTACTCAGAATCTTTCAGGTTGATTTCTGTCGGAGTTTTCTTAACTTTTGGCATGGTGGAAGTAGGTGCAAGCAGTGCAGATCAGCGCCAAACGCCTGTTTACCCAGTCCGATATTGGGAACGTCCAACTGTATCCATCGTAAACCTTAGCTGTCCATGAAAGGCGAGTCAGGAGCAGGTTTTACATCTCAGGATAGACGGGAGGGAGGCGATCGCCTCAAAAGTAATCCAAACAATATCAGCCATAACTCAAGAACAGGTTAAGACCATCACTGTTGCTTAACCAAACATTTCATTTTCCCGACCTAGCCACCATTCCCCCAAGTTCATTAAATCCTGGTGAATATCAGCTAACTCGGTGGCATACTCAGCGGGTTCTAGCGTGTCAGCACGCTCCTGCAACTTTTTCAGGCGCAGTTGCACCAAGAGCCAAGGCTTATGGACACTATCGGTGGCTTCTAAGTAGTGGGCAAGAGTATTGCTATCCATATCTCGTTTTAGGATGTTCTGTTTGGGGCGTTCTGTGTCTACAGCTTAACGTCTCCTTCGGGCTAGGGAAGCTGACTGGTGACGCGGCCCAGAATGTAGTGGGGGGCGATCGCCCCAAAAGCTCGACTATCTGTACTCTGGCTCAAGTTTTCCCCCACCAATAAACAAGAACCATCCGGTAAAACCTGAGTGACTCGCTTGATCAGACGCAAGTCTTGCTGTTTGGGATGCTGAGCAACAATGATATCGCCCACACAGGGAGGTTTTCGTTCATAGGCAGCACAATCTACCAATACCTCATGACCAGGTTGCAACAACGGAACCATCGAAACGCCAGTTACCTGAAAGCGGCGACGTCGCCTCAGAAGCCACAGCAACAACTCAAAATAGCTGCTCTCTGGTAGCTTCTTGGGTTCAAAGCGTCGTTCGCCGCAACTCATATTAGACAAGATAACCAGCGCACTAGCTGGCCTTATACCAGGTCACATCTCGGCTCTTGGAAGCCCAGAACATTTCGTGAATTTTCTGGACAGCTTCCATCAGCTCATTGGCATGTTCGAGACTGACTTCAACTTTGCAAGCGGAGCAAAGTTTAGCGGCTTGCCAGAAGGTGTCGTGCAGATCCGGATACTGCGCTAGATGCTGGGGCTTGAAGTAGTCAGTCCAAAGGATCAGCAACTCTTCTTTAGTTTTCTGAGCCTGCTCTTCTTTAATCTGAATATAGCGCGACATCGTGTTCAAGTAGGTTGCCATTGCCTTCGCATCGCTGGCATCTGGGGGTTGCAGATCTAGAATTTTCTTGGTCATCGAGAGGACTGCTTCTGCCGTGATTCGAGCCGCAGAAGGATCGTAAACACCGCAAGGGCCATCGCAGTGAGCGCTGACAGTCTCAGCTGGAAACCAACTTTTGAGATGAGAAACGAGTGTTTTTAGCATGGGTACTTAAGATTTGAACTACAGCTCACTTGCTGAATCTATATCAGTGTCAGTTCATCACCGCATAGCTCAGCAATTTTTGTCAGCCAGTTTTATGTACTGACAAAAATTTGCTTATTGATAGAATTTTATATCAAAAGTCCATCAAAAGCCCAGGGGGGGGATATAAAATAGATGGATATAGATCAAACAGGGCTGCAGCCACAAAAAAGGTAGAAGCCGACTTTAGCTTCTACCAACCAACGGATGAGTGATGTATTCCCGACACCGATGCAAACATAATGCAAGCATACGGTGCGGGCTTCTGCCACGGTGCAGGTATTACCTCTGATTAGCCAAGTCGAGCTTTTTAGACTAAACAGAAATTATCAACTAGCTGCCGACATCTGCTCTGCAACAAATTCCCAATTGACCAAGCTCGCTAGGAAAGTCTGGACATAGTCGGGGCGACGGTTTTGGTAGTCGAGGTAGTAAGCGTGCTCCCAAACATCCATGCCCAACAGGGGAGTCTGCCCATAGGCCAGCGGGGTGACAGCGTTGGCGCTCTTGGTGGCTTTGAGTGTTCCGTTGTCTAGAACCAACCAGGCGTAGCCACTACCAAATTGGCCTTTTCCAGCTGTTGAAAACTCTTCTTTGAACTTCTCGAAGCTGCCAAAGTCTGCATTAATCTTGTCAGCCAATGCGCCTGTTGGAGTGCCACCACCATTGGCCTTCATGCAGTTCCAGTAGAAAGTGTGGTTCCAAGCCTGAGCTGCGTTGTTAAATAGACCACTCTGCTGCCCTTTAGCGCTAGCGTCAAAGCTTGCCTTGATCACGTCTTCAATCGACTTGCTGTCATGATCAGTCCCCTGCACCATTTCGTTGTAGGTACTGACGTACTTAGCATGGTGTTTATCGTGATGAAACTCTAGCGTTTTGGCAGAGATATGAGGTTCTAGTGCATTGTAATCATAGGGCAAGGGTGGAAGTTCGTATGCCATTGTGTTCGTCCTCTCTAACGGATCTTCGTAACGAATCGTCGTAACGGAGCATAAAGACTATTGATAGCCTTTTATATCGAAAGTATGAGGGCTTAACTGCTTTTCAACCTACTTCTCAGGTTAGAAATTCTGAGAATTTTAGAATTGAGTGCTATGACATGCTGGTGAATTTGCAAGCTGTCTCATAGACCACAAAAATCCAGCTATCATAGCGTTTGTTGCAGCAGCAAAAATTATGGGTAGACAGCGTTCACTTTTGGCTCTGATTTTGGTGCTGGCGATCGCCGCTGTTGCGGTCATCGTGCTAGTACCAGTCAGATTGGGGTTAGATTTGCGAGGAGGGTCACAGTTGACGCTCCAGGTTCAAACCACCGATGCAGTTCCGGAAATTACACCGGATCGGCTGGAGGCGGTTCAGCAGGTTGTGGAAAACCGGATCAACGGTCTAGGCGTTGCTGAAGCCGTCGTGCAAACCGTGGGAGAAGACCAACTCCTCGTGCAGCTACCCGGAGTGAGCGACCCAGGGCAGGCCGAACGGGTTTTAGGCGGCACAGCCCAGCTCGATTTTCGGGAGCAGAGGGATGGAACTGAGGCTCAGCTCTCAGTCGAATTTCAGATTCAGCAGGGGCATCTAGCCGAACAGGAAGCGCTCAGAGCAGACCCCAATGCAGACTCTGAGGCGATCGCTGCCAATCAAGCCGCGATTCAGGGCAGCAATCAGGCGATCGCAGAACTGTTTGATCGAACTGAGCTGACAGGCGACAAGCTCCGAGAAGCTTATGCTCAACCCCTGAGCGGCACGAGTTGGGAAGTTGTTCTGGTCTTTGATAGTGAAGGAGCCAACGAGTTTGCCCAACTGACTCGAAACGTGGCCGGAACGGGGCGAACTCTAGGGATTTTTCTTGATGAACAGCTTCTCAGCGCGCCCACAGTGCAAGCCCGCTATGCAGAAACCGGAATTACAGGCGGTCGAGCCAGCATCACCGGAGGCTTTGACACGCAAGGAGCAACCGATCTAGCGATCCAGCTGCGCGGTGGCGCTTTGCCCGTCCCAGTAGAAGTAGTCGAAAACCGGACCGTGGGCGCAACGCTAGGCCGAGACAGCATCCAGAGCAGCATCTATGCCGCAATTGGTGGACTGATTTTGGTGCTGATCTTTATGGTGGTCTACTATCGACTTCCGGGTGTCATTGCCGATATCTCGCTGCTAGTTTACTCACTGCTGACCTTTGCGCTGTTTGGCTTACTCGGCGTGACGCTAACGCTACCTGGAATTGCAGGTTTTATCTTGAGCATCGGTATGGCCGTAGATGCTAATGTACTGATCTTTGAGCGCACCCGTGAAGAGCTGCGAGCCGGAAAGACGCTCTATCGCTCTGTCGAGTCGGGCTTCTATCGAGCCTTTTCCAGCATTCTAGACAGCAACGTGACAACGCTTATTGCCTGTGCGGCGCTGTTTTGGTTGGGAGCAGGTCTGGTTCGAGGCTTTGCCCTAACGCTGGCGATCGGAGTGCTGGTCAGCATGTTTACCGCATTGACTTGTAGCCGAACGCTGTTGCTACTTGCGATTGGCTTCCCTAGCCTGCGAAAGCCAGAGTGGTTTTGTCCTAACTTACCTTCCTCCACTCCCTCAAAAGCGGAGGCATCCTCATGAAATTACACGTAACTCGACAGCGATCGCTCTGGTGGGCCATTTCAGGGGCCCTGATCCTAAGTGGCATCATTGCAATGCTGATTTCCTGGAATCAGCTAGGTGCGCCTCTGCGTCCCAGTATTGATTTTGTAGGAGGCACTCGGCTGCAGCTAGAGCTAGACTGCACTCAGCCCGATACCTGTGAAGAACCCATTGATCCGGCGGAAGTCCGCTCTGTGCTGGGTGAACAAGGGTTGGCGGGGAGTAGCATTCAGGTCGTAGGAGATGAGCGGCAGGCTCTCTCAATTCGAACCACATTCCTGGATGTCGAGCAGCGGACTGAGCTGCTATCGGCGCTTAGTCAAGAGATTGGTCAGTTTGATCCACAGGTAACTCAAATTGACACAGTTGGCCCCACGATTGGTAGGCAACTATTTGCGTCGGGTTTGCTGGCGCTGATTGTTTCCTTTGTCGGCATTACGGCCTATCTCAGTTTGCGTTTCCAGCTAGATTACGCCATTTTTGCCATCATCGCTCTGCTGCACGACGTCTTAGTCACAATCGGTATCTTTTCGATCTTGGGTTTGGTACTGGGCGTTGAAGTAGACAGCTTATTTATTGTCGCTTTGCTGACAATTGTTGGATTTTCGGTCAACGATACAGTTGTCATTTACGACCGGATTCGCGAAACAATTAAATATAATCCTCACCGCCCTATCAACGACATCGTTGATGACTCGATCAATCAAACGCTGGCTCGATCAATTAACACGACGTTCACGACCATCTTGCCCCTGGTAGCCATCTTCCTGTTTGGGGGAGAAACGCTGAAATTCTTCGCACTGGCGCTAATTGTAGGCTTTATTGCAGGAGTCTATTCCAGCATCTTTGTAGCCAGCACCATGCTGGCTTTCTGGCGTGAACGGTTTGCACCACCGCCGCTCCCAGCGGTAGAACCAGAACCCGTTCTAGAGACAGAACCAGCTGGAGGAACAGAGATCATTGAAGCTGAGTTTGATTCAGATTGAGTAGCGCATATACCTGATTTGCCACTCCTTACTTGCTATGGCTCAGTTTCAAGACTCATCCTCTCAATCTAGTTCTGCCAATTATGATCCAAATTTTTGGCAGGAAATGCAGCGGCTACACCGCCTCACAGTCTATGGCCGATGGCTTACTGTTGTTGGGCTTTGGCTAATCATTGCCCCCATTAGTCTCTGGAGCCTACGATCAGAAATTGAGCTGTGGCGAGACTACTTTACCTGGGCAGCGCTGCGATATGGCCTTGCCTACAACTCTCTTGCTGCCGTAGGTATGGCCTTCTGCATTGGGATGACGGTCGCAGTGTTGCTTTGGCAAAGCCGAAATATTTTGTTTGGCATCTCAGAACGCCAAGAAAAACGACTAGAAAAGCAACTGGTTCGCATCCATCAGCAGGGACCAAGTCATCCCCTGTGGAAATGGGTTTGCCAGCGGTAAACTCAATTGAAAACGCCAAATTAAAACAAGTCGTTTCTTGATCTACGCGATAAGCCTGTTCCAACCTGCTCAGGGAGGCGATCGCACTTCTTGAAAAACTGAGCAAGAAGAATTGTTGGGGGTGCTGGGGAGGAGCGATCGCCCTTTCATCGTCTGCTCTCCTGTCTTTAGGATGCTGCTTGTTGTGAAACACAATGAAGTCTCGAACATAGTACACATAAGACTTTTCGGTCTTGAGGCTGAAATGCTTGAGCCGAATAGCTTCTCTCAGTTGATCGAGCAAGCGTGGCGGTTGAGATGGTGACATAGGTAAATACTGGAGGTAGACCTTTTTAGTAAAGGACAGAGGAAATAAAGTCCTCTCACGCACCTAATCGCTCTAGACGTATTTGTTCGTTGTAGTTGCAAAATCGCACGAAGTTCGGCACCCGATTCTCAACTAACTTCGGCACCCAATTCTCACTTAACTTCGGCAGGTAATTCTCACTCAACTTCGGCACCTTCCTCTACACTCACTCGCAACAACGAGAAGGAAGTGAGGGGA
>JBGTGR010000046.1:0-22926 GCA_041746655.1 Elainellales cyanobacterium | reverse complement strand
TGGTTCAGGGGCCGTTGAATCAGCAGTTAAACAGATTGGACGACGCTTGCAGATTTCGGGTGCCCGTTGGAAGATTGCCTCTGTCAATCCAATGTTGAGTTTGCGATGTGCTTACCTTAATGGGCAGCTTGCCATGTGACTCTTGTACGGGACAAAAAGCTTGCAAGGATGAGCAGGGTAGGGTTTCATCAGAATTACCACACTCATCAGAAACCCAACAAGTCTATTATTGTGGTCTGGCAAAGATAGAGGCCAGCTGTTCGATGCCCTTGGCGATCGCATCTTCATCCAGCTCCGTAAAGCTAAAAATAAACTCGTGGCCAGGGCTTTCTCCCAGGTATTGAGGAGCTGCTGAGATCAGCCCGACGCCCAGCCGCTCTGCCCGAGCGATCAGCTCTGCGTCTAGTACCTTGGTCTGGAACCGCACCATCATGTGCAGCCCAGCCTTGTCGCCTAGGACGGTGGCATGATCGCCAAAGTGAGTCTGTAACGCTGTCACCAGGGCCTGCCGTCGCTGGTCGTAGAGCGATCGCATCCGGCGAATGTGACGCTCTAGATGCCCCTCAGCGATAAACTCTGCCAGCACCGCCTGCTCCAGATTCGGCACCTGGCGATCGGCCAGCCACTTAGCCCGGCTGAAAATCGGCACCAAGGCCGGGGGCAACACCATATAGCCAACCCGCAGGGCCGGAAACAGCACCTTCGAGAACGTGCCCAGATAAATTACCGACTGCCCGCTGCCCAACCCCTGCAACGCCGGAATGGGTCGCCCCCCATAGCGATACTCGCTGTCGTAGTCGTCTTCGAGAATCAGCGCACCCTGGCACTGCGCCCAAGCCAGCAGCGCCAATCGACGCGGCAACGACAGCACCGCCCCTGTGGGGAACTGGTGGGAGGGGGTGACGTAGACTAGTCTAATGGGGCCGCTTAACCGGGTCAGAGTGTTCACATCCAGTCCTTCTCCGTCCACCGGGATGGGATGGAGGTTGGCCCCTTGGCTGGTAAAGATGCGGCGGGCGCTGAGGTAGCTAGGTTCTTCCAGGGCGATAGTGTCGCCGGGGGAGACTAGGAGTTGGGCGGCCAAGCTGAGGGCCTGCTGGGTGCCGTTGGTGATCAAGATCTGGTCGGGGTGGCACTGCACGGCGCGGGCCTGGGTCAGGTAAGTTGCGATCGCCTGCCGGAGCGGTTCATAGCCCATGGGGTCGGTGGCATAATCCAGCCAGTCAGCCCGCCGACAGTGGCGCGACAGCAGTTGCCGCCAAATTTCTAAGGGCACTTGGTCGAGGGCAGGACGACCATAGCGAAAGCTGATCGGCGTATTGGGTTCTGGGCTTGGCCCGGTGGCAAGATTAGCCAGTCGTTGACCGTAGGCCGATAGCGTCAGGGGCGGGGGCAATTCAGAAGGCGCTAGCTCGGTTCCAGGTGCGTGGAGCAGGGTTTCGGGAAGTTGGTCGCCCACGTAGGTGCCCGCCCCCACCACGGTTTGCAGATAGCCCTCGCTGAGCAACTGGTCATAGCCCTGGGTGACGGTGGCCCGTGATACCCCCAGGCTCCGGGCCAGGGCGCGGGTGGAGGGCAAGCGCTGGCGAGGGGCGAGCTGGCCCGTGAGAATTTTTTGGCGCAGGGCGGCGTAGATCTGCTGATAGCAGGGCAGCGGACTGTGGATGTCGAGCAGCAGGGTAAACTCCATGAGGCCAAGTGGACTGGTAGTTTGTGTCTGAATTGGCTCTTGTGGATCGCCAATCTGCTGCCTATGCTAAACGAACAGTTGCAATTACGGTTATTTTCGCTGACCGGATAGCCGAATGAAGGCCCCTATGGAGACATCCCCTGCCGTGAACTTTCGAGCCGCTACGCCCCAGGAAGACGAGGTGATTGCCGAGCACTTTTACCGCATGTGGCGCGACCTGGGTGTGGCCGACGCTGTGATTCAGCCCCAGTGGCCTACCCTCTGCACCGAGTTCATTGCCCACGCCCGCCAGCACCTGCACTACCAAGCCTTTGTCGCTGAGGTAGAAGGGGCCATCATCGGCTCTGCCGGAGGGCAACGGTACGACGGGCTGTACCCGTGGATTATGTTCCCCAGCCATCGGCAGTACGGCTATATCTGGGGCGTCTATGTGGAGCCTGAGTATCGCCATCGGGGCATTGCCACCCGGTTGACCCAGCTCACCGTCGAGCATTTGCAGGGCATTGGCTGCACCAAAGTAGTGCTAAACGCCGCCCCCAAGGCCCGCCCGCTCTACCAGCGACTGGGCTTTGGCGACAGCAATCTAATGGCACTCGATCTAAACAAAACCGAACTCCCATGACTCTCTCTCTGATTCCAGACTCCGACCAGATGGCGGACTACCTTGCCCCCTCTGCGGTGGTTAACTGGCAGCATCCGAGCATTTTGCCTTTGGCGAAATCTCTGACCCAGGGCGTTTCCTCCGTTCCAGAGCAGGTCAAGGTGGTGTACAAGTGGGTGCGCGATCGCATCTCCCACACCTACGACATTGGCGATCTGGGCGTCACCTGCACCGCCGCCGAAGTCTTGCACCAGGGCCACGGCTTCTGCTTTGCCAAATCCCATCTGCTGGCGGCACTGCTGCGCAGTTGTGGCATTCCCACCGGCTTTTGCTACCAGCGATTGGTGTTCGACGACGCCCATCCCGACCGATTTACCCTACACGGCCTCAATGCCGTCTACCTGCCAGCGCTAAACCGCTGGGTGCGTCTAGATGCCCGAGGCAACAAACCCGGCGTGCAGGCAGAGTTTCACTGCAATCACGAACAGCTTGCTTTCCCCATCCGCCCCCACCTTGGCGAAATCGACTATCCCAACCTCTACCCCCAACCCCACCCCAAAATCATCACCGCCCTACAAACCCACCCCACCACCCCAGCCCTAATCGCCCACCTCCCTGCCAATCTCTAACGCCATCCATTCACCCAGCTACTCATCCACACCATGACTAACTCCCCCACGCCTCGTACCCAAGTTAAGCGCGTTCCCCAGCGCGCCAGCTACGACCCCCAGCAGGTCTATGACATTCTCGATGAAGGGTTGGTCTGCCACCTGGGCTTTGTGGTCGAAGGGCAGCCCTTTGTGATTCCCACCGCCTATGGCCGATTAGAAGATAAGCTCTACATCCACGGTTCCCCCGCCAGCCGCATGTTGCGCACCCTCGATCAGGGGGTGGAGGTGTGTCTGACGGTGACGCTGCTGGATGGGCTGGTGTTGGCGCGATCGGCCTTTCACCACTCGATGAACTACCGCTCGGTGGTGCTGTTTGGCACGGCCACTCGGGTGGATGACCCGACCGAAAAGCTGGTGGCGCTAAGGGCGTTTACTGACCATGTGTTGCCGGGGCGCTGGGCAGAGGTGCGTCCCCCCAATCCCCAGGAAATGGTCGGAACCCTAGTACTAGCCCTGCCTATTGCCGAAGTTTCGGCTAAGGTGCGCACTGGCCCACCGATTGATGCACCGGAAGATTGTGCGCTGCCGGTGTGGGCTGGAGAGATTCCGCTGCGACTAACGGCGGCAGCTCCGGTAGCGGATGATCGGTGTCTGGGGCAGCTTGAGGTGCCGAGGTATGCGGTGGACTATCAGCTCAGAATCAGCGCAAGACTGTGAACCGCCACTGCTCCTGTCGTCCCCACCCCCAGCAGATAGGCCAGAAACCGCCAAGGCTGTAGCCCCGCCAGGTAAAACAGCGTATGGGCTATTCGTGCGATCGCAAATATCCCCAAATAAACTGCTCCCCAGCCCGAACTGCCTCCCAACAGCCCATAGCCTAGCGCCACCAGCAAAAACATCGGAATATTCTCCAAATCATTCCGCCAGCAGCGATCGGCCCGCTGCACCAACGGGTGTTCCTGGGTCGCCGGGGGGCGCGGCTTACCCATCAGTTGCCCCACCAGACTGGCATCTTCAGGATTGACAAACTGCCGATAGCGGAAGCGTACGTAAGCCTGCACCAGCGCATTAGCCCACATTTTAGCCGCAAGAAAGACCGTGCAGAGCAGCCAGAGCTTAAGGATAGACATAAATAGAAGAATGGTGAGTTCTGAGCTTTGCGGCGAGAATTCAAGCTTCAAAGGTTTATCTGTGGTTTATCTGTAGCGTCAGTGCTCAGAGATGTTGAGGGGTAGGTGGCGGTGACGAAGCCAGAGAAACAGCGGCAGCCCGCAAGAGAGGCCTATGCCGAGGGTGGCGATGACGCACAGTGCCCACCATCGGCGGGATAGGCCCAATCGGGGTAACTCTACCCAGACCCAAATGAAAACCACCAGGGTTGAGATGATGAGATCAATGGCTAGGGCGATCGCCACTGGATTGGCCAATGCTTGCCGAAAAAACTCCTCCAGGTTCACTCCAGACTGCTGCAAAAACTGAGTTAAAAACCACCAGGGTAACAGCGATCCTGCCACCGCCAATCCTAGATAGACCCCCTGTAGCCAGGGATGGGCAGGTTGAGTCGGCTGAGATGCAGATAGGTTAGACATGGCTAACTTCCGTTGTAGAACACTCCCTATGGTGGTCAGCTAAGATAATTAAATCAATTACCTGAGAGGTCATAGCCATCGTGAGTCTGTTGTCCGAAATGCAGGTTAAACCCTTCGGAGCCTTGCTACGGCACTGGCGGCAGCAACGAAGGTGGAGCCAGTTGGAGCTAGCTTGCCAGAGTGAGGTGTCCCAGCGGCACATCAGCTTTTTAGAATCGGGGCGATCGCAGCCCAGCCGGGACATGGTGCTGCACTTGGCTACGGTGCTGGCGGTTCCGCTGCGTCAGCAAAATGTGATGCTCTCAGGAGCGGGCTTTGCGCCGGTTTACTCTGAGCATGACCTGTCAGCCCCAGAACTGGCTCCGATCCAGCAGGCCATTGCGGCAATGCTGTGCCAGCAAGAGCCTTACCCAGCCCTGGTGATGGATCGCTACTGGACGCTTTTGCAGGCCAACCAGGGTGCGCAGAAATTGATGGATTGGCTCCTGGGCGATCGCCTCAGCTACTTCGAGCAGCCCCTAAATATGATGCGGCTGATGCTCCATCCCCAAGGCTTACGGCCCTATGTAGAAGATTGGGAAACTATTGCAGGCTCGTTGGTTCAACGCTTGCAGCAAGAGGCCCAAGGAGAAGCGGTAGACAGCCCGACGACTCAACTGTTGCGATCGCTAGAGGCAGACCTACCAGCCCCAGCCGCCGCTAGCCTGACCTCTGGCAGTGCATTGCCGGTATTGCCTGTCACCTTTGTCAAAGCCAGCCAGCGCCTGAGCTTTTTCACGATCATCTCGACTCTGGGCACTCCTCGCGACATTACCCTGCAAGAGCTACGTATCGAAAGTCTCTTCCCAGCTGATACTGTTACCACGGAGCTGATGCGAACGCTGTAAGGGCAAGGGTATAGGATATTTGTCAGACTCGCTCGATCCAGCGCACAACCCCAATATTCCGCTGATCACAGACGGCAGGCGATCGGGTGCAGCACCTACAGTCTGTTGCTATTGACAACTGTTAGGCCAGAGTGAATGTGCTTGGCTGCTGATTCTTGTAAAAAGCGATGATTTGCTCGACACATTCTTCCGGAGTTGAGGTGGAAGTATCTATTTCAACGTCATAAACTTTGTTAGTGTGAATGACTTCATACTGCTCACGCGCCCAACCTTCGCCTCTGTCTGCTCTTTCCTTTTCACGACGTTCAAGTTCTGGCAGTGAGCAATGAACACCAACGAACAGCACATCATTATCTCGCAGCAACTCCATGCATTCCTTTAGCCAAATGTCGTGAAATAGAACATGGTCAATAATGACGTTGTTATTGGTTTTAACTAAAGCTGCGATCGAGTGATGAAAACCAGCCAACATCCTTCCGCAAACTTCAATGTCGTCTTTGTATTGAGCGGGAACCATATTGAAAAAGTCGTCCATTTGCACATGCAGAAATGCTTCATCCAAGCGCTGCTGCAAAAGCTTGGCTGTAGTGGATTTACCCGAACTGCTCGTCCCGTTGAGGAAGATAACCTTGCCTTGTTCCATAATGCTCCTGTTACGTCAATACTGCACACAGCGACAGAACAACTAAGATAAGTGGCGGCAAATAACCGTTGCAACAACACCAAGTTCTACCAACAGAGCGATCCAGTCAAGTTGTTATGTTACTGATCGTCGCCAGACTGTACCACGGCGTTCATATTCCATTTCCTTTTCTACCTCATAGGCAACTTGAGGACTCAAATATCGCTCTATTAGCCACAGCGTTAAATCCAGGCCGGAAGTTACACCTCCTGCTGTAACAATATCGCCATCGTCTACAATGCGAGCGTTGATAATCTCTGCCCCAAGCGTTCTCAACTCTTCTACAGCAGCATGATGTGTAATTGCTGGACGACCTTTTAGAAGACCTGTTTTTGCAACCAACATGGCACCTGTACAAACGGATGCTATTGTTGTGCCACTTTGGTGCAACCGAGCAATTGCTCCTGGTATCTCACCTCGCTGCGCTTCAGCCCATACGCCTTTTGTAGGACGATTGCTCCAACCTCCACCTGGCACAATCAAAATATCTAATTTCTGGTCACTTTCAAGTTTGGTATTAGCTTGAACTCGCAATCCATGAGCTGCAACAACTTCCATGGAGCTATCTAGAGTGACGAGTTCTGCTTGCAAGTCAGCCCCCATTGCTTTTGCAGTTTTCAATACCTCAAAAGGAGCGATCGCATCAAGTTCATCAAACCCATCAAAAATAATGATTTTTACTTTCATCATGCCCCGTGTTAATGAATCCGGCTTACAACTCTGAGTACTCTATCAACAAAATCGGCTACTGCCTTTGCCGAGATTTTGCGGCATACCGTTCTGGCTGAGCGCAAAATTAACCGTTTAGTTTCTAACACCATCTTGCGATCGCCCCACCAATAGCTTTAGACACCGCCCGCTCAAAAGCTTTACACCGCCTCAATTCTAAGCACCAACTGGTAAACTTGCGGCTGTATCCTCACCGACTAATTAGCCACATAACGTTCCCAATCAGCGGCAGCTAGAAGACTTTGCTACCTAGCGATGCCGAACACGGCTGTCCGCTGCGTTGGGGTTGCTATACGGCTGCAAACTCACCTCTAATCAACCGAAACTCTTCCAAATCATGATGTTTCCCTTTCCAAAAACCACGCTCTCTAAATATCCCTTGGCTCTGAAACCCCAATTTCTCTAATAACCCTTTAGAAGCTACGTTGTCTAACATTATTTCTGCGGTAACAAATTGCACTCCCTTTACCTCAAATCCATATTTCAAAATGGCACACAAAGCCTCACTCATGATGCCTTGTCTCCAAAACTGGCTAGCTAACTCGTAACCAATCTCAGCAGCATTGGCTTCCTTGTTCCACGTAAATCCGCAAGAACCAATCAAATAGTTGCTTGGTTTATGAGCAATTCCCCAACGTATCCCACGCCCAGTGTCAAATCCTCTTGCACGTCGCTCAACTACCCCTACTGCCTCATCAAGGTGTGTAAAGGTTTCAAGATCATGAAACTGAGTCACGTTTGGGTCAGAAAAAACGCTAAATATAGCTTCAGCATCTTCCTGAGTCGCCTGCCGAAGCCAAAGACGCTCTGTTTCAAGATTCGGGAAAGATATGGATGAGCAATTTTGATTCATCAAATTTTGCCGTCTATTTCTACTTTTCGAGTTATTAACAGCAACTTTACTTGTATTTTTATAGCGATCGCCAAAATGGAGTTTGATCTGTAACACCGACAGATAGCGTTTCGATATGCCATCACCGAGAATGGAAGCCGTATAACAATTTATTGGATCGATCCAGGCTGCCTATACTCTCTGTCTGCGGTGGATAGGCAATTATCCACCGTCTAATACCCCTTTAAGGACAGATAGGCAGTGAGTAGTCTGCATAGGGCCCTCTACAAGGTAGATAGGTAGCAAAGATCCATGTATTTTCCAGTTTACGACTCCTCTCCATCCACCTGATTAATCAGTGCCGGAATGACGGTGGGTTGCCAGAGGTGCTCAAACTGAGCTAGGGCGATCGCCGAGGGATGTTTAGATGCACCCGAAGAACTATAGGATCAGTCCCTAAAGCATGAATACCTAATGAGCAGGCATTCACTTACAGTTCGGGAACCTGGAGGTCACGCTTATTGCCTGCATAGTGGCGATAGATAACTTCTGGACTGTTACCGACCCACTTTGCCACATCTTTTGCATCAATATCCGATTCAAGACATAGAGTAATGAAAGTGTGCCTGCACTGATAGGGTTTCCGATACTCGCTGACAGTTCCCTGCTTAACAAGCTTTGTGACAATTCCATCAATCTGTTTTCCATGTCGATTCTTGTAACCCCTCCAGGCATGATTCAGGAAGTCGCCAAAGTCGATAAACCCACCTTTTTTACTCTTAAAGATAAAATCGTCCGGAGCACATATCTCAGTCTGAATCTCACTTAGAATATGCCTGAGTTGTGTATTGATTGGGAAGCGTCTTTGAGCTTCTGTTTTCAACCCCTCCTTAAGAGCCAAGCCTTTCGTGCTAATGGTAACAGCTTGTTCAAAGGTAATAAATCGCTCGTTGATATGTTTCCACTGAAGCCCGATCGCTTCTGATGGCCGACAGCCTGTGAAGAAGAGAAATTTAACTAAGGGAGCATAGTAGCTATAAAGCTTACTCTTTTCGAAAGCGTGAATGATCGCGTCTCGTTCAGCTTGGGTGAATGGATTAATCTCAGCTTCCTCGATTTCTGATTTTGGTATCCGGATATCTCTTGCAATCCCATAAAAAGGATTAGACTCAATTAGTTTACTTTTTCGCGCCCAATCACAACAAGCACTAATGTTTTTCAAGGTTCGCTTAGCAGCATCAGGAGTCAGATTGGCTAGCAGATGATCTCGAATGGCGATCGCATCCTCTAAATCTCTGGTTGGCAATTTGGCAATATAGTTCCGATATTTCCGATAGTCCACTGCATAGGTAGACTGGCTAACTTGAGGTTTCTTAAACTCGGTGTAGCGTTCCCATAGCTCACTGAGATCAAGTTTGGGTGGGGAAGTTGGAGCTGGAGCAAGTGAATCAACGGTTGATAAAGAAGCAGTGGGTTTGTACTTTACCAAGCTGGCATCAAATTCACCATAGTCAATGTCACGTTGAATAGTGGCGGCTAGTACTGATACCTGCTGTCTTCCAAAGGTACCTTCCTCATGTCCAGTTGTAACAAAAAAGCGTTTGGACTTGATTTCACCCGTTGGCGTAACGATAGGGTGCGAAAAAACTAGTTGAAGTCTGCCGTTGAATTTCGAATTTGGACTGATCCTTTCCTGGCCCTTCTCCGGAGACTATCAGAGTATATGAAGCATCCTCCTAGTCAAGTACTATAACTAATTAGTACTCTTATACTGCATCTAGATTTCTCTGAACAAATTTTTATCTCAAATTTATCTCAAAAACTTACCCAAGCTGCCCCAAATTTCTCTAAAAGCTGGAAGCCATATCAAAATCAAATCGCTCCCATAATTTCCTGGAAAGGATTATGGGAGCGATTTGTACCAGCTTTTCTTAAAAGGCGGCACCCAGATTCGAACTGGGGGTGGAGGTTTTGCAGACCTCTGCCTTACCACTTGGCTATGCCGCCGTGTAACAGGATTACTACTATACCAAATTTTAGCGCTGAAATGAGTCCGATTTAGATCGGAAGTTGAGAGGAGAGGTGGTTATTTGCCGATGCTCGTCTCCTGGGCGGAGGGTTCTCAGGAAATCTCCTGAGGAGGGCTATATTTTTGTGATAAAAATCACAAGAAGGAATGCCTTGGATCGCAACTACGGCTGAAATGTGAAAGTATTCTGACAATGCGGCTGGTTAGCATCGTCCCCCCTGCCCTGTGTGTTTCACGTTCTCATGATCCGGTTGGCTAGGTAGGCTTACAGCCTTGAGGGTCGTGAGGTTGATTCTTTTGGATTCAACAAGTTTTCTGTGCGTTTTGAGAGATCCATGTCGTCGTTTTGAACCTATGCCCCAAACACCTCCACTTCTGATTGCCCAAATTACGGATACCCATCTGTTCGCTAATCCACATCAGGACTTACTGGGCTTGCCGACGGTGAAGTCTCTTCAGGCCACACTCGACCATCTCAGTGCGCTGCAACCCAAACCCGATCTATTGCTACTGACTGGCGATCTATCACAAGATACAACGCCTGAGTCTTACCAACGGTTGGAGAGGATGTTGGCACCTCTGGGTATTCCTGCGGTTTGGGTACCTGGTAATCATGATGTGCTACTCACGATGCAGGAGGTGTTGCAGACAGAGTTGATTTCTGCAGAGAAAGCTTTTCAACGCCAAGGGTGGAACTTTTTATTGTTGAATTCGGCTGTACCTCAGACCGTATATGGTCGATTGTCGGCTGAAAGCCTAGAGTGGCTGGATCAACAGTTGCAGATACTTCCTGATCTGCCCACTTTGATTGCGCTACATCACCCTCCGTTCGCGGTGGGTTCTGCTTGGATTGATACCTTAAAGCTACGCAATACGGAGGCTTTGTTTGCGGTGATCGATCGCCATCCGCAGGTCAAGCTGGTGTTGTTTGGCCATATTCATCAAGAGTTTGAGCATCAGCGGCGAGGGGTTTGCTATTTGGGAACGCCATCGACCTGTGTGCAGTTTAAGCCCAACAGTTTGCAGTTTGCGGTGGATGAGATGCAGCCAGGGTTCCGTCTATTGGAGCTTTATCCGGATGGTCGAGTTCAGACGCGGGTTGAGCGGGTGGCCTTTGAGCATCAAATGAATTATGCGGCGACAGGGTATTAGCGATCGCCCCTTACAAATCTTTCCTTGCCAGTTGCTCCTTTCTACCTTTCTATTTTTTCTTTCAAATCTCAAATCTCGATCTACGGTTTTCTAGCAAGTCGTGTTCTCTCTAGCCAGTTGCGTGTTTGTTTGACTTGCGTTTGCAAGTGATCGGGTAGCCAGTGGTCGTATTGAGGATAGATGGGTAAGCGAGGATGGAGCTGCCAGCCAGCCTGGTTGAGTCGGTCGGTGAGGGCTTGGTCGTGGGGGTGGGGATAGTCGGGGTTGACTTCATCTTTGGGACCGATGCCGCCCAGATCTGTAGCTCCGGCTTGTAGGCAGGCCAGTAGTAACTCTGGTGTCGGAATCAGGTTAGGGGGAATTTGCAGCACGATGTCTACGGGCAAGATTTGGCGGGCGATCGCCAGCACCTCCACCAATTTCCCAATCTGAAAAGCCTCTCCTGGCCAGCTTTGCTGTTGTCCAGGGCTGTGGGGTTGCAAAATCACTTCTTGAATATGACCCCAGCGTTGATGAATCTGGGCGATCGCCCCCAGGGTTTCCTGCCAGTCTGATGGGGTTTCACCGAGGCCCAAGAGCAGACCCGTGGTGAACGGAATCCGTAGCTCTCCGGCCTGTTCTAGCTGCTCAAGACGAAGTGCTGGAACTTTGCTAGGGGCATGACGATGAACGGTTTGCAGTAAGGCAGGTGTGACTTGCTCGACCATTAACCCCATCGAAACATTCACTGTTTTCAGTTGTGCCATCTCTGCCAGGGTGAGCGGCCCAGCGTTGGTATGGGGCAAGAAGCCTAGCGACAGGGCTAGTTGGCAAAGCTCGTAAATGTGCTGAAACCACTCGGCCCGACGAGGACTGAGGGGATGCACTTCTCCGCTGAGAACCAGAATTTCGATCACACCCTGAGCTTTGAGTTGCTGGAGCTGTTGGGCTGCAACCTTCAGTGGGAGCCAGGTATCTTTACCCGGATCGACGCGAAAGTTGCAGTAGGTACAGCGATTGAAGCATTCGTAGGTAGGCACCAGCGTATAAGCGGGGCTGTAGGTAACGATAGGCTCTGGAGACTCTGGCACAGATCGAGACATGATCCTCAAAAAATCAGCAGTTTCTCACGGCCTTGATGGCTGCGCTTTTTAGCGTAAACATTTTTGACGTGAGTTTTCACCGTGTTAAGGCTGATTTGGAGCAAGCTGGCAATTTCGCGGTAGCTGTAGTCTTGACGCAGTAGTGACCAAATTTCCGATTCTCGTTCGGTTAGGTCATACTTCTGTTGCTCAAGCCAAAGCTCTTTCTGGAGCATCTCGCGGCGGTTTTCGAGCAGCAGCAATAGGTGGCGATTCCACAGATGGGCTGATGAAGGGTGAGGCGGCAGGTGCATCCACTGGGCCTGAATTCGCAAGTGCAAGTGCTCGGAAGCCCAGTATTCTGCGATGAGGGCGGTCTCGGGATCGGCGCGCTCTAGCAGTTGATGACAGACTTGTTCGAGAATCAATGGCAGCGGTTGGGGCGGCTGTGCTGGGGTGGTGATCTGCTGGCACAGGATCTGGGCCTGATGATTGAGGTAGACCAGCTCTAGCTGTGGGGAAACCAAAAGCACTCCCATCGGCAACAGGTTAATCCACGGTGGCAACGCAGACTCGCTAGAGGGCAACATGTTTGGGGCATGTTCTGAGTCAGCCAGACAGGCTTGAAAGGATGCGGGCTCCGAGTGGCCAGCGAAGAGGGGATGGGCGGGTGGATGAGTGGGTGGAGTCGTGAAATGATGGGTTTTTTCGGGGATGCAGGATGTAAAGGTGTTCATGATAGATAGGGGGCGATCGCTCATGATGACGTCAGGGTAGATGTAAGTGGACTCAACTAAGTGGACTCAACTAAGTGAACTCAACGTGAGAGGGGAGAACTCGTTACAATCGCAGGGGGCAGTTAACCATATTGACGAAGACAAGCAACCTATGCACGATATTGACGTGGTTGTGATTGGCAGTGGAATTGGGGGGTTGGTTGCAGCGTCGCTGCTGGCTCGCTACGGGCGGCGGGTGGTGGTTTGTGAAAGCCACACAATTCCCGGTGGGGCAGCTCACAGCTTTTCAAGGCAAGGCTTCCACTTTGATTCGGGTCCCTCTTTCTATTGTGGACTGGGCGATCGCAGCTCCCTTAACCCGTTGCGACAAGTGCTAGAGGTGTTGGGAGAAACTGTGACTGCCATTGCTTATGATCCATTGGGAACATATCATTTTCCGGATAGGATATTCCCGGTCCACGGTGATGCCGCCCGATATCGAGCCGAGATTGCCCAGATTACACCCCAAGGCGCGCAAGAGTTGGCCCACCTAGAGCAAAAGTTTCTGAGTCTCTATGCGGGGCTACGAGGCATTCCGACGCTGGCGCTACGAGCCGATTGGAAGCTGATGCTGATGTTGCTCAGCCGCTACCCGTGGGAGGTTTTGAGGCTGCTGCCCCAGCTAGGAGTCATTCAAAGCTCGGTGGGAGATTTAGTGGATCAGACGGTGCGTGATCCGTGGGTGCGGCGACTGATTGATCTAGAGTGCTTTTTGCTATCGGGTTTAAAGGCTCACGGAACGGTGGCTCCCGAAGTGGCATTTATGTTTGGGGAGCGATCGCACTCGGTGGTTGATTACCCAGTGGGCGGTAGTGGGGCAATTGTGCAGGCGCTAGTGCGGGGATTGGAGCGCTGGGGTGGAAAGCTACGGCTCAAGGCCCATGTCGAGCAAATCTTGGTAGAAGATGGCCAGGTGTCAGGCGTGCGGCTTCGCAATGGCGAAACATTAACTGCGCCTGTAGTGATTTCAAATGCGACGGTGTGGGATACCTATCACCATTTGCTAAAGCCAGAAGATTTACCAGAGCGCGATCGCCAGCAAGGACTAGAAATGCCCACGGTAGATAGCTTTATGCATTTACATTTAGGGATTCGTGCTGACGGTCTTGAAGATCTAACGGGACATCATGTGGTGCTGCATGATGGCGATCGCGATTTGACCGAACCAGGCAATACTTGCATGATTTCAATTCCCTCGGTGTGGGATGCCAATCTGGCTCCTGCTGGGCATCATGTGGTTCATGCCTACACGCTAGAGCCTTACGCAGGCTGGCAGCGAGATGGAGCGTATGAGTCAAAAAAACTGGAGCGATCGCAGCCTTTATTTCGGGCACTAGAGAAAGTAATTCCCGATTTGAGATCAAGAATTGTGTTGGAGCTAATTGGCACACCCCTCACCCATGCCCATTACTTGCGGCGACATCAGGGCACCTATGGGCCAGCGATCGCAGCTGGGAAGGGCATGTTTCCCAGTTGTCATACCCCCATCGCCGGACTTTATCGAGTGGGTGACAGCACGATGCCAGGAATTGGGGTGCCTGCGGTGGCCGCCTCTGGAATTTTGTGTGCCAATACCTTGGTGGAGCCACAGCAGACGGCTCAGCTTTTGCATACCTTGTTCAATCATTGAGTGTGACCCAAGTGTTGAGTTCTTTAGTTGCCAATTTTCGGGGGGAACTGGCGGCATTAAGTGCGGCATTGATTTGGGCGATCGCCTCTGTAATCTATACAGGGGTAGGACGTCAACTACCGCCGCTAGCTCTCAATTTTATTAAAGGTGGGATTGCGCTGGGGTTCATTGTCTTGACTCTGGTTTGGCAAGGCAGTCTAGTCCAAACTGTGCCGCCAGGAGCGATCGCCCTCCTCACGTTGAGTGGCATCATTGGCATTGGATTTGGAGATACTGCTTTTTTTGAAGCTTTAAATTGTCTAGGCGCTAGACGAGCATTGCTGATGGAGGCACTTGCGCCACCCTTGACCGCATTCTTGGCGCTCATCTTTTTGCAAGAAAGGTTGAATCCAATTGCCTGGGTTGGCATTAGCCTCACTATTGTGGGTGTGGCATGGGTCGTGATTGAGCGGGTTCCGGTGACGCAACGAGTGGTCTCGCAGCCGCTGCGGGGGATTGGCTGCGGGGCGATCGCGGCATTGGGGCAGGCAAGTGGCGCGGTGATGTCGAGGGCGGCCTTGGCCGGAACTGAGATTAGTCCGCTTTGGAGTACGCTGGTTCGACTTTCGGCAGGGGTGCTGGTGCTGCTAATCTGGCTAATGTTGCAGCGACAAGAATGGCAGGGGCTAAAGGCATTGCGATCGGGAAAGTTGCTGGCGATCGTGACGGTGACGGCCTTTGCTAGTACCTATTTGGCAATTTGGCTACAGCAAACGTCGCTCAAATTCACAGAGGCCGGAATTGCTCAGGCTTTGAGCGCGACAAGTCCGCTGTTCGTGATTCCGCTGGCAATTTGGCTAGGAGAAAGGGTCAGCCCCAGAGCGATTTTAGGGGTATTGGTGGCGCTAGGAGGCGTTTGGTTGTTGTTTGGGCACCGCTGACAAACTTTGATCAATTCTGCATGGCTTCCTTCTCCTCGCCATCAACTTGGGTGATCCCGGATGGCCTGTTGCCTGAGAAGATGAGATTAAACGCACGTTGAATGAGATATGACGACTCCTGCTCAAACTGCATCCTACGCCATTGATTTTGGCACCAGCAACACGGTGATTGCTCGCTGGAATCCTGTGACGCAACAGCCCGAAACACTCAACCTACCAGGGCTTTCAATGCGTTTGGGACAAAACCCACCGCTGATTCCTAGTCTGGTTTATGTCGAGGAAGCTCGCCAAAGCAAAATAGTTGTAGGGCAGGCGGTGCGCGATCGCGGTCTAGATCTAAGCAACAATCCCCGCTTTTTCCGTAACTTCAAGCGCGGCATCGGGACGGATGTGCAGGGATTCATGCCAGAGTTGGATGAGCAAACGGTCAATTTTGAGCAGGTTGGGCAATGGTTTTTAGCTGAGTTGCTACAGCAGCTTCAGGCGAGCGAGCCGGATCTGAAATCGTTGGTTTTTACGGTTCCGGTGGATAGCTTTGAGGCTTACCGTCACTGGTTGGGGGGCGTGTGCGAGTCGCTCAACGTAGAGCAGGTGCGGATGTTGGATGAACCGACCGCTGCTGCGTTGGGATATGGGCTAGCTGATCAGGAAAAGTTGCTGGTGATTGACTTTGGCGGCGGCACCCTGGATCTCTCGCTGGTGCAATTGGATAGCAGCGGAACGGGCACCAAGCCCCTCGGCTTTATTTTAAAGTGGGGCCAAAAGATGATGGCCGAACAGTCGGGACAGCGCCCCAAGGTAGCTAGAGTATTGGCAAAAGCGGGTCAAAATTTGGGTGGGGCCGATATTGATCACTGGTTGGTAGACTACTTTGCTAAAACACAGGGCTTAACCACCACAGCTTTAACGCTGCGGTTGGCAGAACGGCTCAAGGTTCAGCTATCGGAGCAGGTAGAGGCCACGGAAGTCTATTTCAATGATGAAACGTTGGAAAGCTATGAATTACAGCTTGATCGCGATCGCTTCAATACTATCCTGCAAGAAAATCAATTCTTTGAACGTCTAGATGAAGCAATGTCTCAAGTGTTGCGGCAGGCCCGACGCCAGGGATTAGAACCCGAAGATATTAATGCGGTCTTGCTAGTCGGTGGTACAGCCCAAATCCCAGCGGTGCAAGATTGGGTGAAGCAATACTTTACGCCTGACAAGATTCGTTCTGAAAGACCTTTTGAGGCGATCGCCCAAGGTGCTCTCCAAATTGGTCAGGGCCTTGAGCTGAAGGATTTTCTCTACCACAGCTACGGCATTCGCTACTGGGACCGTCGCAACAATCGGCACGGCTGGCACTCGATCATTCCAGAAGGACAACCCTACCCAATGCCCAATCCGGTGGAGCTACTGTTGGGAGCTTCGTCCGAAAACCAACCCAATCTCGAATTGGTCATTGGCGAATTGGGTGTAGAAACGGGTGGGACGGAAGTTTTTTTTGATGGCGATCGCCTCGTGACTCGCTCGCTCTCCACTGGTCAAACCCAGGTGCAACCGCTCAACGATCAGCCTGAAGCCCGCAGCATTGCCCAGCTTGATCCGCCCGGATATCCAGGCAGCGATCGCATTAAGGTATTGTTTTGGGTGGATGAACAGCGGTTCTTGCGCGTGACGGTAGAGGATTTGCTCACGGCAAGAATGCTATTAGAGGATCGGGCCGTGGTGCAATTGAGCTAGCAATGGCTTACTAGATCTGTCACGGTGAGCCGCTGTAAAATAATTTGAAAATCGGTGGCGATCGCCTCTCGATTGTGATCTGTCAAGACCGGAACATGAACAAACAAGCAACCTCGCTGAGGATCATGTTCAAGAACATGATCAAGTAAATCGTAATACAGCCGATTACAGACAAACCTCCCAGCATCATGGCTAATTTCGGTGCAGGTGAGTCCAGCAATTAAGGCTGCGATATCAATGGGAGTGGTTAGAATTTTCTCGTCAAGAACGGCCTGAGATTCAACACTAAGTTGGGTCCGATGTTCGGCCATGCCGCAGCAAATGATCAGATCCGGTTGGAGTTCTTGAAATTTGGCGATCGCCTGTTGTGGCGCTAGCTCAAAATCAACGGGCAACTGCCGCAGAAAGTGAAATGAGGTGGGAGGGTGGGTCTTGAGGATTTCTAGCAGCAAATCATCAGAAGAATTGGAAATGTGGTGAGATTCCCAGGTGGTGAAAGACGTGAGTAATACAGTTTTAGCTACCATGAGCCTATGATATGAAATGTATTTGCTGGGAGGTTGGGGAATGACACGAATTGCGGTCATAGACTATGATATGGGCAACCTTCACTCTGCCTGTAAAGGACTAGAGAAAGCCGGGGCAATCCCGCTGATTACAGACGCGGTGCAGGATCTAGAAAAAGCCGATGCAGTGGTCTTGCCCGGTGTGGGAGCCTTTGATCCGGCCATTCAACATTTGCGATCGCGTGACCTGATCCAACCCATCAAAGATGTGATCGCCAGTGGCAAACCTTTCCTAGGAATTTGCCTGGGGCTACACATTTTGTTTGAAGGCAGTGAAGAAGGCCATGAACCTGGGTTGGGTATTGTGCCTGGGATGGTACGACGCTTCCGCCCCGAACCTGGCATCACGATTCCCCACATGGGCTGGAACCAACTAGAGCTGACTCAACCCGACTTAGCACTCTGGCAACAGCTTTCGGTTGATCCGTGGGTTTATTTCGTACATTCCTACCACGCGGCTCCCACCGATCCAACCTTCAATGCGGCCACCATCACCCACGGTAGCCAGACCGTAACAGCGGCGATCGCCCGCGATAACCTGATGGCGGTCCAGTTCCACCCCGAAAAATCCTCTACGGCGGGTCTGCAAATCTTGGCCAACTTCGTCAACTTGGTCAGTCGGAAACAAGTTGCGGTTGGGGTTTAAGTCAGCATGTCTCTCCGCATCTACGGCAACCGCCAGCTCAAAACCATTCCTGGACAGGAAACTCGTCCCACCCCAGCTCGGGTCCGGGAGGCCCTGTTTCATATTTGGCGAGGAGAAATTGAGGGCTGTCGTTGGCTCGATCTCTGCACCGGGACGGGCGCAATGGGAGCAGAAGCCCTCTGTCGCGGTGCTGCGCGGGTAGTAGGAATTGAGCAAGCGGGAAAAGCTTGCGCGGTGATTCAGCAAAACTGGCAGCAGGTGGCTCAGCCGGAGCAGACATTTCAGTTGATGCGGGGCGATGTGCTGAAGCGATTGCCGACCCTTGCAGGACAGCAGTTTGACCGAATTTATTTTGATCCCCCCTACGCCAGCGGGCTTTATCTGCCCGTGTTAGGGGCGATCGCCCAATCTCAGCTTTTGACCCCCTCCGGAGAACTCGCGGTCGAGCATCACACCAAACATCCTCCGTTTGAGGCGATCGCCGGACTAGAAGTCTGTGGGCAAAAAATCTACAACAACACAGCGCTGACTTTCTTTTGCCCTGCTTAATTTGGTCAAGGCGTGGGGAATACTAAAAAAAATCTCTCCTGCGATCGCAATCCAGGAGAGCCGTAGAGCTAGATTTGATTTAACAAGCGGGTTGGGAGCTAGAACCCATTCCCTCAGAGATTTAGCTGGTTACCGCGCCGATACTGTAGATAAGCAGCTACAAACAAACCAGCCAGTGTCACGGGAATTAAACCCAAGACAATGCCAGAAAGCAACGGTTCTACCACGGTTCGATCTCCTTGATGTTGACTAGGATTTTAGCAAATTTAACGTTTTTCACCTGCCTCTCATAATACTGGCTTATTGAGGCTTCATGGAGAAATGCTAAAAGAGAGCGGTTTTTTGACACTGATGCTATGGCTAGCCTGACTTACAGCTTTTATTATCTATGCGAAGGTTTGATTAAGCCAAGTCAATAATTTTAAGCTATGTTATTTAATGAAAACTTCCTTGTACGTTGATTTTTGGCTAGAGAACTTTTGGATAATCAGCTCCCTAGCGCCGACTCTGTCATTCAAGGAATTGCTCTGACGATTCTGGCGGTTTTGTTTGCAGTTTTATTGGCCGTCTTGGGCCTTTACCAGTTTCGGCACTCTGATCCTTATGTCAAAGAGGTTTTGTCCCTCACAGGTGATCCTGCTCAGGGGCAGGCAATCTTTCAAATGAACTGCTCTAGCTGCCACGGCCAGTATGCGGATGGCCGAGTGGGGCCAAGTTTACACAACATTTCTGATCGCAAATCTCGAGTGGGTTTAATCAAGCAGGTCACTAGTGGTCAAACGCCCCCTATGCCTCAGTTTCAGCCTAGCCCTAAAGAGATGGCGGACTTGCTGAAATATTTAGAGGCCTTGTAAGGGAAGACGACGGGCGATCGCTCACCCCACTTTCTCAATATGTTTTCTTTTGTTGCAACTTGTGTACTTTTCGATCAAATTTCTAGCGATCGCAGGCGGTTGACCACGGCGGCCAGCTCAAAAGGACGAAAGGCGGCCAAATCTCCCTGGGGGGAATGGGTCAAAATGTCTAGTCCTCCCGCTTCCAGATCGGCCATGACCGCATCGATGATCTGAGGAAGAGAGCGACGACCGTTTAGGTAGTGCTGCTGGAGATAGGCAACCGCAGCCCCAATCGCCCGTAGCTGCCCCACCTCTCGGATTTGTTCGACAGCAGAAAGATCTATCGTTTCTGCACCAAAGATGAGTTCGTTGACATCACGGACCTTGAGCTTCGGACCTCTCGGATTATCTTGAGAGTCTTTGGAGTGTTTAGAGTGAAATTTTGGGTGAAATTTGGCGTCTAGCCGTTTCGCCTGAAGAATGCGGGGATGGATGACACCAAAAGAGGCTCCGCCTTCAGGGGTGCGATGGGTGGCATATTGAGCGGCGATCGCCCGAGCCTGCTCAGTCACATCACTCGGCTCAAACTCTGTCATGGCAATAACCGTATCGGCTACCTCAAAGTAGTCTCCGCTGCCGCCCATCACCAAAACAGATGAAACGCCGTAATCTGCATAAAGCTGGCGAATTTTGTCGACAAAAGGCGTTATTGGCTCCTGCTCTTTAGCAATGAGGGCCTGCATGCGGCGATCGCGAATCATAAAGTTAGTAGCAGACGTATCCTCATCCACGAGCAACACCTTCGCTGCCACTTCCAGCGCTTCCATGATGTTGGCCGCTTGGGATGTGCTGCCGCTGGCATTCTCAGTTGAGAACTGGATAGTAGAACGCCCTAGGGGCAGGTGGTTAATGAACGGTGAGATATTCACCCCCGCGATGCTGCGTCCATCTTCAGCTCGAATTTTGACCGCCGTATGATCGCTCACGACGGCTTCTCGACCATCCCCTGGAATATGGTTGTAAATGCCGTGGGCGATCGCACTCAGCAGCGTTGACTTGCCGTGATAACCGCCCCCGACAATCAGTGTTACCCCTTGAGGAATGCCCATTCCAGTGATCTTGCCTGCATTGGGGCGATTTAGCTCAACCCGCAGCGATTCTGGAGATTGAAACGGCAAAGCCTGCTCTAGCAAGGGGCGATCGTCTACTCCACTTCGACGCGGCAAAATGGCTCCGTCGGCAATGAAAGTCACCAGCCTTTGGTTGGCTAGCTGTTGTCGAAGCCCATCGGCATCCTCCACCGTTTCAACATGGTGCTGAATGGCGTCAGCATTGAGCGCCGTGTACTGGAGCGATCGCGCCACAATCTGAGGCAGATCTTCACACAACAATTCAGCAGCCTGATCACCTAAAATACTCCGACCTCTAGCTGGCAAACCGACCACAAAACGCGCCTCAACCTGATCGTCTGAGACTAGCAAGGCGTTGCGCTCTAAGACTTGTTGGGTGGGGGAGGCGATCGCCATCAATCCGCTCTTGCCACTCCCCCGGCGCTCCCGAAGTTGAGAAGCCACCCGATCAAACTGCCGCGTCAAATAGTCTCGCAGCGCAATCTCACGGCTGCGAGATGCGTACAGAAACTTAGGAAAGCCTGCCCCTCCCTGCCCAGCTTGCGGCACCTGCACCCGGAGGCGACTGGGCGCAGCAAACGGATCGCCCTGCACATAATCAATGATCAGCACGAAGCCAGGAAATTGGTAGCTGCCCTGAATTTGCTTATAGGCCTTGTAGCTGCGCTGATCGAGCTGTCGCAACAGCTGGCCTAGCGCTTGAGAACTCAGCATGACGTTAGGGATTTTCGCAACAACTTATTAAGGCTGTGAATAGATTGCATAGGATATAGTTTGGGCCATACTCCAACGGTTTTCCGAAGAACGCTTCATTTTTCGACAAATTTCGTCAGATTATTGCCCCGACGTTGTTCTAGCCCTCTCGAAAGAAGCCTCATGGCCCCAGGGCTAGCGCTCTAGAATTTGATTCAGCCATTATAGAGGGGGTAAGCGTAGCCAATCCCTTCCGCCAATGACTCGACGATCGATTCGACTGGCTTTGGCACCTGAGCAACGCCAGGAGTTAACGGACCTCCGCGACCACGACCCGCGTCCCTATGTGCGCGAACGAGCCGCTGCCTTGTTGAAAATTGCCGATGGCACATCAGGACTGCAGGTGGCTCAATTTGGGTTGCTAAAACCCCGCGATCCAGACACGATCTATGCTTGGGTAAAACGCTATCAAGAGCAAGGCATACCAGGCTTGATGATTCGAGCCGGACGGGGCCGCAAACCAACCTCTGCCTCCTCTTCGTGAGATGACTTTAAAAAATGTTACCCAAGTTCTTTCAAAAGCTTGGAGTTGATGTTAATCTCCCTTCCGATCAAATCTCTACTCAAAATACGGCAAGTACAACTAGAGATTTACGGTTTGCCTCACTGTTTCCAATCTAAGAATTGAATATATTAATAACTGTAGACAGCGGAAGATAGCAGGCAGAAAACGTCAAGAGAAAAATCAATATCAGCCTATCAATTTCTGTCTACTCCGCTTACTCATCTCTCCACAATGTATTCCATCGTGAGTTTAGGAGGTAAGTCATCTATGGCACTCATTCGTTGGGATCCGTTCCGTGAAATGGAAATGATTCGCCGCCAGATGAATCGTCTCTTCTACGATTTAGAGTCGAACAACCGCGACAATTCAGATCTGGCTCCGACGGTAGAGGGAAGCTGGATTCCTGCAGTCGAACTGCAAAACGCCGATGAGAATCTGATTTTGAAAGCTGAAGTTCCTGGCGTAGATGCGAAAGACTTGGATGTGCAAGTCATGCCAGATGCCGTTGCGATCGCAGGTGAACACCGCTACGAGAAACGGACAGAAGAGAAAGGGCATCTCCGCTCTGAACTCCGCTATGGCAGCTTCCGTCGGATTATTCCACTTCCCACTCAAGTCCACAATGATCAGGTCAAAGCCGATCTCAAAGATGGCATTCTCACCCTGACGTTGCCCAAGGTTGAAGAAGAGCGTCATCGGGTTTTCAAAGTCAACTTGGCGGGTTCCGAGCCTGAAACCATCACAGCAGGTCAGGACACTGAAACTGATTCAGCCGATTAATTTAAAAAGCGGTCGGATTTAGCTAGATCCGACCGTTCTTGAAAAAATCTCAAGCGCAGCGGTTGGTCTTCTCCATCTGCTGCTCTTTTTTATGATGTGGATGTAGTGCAAAATCGCACGAAGTTCGGCACCCGATTCTCAACTAACTTCGGCACCCAATTCTCACTTAACTTCGGCAGGTAATTCTCACTCAACTTCGGCACCTTCCTCTACACTCACTCGCAACAACGAGAAGGAAGTGAGGGGA
>JBGTGR010000045.1:0-97953 GCA_041746655.1 Elainellales cyanobacterium | reverse complement strand
CCCTCTTACCGTCCCAGTCCCGGTTTCACAGCCTATGGCTGGTATATCGCTGCAAGATGAGGTGGGTATTTCAACCACCATTATTGTATCAAAAAGCCGTCCTATAAGGACGGGGCTTGTATCCCATTATTTTTGGTCAACGGATATATCCGGATCCACTTCTACCAGTTTACGGGGTTCCGCCGTCGGTTTGGAATCTGCTGATCGAACCAATCTGCCTGCTTCGACCCAGTGGCTCCTAAACTGGTGGGTGGACTCCCTTCTGGTTTGTTTTTGGGCAGGTGATGGCATGAATCTCTTGATTAGTAACGACGACGGTATTTTTGCTCTAGGTATTCGCACCCTGGCCAATACGTTGGCGATCGCAGGCCACGAGGTAACGGTGGTTTGCCCTGATCGAGAACGCTCGGCCACCGGGCATGGCCTGACCCTCCACAAGCCGATCCGGGCAGAGCGAATAGAATCTGTATTTGAACCCAGCGTCAACGCCTGGGCCTGTTCGGGCACTCCATCCGACTGCGTCAAGTTAGCCTTAGGAACCCTAGTAGATAGCCCTCCCGATGCTGTTTTGTCAGGGATCAACCACGGAGCCAACCTGGGAACCGATGTGCTTTACTCAGGGACAGTGTCGGCGGCCATGGAAGGCGTGATTGAGGGCATTCCGAGCGTTGCTTTTAGCCTAGCTAGCTTTTCGAGTCAAGATTTTCAGCCTGCTGCCAACTTTGCCGTCACTCTCGTCGCTCAGCTCAAAAAGCACCCCTTTCCCCAGCCCACCTTGCTTAATGTCAATGTGCCTGCTGTCGCTGAACATGAGCTGGCTGGAGTGGCTGTGACACGTCAGGGCATTCGGCGCTACTTCGATGTGTTTGAGAAGCGAGTGGACCCCAGAGGCAAAACCTACTACTGGCTAGCTGGAGAAGTGTTAGAAGACATAGACGAGTCTGAGCTAGAGGTTGCAGCGATGCCGATGATTCAGGCGGCTGGCGTTGAATTAGAGCAATTTCGCCAAACCGTCACCGATGTGCAGGCAATCCGCCAAAACTACATCACGGTCACACCGCTGCAATACAACCTCACCTGTGGCTCCGGTCTGGTCAACCTCCAAGACTGGCATCTGCAACTTTCGGGTGCTCATTCCTCCCCGTCTCGTCTTTCTTAAGAATCTGCCAGAATCCCCAAAAATCACCTGATTATCTCCATCCTAGGCTAAATTTGAGCCGCCATCAAAAGATAGGTCAAGACAGATGTAGATGCAGCTTTTACACTGGATGAGATAGATTCAGAGATATTCAGCAGACATTACAGATCCAACTTCGGTGGAAGTGTCTCATAATCAACTCAGGGAATTTTGAGTACGGGTGCCTTGTAAAGATTTCTACCAATCTGAAACATCAGCTTTATTCCTGGCACAATGCTTACCAAATCCGGGTTAACTAAGATGAAGGTAGTAGAGGCTTAGGAATGAGACTCATCCTTTGAGACTCAATCAGATCCGGCGGAATGCACTCATGTCTAACATGCAGAACCAATTTACGTTGAAATTTTGGGGTGTGCGAGGAAGCATTGCCTGCCCAGGTGCAGAAACAGTGCGGTACGGCGGCAATACCTCTTGTATAGAAATGCGGGTAGGGGGACACCGACTCATCTTTGATGGTGGGACGGGTCTGCGAGTGCTGGGGCAAACTCTCCTGGCTCATATGCCTCTGGATGTGCATATGTTTTTCACCCATTCCCATTGGGACCACATTCAGGGTTTCCCTTTTTTCGTGCCTGCGTTTGTCAAAGGCAATCGATTTCGGATCTATGGGGCGATCGCCCCCAACGGGTCTACGATTGAGCAGCGTCTCAACGACCAAATGCTCCATCCCAACTTCCCGGTGCCGCTCCAGATTATGGGAGCCGATCTAAGCTTTCATGATCTAGAGGTGGGTGAGTCTGTCCAGGTTGACGACATTGTGGTTGAAAACGCTCTGCTCAACCATCCGGGCGAAGCAGTGGGCTACCGGGTCAACTGGCGAGGTCTGTCAGCAGCCTACGTAACGGATACTGAACATTTCCCCGATCGCCTCGACGAAAACGTGTTGTGGCTGGCGCGGAATGCTGATGTTCTGATTTACGACGCGACCTATACCAACGACGAATACTACTCCGAAAAATCTAGCAAGATTGGTTGGGGCCATTCTACTTGGCAAGAGGCGGTGAAAGTGGCGATCGCCGCCAACGTCAAAAAGCTAGTTATCTTTCACCATGATCCCCTTCACAATGATGACTTCATGGATCAGGTCAAAGAAGATACCGCCCGACAGTTTCCGGAGAGTCTGGTCGCTTGGGAAGGATTGGAAATTGATCTGGTTCCATCCACCTCACCTCTACCCGAACCTGCACCAGAAGCAAAAGTTTCTGCCTAGCCAATATCTGCCTAGCCGATAAAGTTTAGGCAATAAAGTTTAGGCAATAATGACGAGAACGCTACTCTGGTGTGTCAAAATGTAAAGCGTGTGGGTCACTTCTTCGCTATCAACAGTCCAAACACCAACCCTCGTTGCCCTCGGAAACTTTGACGGCATCCATCGGGGGCACCAGCGTGTGATCGCTCCAGTTTTGCCAACGGCTCAGGTTGACCCTGCTTTTGCCGTGACTCCTCTACGGGATGGTGTAGCCCAGCGTAGTTTGGAGGTCCAACCCTTGCTGGAGCGGCCCTATTCTACAGTCGTCACCTTTGCGCCGCATCCTCAAGAGTTCTTTTCGGGTCGGCGTCGCCCCCTGTTGACCCCCCTCCCCGAAAAAAAGGTATATCTGCAAGCCCTGGGCGTCCAACAGCTGGTCCTGCTGCCATTCGACCAAGCCTTAGCCCAGCTTACCCCCCAGCAGTTTGTCGAAGAGATTTTAATTCGGCAGCTCCAGGTGCGCTATGTCAGTGTTGGGCAAGACTTTTGCTTTGGTCAGGGGCGATCGGGGACAACGGCAGATCTACAGGCGATCGCTGCCTCCCACGGTGTCACGGTGCAAGTCGTGCCGCTCTATACCTGTGCGGGCGAACGCATTAGCAGTTCCGCTATTCGACAGGCTCTGATCCAAGGAAACCTTACCCGCGCCAATCAACTCTTGGGGCGGCCCTACATGCTGATGGGGGAAGTCTTTCAAGGGCAACAAATTGGTCGCACGATTGGGTTTCCCACGGCCAATCTCGGCATCCCACCCGAAAAGTTTTTGCCTCGACTGGGTGTTTACTATGTCCAGGTCAGCAGTACAGCTTTCCCAGACCAAAAGCCTGCTGTAATGAATATTGGCTACCGTCCTACCGTCGAGGGGCAGCAACAAACAGTGGAAGTTCATTTGCTGGACTGGACTGGCAACCTCTACGGCCATACCCTGAGCGTCGAACTGGTTGAGTTTTTGCGGTCTGAACAAAAGTTTCCGTCGCTCGACGCCCTCAAAACTCAGATTCAAGCCGATTGTGACCAAGCGCGATCGCTGATGGCGAGAGAGCCCATCATTGAGCCTGTTCAGCCAAATCTTTAACCTCTAGCGTAGAGTCAGTAGATTCGCACCTACCGAAAACCAGGATCACTGTCATCATAGATGCGGAGGACGTGCATTTGTGCCTCGAACGTGATCTACAACTGATTGATACTGTAATGAGAGAAAGTGTTGAGCGACTGACCCAGAATTTAAGTCGCACCGTTGTGGGCAAAGCTGATGCAATTCGGCTGGTGTTAGTTGCTTTATTCTCAGGAGGGCATGTCCTCCTGGAGGATGTACCTGGCGTTGGCAAAACGCTGTTGGCCAAGTCTCTGGCCCGTTCGATTGATGGCCAGTTTCAACGAATTCAGTGTACGCCAGACCTGTTGCCTACTGATGTGACTGGAACCAACATCTGGAACCCCAGCACAGGAGAGTTTGAGTTTTTGCCCGGTCCTGTGTTTACCAATATTTTGCTCACCGACGAAATCAATCGTGCTACCCCCCGGACTCAGTCTGCCTTGCTAGAGGTGATGGAGGAGCAGCAGGTCACGATCGATCGGCAATCGCGCCTCGTTCCCAAACCCTTTTTTGTGATTGCGACCCAAAACCCAGTGGAATATCAGGGCACCTTTCCTTTGCCTGAAGCCCAAATGGATCGCTTTGCGCTCTCACTTAGCTTGGGGTATCCCACCGAAGTAGACGAGCTTCAGATGCTAAAGCAGCTTCACCTAGGCATTGCACCCAATGAACTAAAACCTTGTATTTCTCTGGCTGAAGTGCAAGAACTGCGTCAGTTGTGTGCCCAGGTGCGTGTAGAAATGCATCTCAAACAATACATTCTAGATTTGGTGCGATCGACCCGTCAGGACGAAGATATTATTTTAGGCGTCAGTCCGCGCGGCACAGTCACGCTACATCGAGCCGTCCAGGCCTGGGCATTTTTGTCGGGGCGAGACTATGCCATTCCAGATGATGTCAAGTTCTTGGCTCCTTATGTGTTGTCCCATCGGTTGATCCCATCTGGTGGACACAAAGCCCAACTCCTGATCGAGCGGTTGTTACAAGCGACCCCAATCCCCTAGTAAAGCTTAGTATTTCAACTGAGCCCAAAACTCCAACGCGATTCCAACGCGACTTCAACCCAACTTCAACCTAAACTGTTGAAGCAAGTTCTTCTACGGGCATCCTGCTAAAAGGCTCAGTAATTTGAGTAAACAGGGTGCAGCTATGCAAAAGAAAAGATGGCGTCGTCGCTGGTACAAAGCCAGAGGGGGCTACTTCCGATTGACTCCTAACCCAGGATTTACGTTGATGGAAGTGGTAGTCGTGGTGGCAATGGTGGGACTGTTGGTGGCGATCGCCGCTCCCAGTTGGCTCGAATTTGAAAACAATCAGCGTTTGAAGGCAGGCCAAGATCAGATTTTTCAGGCCCTGCGGTTGGGGCAAAACGAAGCAATGCGCCACCACCTGACCTGGGAAGTAAATTTTCGGGAAAACAACGACTTAGTGCAATGGGCGACTCACTCAGCCGTGAGCTTACCCACTGCCAACGGATGGCACAACTTGAACCCTAAAGTTCATATCGATACAAGAGAATCTACCCTGGCTGTGACCCGTGGCCTCTACCGCATTCAGTTTAATCAACATGGCTACACCAATGGGCAGCTAGGCCGCATGACTCTCTCTGGCAACCCAGGAAGTCGGTTGAAACGCTGTGTGTTTGTTTCAACCCTGCTAGGAAACCTCCGCAGAGGGAAAAACCAATCTCGTCCCGATGCAGGCGGCAGATATTGCTATTGACCTACTGCCAAACCTCAAATCTTGGCGAAACGCAACTCATCGCACTTCGATGAGGATTAAGGATGGGGATCAAGACCCTAGACAAATGCCTAGCGCCCGTGCCGTTTTGACCAGAGTTCCGTCTGGATCAACCGTACTGTATTGAGAAATTGCCGCTTCGATCGGGACAGTAACAACCTGACGGTTTTGCCAACTCACCATCTGGTCATATTTTTCCTCCGCGATCAGATCAACCGCGGCCACCCCAAAAGCACTAGCAAGCAGGCGATCGAGTGGGGATGGAATGCCCCCCCGCTGCACATGGCCCAGCACCGTTACCCGCGTTTCGGCCCCGCTGCACTCACCAATTTGCTCCGATAGATATTGGCCAATTCCTCCCAGACGCTGTTGCCCTAGGTGATTAGTCGTCATCACGGGTTCGCCTGTTTCTGTCCGAACAGCTTCAGCAACGACGACCAGCGAGAAGTTTTTGCCGTCGGCCTGTCGATCTGCGATTTTTTGGCAAATCTTCTCAATGCTGTAGGGAATCTCCGGGATCAGAATGACATTGGCTCCTCCAGCGATCCCAGCACTGATGGCAATATGGCCGGCATCACGACCCATGACCTCCAAAATCATCACCCGACTGTGGCTAGCTGCCGTGAAGTGAAGTCGATCTAGCGCTTCGGTGGCGATGTTGACAGCAGTATCAAACCCAACCGAGCGTTCTGTGCTGCCCAGATCGTTGTCAATGGTTTTGGGAATGGCAACGAGGTTGAGATTCCCTTGTTGAGCGAGCTGCCGCAAAATGGCTAAGCTCCCGTCGCCGCCTATACCAATCAGCGCACTCAGGCCTAGCTGATGATAGCCATCAATGATGTCTTGAGAGCGATCGCGCACCGTTCCATCCGCCATCGGGAACGCAAATGGATTTCCCTTGTTGGTGGTTCCCAACATCGTTCCGCCTGCCGTCAGCCAGGAATCAACCTGATGCCGATCCAACTTCAGTACTTCTGGAGGGTTAGACATCAAGCCCTGAGTCGCTCGACAGATTCCTAAAACTTCCCAGCCATAGGTGCCAACGGCACGATGCACAACGGCCCGAATGACTGCGTTTAATCCAGCACAGTCGCCGCCACTTGTTAAGATTCCGATCCGCTGATGTTCTCCCACCGATATCCTCCCGATATACTCAACGCCTACATGTGTTGAATTGGCTGACCCAGCTTGAAGCCTAGCCAGGTTAAGCGTTTTGGCTCACCTTATTAACCGTCAGAATGGCCCCTGTTTTGTGCTTCTGAATCGTTTCTTCAAGATCTCATACCTGGAGTGTTTCTATAGTTCATCTAAAGTTCAGTCCGCTTATCCAAATGCCTTCTTAAGATGGAAGTTAGAGCGCCCTGGCGTTGCCATAGTGAAGACAGCGTTTTGAACATTTGCCCGTGGTGCGCTCTTCTACTTTGGAGGAAATAAATAATGGCTGATGTAGAGCAACCCACTGCTCAGGAATACGCCCTTGATCGTGATTGCACGACGCTATCACGGCATGTTTTGCAGCAACTGCAAAGTTTTTCCGCAGATGCACAAGACTTGAGTGCGTTAATGACTCGGGTTGCACTAGCTGCAAAACTGATTGCCCGTCGCCTGACCCGAGCAGGCTTAGTCGAGGATGCACTAGGTTTTACGGGGCGCGTCAATGTGCAGGGAGAATCCGTTAAGCGGATGGACGTTTATGCCAACCAGGTATTTATTTCTGTCTTTGAGCAAAGCGGGCTAGTTTGCCGTCTGGCTTCTGAAGAAATGGAGAAGCCTTACTACATTCCTGAAAACTGCCCGGTAGGTCGATACACCTTACTCTATGACCCTATTGATGGTTCTTCCAATGTGGACATCAATCTCAATGTAGGCGCTATCTTTGCCATTCGACGGCAAGAAGGTGACGATGTTGACCAGACGGCAGAGGATTTGCTTCAAGATGGGCAGAAGCAGATCGCGGCAGGCTATGTGCTCTTTGGACCTAGCACTGTGTTGGTGTACTCCATCGGCACTGGCGTTCATGCTTTCACCCTTGATCCCAGCCTGGGAGAGTTTATCTTATCTGCCGAAAATATTCGGGTGCCAGAGCATGGCCCGATTTATAGCGTCAATGAAGGCAACTTTTGGCAGTGGGATGAGTCCATCCGCAACTATATTCGCTACATGCATCGCCATGAGGGATACACCGCTCGCTATGGGGGGGCGTTAGTGGGTGACTTTCACCGCATCTTGTTCCAAGGAGGGGTCTTTCTCTACCCCGGTACTACGAAGAACCCCGAGGGTAAATTGCGCCTACTGTATGAGTCTGCCCCACTAGCATTTTTGATTGAGCAGGCAGGCGGCAAAGCTAGTACGGGTACGCAAGACATTTTAGATGTGATCCCCGATCGCCTTCACGCCCGGACGCCATTGGTGATTGGTAGCCGCGAAGATGTGGAGTTGGTGGAGTCTTTTATTCAGGAGCACATTCGGGATCAAAAGGAACAAGTTACTGCTCCGCAGCGGTAGTCTCAACCTTTTTCTTTGAATCGTATCCTTCGACACAATTGTAACTATGTCAGGAGTTAATTGAGTATGACAGCTGTAAACCATATTCTCGAAGTCCAACAGTATGGCCAAAGTATTTGGATGGACAACCTGAACCGGGATTTGATCCAGTCGGGTGAACTAAAAAACTTGGTTGAAAATCGCGGTATTCGGGGGATCACTTCCAATCCTTCGATTTTTGAGAAGGCGATCGTCGGCAATGAAATGTACGATGCCGACATTGAGGCGGGTATCCGCGATGGAAAGTCGGTTCAAGAGATTTATGAATCCTTGATTTTTGACGATATCCGCAATGCCTGTGATATCCTCCGCCCTATCTATGATGAAACGGATGGGTTGGATGGCTATGTCAGCATTGAGGTTCCGCCGACGATCGCCCGTGATACAGAGCAGACTATCCAGGAAGCAAAGCGTTACTACGAGGCGATTGGTAAGGCCAACGTCATGATTAAGATCCCAGGCACGACTGAGGGTCTACCCGCAGTGGAGGCGACGATCAAAGAGGGAATCAACGTCAACGTGACGCTGCTGTTCTCGGTTGATAGCTATATCAACACCGCTTGGGCCTACATTCGGGGCTTAGAGGCTCGAGCAGCTCAGGGACAGGATATCAGCAAGATTTCTTCGGTTGCGAGCTTCTTCCTGAGCCGGATCGATTCCAAAATTGATGACAGCATTGATGCTCGTTTGGCTTCTGGGAGCGATCGCATTGAGAAGTCAGCAGAGCTAAAGGCGATCAAAGGCAAGGTGGCGATCGCCAACGCTAAGATCGCTTATGAGAAGTATCGAGAGATCACCGCGAGCGATCGCTGGAAAGCCCTCGCCGAAAAAAGAGCCAACGTTCAGCGGCTCCTCTGGGCCAGCACCAGCACCAAGAACCCAGAATACAACGACGTCATGTACGTAGACGAGCTAGTGGGTCCCGATACCGTCAACACGCTCCCGCCCGCCACCATCGAAGCCTGTGCTGACCACTGCGATATTGACAACCGCCTGGAAACCAAGCTATCTGAAGCTCATCAGCTGATTGACACCTTGGAGCAGCCGGGGATCGATATCAATCTGGATGCCGTCATGGAGGAACTTCTGGCTGAAGGCATTGACAAGTTTATCCAACCGTTTGAATCCCTGATGGACTCACTGCAGGACAAAGTCAAAAAGCTTTCTCCTGTCTCCTAACCCAGATCGGTTAACAAAATTAGGGCGTGGGATTGGTGGCTAGCATTTACCCCATCCAATCCCCGCCCTAGTTGCTAGCCAGCTTCCCAACGCAATCTTTTATTCTCAACTTCTATTCCCACAGCCTATGGTCACGCTGCTCGAAAATCCGCTCCGCGTTGGTTTACAACAAGACCGCATTCCTGAGCCTCAAATTCTGGTTATTTTTGGAGCCTCCGGTGATCTAACTCAACGAAAGCTGGTTCCTGCTATCTACCAAATGAAGCGAGAGCGCCGTCTCCCGCCCGAACTCACCATTGTAGGCGTGGCCCGCCGAGAATGGAGCCACGACTTTTTCCGAGAGCATCTGCGCGAAGGGGTAGAGCAATTTGGCGGCGGACTCGGTGCCGAAGAGATTTGGAACGATTTTGCCAAAGGGCTATTTTACTGCCCTGGCGATATCGATAATCCTGACAGCTACCAAAAGCTCAATTCCTTGCTCAGCGACTTGGATGCCCAGCGAGGCACCCGAGGTAACCGGGTGTTTTACCTCTCAGTTGCGCCCCGCTTCTTTGGGGAAGCTGCTCAGCAACTGGGCAACGCTGGCATGCTAGATCGCTCCGGCAAAACCCGTCTGGTCATTGAAAAACCTTTCGGTCGAGACTTGGGCTCTGCTCAGGCTCTCAACCGAGTAGTGCGGGACATCTGCCCCGAAGAGCAAATTTATCGAATTGATCACTACCTAGGCAAAGAGACCGTCCAAAACCTGCTGGTCTTCCGGTTTGCCAACGCCATTTTTGAGCCGCTATGGAATCGCCAGTTTGTCGATCACATCCAAATCACAGTAGCCGAAACCGTTGGCCTAGAAGGGCGAGCAGGCTACTATGAATCTTCAGGTGCGCTGCGGGATATGGTGCAAAACCATCTGATGCAGCTCTTCAGCCTGACCGCAATGGAGCCCCCCAACTCCCTAGATGCCGATAGCATTCGAAACGAAAAGGTGAAGGTGGTTCAGGCAACACGTCTGGCAGATTTAGAAAACTTGGAGTTCTCAGCGGTACGAGGACAGTACCAACCGGGATGGATGGCTGGAAAGCAGGTGCCAGGATATCGAGATGAAGATGGCGCTGAGGCCGAATCGACGACGCCCACCTATGCCGCGCTAAAGCTCTATGTCGATAATTGGCGGTGGAAAGGGGTGCCCTTCTACCTGCGAACTGGCAAGCGGATGCCCAAAAAGGTGTCTGAGATTGCGATTCACTTCAAAGAAGTTCCATTCCTGATGTTTCAATCTGCTGCCAAGCAGGTTAATCGCAACATTTTAGCGATGCGGATTCAGCCCGATGAGGGCATCTCGATGCGCTTTGAGGTGAAAACGCCAGGAACATCTCTCAGAACTCGCTCGGTAGAGATGGACTTTCGCTACGACAACGCCTTTGGACAGGCCAATACGGATGCCTATAGCCGTCTGCTCATTGATTGCATGTTGGGGGATCAAACCCTCTTCACTCGTGGAGATGAGGTGGAAGCCTCTTGGCGCGTGCTAACGCCTCTCCTAGAGGTTTGGGATGCCCCGGCTCCACCCGATGCGATTCCCCTTTATGAAGCTGGAAGTTGGGGGCCTGTAGAAGCAGAGGTGTTGCTCAATCGTGATGACCGAAAGTGGCGTAGGCTCTAACCTTGCCTCATTAACGCCTTAAGTCTCTGATGCCATCAGCGAGTTACCTGCATATTTACAACCCAGGAATATCTCATCCATGACAACTCCAATCGTTGCTCTCCAGAAACCAAAAGATATTTCTCTGCACGAAGTTGAAGCAGAATTACAAAACATCTGGCGTAGCCAAAATGCCGTGGGATCTGCTCCAGTCGCGACTCGGGCAGCCACTTTTAGCATGGTGGTCTACGAGCCTGAAGAGTTTCAGCAGCTTCTGGCCGCGCTAAAATTTTATGATGGCCCCCTCGACGGTATTCATGGTCCTCAGACTCGTGAAGCCATTCGTCAGGCGCAGCAAACCTATGCTATTCGGATGACAGGTCGCGTTGATTCCGAAACGCTGGCTCGTCTACGAGAGGAGTATGAAAAGCTGGCTCCTGAAGAGCGGAGCTTCACCAACATCGATATGCGGGGATTTAGTGTGAGTGATGCGATCGCCGCTCAAAATCCCTGCCGCATCATCACCCTCTGCCCCACCCTCGGAAAAGACGAAGGCGTAACGGCTCAAGTTTCTGCCTACTGCCCGGTGCAACGGAAAAACGTGAGCAACCTGATCTGCTGTGAGTACATTACGATACGCGGCACGAAGGAGGCGCTGGAAAGGGTTGGCGATCTGGTGACGTCATTGATGATCCCAGATTTGCCCCAATTTGTCTGGTGGAAAGCGACGCCCAACCCCGAACAAGAGCTGTTTGAGCGGTTAACTCACTCCTGTAATTGCCTAATTTTGGACTCTAGCTACTTTAGCGACCCTGAATCTGAGTTTCTGAAGATGCAGAGTCTGGTTGATTCTGGAACGTATGTGGCTGATCTAAACTGGCACCGTCTCTCTCCTTGGCAAGAACTGACGGCAGCAGCGTTTGATCCACCGGAGCGACGAGAATCTCTGGCTGAAGTTGATCGCATCACGATTGACTTTGAGAAGGGTAATGCCGCCCAAGCCCTGATGTTTTTGGGGTGGATTGCTAGCCGTTTGGGCTGGGAGCCGAGCGCGTATCAGGAACTAGGGGGAGACTACGATATTACTCACATTCTCTTTACTAGTTCTTCTCAGCAAAAGATTGAGGCGGAGTTGGCGGCCATTCCTACGGCTGACTGGGGTGAGGTGCCGGGTGACATGATTGGCTTGCGGTTGACCTCTACTAACCTACAAGCTGACTGTTGCACGATCCTCTGTTCGGAGACAACGGGTTGTATGCGGATGGAGGCAGGTGGGGGTGCCCAATCTTGTCGGACGGAGCAGGTAACAGCACTCTCTGATCAGAAGGCCGAATTTTTGCTCAGCCTGCAACTCCAGCGCTGGGGACGTGAAATGTTGTATGAAGAGAGTCTGGCGGTTGCGGCAAAGATGCTGGGTTTTCGCTAAAGCGATCGCGGCACCCTTTTGATTTTTATCTAGATTAAGGAGTTTGAGCGGAACCAGCCGCTTGACTCCTTATTGCTTTTTATACCTCAATCTATGTCAACAGTAGAAGTGCTGAAGAAATTTCCGCCATTCATCCTATGGTGGGATGCTATTGGGTGAAGTGCGGATGCCATCCCGGCCCTTAATCTCAACAATAGAGTTAGTGTCGAGGAGGGTATTGCTATGTATAAAAAACTCATCCAGGCAACGGCTATTACTTTCATCTTTCATTTGTTGATGGGGTTGAGCTCACCTCAGACAGTAGGTGTTTCCCAAATGTCGCTTGATGTACCTGCGGCTCCTAATCTGGGTTTGCTGCCAGACCGTTTCGCCGGACTCAACCAGCCTTAAAACAGCACTAAAGGGGTGCTAGAACGTTCCATCTAGTAGATCTGGATCTAGGGGAATTTGATCTAAGGGGATTCGATCCAGGGGGATTCGATCCAGGGGAATTTGATCCAGGGGAATTTGATCTAGGAGCGTTTCATCTGGGGGAGCGGCTTCTGGCAGATTCTCGTCTGGGGTGCTTTGATCGGGAGGTTGGTTCAGCGCTTCGATTTGGCGGGCAAAGTAATTTTGTTTGTGGCTCAGCTGCTGGGCTAGTTCGAGGCCACGCTGAAATGCTTCAAGTGCGAGTGTTTGTTCATTGCGGACCCGATGAATTTGACCGAGTTGGTCATAGGCGTCCATCATGCCGTAGAGGCTATAAGCTTGCTGCTCAATATCTACGATTAGCCGATAGACAACCAGGGCGTCTTCTAGACGATCTAGCTCTTGATATAAATCTGCTAACTTTTGAAGTGCTTCGCTGGCATAGGCAAACTGTTGAGCGGTACGGGCCATCGCGAAGGCTCGCTGGTAGTTGACAGCGGCTAAGTCAGGACGATTGAGCGCCCGGTAGCTGTCGGCGATCGCAATTCGCAAGCCTGGAATCAGCTCAGTAGCCTGACGGCTTTCATAAATTTCGAGCAACTGCTGCTGCACTTCAACCGCCTGCTGGGGACGCTTCCCCTCCTGATAAATGTAGGACAGACGCTGTAAGTATTCGATTTCTTGGGGCCGATTGCCTGATGCCTGAGCGATCGCCAGCAAATCTTGGTAGACAATGGCGGCGTTAGCATAGTCAAACCAGGCAAGGTGGAGTTCGCCTATTGTGATGAGCGTTGACTGCTCAAGGGCAGCATTTTGTTGCTGACGAGCTTCCAGTAAAATCCTGTCGTAGGTTGCAACCGCAGGTGCGATCGCTCTCATCTGCTGGTAGGCTTCAGCAATCTGCCGGAGTAAATCAAAGTCGATCGGCGGCTGAGCCTCAATTTCTTGCTCAATGGTTTGTAAGCGCTGGGTGATCGCCCGCACTTCTAGAGTACGATTTTCCTCCCAGGCGATCGCCCCCACCCGTCCCAACGCCGCGACTTCTGCTTGGGGGCCTAATGCTCGCCGCAGCCGTAATTCTCGTATCCAGATCTCAAACGCCTCATCTGAGTTGCCTGCGGCCAACCTCGCCGCGGCCTGAGCTTGCAACTCGTCTAGCTCGGTTTGTAGGACGGTTTGTTCTGATGCTGTGAGGGGGCGATCGCCCGGAAATTGCAGGAGGATCGGATCGGGCTGAGTAATATCAAGGGGATTGGTCAATGGAGCTTGAGCCTGACTGGGGAGGCTACCTCCCACCAAAATGAGGAGGGCGATCGCCACTCCAACGGATCTAAATTGGGACAATCGAAACTGTCCTATTGTGATTCTCTCTCCCTGCATCAACCTCAACTCCTCCCGTGACCCAAATAGCAGTCGTTCAAAACAGTGTGACACCAACCTTAGCACTCCGGATAAATCTGAAAATTTTGGCCAGCTTTGACTAAAGCTCCTCAGAAAACACATTTTCTCAGGGGTTCGGTTAGGTTATAGAGACGCTCCCTACCAGAGCGAGGTTGCGTAACAGCAGCAACATGACATAATGGAGTGCGTTTTCGTTGACATGGCTGGAGAGCTACCAGTAAGGGTGAGAACAACGTGAAGGTATTGGTTGTTGGCAATGGAGGTCGGGAACACGCCCTCGCATGGAAACTACTGCAGTCTCCCAAAGTCCGGGAAGTTTTTTGTATTCCTGGCAATGGTGGAACTGCATTGATGGAGCGCTGTCGCAATTTAGCGATGGGCGCTACCGATTTTGAGGGTATAGGCCGATTTGCCTTAGTGAATAATATTGGGCTGGTGGTGGTGGGTCCCGAGGTGCCTCTAGCAGCAGGTATTACTGATTATCTGCAAGATCAAGGCATTAAAGTGTTTGGCCCTACCCAAGCCGGAGCCCAGATTGAGGCGAGCAAGGCCTGGGCAAAAGACCTGATGCTGGAAGCTGGGATTCCCACGGCTGCGGCAGCTGCTTTCACCGATGCCGAATCTGCGATCGATTACCTACGCTCCCAATCTATTCCTATCGTGGTTAAGGCCGATGGCCTAGCGGCTGGCAAGGGGGTCACAGTCGCGACTAGCCTTGAAGAAGCTCAGGTTGCGGTCGAAGCTGTCTTTGCAGGAAAGTTTGGCGACGCTGGACGGCTAGTTGTGATCGAAGAATGTCTGGTCGGTCAGGAAGCCTCAGTCTTAGCGATTACCGATGGGGTAACCATTCGTCCCCTCCTGCCTGCTCAGGATCATAAGCGGATTGGGGAAGGCGATACAGGCGAAAATACGGGTGGCATGGGTGCGTATGCTCCCACGGCTGTCGTTACGCCAGCTTTAATGGAACGGGTTCAGAAGGAGATTTTGGAACCTGCGATCGCCACCTTAAGAGAGCGAGAGATTGACTACCGAGGCGTTCTCTATGCAGGGCTCATGATTACTCCCAACGGAGATCCCAAAGTCATTGAATTTAACTGCCGCTTTGGTGATCCAGAAACGCAAGTGGTTTTGCCCTTGTTAGAGACTCCCCTAGATGAGATTTTGCTTGCCTGTGTGCAACAGCGGCTAGATCAACTCCCTCCACTCGCCTGGAAATCTGGCTCAGCCGCCTGCGTCGTCGTTGCGGCAGAAGGATATCCCGGCCCTCACCAAAAGGGACATTCTATTGGCAATATCAAACAAGCCGAAGAACAAGGGGCGGTAGTTTTCCATGCCGGAACCAAGCTCAACCAAAAGCATCTGGTCTCAGATGGAGGTCGAGTCTTGGGCGTGACTGCAGTTGGTGAGACGCTGGAACAGGCTCTCTCGCAGGCCTATGAAGCCGCTGATTGCATCGAACTTGAAGGCAAATACTATCGGCGGGATATTGGCCACCGCATTTTGTCAGCGCATTCAACATAAGCGATTGCCAATCACTTATTGCCAGCAGGCTTCTAGCCTAACTCTCATTCCTCTTGCAACAAGCTGGAGCCTTCTTTTGGGAAGTTGGAGGAGAAAGGCTCGAAGCGGCCAAACTGCTTATTCTGGGAAGAACATGTAACAATGGAGTAGCGACAAGATTAAACGGCTTGATCAGTCGGGGCTGCAGCCGCCTTCTGTAGATAGATTTACAAGAGATAGATCTACAAACTGCCTAAAGCTAGTCTGGTCTAAAGCTGTCTAAAAATGAAGAATTGGTTTAACCTGAGACCATCTAGTCAAACTCGTTTATAGAACTGGTCGATTTTGCTGGCGTTACTGAACAAGATCAGAGAAATTATTGCTCGTTGGTGGTCGGAGTTTACTCTCCAGACGCGCCTCATGGCCGCAGCGACGCTCGTTGTTTCGCTGATTATGAGCGGCCTTACCTTTTGGGCTGTCAACACGATTCAGCAAGATGCCCGCCTCAACGATACTCGCTTTGGGCGAGACTTGGGCCTGTTGTTGTCTGCGAATGTGGCTCCGTTGGTCAGCGAAGGAAATCGTACAGAGCTAGCTCGTTTTTCCCATCGGTTCTACAGCAGCACCTCCAGCATTCGCTATATGCTGTATGCCGATGAAGACGGAGATATTTTTTTCGGCATTCCTTTCTCAGAGTCAGAAGTTCAAAACTCGCTAACCATTCGGCGGCGAATGCAGCTGCCAGAAAATTACGCTGAGAATCTCGAATATCCAATGGTTCGTCAGCATCTGTCGCCCGATGGGGAAGTGACGGATGTGTTTGTCCCCCTCAATCATGACAGCAAATACTTAGGGGTGCTGGCGATCGGGATCAACCCAAACCCAACGGTCGTCACCTCTTCTCACCTGACCCGAGATGTCACAATCGCCGTATTTGTTTCGATTTGGGTAATGGTGATTTTGGGAGCGGTCTTTAACGCGCTCACAATTACGAAGCCGATTAAAGAACTACTCGTTGGGGTGAAAAATATCGCGACGGGAAACTTTAGGCAGCGCATTGACTTGCCGCTGGGTGGAGAACTGGGAGAACTCATCCTCAGCTTTAATGAGATGGCTGAGCGCCTAGAGCGCTATGAGGAACAGAACATTGAGGAACTCACTGCCGAGAAGGCAAAGCTCGAAACTCTAGTCTCTACCATCGCCGATGGGGCCGTCTTGCTTGATACAAGCATGCAGGTGATTTTAATCAACCCAACGGCTCGACGCATCTTTGGTTGGGAAAACAACGATGATGTTGTCGGTGAAAATGTCTTACACCACCTGCCAGATCCAGTTAAAGCCGAATTGACGCGACCGCTCTACCAAATCCTGACCCATCATGCCCTCCCGGAAACAGCGCGTGAACGAGAAGGGGCCGAGTTTCGCCTAACGTTGCCTGAGCCGAATAGCCGAACGATTCGAATCTTATTGACGACGGTTTTCGATCAATATCGAGAAAATGTCAAAGGTATCGCCATTACGGTTCAGGACATTACTCGAGAAGTCGAGCTAAACGAGGCTAAGAGCCAATTTATCAGCAACGTCTCTCACGAGTTGCGAACGCCTCTGTTTAACATCAAGTCGTTTATCGAAACGCTGCATGAGTATGGCGAAGACTTGAGCGAAGGTGAACGGCAAGAATTTTTGGAAACGGCCAATCGGGAAACCGATCGCCTGACCCGCCTGGTCAATGATGTGCTCGATCTTTCTCGATTGGAGTCTAATCGACGCTATCGTTTTGAAGCTGTTGAAATTCATCAGCCGGTTGAGCAAACGCTGCGAACCTACCAGCTCAACGCTAAAGACAAGGGGATTGAGCTAATTCAAGATCTTGAGCCCAACTTGCCCTTGATCTTAGGAAATTATGATTTGCTGCTGCAGGTGTTTGCCAACTTGGTTGGAAATGCCTTGAAGTTTACTCAGGCTGGTGGTCGGGTTGCAATCCGAGCCTATGCACTCGATCCTCCGGTGAGCGATCGCCTACCCGCCCATGTTCGCATCGAAATCGCTGACACTGGCATTGGGATTGATCCAGAGGATCAGGAAGCCATCTTTGATCGGTTCTTCCGAGTCGAGAACCGGGTTCATACTTTGGAAGGAACTGGGTTAGGGCTTTCGATTGTCCGAAATATTATCGAAAAGCACCATAGCGCTGTCCATCTCGTCAGCGAAGTGGGAATTGGTACAACGTTTTGGTTTGACCTGACTGTCTTTCAGGAAAATATGACCTTTGAGGAACCAGTAGCGTCTGATCTATCTACCCAAACAAAAGAACTGACGTCTGAGAATCCGTCCCTTGCCCTAGCTCCAAGCCTGCCTGAGGCTCAATCCTGATACTCAAAGTTGCTCATCAATTTTGATCCTGATCGATTCATGAGCGGCTCCTAATCAAGCGGAAGATAGGGCAATCAAAACGCTAACGACAACCAAGCCAACCAGAACGATCCAAACTGCATTTTGCTTTATCCAGGTTTTGACCGAAGTTGACAATCGCGGCCTATAGGTGGGAGTGCTAGCCTGAGCCTGAAACTGATTCTGGTAGAGCGTGCATTCCTTGGCATAGGGGCGCTGGGGAAAGTTGCAGGTATCATCCGCATGATAGGTACAGCTCTGGCACAGGTAGTCATCGCCATCTGCTCGATAAAGCGGAATCCCAGGATGGCCATGAGCTTTCAACGTGGTTCGGCAGTAGGGACAGGCGATCGCCTGAGTATCAACCGCCTGATGACAGCGGGGACAGGTAGGCATCAGTGATGAAACTGTGACGACAAGATAGCGAGATGCTTCCTGATCCTAGCCTAGTCCTATTCCGCTCTTACGGGTTCTGCCAAAAACTTACGCACTTGATAATGGTTGGAGTCCACAATTTTGTAGGTATTGCCCATTGCTTTGGCAAATTCTGCTTCAACCTGCTCCAAAACAGGAGAAGGGATTGCTTGCCATGCCTCTAAGCTCTCCCAGCGTATAATCAGAACAACTTCCTTTGGGTCATCAGGACTGATCCAAACTTCCTTACCCAAAAAGCCGGAATATCGAGAAAGCGCAGGAGTCCAGATCTCTGCATCCTTCTGTACATAAGCTTCCCGCAGGTCTGGAGAGACATTCACTTTGAGCCACTCAATCACCATATCGTTACTGTTGTGATTTAAACCAGATATCATTCACTTTTTACCCCGTGCGAAAAAATTGAGCACAATCAGTGCTCTTACTTTGCTCAGACTCAGCTCAAGCCTGGGTGCTAAATGCCAAAATAGAACTATGGGCTGGAACGAAGTCAGATTCAATTATTGACTGCATTGTTTTGGTCTAGCCATTTTCAAGCTGGATATACAGGAACACGGTATGGATAATAACAACCTGCTCAAACAACTGCTCATGATCGGAGTCGGAACTACCTCATTGGTGGCTGAGAAATTGCGAGAGGTCAGCGATCAGTGGGTCAGAGATGGAAAGTTGGATTCTGAACAGGCCAACAGCTTCATCAATGATTTGATGCAACAGATGAAGTCTGAGCAGGGCAACTTTGAATCTCAGATGCATCGGCAACTGAAAAATGTTTTACAGGATTTAGGCGTACCTCGTCAAAATGAGATGGATGAGTTGAGGGGGCGAATCGACCGTCTGGAGCGCCAAATCCGGGATTTAGAAAATAAGCAGTGGCGTTAGATCCGCTGCTAGACCAGAACTTAAGAAATTATGGCCCGTTTTGACCTCGGCGTGCAACAGGCGCAAACTAGGGCAGTAAACTAAAGGATGGGTTTAATCTCCCCATCTTGAACTGATAGGAGGGCTGATCTTGCGGGAAATTCTGATTAGTTTTGGGATCATGCTGGTGTGTAGTGTGTTCCTGATCGTGGCTCAGGTGAGCAATCGGGGGCAGGAGGCGATCGCCGCTGAACTCCCATCACCCACAGAAGAGGTGGCTCAGAAGCCTGATCCTCTCACTCAAAGGCTACTCGCTCAGGTGCCTGACCAGCCCAATACAAATGCTGCGGATTTAGCGGATTTAAACGTGGAAGCTGACCAAACCAACTCAACCGAAGAAAACGTTGTTACAACATCATCCGGCCTAAAGTACATCGAAGTGGAGGAGGGCACAGGTGCTGCTCCCGAAGCTGGACAAACCGTGATTGTTCACTACACAGGGACGTTGGAAGACGGTACTAAGTTTGACAGTTCGCTCGATCGCAATCGTCCCTTTTCATTCCGCTTGGGCACTGGTCAAGTGATCCGAGGCTGGGATGAAGGCATTAGCACTATGAAAGTGGGCGGAAAGCGCCGTCTGATTATTCCCCCTGATTTGGGCTATGGCGCTCGCGGAGCCGGAGGCGTAATTCCTCCCAATGCCACTCTAATTTTTGATGTTGAACTGCTGAGAATTAGCTAACAAAATCTAGCTGACACAAAATAAAAAGAGATGTAGATTGATTTTCTACGTCTCTTTTTTGTGGTTTTTTCTGTGTTTTCTGTTCTGTGTGTTCTGTTCTGCCTGTGACGTACTGCTGTGACTTGCCGTGTGACTTACCGATTGGGACTGGCCAAATTACGAAACTGAGTAAACTGAGGCTCAAACAATAGCTTGACGGTGCCAACTGGCCCATTCCGATGCTTGGCGATGATGATTTCTGAAATACCGCGATCGGGCGTATCAGGCACGTAATAGTCTTCTCGGTACAGCATGATAATTAAATCCGCGTCCTGTTCAATCGATCCACTTTCCCTGAGGTCAGACATCATCGGGCGTTTGTCGCTGCGAGATTCGACGCCTCTGCTGAGCTGAGATAGAGCGATGATAGGAACGCCGAGTTCGCGGGCTAGACCTTTGAGCGATCGCGTAATTCTAGATAACTCCTGCACCCGGTTTTCTGAGCCGCTGCCCTCCATCAGTTGCAGATAGTCAATTAGGATTAATCCTAATACTCCGCCCTGTTCTGCTTGTAGGCGACGGGCCTTAGATCTCATCTCAACGACCGAGATGTTGGGCGTGTCATCGATGAAAATCGGCAAGCGGGAAAGTGAGTCAATCGCAGAAGCCAAAGATTGCCATTCATGTTGACTGACCCGACCTGACCGCAGGCGTCCACTTTCAATCCGAGACTCCCCAGACAGCAGACGATAGACCAGCTGTTCCTTCGACATCTCCAGGCTGAAAACCGCAACGGGTAGCTTCTGAATCGCAGCGATATTGCGAGCGATCCCCAGACAAAAGCTCGTCTTTCCCATCGCGGGTCGGCCAGCGGTGATAATCAGGTCGGAGCGCTGAAAGCCTTGAGTTAGGGCATCTAAATCATAAAAGCCGCAGGGAATGCCAGGTGTTGCGATCCCCAGATTGCGCTTCTCAATTTCTGAAAAGGTTTGGGTCAGAATATCTGACGTTGCAGTCAGCCCTTGCTGGGGTCGATCTTGTGTGACGCTAAAGACTTTCTGCTCACACTGGTCCAGGATATTTTTGAGCGGTGCATTAGTTTCATAGCCCAAATGAGCAATCTCATTGCCTGCCTGAATTAGCTTGCGGCGCAGGTATTTCTCCATCACCAGCTGAGCATACTGGTCGATGTTGACAGCACTGATGGTGCGATCGACGAGCTGGGCCAAACGCCCCTGTCCACCCACTTTCTCTAGCAACCCCTGATCATGCAGCCAGCTGGTCATACTCATCAGATCAGTGGGCTGTGCTTGACTATGCAGTAGCAATGCAGCCCGATAGACTTCCTGATGCGCACTAATGTAAAAAGCTTCTGGCCGCAGTAGCTCTGCCACCCGCACCACAGCCTCTGGGTCTAGCAAAATTCCGCCTAAAATGGCCTCCTCAGCGTCGATGTTTTGGGGAGGCAGGCGATCGCTATAGGCCTGAAAGTTGAGCTCGTGAACCATAATGTGATGCGGAGCCGATCAAGAACAGGATTTGGGGCAGGAGATCGTTACAGCGACAGCTCCTAATAGCAGAAAAATCAGTACTCTAACTCTACAGGTAGCGTTCAGATTTTCCAACTCTCTCATGGGCAGGGATTGCGCCCCTAAAACAGCCAAACCGTTCTAGAAGCTCCCATAACAGAAAAGGTACTCTACAGAAAAATGCAGAGTACCTGTGTACTAGATTACTAGCTTAAACTCAAATTTGAGATGGCTGACACGAAACGAATTGTTGCTCAATTCGAGACGACTTTGATCTCAAGGACAGCCGTGACATCAGGATGAAGCTTGACTTCGACCTTGTAAGTTCCGGTTTTACTAACATCTGGCACTGTGATACCGCGATGGTCAACTTCTTGGCCAGACGCTGCTTGAATTACTTCTGCAACTTCGCGAGCGGTGACTGTCCCAAAGATAGCTTCGTTTTCACCGACCTGCTTCTCAATGGTGTAACGATTAATCGTTTCTAACGCCGTCTTTTGAGCTTCAGCTTGTTGCTTTTCTGCGATCAGACGCTGCCGTTCTGCTTCCCGACGTCGCTCAACCTGCTTGAGGATGCCTCGGGTCGTACGAGCTGCAAGCCCCTGTGGAATCAGGTAGTTGCGAGCATAACCCGGAGCTACGTCAACCAGATCGCCTGATCTGCCAAGCTTGCTGACGTCTTGATTTAAAACCAACTGAACACGTTTCACCATGATCTTTTTCTTATTTCCAACTGTGCGTAAGGAGTGCAAGGGGATGCGTCAGCAGCCAAACCCTAGAGAGTAGTCGTCAAACCTTATGCACTCAGGCTAAGGAATCTCGTTCTGCTGACAAACAAAGACCTACCCGGATGACAGAGATCCGGATAGAGACGTAAATCTTTAATCGTAGCCAGACACACTATAGTAGCGAAACGGGCTGGGCGATCGCAACTTTCCGGCAATTTCTGCCCTTCAAAACTGATCTTTCAGGCCACGCAACCGTGCAAAAGTCTGTATGGCGTCCTGACTTTGTACAGTGGTTTGCAAGGAGGGTTGATCCCAACGCAGAAAGGGATTAGTCTGCTTCTCTGCCGCCAACATAGAAGGTACCGTAGCTTCTTGAGCTTTGCGAGCGGCTTTCACCTCCTGCCAACGCTCCTGCAAATCCAGGTTAGATGCCTCGACCGTCAGGGCAAACTGTAAGTTTTTGAGTGTATATTCGTGGGCACACCAGACGCGGGTGCGATCGGGTAGGCGGCGAATTTTGCTGAGCGAGTCCACCATTTGGGCTGGAGTTCCTTCAAAGAGGCGACCACAGCCACCCGCAAATAAGGTGTCTCCACAAAATAGTTCTCCTGTATCTTCGGGGGCCTGTGGTGGAAAATAGTAGGCAATGTGGGCTCGGGTGTGGCCAGGAACAAACAAAACTTCAGCCTCGCGATCGCCAAAAGAGACGCGATCGCCCTCTTCTAGAAACACCTGCTGCCCTGGAATCCTACCCTGGTCGTGACAACCGCCATAAACGACTAGTTGAGGAAACCGGTGGATTAGATCTTTGTTGCCCCCGACATGGTCAGAGTGGTGATGGGTGTTGAAGATAGCCACCAACTCAGCCTGAAGCTCCTGTAAGCAGCTCAAGACAGGCTCAGCCTCTGCCGGATCGACTACAGCTGCTACTTGGTGTACTGGATCGTGAAGCAGAAAGATGTAGTTATCAGATAATGCGGGCAGTCGATAAACCTTCACTGAGCAAGTCTCCTGATCGTTCTCTTCCGCATTTTAAAGCGGGCAACTCAAAAAGATTTAGAATCGCTTGGGTATTGGGCTACAGAATTTATTAACTCTTCACAGGATTATCATCAGAGCTTTGCCCAAATCTGTACGGGTGCAAAGAAAATAGTGTCATAAGCTTGTTAGGGAAAAACCCTTCAATTCTTGCTTGTACAGGGTATCGATATGATGTGGACTGCTCAAAGAACTCAAAGCTGGACTGTAAAGCACTTGGTCGAACAAATCCTGGCTCAAGGCAAAATGAGTCGCCAGGAGCACCTGCAGTTGACCTCTGCCATTCTGTCTGATTGCAAAATTACAGACGAAGAAAGACGCCAGGTCAATCGCATTTTTGACTATGTTCAGACTGGACGACTACAACTGGTTGATTAAATCATTACGTGGGCAGACTCAAGGATAGTCAGGACTCTGTGGGCCTTAAAATCCCACGAATTCCTAAATTCCTAACGTTTACCTAAGAGCTTTGCTACGATGCTGATGAGCTCTGAGCGATCTGCCCCCTTGTTGTTATTGTGTTGTGATTTAAGAGCCAGATCATACTGTGTCCCAAAGTAAATCGACCATTCTCGTTACTGGCGGAGCTGGTTATATTGGCTCGCATGCCGTCTTGGCTCTGCAAAAAGCAGGCTATCAGGTGCTGGTTTTAGACAACTTAGTCTACGGGCACCGGGATCTGGTGGAAGGGGTGTTGCAGGCAGAGTTGATTGTGGGAGATACGGGCGATCGCCCCCTCCTCGATCAGCTATTTGCAACCCGCAAAATTGATGCTGTAATGCATTTTGCCGCCTACGCCTATGTCGGAGAATCGGTAACGGATCCGGGTAAGTACTACCGCAACAACGTGGTTGGCACCCTGACGTTGCTGGAGGCAATGGTGGCAGCTTCAGTGCGAAAATTTGTCTTTTCCTCAACCTGTGCAACCTACGGCGTTCCTAAGACAGTCCCAATTCCAGAAGATCATCCACAAGATCCAATCAACCCCTACGGGGCCAGCAAGCTAATGGTAGAGCGAATGCTGGCTGATTTTGATGGCGCGCACGGATTGAAATCTGTCTGTTTCCGTTACTTCAATGCAGCAGGTGCCGATCCGGAAGGTCGATTAGGAGAAGATCATCAGCCCGAAACTCATCTCATTCCGCTTGTTCTGCTGACTGCCTTGGGACAGCGAGAGTCAATCTCGATTTTAGGAACCGACTACTCAACTCCAGACGGCACCTGCATTCGAGACTATATCCATGTTACAGATCTGGCAGAAGCTCATGTGCTGGGGCTACAGTATTTGCTAGAGGGTGGAGACTCAAACATTTTCAACCTGGGTAACGGGAACGGCTTTTCCGTTAAGCAAGTCATTGACACTGCCGAGAAGGTTACGGGTCGGGCGATTCCGGCCATTGAGAGCGATCGCCGTCCTGGAGATCCGCCCGCCTTGGTAGGAAGCGGTCAGAAGGCTCGTCATTTACTGGGTTGGGAACCCCAATACCCCGATCTGAACTCCATCCTTAAACACTCATGGCAATGGCATCAGAAACGGCACGGCACTCCGTAGACAACTCTTCTGACAAGCGGTTGCGGCAGCATTCACTCAAGATTGCTCTTATCGTGGGTGACTTGTCAGAAAGTGGAGCAGGCCGTTGGGGGGGAGGTGTTCGTCCCTTTCTCCTAACGCAAGCACTGCAACAATTAGGGCATCAAGTTACAATTTTGGGCTTTCGCCCTACCGAAGAGCCCGCTCTACCGTCTACCGATACGCTCCCAATTATTCAGTTTCCTCGCTGTCAGTATCCTCAGATGCTGGGCTCAACATGGCGTCTGTTGCGCCAACTGGATGCCGATATCCTCTATGCCTACAAGCCCAAACCCACTAGTTTTGGTGTGGGCCTCTGGAAAAAGCTAGTTACCCGTTGGCCGCTAATTCTGGATATTGATGACTGGGAAATGAGTTGGTTTGGCGGTGAAGCTTGGCAGTATCAACCCAACTTCAAGCAGTTGCTCCGGGATGTGCTCAAGTCTGATGGAGGGCTGAGACAGCCTGAACATCCTTTCTACCTCAAGCAGATGGAGCGTTTGATTCATCGCGCTGATGCCGTAACGGTGCATACACAGTTCCTACAGCATCGGTTTGGAGGAACCTATGTTCCAAATGGCAAAGATACAACTTTGTTCGATCCTGCGCGTTATGATCCAGCTCAAACCCGTCAGCAGTATGGTCTTTCAGACTACTGGATCATCATGTTTCCGGGGGCTCCTCGGCCCTACAAAGGTCTCGAAGATGTTCTAGCCGCACTAGATATACTCCAAGACGAGCGGTTGCGACTGGTGATCGTAGGAGGAAGCCCCTACGACAACTATGACCAAAAGCTTTTGGAGAAAGGACGCCGCTGGATTATCCAATTGCCAAAGACTCCTTACGAAGATATGCCTGCTCTCATCAGTGCTGCCGATCTAATTATTGTTCCTCAGCGAGAGACATCTGCCGCTCAGGCTCAATTTCCACTCAAGCTGACTGATGGAATGGCGATGGCAAAACCTATCTTATCTAGCCGAGTGGGAGACATCCCAGAAATCATGGGTGACACAGGTTATCTTGTAGACCCCGGCTGTCCTGAACAAATTGCTGATAAGATTCAGGAAATATTTCAAAACCTGGAGCTAGCATGTGCTAAAGGATTAAAAGCTAGAGAAAGGTGTATAAAACTTTATAGCGTTGACTCCATGTCAGTTCGGCTTTCTAAAGTGATTGATAGTTTGGGGTACTCGAGTTGAAAAACGTTTCTGGAGCAGAGCAAGAGGATGAATCTAGCTATGACGAATCAGTAAGTTTAGACTTCAATTCGCAAATCCAAACTTGTATTTGTAATACCCCCTCCTGGTGCAGCTCATACTAGTTACTCAGATACTTCAGAAAATAAACTTGCATGTCTCCTAATATCCTCCTGCTCAAGCTCGCCAAACGATATCCCACCTGGATTGTCTTAACCATTGTGTTGGGCTTTTCTGGAGCTTTGTTCAATGGTGTTAGTACGGCCTTAATCGTGCCAGTATTGCTGAGTTTTTTAGATCAGCAAAGTGAATTTGACAATATTCCACCCATTCTACGGGCTTTGCTATCCCCGTTTGAGCTTGTTGAGGAGCAATATCGGTTGCCCCTGATGTTGGTGACTATTGTTTTTGTAATCGCCTTAAAGAACTTATCCAGCTATGCCAGTTCGTTGGTTTCTAGTGCTTTAGGACGGGCTCTGACTCGAGAACTGCGGGAAACAGGAATGGAGCTGTTGCTTCAAGTTGATCTAGATTTTTACTCCAAAATGCGAGTTGGAGATTTGATCAATCGACTTGGGAGTGAAATTGGACGAACAGCCTCAGCAATTGGTACGGCAATTGGCCTCTTAACAACATCAGTTACGGTCCTGATTTTTTTAGGGATCCTGGTTTCTTTGTCTTGGCAACTCACAATCGCCTCTACTTTTCTGCTTTTGATACTGGCGCTAGTGAATCAGTACGCCATTTCTCGCTCTAAATACTTTGGACAGCAGCTTTCTGAAACCTCTAAGGCTTATTCAATTCGCGTCTTAGAGGTTTTGTCGGGTATTCGCTTGGTGAAGTCTACAGGCAATGAAGATCGTGAATATGAGTTGATTCGACAGCTGATTCGCGAACGAGAGAAGGTGGATTTTCAATCCCAAGCAAACTATGCGGCGATCGCGCCGATGAATGAAGTCTCCAGTATCATTGCGTTGATTTTGATCGTATTGCTGGGTCGGGCCTTTTTTGCTGATCAGCTGGAAACTCTCTCGACCGTATTGTTGACCTACCTGCTGGTGTTGTTTCGAGTCTTGCCAATGATTGGTTCACTCAACAGTTCTCGCAGTAAGTTTGCCAATTCTTCTGCTGGAGTTGAGGTTGTCTACGACTTTTTGCGACGTGACAACAAGCCTTTCATGCCGAATGGAAAGGAGCAATATCAGGGACTACGGGAGAAAATTACATTTGAGCAACTATCTTTTTCCTACAGCAACAACGAAAATGAGATGGTGCTTCGAGGTATTAATCTGGAGCTGCCGCGAGGAACCACGTTGGCGCTTGTTGGGGCATCAGGGGCCGGAAAGTCTACGATGGCAGATTTGCTGCCCCGATTTTATGACCCCACCGCAGGGCGAATTACCATCGACGGAAAAGACCTGCGAGACTTTGAGGTGCAGTCTCTGCGTAAAGCGATGGGCATTGTGAGCCAGGAAACATTTTTGTTTAATGACTCGCTTCGCAACAACATTGCTTATGCGTGTCTAGGCGCAACGGATGATGAGGTGATTGAGGCTGCTAAGCGAGCCAATGCTTACGAGTTTATCTCTCAACTGCCGCAGGGACTGGATACGATGATTGGCGATCGCGGCGTCTTGTTATCGGGTGGTCAGCGTCAGCGAATTGCGATCGCCCGTGCCCTGCTTCAGAACCCTGAGATTTTGGTATTGGATGAAGCGACGAGTGCGCTAGATACCGTTTCAGAGCGGTTGGTTCAAAAAGCGCTGGATGACTTGAGTCGCGATCGCACGACACTGGTCATTGCTCACCGCCTCTCGACCGTTCAAAATGCTCACCAGATTGCCGTCCTAGATAAAGGGCAAGTGGTGGAAGTGGGCACGCACAGCGAACTATTGAGCAAGGGAGGCTACTATAGTCGTCTTTACGATATCCAGTTTTCTAAAGATGGTCCAAATGGTAAAGCCCAAAAGATGCTGGAAGCAACACGAGGCGAGATTTTGACTCATACCTCCCACCAGATGCGAAATCGCCTAAACTCCATGATCGGCTCGTTAGGACTGGTGGTTGATGGATTCACTGATAGCTCTGAAGAGCAGGAAGAATTTACCAAAGACGCCTACCATTCAGCCATCTACTTATTAAAAACGGTTGAGGCTTTAGAAGAAAACACCAAAAAAATGAGAGGAGAGTAACGACAAAGAAAGCTCAGTGAGCTAGCTTATCACTGGAGTCCTCTCAGATTGCTTTAAAGGTCGATACAGCCTGCTCAAAATTTACGCAAGTCGTTTAATGACAAAGTACTACGTTTTTTTTACCCGAAACGTTCTTCCTCAGCCCTACGCCCACCTGGTTCAAGTGGCTCACTCGGCAAATGCAGCCGCAAACTTAGGGTATCCGACAGCCTTACTCTGCCTGCGTGACCAGAGCGATTCTCTTAATCCGCTAGATTGGGTTTTCCCCTTTCGACCTCGACCTGCCCGTGCAGAAGTCGCTCGCTTCTACAACCTCCAGGATCGTCTGCAACTAGTGCCATTAGCAATGCCTTGGCCGATCAGTCCAAAGGGTGGAAAGTGGACGAATCCCATCACAATGGTTACCAAATATTATTTCCCTCTATTTATTCGACCTCAGACGCAGTTAGTGCATAGCCGTGACTGGAACTTTGTGAAAACCGCCATCAAAAGTGGAATTCCAGCCATCTACGAGCATCATCACCATGAGAAGAAGCGGTTTGAGCCAGAAATCGTTCATAGCCCACTGCTGAAAATTGCTGTAACAGTGGCCGAGCCGGTGCGAGAAAGCATGATTCAGGGTGGAATGCCACCTGAAAAGGTGATCACGCTTCACAACGGATTTAACAGTCAGTTTTTGATTCGAGAGCCCGAAGCTGCAGAAACGTGGCGTCGCAAACTGCTAACAGAAGATCGTCAGCATTTGGTGGTTTATGCAGGTGGGCTCAATGCCTTCAAAGGCGTCGATCTACTCATTGAGGTTGCGACCCAGCTACCTGACGTGCAGTTTGCCTTAGCGGGTGGGAATGATAAACAAGTTGCTGCCTATCAGCAGCTCATCGCAGAACAACAGGCAAGCAACGTGAAGCTGTTAGGATTTCTCCCCCAAAATGAGTTGACGGCCTTACTGCAATCAGCGGACGTGTTAGCACATCCCCATCTTTCAGGTGAAGAGGCAACGTTTACTTCTCCTCTCAAACTGTTTGACTACATGGCGTCTGGCACCCCGATTGTGGCAACTGAAATTCCACCGCTCAAGGAGTTTAAAGCATCCGCTGCTGTGGCGGCCTGGTGTGAGCCTGATCATCCAGGAGCTTTTGCTCAATGTATTCAGCAGGTTCTGCAAAATTGTCCTAGAAGAGCGGAGGGCCATCAGCGCAGTATGGAGTATGTCAATCAGTTTTCGTGGGGAAATCGAATTGAAAAAATTATGAGCTATGTTGATGAGCCGCTGCGTCCTCACCGATCTTGCTGAATAGCCTCTGGAGAAAAGCTGCGGTGCGCGCGGGAATGAAATTTTAGAACGAAGTCTTGGAGTGGGAACGGTTATGGGCAAAAAAGTGGTGGGCATGATTAGCAGCTATGTGGGACTAAATCCTTGTCCCAGCGATTGGCTGTGGTCTCAGGCTGCTCAGCCCTTTGGATCCTGGAAAAACATACAACTTTCAGCCTTAGAGCCTGAGCCTGACTTCTTGCTGCTTTACAACTTCCACGATTTTCCTCAGCCTCCAAAGCGCAAAGTTTCGTTTTTTCGAAAACAGCGTGAGCTACAGCGCTATGAGCAAGAATTGGCTGAAGTCCAGGGAAAGTTGCGGGGTGTACCTCGCGAACGAGTGATTTTTTTGATGCGAGAACCTCCCCTAGCGGAAGTCGTTCAAAAACATCGGAATTATTACAAACAAGCTGAAGAGTACTGTGGTTATATTTCTGGGCCAGACGATGATGCGCCTGTGTCAGAGTATATGCCTGCCATCTGGTATGTCGGAAACTCATTTCGTGAACTCAACGAAATGGGACCTCCTGTTAAGGCTGAGGCCTGCAGTTGGATTACCTCAGGCATTGACCGCACTGCTAATCACCGCAGTCGTTTGGATTTTTTGAAGCTTTTGCGATCGCATCAAGTCCCATTTGATTTGTATGGGCGCGATCTGCCAGATTGGGCTCAGGCAAATGGCCGCTTAGGCAATAAGTGGCATGCGATGGCACCCTACTACTACAATTTGGCGATCGAAAACTATGCTGATAACGAGTGGTATGTCAGCGAAAAGCTGTGGGATGCTCTGCTGGCTTGGTGTTTGCCGATCTACTATGGGGGATCGGCAGCCGATAAGCTACTGCCGCCGGGTAGTTTTTTAAGACTTCCTAGCTTGGATGAGAAGGGAATGGCTTACATTCAAGAAGTAACTGCGAACCCAGATGTTTGGTATGAGCATAAAGATGCGATCGCCGAAGCTCGTCAAATTATTCTGCATAAGTTGAACTTACTCAATTGGGTTTCTAACTTTGCGAGTAAGTTTGACTAAGGGATGTAGATGAAGTCGAGGATTGAGTTAACCAGATTTTTGTTTAGAACAGCTCTAGTCTCACTGCTGAGGAAAATTTCATGACAGACGGAATTTATACGCTGGCGAATGATGTGGTATTTGACCAGCTTGTGGCGCTTCTCAACAGTATTGAGGCCAATGCTGGAAAAGATGTTCCTGTTTGTGTGATTGCCTTTGATGACAATCTAGAGCAAGTTCGCGCCGAGGTTGACTGCAGGGAAAACGTGACGTTATTAGATGACAAAGCGTTATTTGCCCGATGGGAAGAATTCTCCCTAAAGGTTTGGCAATCACATCCCCATGCCCTTAAAACCTGGCAAGAACAGGGAATTCAAGGAGTTAGGCGTCTTGGCATGAATCGCCGTTATTGTGCCTTTGATGCAGATAGCCGCTTTGAAAGGTTTATTTATTTGGATGCGGATACCTTAGTCTTAAACTCGTTAGATAAGATTTTTCAGCATCTAGATGAGCATCCTTTTATTGTTTACGACTATCAATATAAAGATCCATCTCACATCTACAGTGTAAATTCTCCTAAGCTGCTAGAAGTCTTTGACCAGCAGCGCATTGAATCAGAAATCTTCTGTGCTGGTTTTTACGCCTCTAAGCGAGGCTTGTTCTTTGATGCTGAGCAGCGGGATAAGCTAATTTTAGCTCTCAACCAAGGAGATGCTGAGGTTTTATATATGGGTGCTCCAAATCAGTCAGTGCTCAACTACATGACCATGAAGTCGGAGATACCTGTCTATAATCTGGCACTGCAGTGGCCCAAGACTCAGACGAGTGGCAATTCAGTAACGTCTAGCCATTTTGAAGAGCGGGATCATGTTTTATATGATCAGGGAGTCCGCCTGACTTATTTGCACTATATCGGCTTGTCATCCAAGTTTTTTTCTAGAGCATCTGCTGGGGAAAATATCGGATTTCCCTATCGTGATTTATTTCTCCACTACCGCTATCTCCATGCACCAGACCAACGACCTGTCTTCGTAGGAAAGCCTAAGTCTGTTGATGCTCCTCCCTCTCTCCCTGAGCGAATAATGCGCAAGATTGGATTAGTTCATTGAGGTTTTGTCTATGAGTCGCGGCATTTATATTACGGCCAATGATCGGGTCTTAGATCATGCAATTGCTCTGTTAAACAGCATTCGCCTATTTGATCCTGAAACTCCGGTTGTTCTGATTCCCTATGACGATCAGTATCAACTAGTAGCTCAAACCCTGTTTGATAGATACGGAGTTCAAGTCTATGAGGACTTAGAATTTATTGATCGCCTATCTAAGCAGCTACATCAAATTTTCGGCGATCAATTTTTCGCTCGACCCAATCAGTTCCGCAAGCAAGCTTGTTGGTTTGGACCATTTGATGAATTTCTGTATATTGATACGGATATTGTTGTTTTTGAGAAGATTGCTGATAATCTCAACTATTTGCAAGAGTATGATTTCATCTGCTCTGACTATCAACATATGGGCGGCATTGAAAATGTCTTTACCCCTAAGGTTCTTGAAGTAGGAGTATTTAATGAAAATGAACTCCGAGATATTTTCAATGGAGGATTTTGGGGGGCGAAAAAACAGCTAATTTCTGAAGCAGATCTGTATGACTCATTTCAGGAATGTGCTGCTCATCCTGAGTATTTTGACTTTTCTCAAAAAACGTCAGATCAGCCCATTATTAATTACATGATATTGAAGCGTCTCCCACGTCGTTTTAATATTGTCCGGCGTCCGGGTGGCGCTCCAGGTAGTTGGGCAGGCAGTCCTCATTTTGTCCAACAGGATCATATCCTGATTGATCCGGCTCGTAGTCAACCTCTTCAGTACTTGCATTGGGCAGGTATTAAAATCCAGCCAGGTGCTCCCTACTGGTCAATTTGGGAGCATTACCGTTATCTGAATGAGTCCAAACCAGAGGCAATCCTACCTCCTCCAAAACCTAAGAGTCTTTGGCAAAAGATGTTGAATAAGGTGACTCAATGATGGTTTTCTCGTAGCTCGGTGCAGATCAAAGATGTTATCCAACTTAGATAAATTCTATGGCGATTAGTATTGTTACGGGTGTTGCTGGATTTATTGGCTCCCATTTGGCTGAGACGCTTCTCAATCAAGGCGAGCAAGTCATTGGGGTTGATCAATTCAATGATTATTATGATCCCGCTCTCAAACGGCAAAATGTTGCAGCGATCGCCCATCATCCATCCTTCAAGTTAATTGAGGCAGATATTCAAGAACTCGATTGGCCGACGCTGCTGCAAGATGTAGACGTGGTCTATCACCAGGCTGCACAGGCGGGAGTACGCGCCAGTTGGGGATCTGGATTTCGGGCCTACACGGAACGCAACCTAAATGCGACCCAGATTTTATTAGAAGCGGCGAAGGATGCCAAACATCTCAAGCGCTTGGTGTATGCCTCGACGTCTTCGGTGTATGGCAATGCCGAAACACTGCCGACCTATGAAACCATTTGCCCCCAGCCTGTTTCGCCCTACGGCATCACGAAACTAGCCGCTGAGCGGCTGTGTTGGCTCTATCACCAAAACTTTGAGGTTCCAGTCACGGCACTGCGTTATTTCACAGTGTATGGGCCACGCCAGCGTCCAGATATGGCCTTTCACAAATTCTTTAAGGCAGTGTTGGATGATCAGGCAATTCCAATTTATGGAGATGGGCAGCAAACGCGAGACTTTACATATGTGAAGGATGCGATCGCTGCTAACCTTGCTGCTGCAACTGTTGCAGAGGCAATTGGGGAAGTTTTCAACATTGGCGGTGGCAGTCGGGTGGTGTTGACTGAAGTGATTGACACGATGGAGGCGATCGTGGGGAAACCGATTCGCCGCGATCACATTGGCTTAGCGATGGGCGATGCGCGTCATACTGCTGCGGATGTCTCCAAGGCCAACCGGATCTTGGGATATCAGCCGCAGGTATCTCTCAAAGAGGGGCTGATTCAAGAGTGGGGGTGGATTCAAGAGCTGTACCGCTAATGTTGTCCGTGGAACTCGTTAGAGCGATCGCTGTACAGATGCTGCTTTGGGTGAGGCCGTGTAGGCTCGCCAGCCTCCCCATTTAGTGATTTCGGGTTGGTTTTCGCAGAGGAAGGGTTCGCCCAGGACACCCAGGACGATTTCTCCGTTGGCTAGACAGACTTTCCCAATGCAGAGGCCGGGGGGTTCTTGTTGTAAGACCTGGCAGAGACCTGCGGGGGGGATGGCCCAGATTTCGACAGCGATCGCCCTTCCTCCCTCTCTAACCCGCATCATGGCAGGGTGGCGATCGCCAATCGACCAAAGGCGATAGCTAGGCTGTGTGGTGGCCTCTCGAATAAATTGGGCTCCAGCATTGTGAAGATTGGCATTTAGCGCTAAGCCTCGCATCAGAGTTCCGTTGACAGCGAGGTAAATCAATTCTGCGGTCAAGTGAGTATCTCCTCTTCAATTTCAATAGATAGCTTATGGCTGCGATAGGGTAGCTAGGCGATAGATGTCTATGCAATAGATGTCTATGCGATCGCTTCTATCGGTTGTTGCATCCAGGCAGTCAAGCCTGCAATCACCTCTGCAGCAGGGGCAGTCCAGCCGACGATCCCACCTTGGGCGGTGATCATGTCTAGTGTGGCTTGCTTAAATTCGGGGAAATAGCTTTCGGTGCAGTCTGTCACCAGCAAGCATTCATAACCGCGATCGTTGGCTTCGCGCATGGTGGTTTGGACGCAAACTTCAGTGGTGACGCCTGTGATGATCAGGTGGGTGACGCCTTTTGTTTTTAGGTATGCTTCCAACTCGGTTCGGTAAAAGGCACCTTTGCCCGGTTTGAGAATCAAAACTTCTCCCGGTAGGGGTTTAAGGGCAGGAATGATGCCGTTGCCAGGTTCGCCGCAAATTAAGATTCGTCCCATTGGGCCTTCGTCGCCAATCTTGAGAGAGCCTTGACCGCGATTGAGCTTGGAGGGAGGACAGTCTGACAAGTCAGGTTGATGGCATTCAACCGTGTGAAAGATGGGGAGTTGGTAAGCCCGAAAAGTTTCGAGCAATTGCTTTAGCGTCGGGACGATTGCCTGCAATCGGCTAACATCATTTCCCAGCGCATCGCCAAATCCCCCTGGTTCCAGGAAGTCCCGCTGCATGTCGATGATGATCAGGGCAATCTGGTGAGGATGGCTGGGAAGAAGGTAGTCGTAGGGGTGGGCGGAGATGGAGGGCATGGGGGTAGAGAGGGTGAGAAAATGAGTGATTTGTTAATGTCCGGCCATGCTCTGACCGATGGTGGTGAAGTCGGCTTCGGCTATGGGGCTTTCGTAGACAAATTTGCCACCGCTGATGACGACAATGCGATCGGAGAGTTTGAGTAGTTCGTCTAGATCTTCGCTAACGAGCAAGACAGCAACGCCTCGATTACGAGCTGCAATAATTTGACTGTGGATGAATTCGACGGCAGAAAAGTCTAGGCCAAAACAGGGATTGGCGGCGATCAGCAGCTTAATCTGATCTGCAGAAAGCTCTCTGGCCAAGACGGCTCGCTGCACATTGCCGCCAGATAGAGTGCCAATTGGTGCGTCGGGGGAAGTGGTCTTGACCGAAAACTGCTGAATCAGGCCCACAGCGATTTGACGAATGGCTTTCAGTCTCAGCCAGATGCCTTTAGCTTGCGGTGGTCGGTCGAAGGTTCGCAGCGCCATATTTTCTGCCACGCTCATGTGCGGCACACAGGCATTGCGGAGCGGTTCTTCTGGCAGCGCGAAGACTCGATGGTGGAACATTTCGGTGCGGGTTGCCTGATAGGGTTCGCTGTTGACCCGGATTTGCCCTGATGTGGCTGGACGCTGACCCGCCAGTACTTCGACCAGTTCTCGCTGCCCGTTGCCTGAGATGCCAGCAATGCCGACAATTTCGCCACTGTGAACAGAGAGGTTGATGCCCGATACGGCTTCTAATCCGTTGTCTTTGTTGGCATGAAGGTTTTGAATTTCTAGAACGGGCACTGGATCGGGATGGATGGTTTTCTCGACGGGGGTTGGTTCTCGGCGATCGCCCATCATCATCTCAGCCATGTCTGCCACAGTCAGATCTTTGACCAACCCATGTCCAGCAAACTTGCCTTTACGAAGCACGGTAATCTCATCGGCAAACGCCATCACCTCTCGAAACTTGTGGGAGATCATTAAGACGCTCAGTTTGCCTGCTGTGGCTTCTTCCCGCAGCAAGCCCAAGACTTCATCAGCTTCACCGGGCGTCAACACCGAGGTTGGTTCATCCAAAATCAAGATTTTGCTTTGCAGATAGAGCTGCTTGAGGATTTCGAGCTTTTGCTTTTGTCCAGCCGCCAGCTGACTAATTGGGACATCTAAGGGCACCTGAAAAGGAGCCGCTGACATAAAGGTATTGAGCCGCTCATATTCTTTTTTCCAATTGATCAGGTTGGAACTGTCGTAGCGAGACAGCACCAGATTTTCCGCAACCGTCATGGCAGAGACGGAGGTGAAATGCTGATAGACCATGCCAATGCCATATTTATGAGCATCACGGGGGCTGGCAATGGGGCGCGATCGCTTGTCGATCAACACATCTCCCGACGTGGGCGTGTAAAACCCCATCACACACTTAACGAGGGTACTTTTTCCCGCGCCATTTTCACCGAGCAGGGCGTGAAACGTACCGGGTTTCAAGTGAAGTGAGACATGATCAAGAGCCGCAAAGCTGCCAAACCGTTTGGTCATGTTGACCACTTCTAGCTCTGGCGGCTTTTCAACTTCGACGGTGGTAGGCTGGGTGCTAACGGTGGTCATGGGCGAACTCCTAACGGTTCAATGGCTGCAATCAGAGCATGAGAATCGGCCACGGCCCCAAAAACGCCGCCTTGCATTTTGACCATGTTGAGCGCTGCCAAATGGTTGCCATAGTCGGTGGCTCCGGTGCAGTCAGACAGCAGCAAGCATTCATAGCCGCGATCGTTGGCGTCTCGCATGGTGGTGTGGACGCAAACGTCAGTGGTGATGCCGGAAAGGATGATGTTTTGGATGCTGCGACGTTTCAAGAGCAGATCGAGATCGGTGGCGTAGAAGGAGCCTTTTCCCGGTTTGTCGATGATGGGCTCTCCGGGGAGGGGGGCGAGTTCTGGAATGATGTCCCAGCCAGGTTCACCTCGGACTAAGATTTTGCCGCAGGGGCCGGGGTCGCCAATGCCTGCGCCGATTTGTTGCGATCGCCACTGTTTGTTCTCAGGCAAGTCTGACAAATCGGGGCGATGTCCTTCGCGGGTGTGCATGATGTGAAAGCCTTGGGCTCGCATTAGCGCCAGCAGATTTTGGAGGGGGGCGATCGGGGCGCGAGTCAGCGAAAGATCGTAGCCCATCTGATCGACGTAGCCGCCTTTGCCGCAAAAGTCGATCTGCATATCGATAATCAGCAAAACCGTGTTGTCGGGCCGCAGATCACCGTTGTAGGGATAGGGATAAGGCTCTGAGTTAGCAAACAGGCCCATCTTTTAACCTCCCTGCGCTGCGGTGGGTGGCGCAAATTCAGGGGGCTGACCTTCCCCGGCATAGGTGCGAGTCGGAGCCGGAAAACCGCAGGAGGTGCCATCGGTGTAAACAACTTGATCTTCCCAAGGCAGGCGATAGCAGCCGTTGACCAGGTCTTTCATGTAGGTGTAGGGGCAATCCTGGGCACCGCCCTCAACAGCGACATAGCCGCGATGGCCAAATTGATAAATGTTGTTCTCAACGCTCCAGTGTTGGCGAGCCTCTCGTACCAAGTCGGGACGGAGCTCAGCGGTAATGATTTCGTCAGGACGGTGGCTACCCATCACCATTGGAGTGCCGTCAAAGTTGACAAACATGCCTTCGCCCATCGAGTCAAAAGTGCCGTCGCTGCCGCACATGCAGACCGAAGCTGTATAGATCAGGTTGCAGAAGGCGTTGGTCTGATTGGTGACTTGCCAGGAGTGGCGAATCGGCGCAGTATAGCCCGCAGTGCGAATCATGATTTCGGCCCCTTTGTAGGCACATTCCCGTGCCATCTCAGGAAACATGCCGTCGTGACAGATAATCAGGGCTAGTGTGCTGCCGTTGGGGCCTTCACAGACGGGAATGCCCAGGTTGCCGGGTTCCCAGGGTTCTACAGGTACCCAGGGATGCAGCTTACGGTAGTAGAGTCTCAGTTCTCCCTGATCGTCGATAATGATGCCGCTGTTATAGGGATTGCCCTGAGGGTTGTACTCCATGATCGAGAAGCAGCCCCAGATGTGATGGTCTCGGCAGGCGGTTTGAAATGCTGTCACCTCCGGCCCATCCAGACGACACATGATCTCTGGATTGGTATGCATTGACAGCCCATGCAGCGCATATTCGGGAAAAACCACCAGATCCATCGTGGGCATATTCCGGCGAGCCTTGCCTACCAGGTCGCAAATACGCTGAGTTTGGGCCGCCAGATCGTCGGGTGTCACCACATTGGGAAGCTGTAGCTGCACTAGCCCCAACCCAACCCCATTGGGAGATTTGTTTAAGCCTCCAAGTCCACTCATGAAAAATACCCTTGCGTCACATCAAGAACAAATTTGGGGAAAAGTCGCTAATTGTCAGTGCCCAACGCTCCCGGTACACCGTTCATTGTGCGTCGGGGCGAACAGGTGATAATCATGATCACCAGCGTCAGGATGTAGGGAGCGGCATTGAATAGGTAATAGCCTTGATCGATGCCAACGGATTGGAGGGCTGGCCCCAAGGCTTGAGCACCGCCAAACAGCAGGGAGGCCCACAGACACTGGATGGGATTCCAGCGAGCAAAGATCACCAGTGCGACGGCCATCAGCCCCTGACCGCTCGAAATTCGTTCGCTCCAGAGGCCGGGATAGTAGAGGGAAAGGGATGCACCCCCAATGCCTGCTAGAAAGCTACCTGCCACAATACTGAGCATTCTCACCTTGAAGATCGAAACGCCCATCGCCTTGGCTGCATCCGGACTATCGCCCACCGCTCGAATGAATAGGCCCCAGCGGGTGGATTGAAAGAACCAGTGCATTAAGGGGGCGATCGCCACCCCCAGCAAAAACAGCGGGCTAATCTGAAGTGCGGCTTGCAAAGCCGGGGCCATATCCGAACTGGCCAAGTTGAGGGTGAGCAGTTGAGGAGCCGAAGGTTGAATAAAAGGTTTGCCCAAAAAGAAGGCCGCGCCACTACCAAAGATAATCATGGCGATGCCCACGGCTACATCATTAACGCGAGGCTGTTGCGAGAGCCAACCCTGAATCAGTCCCAGAAATACTCCAGCAATGCCAGCCATGATCACGCCCAGCCAAGGCGATCCCGTCAGGTAGGAAATCGCATAGGCACTCATGGCCCCCATCAAGAGCGTTCCTTCTAAACCCAGATTGATTTTGCCGCTTTTTTCAGTCAGGCATTCTCCCAGGCTGACGAATAGAAAAGGCGTGCCGCCTCTCATGGTGCCAGCGGCGATCGCCAGAGGAACGCCCCACCATCCCAATGCTTCTGATGCCATCGAAAGCCTCCGTTACGAATATCTAATGCTTGTCTCTGTCCTGATCTCCTAGCCCGTCGCAACAGGTTTTTGCCCAGTAGAACTCGGTGGAGGAGAACTGCTGACAGGGGGTTTCTCTCTAAAAAAGGAGAGCCTACCGTAGAGCGAATCGCTGTAGAGCACAACCAGAAACACTAATCCCTGAAACACCAACACCGTTGCATCCGGAAGATCGTGACTGCGCTGCAAAATTCCGCCGCTCGCTAGAATACCGCCCAACAATATGGAAACCAGCGCAGCGGCCAGCGGGTTGTGACGAGCTACAAAGGCAACCAACACGCCGCCATAACCGTATCCTGCATTCAGCGATTCATTGGCAGTGCCGTGAACTGCGGCAATTTCGACCATGCCTGCTAGTCCGGCACAGGAGCCTGCAATAAAACAAATGGCCACGGTGAGCTTCCCAACTGGCAATCCGGCAATTCGTGCGGCTCGAATATTCCCCCCAGCGGTGCGAGCTGCAAAGCCAAAGGTGGTGCGTTGAATCAAGAAATAGGTGATCACGCAGGCAATTAGGCCGTAGATTAAGCCCCAATGCACCCTTGTACCAGGGATGCTCTCTAGCATATTGATAGCGGCAATGGGATAGGTGGAGGGCTTGTTGAGAGAACTGGGGTCACGCATGGGACCGCTGACCAGGTGATTGAGGAGGGCGATCGCAATGTAGTTGAGCAACAAGCTGCTAATCGTCTCATTCACAGCCCGGTAATGACGCAGTGCGCCCACCGCCCCAATCCAAACACCCCCTGCCACCATGCCTGCCAATGCCATTGCCAGTTGCACCACCGTTGGCGGAGCCGTCGAGACCGCTAATCCCATTGAGACAGCAGCCAATCCTCCAATCACCAACGCCCCTTCATTGCCAATAATCACCAAACCGAGACGAGCCGGAAGCGCAGTACAGAGCGCACTCAGCATCAAAGGAGCCGCCCGAATTAGCGTATTTTGAAAGGTGCTCCAACTGCCAAAGGCTGCCCGCCAGATCGAGTGATATACCCCAAACGGATTGGCCCCGACCGCCGCACAAAAGACGCCAAACAACAGTAACGAAAAGAGAATGGCTCCGACCGGTAGACAAATTGATTCCAATCGTCTGCGCCACATCTGAGAGGTCAACATAATTTAGCAAGAAGTGAAGAGCAAGAAGTGCAGGGTCAAGATAAAGAAGACTCAACATCAGCCCTCAAACGCTGCCAATCACGCCTTCTACTAAATAATTGATTTGCTCCAGTTGAGGATCTTGCTGCTTTAGTTCTTGTCCAGCCGCAACCACAACATTGCCCCGGTTGTCTTTGATTTCACCCTTGTAAATCACCATGCTACCGTCCATAAACTGAGCCTTGACCTGATCGGCAGCTTGCTTTGTTTCAGAACTCACCGCAGGGCCATACTCGGAAAGCTTGCAGAAGCCTTCTCGTAGTCCGCCGCGCAGCAGGTGAGGAATGCCCCCATCCATTAAGGTTTTGCCAGCCCGAACCTCATCGGCATATTTGGCATAGATATTTACCCAATCCCATTCCGCACCCGTTAGATAGCCCGTGGGTGCAAGCTGAGACTGATTGGCATGGTAGCCTGCGGAGAAAATTCCTCGCCGCTCAGCGGTTTCCATCACAACCTTGGGACTATCAACGTGGCAAGTGAGGACATCAATGCCTTGATCGGCCATACTGTTGGCGGCTTCTGCTTCTTTTACAGGCAGTGCCCAATCTCCAGTAAAGATCACTTGCGTGGTGGTTTCAGGCCGAACGCTGCGGGCTCCAAGTGTAAAGCTGTTGATGTTTCGCAGTACTTGAGGAATGGGCTTGGCTCCAATAAAACCGAGCTTTCCAGTTTCGGACGTCAGACCCGCGACCACGCCAGCAACATATTGAGCTTCGTCAATATAGCCAAAATAGCTGCCAACATTTTTGGGATGAACGCCCTCTTGATAGAGACCACCACAATGGAAAAACTGCACGTCTGGGTAGTCTTGAGCCAGCTTCAAAATGTGAGGATCAAAGTAGCCGAATGAGGTAGGAAATAAAACTGTTGCCCCATCCAGGTCGATCATGCTCCGCATCGATTCTTCGACGGCTGTTGTTTCAGGAACATTTGCCTCTTCAATAATCTTGACCCAGCTATATTTCCCGGTCGTTCCCATTGCGCCTTCGGCATGAGCTTGGTTGTAGCCAAAATCGTCTTTGGGGCCGACGTAGATGAAACCCATGACGATTTCGTCTGCACTGCCACCAGCTTGGCCGCTTCCTGCAGAGCTACATCCTGTGCTAAATTTGGCGACACCAAAAGCAGTGGTGGCGAGCAGACCCCGAACGACCTGACGACGAGACAAGCTTGGGAACTTTGGCTGATATATTTTCTTGCTCACTGTTTCGCCTCTCAGAAGAAATCGCTTTGACAACGGAAAGTGGAAAATCCTCAGCGCTGCATCTGAAAGCTCGTTCTGCTCTGACTAGATTGCCCAATCGATGTTTTGGTTAAAGTTATAGAGAAGTCAGAAGGAGCACGATTTAGAGCCGCTGTGCATGGAGCTAAAGTTACACTAGCGAGGTGAAAATATTGGGAAGAAATCGGGAAGAAATCGGGAAGAAACTCAAGGATTGGGCCTAGCTGTATTGCGCGGGCTTCCCGATGGTCAACATGTCCCAAAACAGCTGAGTGAGATAGTCTAGAGCCTCGACCTTAACCTTATGACCGACCCATAACCGACCTATGACCGAGCTGGACTTAATTATCTTGACGGTTTATCTAATCTGTGTGGCCTACGTCTTTTATCAGGCGATTCAGTCTTTTGAAGATCAGGTTGTGGTCCGGATGGATCGTGAGCTGCTCAATGCTCAGTTGCAAGAAAAAGAGCTGCAAGATCAGCTAGATATTCAGGTGAAGCTGAAGCCGGTCTATCAGTTTGAGCAGATCCAGGATTTGTTAATCAGCATTCGCAATAATTTTCCGGCGACTCCCGTTTATGCTGACTGGGATTATAGTGCTTTGAGTAATTTTGGAGGGCGATCGCGCCGAGTGATTCGACTCACTGCCACGATGAGAATGGATCTATCTCAACCTCAAATTTTTAGTGTCATTGCGCCCCAAAGCACCTTGACAGAGAGAGTGACAGCGGAGGATGTGCTGAAGCCAAATATTGATTCAACTCTGCAAATCTCTGCCCCATTGGTCGATTTGGAAGCCGCCCGCAGCTTACCAGAAAATAAACAGCTAGAGTTTTGGCTACGGTTGGTGTTGCGCATGGTCGATCCAACCCAAACATCTGACCGTATGATGACTCATGCGCTGTCTTGCCGCTTTATTGTGCAACGGGTTCCCTGGAGCCATTCGCTGCCCTGGTATCGTCCCAAGAAAAAGTAAGGGAAAGACGCAAAAAAACAGGTGTGAAGCCCTTCTCCGAAAAGCTCCATCTAGGACTAGACTGGGAAAAAGGAAGAGTAAGCGAGGTGGTTGCGGACGAAATTTTCGTCTGAGGAAAGTCCGGGCTCCCAAAGACCAGACCGCTGGATAACGCCCAGTGCGGGTGACCGTGAGGAAAGTGCCACAGAAACATACCGCCGATGGAAATCTTGACTTGATCAGGAAATCACAGGTAAGGGTGCAAGGGTGCGGTAAGAGCGCACCAGCAGCATCGAGAGGTGCTGGCTCGGTAAACCCCGGTTGGGAGCAAGGTCGGAGGAGTCAAGGTTGGTCTTTTCCCGACTCCGTTGTAGGAACCGCTAGAGGTGTCTGGTAACAGGCATCCCAGATAGATAACCGCCCTCGGATATATGCGCTTCGTTATGGAGGGTCTATGTCTGAGAACAGAACCCGGCTTATGTCTTACTCTTCCTTATCTCCTCTGAAAGGCAATTTCAGCAGAATTTCTATCGAAAATAGGTCTGGAAATAGCTGACCCCAAAGCTGTTTGAGAGAGCAAACGTTGCTCTTTGGCGGCGGATAGACGACTTTGGAGTGTTGTCAAAAGAGAGTTGTCAAAATCACCTAAAATAAGATTGCTTTAAGGCTTGTTCTGCTAAATTTTGGGACTGAGCCAATCTTTACGTGATTTTCTCATCCTCATGATCCTGCCTGATCCCCGCCGTCAGAAGCAATTGCAGCAGTTTGTTCAAAGGTTAGGGTTGCCAGAGCAGGCTCCGGTGCAATGGCGGTTGTTAGATATTGCCCTGACCCATGCTACGTTTTCTGCGGAGACGAACTACGAACAGCTAGAGTTTGTGGGAGATGCGGTGGTGAAGCTGGCATCGGCTGAGTTTTTGCTAGAGACCTATCCTGACTGTACGGCGGGTGAGTTGACTGCTGTGCGATCGATTGTGGTGAGCGATCGCATCTTGGCCCAAATTGCTGATTCTTACAATCTAGGGCGCTATTTGCTGATGGGCAACAGTGCGGCGGGCGATCGCTCTGGCCAAGAGTCTCGACTGGCAGCCGCTTTTGAGGCAGTCCTAGCAGCACTCTATCTCAGTACCCATACCCTGGCTCTGATTCGGCCTTGGCTCGACTCTCACTTTCAGCCGCTGGCCGAAGAGGTGCGTCAGGATCCGGCCTTGCAGAATTACAAGGGAGCCCTACAAGAGTGGACCAGTGCCCACTTCAAAGCAATGCCAGAGTATCTCACCCAGGAGACGGGGCCGCACGGAGATGCCCATCGCTTTACGGCTGAGATTTGGGTAAAGGGAGAGCGGATAGCGGAAGGAACGGGACCTTCTAAAAAGACAGCGGAGCAGGCCGCGGCTCAGGTTGCATTTCTCAAGCTGAGGGGTGAACCGTGAATCGATCAGAGCCGATTGGAGTGGCCATCTTTGGCGTCGGACGGTGGGGGGTGCATTGGCTGCGGAATTTTTTGCAGCATCCGCGCGCGCGTGTGGTGGCGGTGGTCGATCCGATGGGCGATCGCCTGTCTTCGCTCAGATCGCGCTTTGAGCTAGATCCCGAGACTGTGCTCACGTCCGATTGGCAAGCGGCGATGCAGTTGCCTGATGTCAAGGCGGTGGTGGTTGCAACTCCTGCCACGACGCACTACCCGCTGATTCGTATGGCGCTAGAGCAGGGCCACCATGTCTTGGCCGAAAAACCGCTGACCCTGGATGTTCAGGAGGCAATAGAACTGTGCCAACTTGCCGATCAGCAGCAGCGCCAGTTGGTGGTCGATCATACTTACCTCTTTCACTCCGCCGTTAGACAGGGGAAAGTGGCTCTGGAAAACGGCAGGGTAGGCGATTTACGCTATGGCTATGCAGCTCGAACCCATTTAGGGCCCGTGCGGCAAGATGTAGATGCGCTTTGGGATTTGGCGATTCACGACCTGGCGATTTTCAACTACTGGCTGGGTGAAACGCCTTCTCAGGTGATGGCGCAGGGTAGCGTGTGGTTGCAGGGCGATCGCCAAGATCCTCACTGGTTTCCCCAAGGACTTTCTGATCTGGTGTGGGCAAAGCTTCTCTATCCCAGCGGATTTCAGGCAACCATTCACCTCTGTTGGCTCAACCCCGACAAGCAGCGGCGGCTTTGCCTGGTGGGCAGTCAGGGAACGTTGATCTTTGATGAAATGCTGGCTGAAACGCCGTTGGTTTTGCAGCAAGGGTACCTAAAGTCAGAAGCAGAGTCAGACGCTCTACAGCCGTTTATGCCAATGGGGCCGCAGCAAACGGTGTTACCCCTGGAGCCAACAGAACCCTTGTGGCTAGTGTGCGATCACTTCCTAGACTGCATCCAAACTGGAAAGCCTTCCCCCATTTCCAACGGCTGGGTCGGCTCTCAGCTCGTGAAAACGCTCAACGCCCTCACCGCCTCACTCAACCAAAATGGCAAGCCTGTTTTAGTGGCTGATGTTGTGTCGGCTGATGTTGTGAGAGCGGAGGGGGTAGAGGGCGATCGCTAAGACCGAATCGCTGAATGCTTTGGATTAGGTGGGGATGCTGTACCCGTAGCCTCTTGGAGAGCAGAGCCATTGGTTGAATCGGCGAGGGCAGGCTCAAGCTGGGTGGCATCAACCAACGGCATCGCGACTTCAACGGTTGTTCCTTGGCCAACACCTGCACTGTGTAACGCAATGCTGCCGCCCATCACCTCTGTAAGATTGCGAGAGATGGCGAGGCCTAACCCCGTCCCCTCAAACTTGCGCGTGGTGGTGCCATCCACCATCACAAAAGGCCGGAAGAGTTTGTGTTGCTGGCTTGGATCAATCCCAATGCCCGTATCCTGAACCGTAATGACCACCCAGCCAGAAGGTTGGCCCAATGTTTGGACTGAGTCTGAGCCATCTTTGCCCTCTGTCTCACTTGAGAGTTGGGCTGGGTTGACGGCAGGTTCGATGCGCGTACTAATCTCGATGCTGCCCCGATCAGTAAACTTAGTGGCGTTGTAAATTACGTTGAGCAAAACCTGCTTGAGCTTGGCTGCATCGGCCCGCACAATGATGGCGTCGGGATGTTCGTGAAACTCTAGTTCCAAGCCTTTCTGGCGAATCTGCATCGTCTGGAGGTCTACCACTTCCCTCAAAATTTTGCGTAGATCCATCATTTCCATGGTGATGGACAGCTTACCTGCTTCGATTTTGGCGATGTCTAGCAAGTCATTGATAATTTTCAGCAGATGAATGGCGGCTTCATCGGCCCGCTCTAAAAACTCGAATTCTTCTTCGGGAGAATCGCAGCATCCATCCCGAACCAAGCGAACGCAGCCAATGATCGCATTGAGAGGCGTCCGCAACTCATGGGACGTATTGGCCAAAAACTCGCTCTTGAGCTGGTTGGCAGCTTCTGCTTCCTGCCAGGCTGTCTCTAGCTCCTGCGCCCGATCTTCTAAGCGGCGGACCATGTGGTCGAGGACTTCAGCCAGGTGATTGAGCTCCCGAATCCTAAAGTTTTTAGGAGCCCGCTCTAGTGGGTTGCGCTGATGAATCTGGCGGGCATATTTCCCCAATTGCTCAATGGGCAGGGCCAAATCCCGAGCCATATAGAGCATAGCTAGCAGATGCGCCCCCAGCAAGCCAGTGGTGAGGAGAAACAAAACTTGGGTGATTTCTTCGAGCCCTTGAATGGCATGGTCTAGCTCTGTCACGGCCATGACTGTCCAGGCCTGCTCATCGGTTGGGGAGACAGCAATGTCGAGCGGGCTATATCCTGCCAGCCATTCAACGCGATCGCCACTAAAGTTAAACAGGTGCAGGAAGTCGTCATTGCCCTGTTGGGAATTGTTGAGGGCACTTTCGAAGCGATCGCTATCCCCAGCCTGCTGAATATTTTGCCCGACCATCTCTTGGAAGGGATGGGCCAGAAACGTGCCGTCTTGGTCAATGACGACGGTGTAGCCCGTCAGAGAACGAGAACTCACAATTTCTCGCTGCCGGATCAGGGTTTGGGCGACTAGGCTGTAGCGGAGGTTGCCGTCGAGATCGTAGACAGGGGTGCTGATGTCGAGATGCAACCGCCCTGATATTTCAGGAGATGCAGTTGTCTCTGTGGCATGAGGGGGTAAGACTTCAATCCGAAAATCGTCAATTTCTGGGTTTCTCTGGGGCGACCAGTTTGGAGTCAGGGTGGTAATGGGGCGATCGCCACAGGTGCTGGCGATAATCTGAGTGCTGGCTCCATCCAAAAGTTGCATACATTGGATATGGCTAGGTAGTTCTGCTTCTAGCCGACTGAGAAGGCTCTGAAGTTGTGCCGTTGGATTGGTTTGTAGCGCGGAGGTTTCGCTGGCAATGATGAGATTAGACCGTAGGGCCTGAATCGACATTTCAATCGTGTCTGCTTTACGATTGGAACTTTCGGTCAAATTTTGACGTGCGGTATAGAGGAGGCTGGTTCGGGCTTTGCGAAAGGTCACCGCAACGCCAAGCAATAGGATCGGAATGCTGAGGAGCAAAATCCTCGACAGCAAAATCCGGCGAAAAGAGGGTTGACCTAGCATAGCCATAGAGAATATCTGACCTGAGGTGCGAAACCTGCCTTTAAAGATTAATATTCAACACACCGAACTGCTTAGAGATCCATACAAGAAATTAGAATTTTTGAGGAGTCTTCACGCAGATGAAGAACTCGACAAAAGTGAGGTAGACGGAGAATAAACCTCTAACGCTATCTGGAGAGTTAGGCTATCTTGATCTTCGTCTTGTATTTTGATGCAGCCACAGGCTTGTGGCGCAGCGCACCTCGTTCCTAATCTCTAGATAACGCAAATACTAGCTGTTGTGTAATTCTGGAAGAGATCAATAGGGCGATCGCAGCCAGTATATGGCCTCCGGGATTGGGTTTGAGGATTTATGACAAATTTGCGTGACAGACTTGCGTGACGGATTTGCTTAACGGATTTGTGTGACAGACTTAACGAAAATGCTGGAAACAGGTGCTAAAGCAACAGGGCGACCTCATACGACTGTGGTTTTGGCGATGAGCGCAGACGGCAAGATTGCGGATGAAAAGCGATCGCCCGCTCGGTTTGGGTCCGCAGCAGATAAAACCCACCTAGAACAGCAAATTGCTCAAGCCGATGGTGTTTTATTTGGAGCCGGAACCCTGAGAGCCTACGGTACAACCTTAAGGGTTTCTCATCCAGATTGGCTAGAGCAGCGACAGCAGCAGCAAAAACCGCCGCAACCCGTGCAGATTGTCTGCTCTCGATCGGCTGTGTTTGATCCCCAACTTGCTTTTTTCCGCCAGCCAGTCCCCCGCTGGTTGCTGACAAGCGCTGATGGGGCTCAACGGTGGCAAGGTTCTCCTGCATTCGAGCGCATCTTAGTGATCGAGACTTCAGACGCAGAAGACACAGAAGACGCAGAAACAGACTGGGTTGTTGCCTTGCGGCAGCTCAAGCAAGCTGGACTAAACCGACTTGTTGTTTCTGGTGGTGGGCAACTGGTGGCGTCTCTTCTGGCAGCCGACCTGATTGATGAGTTGTGGCTGACGGTCTGTCCCCTGCTTTTGGGAGGAGCCCAAGCCCCCACCCCCGTTGAAGGAACGGGCTTTCTAGCTGAGGTTGCGCCTTGCTTGGAGTTGCTATCAGTACACTCCGTTGACCAGGAAGTGTTTCTCCACTATCGCCTCCAGCGACAAGCAGATTGCACTACCCTATGAAAAGCCTACCGCTCAATAATTTTCTCTGTCTCGCTTTCTCTGTCTTGCCTTCTCTGTCTCGCCCTGAATCTTTTTTGTGAGATAGCGCCAAAATCATGGTTGAACAACTCAAACCCCGCTACTCGATCGCCTGGATCAACAAAATTACCGAAATTCCTCAAGCCGAATGGGATCGGCTGGCAATGCCGCTGCAAACTCCGTTTCTGGAGTGGGAATGGCTCAAAAATATGGAAGCCTCCGGCAGTGCCACTGCCAAGGCCGGATGGTTGCCCAACCACCTCACCGTTTGGCAAGACTCAACCCTGGTGGCCGCGGCTCCGCTGTACGCGAAAGGGCATAGCTATGGAGAATTTGTCTTCGATCATCAGTGGGCTGATTTGGCCAACCGTTTGGGTGTGCAGTATTATCCCAAGCTTTTGGGAATGTCTCCCTTTACGCCGGTAGAGGGATATCGTTTTTTGATTTCTCCTGACGAAGATGAAGATGAAATCACGGCGTTGATGGTGGGCGCGATTGATCATTTTTGCGATCGCAACCACATTTCAGGCTGCAATTTTCTATATGTCGATCCAGAATGGCGACCTGTGCTAGAGCGGCATGGATTTACCAGTTGGCTACACCACAGCTATATCTGGCAAAACCAGAACTACCAGTCCTTTGATGATTATCTCAATGCCTTCAATTCCAATCAGCGGCGCAACATCAAACGAGAGCGCAAAGCCATCGAAAAAGCAGGCCTACAGATGCGGGTGATCACGGGCGACGAGATTTCAAAGCCGCTGTTGGCGCAGATGTACGAGTTTTATGCGGATACCTGCGACAAGTTTGGGTGGTGGGGGAGCAAGTACTTAACTCGACGCTTTTTTGAAGGGTTGCATCATGCCTACCGCCATCGGGTGGTTTTTTTTGCGGCCTACAGCGAACAAAATCCACACCATCCATTGGGCATGTCGTTTTGTCTAACCAAGGGAAATCAGCTCTATGGGCGCTACTGGGGCTGTACGCAGGAGCTTGATAATCTGCACTTTGAAGCGTGTTATTATGCGCCGATCGAGTGGGCGATCGCCCACGGCATTCAAACCTTTGACCCTGGGGCTGGAGGTCGCCACAAGAAACGGCGAGGCTTTCCAGCGACCCCAAACCATAGCCTGCATCGCTTCTACGACAGTCGCTTTGCCAAAATCATTTGCTCCTATATTGGTGAGGTCAATCAAATGGAGCAACGGGAAATCGCAGCGATTAACCAAGAACTTCCTTTTAAACAGGCTCCTTGAGCTTTTAGACTAGATCTAATGAGGCGATCGCCACCTACCCTGACCGATTCATGAATCCAACCGTTAACCCAACTGCTGAGGCACTGGCGGAGTTTGACAACAAACTCTCGAAACGCTACATCGAACTCGATCCATCTGGCTACTTCATCATCTATGTAGATCGAGATGCGGGGTTGATTTGCGCCAAACACTACAGCAATTTCATCAACGAAAAAGGACTCGCCTGCGATCCAGAAACGGGTAAGCCCCTCCCCACCAAGGGAAAAGTAGAGCGCACCCCCACTATTACGTTTGTGGGCCGAACAGCCAAAGACCTCTGCATCAAAATCTTTGAGGAAACAAAGCCCTGCCCGCTGAGCTATCTCGATCATGCTGCCTATCTAGGCCGCGAATTTATGCGAGCTGAACAGGCTCTCATTGAGGGGCACGACTATATCCAGGATTGATTCCCCTATCTGAGCCGTGACTCAGTTCTAGATGAATTTTGATGAAAACTATGAGCGTCTAGGGCTGAGTAACGCCGAAAATCTTAAGATTGTTTACATTAGTTTAACTTTACGTTATCTTTCGTTTCGTCTTGAGAACAACTGGTATCCTCGGTAAATATTCGGAAAAGCGTTAAGAAAAAAGGAAGAAAACTTATGAAAACTACAAGACACCTGGGTCAATCTGTGTCGCTAGTCGTGCTATTTGCACTCACCAGTGTAGGTATCTTGGGTTTGATGGCTTTCCAGAGCGGTGCGCTTCGCTAAGCTGACACGAAAGATTTTTAAGATTTAACGATTTTTTGACTTTGAATTTTTTACTTGAAAGTCGAAAGTTTAAAATCAAAAACTGGTTCTCGTTCCTAAATCTAGATAGGGTGAGAGAGACGTAGTACTTTACGTCTCTTTTTTGTTTAGGGATCTTGGTTTGGAAATCTTGGTGTCGAGAGAACCCGGTGCTTTAAGATGCCTGCAAATCTAGAACTTTAGAGGCGCTGTAGCAGGTTGATGCCGTGCGTGTCGGTACCGCAGGTGTTGAGCAATCCGTAGGTTTGGCCGAGCTGGTAAACCTCGGCTGTTTGCCTGGGGCTGGGTCGCCACGGGCTGGGATTGTCGTAGGCATAGTAGGCTTCGATGCCGTCAATTCCTTGGTCGGCAGCAGCGGCGATGAGATCGACGGGCGATCGCCGATAGCGAGCTGGGTGAGCCAAAATTGCTAGACCACCTGCGGCATGGACTGCTTGGATCACCGCTTCGGCTTGGTAGGCTGCCCCTGTGACGGAGATTCCTTGCAGATAGGGCTGCAAAGCTTCGTGATCTGGGTTAAAGGCGTAACACAAGATATGAACGTCAGAGCCAATCAGATCGGCGTTGATTTCGACCCCGGTCCATAGGTGAGGCAATTGGGCGCGTCCATTGGTTTGCTGGCGTTGGAAGCCTAGATATTGTTGAGCCTGACGATAGCCATCTACACTGTGGTGATCGGTAATGGCAAAACCTTGGAGGCCGATGGCGATCGCCTGTTTGATCACTTGCTCAGGATGCAAGCGACCGTCAGACGTGAGGGTATGGATATGAAAATTGAAGACATGGGGACAGCTTTCCGGCGTGATCGACTGGAAAACTTTGTAGAGTGCTGATGTATCTTGCGCTGCTGGCTGAATAGAAGTCTGAACAAGATTGGCAGCCATAGGCCCTATTACGGTAATTCGCGTTCGTTACCACTATAGCTAAATCAAATCAAAGCATTTGGCCCAGGAGATAGATTCTCCGAGGACCTCATTTTTTCCCTCATTTTCCCAGAAGAAAAAATGGGGATGTGAGAATTCAAGGTTTGGTGACAATAAGGTGAATCTATCGAAAAACTCACGTCCCAAATGTAAGCAATGTTACAGCGTAGGCCGAGATTCCTTCTTCCCTTCCTTCTGGCCCCAGTTTCTCATTGGTGGTTGCTTTGACGCCAACTTGGTCTGGCTCTACCTGAAGGACGGTGGCAAGGCGATCGCGCATCGCTCCGATATGAGGCTTGAGCTTCGGACGTTCTGCCACAATCACCGAATCAATATTGGCCACCTGCCAGCCTTTCGAGCTAATGAGCTGATTGACTTTGTCTAGTAACACTAGGCTATCGGCCCCAGCCCACTGGGGATCAGAGGGTGGAAAATAAAGCCCAATATCTCCCAAACTGAGCGCCCCCAGCATGGCATCCATAATGGCATGGGTCAAAACATCCGCATCACTATGGCCCAAAAGCCCCAGCTCATGGGGAATCTGCACCCCTCCCAAAATTAAGGGGCGATCGCGAACCAGGCAATGAATATCGTAGCCGTTCCCAATTCTGATGCTCATCGTTTCAATCCTCGCTTTCCCCTGCTTCTACCCAGCGTTCATATAAGTCTGGTCTGCGATCGCGGGTTCGTTCGATTTGCTGATCTTTGCGCCAGCGGGCGATCGCCGCATGATTGCCCGACAACAGCACCTCCGGAACCTTCCAGCCTCGAAATTCTGCGGGGCGAGTGTACTGGGGGTAGTCCAAAAGTCCAGCTTCAAAGCTTTCGGCCTTCAGTGACTCCTCCTTGGCCACGGTCCCAGGCCTCAGACGAATCACACCATTGAGGAGGGTCAGCGCCGGAATTTCACCGCAGGTCAAAACAAAGTCGCCGAGTGACACCTCGCGAGTCACCAAATGGAGCACCCGCTCATCAACCCCCTCATAGTGACCACAGATCAACACGAGTTGGTCGTAGCCAGAGGCGAGTTCCTGAAACATCGGCTGATTCATCGTCTGCCCCTGCGGTGTCAACAGGATGACCTCTCGCCTGGGAAGCACGGGTAGAGACTCAACCGCCGCAAAGATCGGGTCAGGCTTCATCAACATGCCAACCCCCCCGCCGTAAGGCTCATCATCAACCTTGTGGTGTTTGTCGGTGGTGAAATCACGTGGATTGACAAAGTGAACCTGGGCGATTTGCTTGGCCAGGGCTTTTCCCATCAGGCCGGAGCTGAGAGGAGAGGAAAAAAAGTCAGGAAACAGCGTAACAATATCAAATCGCACAGAACACTTACTTGCAGAACGCTTACTTTGAGCAACAGGAGAGCATCAATCTGGGCCTGGATTTCAGAAAATCTTTAATAAATATCTACCTAAAGATGTCCAGCAAATATATATTGCTCAACCCTATTGTTTAACTATGGTCTAACTATTGTCCAACACAAGGGGAACGGAATGATGGCAATATCTCTCTAAAGTAGGGGTAAGTTTCCAGAGAAGTTCAAAAAATTAGTCATTCAAAAATCTAAATAAAGTTTTGAGAATGCTTAAGTTTTGTTTAAAATCTGAGATGATTCCTAGAAGACCCTCCAGCCTCCCAATCATGCTGGGGTAGAAAGCCCAGTGCTAGACTGCCTCCGGCTTACACGGGTAAAGCAGGCGATCGCCCCTTGGGATTTCCTGTAGAAAATACCTGCCTGCGCTGGGTTGAAGCCTTGTTGACGTTGCGGCTATTCCCTCATTGAAACACCCTTTGATCGCTAAATCATCGCGACAATTCGGTCAGCAAATCAATCATATGAACAAACATATGAACAAAAGTGGCTTCGGCCTTGGTAGGCTACTGGAGCGGTTGATTGACTTCAAGCCCAAGAGCGATATCATGCTGCAACTAGATCCACAACTCCTTTCACAGAGGATGTCCCAGCTCAAACAAGCCGCTGTCATGATTATTGGCGGTGCCGAAGACAAAGTTCATGGCCGCCAAATTTTGCAAACCTTCTTTACGCGCTCCGGCGGAGCAGATGCCCGGATCGCCATCATTCCCTGTGCTTCTCGTGAGCCTGCCACCATTGGTAGTCGTTATCACGATATTTTTGAGGACATGGGAGCCAAACAGATTGAAGTTCTTGACATTCGGGAACGAAACGACGAGGAGTACTCCACTTGGCGAGACTATGTTGAAGACTGTACCGGAGTCTTCATGACAGGTGGGGATCAACTGCGGCTCTGCGGTCTGATGGCCGACACTCCTTTGATGGAGCGAGTCCGAATGCGGGCTCAACTGGGAGAAATCACCCTGGCTGGAACGAGTGCTGGTGCTGCTGTCATGGGAGATCGGATGATCGCAGGCGGCGGGAGTGGAGAGTCTCCCAACCGATCGCTTGTTGATATGGCCTCTGGACTCAACATTGTCCCGGAGGTGATTGTCGATCAGCATTTCCACAACCGCAATCGAATGGCTCGCTTGATGAGTGCGATCGCCGCCCATCCAGACAAACTAGGCATCGGGATCGACGAAGACACCTGTGCCATGTTTGAAGGCAACGGAGCCTTTCAGGTCATTGGCAAAGGGACTGTCACCGTCATTGATCCGGGCCATGTTTCTTATACCAATCAACGCGATGTTGGCCCGTCCGATCCACTCAGCATCCATAATCTGCGAGTGCATATTCTCAGTCATGGCGATCGCTTTGACTGCAACCAGCGTAAAACATTTGCTCAAGGCCATTGATGAAGGGGATCCTGACCCTGACTCAGGCAAACATGAGATGAAAAACGTGTAGTCTTTCCCTGACTTTTGAAGCTAGATGAGTCAGAAAAGGCTTACCTACGGAGTTCATACTTTTACAGAATCCCTAAGATAGAACCTAATCCTGATGGTAGAAGTAGCTCATTTTTTGGTAGGTTCTCAACTTGAGTGAAGAACTGTTCACTATGAACAGTCTGAAGGTTTTCAAAAGCCTGAGACTAAAGAATTGCCTCTCCTGCTGCCACACTGTCGCATCAACCTCCTGATGTCCCTATGAAGATTCTCAAAACTCAGACTCTGCGCGGTCCCAACTATTGGAGCATTCGCCATGAAAAATTAATCATTGTCCGGTTGGATTTGGAAGAATTAGCTGAGCGACCTTCCGATGAGATCCCTGGATTTTATGACGGATTGGTGGAGGCGCTACCTAGCCTAGTCGAGCACTTTTGTTCGCCAGGTTGCCGGGGCGGGTTTCTGAGCCGAGTCCGAGAGGGCACGATGATGGGCCACGTCCTAGAGCATGTCGCGTTGGAGCTGCAAAGTCTGGCCGGAATGCCCGTTGGCTTTGGTCGAACCCGTGAGACCGCAACGGCTGGGGTTTACCAGGTGGTCATAGAATATTTGGATGAGCAGGCTGGTCGCTATGCCGCTCGGGCCGCATTTCGCCTCTGCGAAAGCATCATCGATACTGGGCGCTATCCTGCTGACGAGCTAGAGCAAGATCTCACAGATCTGCGGAATCTTTGGACCCAGGCTTCCTTGGGGCCGAGCACGGAGAGCATTGTCAAAGAAGCCGAAGCCAGAGGGATTCCCTGGATGCCCCTCAGCTCTCGCTCCATGATTCAGCTGGGGCAAGGGGTCTACCAAAAACGTATTCAAGCTACCCTCAGCAGCCTGACCGGAATTTTGGGAGTTGAGCTGGCCTGCGATAAAGAAGGCACCAAAAACATCTTGCGAGATGCAGGCGTTCCAGTTCCGCGCGGAACGGTGATTTTCTATCTCGATGAACTAAAGCCGGCGATTGACGATGTCGGTGGATTTCCCATTGTGATCAAGCCCCTCGATGGCAATCACGGGCGTGGCATCACCATCGACATCAACGCCTGGGATCATGCGGAAGAGGCCTACGATGCCGCTCGTGAAGTGTCTAGAGGCGTGATCGTAGAGCGCTACTATACCGGACGTGACCACCGAGTATTGGTCATCGATGGCAAATTGGTGGCAGTCGCAGAGCGCGTGCCTGCCCATGTCGTTGGAGACGGCCAGTCTACCCTTGAGCAACTGATTGAGAAAACCAACCGCGATCCCCGTCGCGGCCAAGGGCACGACAACATTCTGACTCGAATCGAACTCGATCGCACTAGCTGGCAACTCTTGGAAAGACAGGGTTACACCCTCGGTACAGTCTTGCCGACAGGAACCGTTTGCTATCTGAGGGCCACGGCAAACCTGAGCACGGGTGGCATTGCGGTCGATCGCACGGATGATATCCATCCTGAAAATATTTGGTTGGCTCAGCGGGTTGCCAAAATTGTTGGGCTTGACATTGCGGGAATTGACATTGTCACGTCCGATATTTCTCGCCCACTGCGTGAGACAGATGGGGTCATTGTAGAAGTCAATGCGGCTCCAGGACTGCGAATGCATATTTGCCCGAGTGAGGGCATTCCTCGCAATGTGGCCGAACCCATCATTAATATGCTGTTTCCACCTGGAGCGCCAACGCGGGTTCCGATCGTGTCGATAACGGGCACGAATGGTAAAACGACGACGACTCGACTGATCGCTCACATTTTCAAACAAACGCAGCAGACGATTGGCTACACTACCACCGATGGCATCTACATCGGCGACTATCTGGTCGAGAAAGGCGATACGACTGGGCCTCAGAGCGCTCAGGTGATTTTGCAGGACCCGACGGTTGAGGTGGCTGTACTCGAAACGGCACGGGGTGGTATCTTGCGTTCCGGGCTGGGGTTTAGCCACTGCGATGTGGGTGTGGTGCTCAATGTCTCAGCTGATCATTTGGGGATTGGAGATATTGAAACTGTAGAAGACTTGGCTCATCTCAAGAGTGTTGTGGTAGAGGCGGTGCGCCCTGAAGGCTACGCAATTTTGAATGCGGATGATCATCGGGTGGCCGCGATGGCAAAACGGGTCACGGCTCAAGTGGCCTATTTCGCGATGGATCCCAATAATGAGCTGTTGCGATCGCACACTCAGCAAGGGGGGTTGGCCGCAGTTTACGAAAACGGCTATCTCTCCATCTTGAAGGGCAACTGGACGCATCGGATCGAGCAAGCCATCAACGTACCGCTGACGATGGGTGGACGGGCTCCTTTTATGATTGCCAATGCGCTAGCGGCCTGTTTGGCAGCCTATGCCCAAGGGATCGAGATTGAAACTATTCGAGAAGCGCTAGGCACCTTCCAGGCTTCGGTGGACCAGACTCCGGGCCGGATGAATCTGTTTGATTTGGGAGACTACCATGCGCTGGTAGACTATGCCCATAATCCAGCTAGCTATGAGGCGCTGGGCAGCTTTGTGAAAAACTGGCCTGGTCAATGTATTGGGGTTGTGGGCGGACCGGGCGATCGCCGCGATGAAGATTTTGTCACCTTGGGGCAACTATCAGCCAAAATCTTTGATCAGATTGTTGTCAAAGAAGATAATGACACTCGGGGGCGGCCTCGGGGCAGTGCGGCGGAGCTGATTATTCAAGGGATTGAGCAAGTTGAGGGCGATCGCCCCTATCAGTCCATTCTGGATGAGACTGAAGCCATCAATCAGGCGTTAGACATGGCTTCTATTGGCAGCCTAGTAGTGATCTTGCCCGAGAGCGTTAGTCGAGCCATTGGTTTGATCGAGGCTCGTCATCCTCTCCAAAACGTTTCCCTGGCTCCAAAAACCGCCAGTCACAACGGACATCACCCTGTAAGCGAGGCCGCAGTCGAGCCAACAGAGATGATCGCGGCCCAAGCCGATACGGTTGAAACAGGAGAGTACGTCCCATCGGGCGGCTGAATATCCCAGCCAGCTAAAATCTTGAGCCTGGTTGAATCTAGGCGCTGAATCCAGTTGCTGAATTCAGTCGGAAATGTAGGGTAGCCCTTTAGAGGATGCCCTACATTTTTGCTGTTAGCCTATTAATCTTGGTCAAACTCCTGCTCGTCCAAATCTTCTGAAGGATTATTCATTCCTTCTTTAAATCCCCGCAGTGTCTTACCCAAGGCGCTTCCTAGCTCTGGGATCTTCTTCGGGCCAAAGATCAATGTCGCGGCTACAGCAATTACAACTACTTCAGGCCAACCTAAACCAAACATGGATATGTCTCCTGTCACTTATGCGCTCATCTCACTTTGACATCCTCTCCCAGCAACCAAAAGCGGGTATGCAAGGAGATTCCTTGGGTCGCCCCAAAGATTTCCTGCTTCTCAACCTCTTAACTAGACCCACAGCTCCTTAGCCCTGAACCCCCGTCAGACCGATTCCACAGGCGTTTTGTTTTTCATGTCGGGCTGTTGCCCGAAACGTCCACTCGGTGCCCCCAAAGCAAGACGGATCTGAATATTTGATTTGATGTTTTGCCATGCAGTTAGCTTTCTTACGCAAGCCGCGTCACCTTGAGATATTCGAGGGCGATATTTCTTCCGCCGGACTAGAAGGGGGAGTGGCGCTCCCTGTAATGATTTCAGCGTTTAGCGCTGAAGCCATTATAACCCAATCGTTCGTTGCAGATTTGCTTAGAGCGATCGCGACTGGCGTGTAGTTCATCTGATATCCTGAACCAGGCTTGTCTCTGTTCTCAACTTTTCTGCTGTTGTGACTTCAAATCCGCGTCAGCTTGCCTTTCTTGCCCTTCGAGCCGTCGATCAGGGAGCCTTTACTGATGTCGCTCTCGATCGGGTGCTGCGCCAGGAAACCTTGAGCAATCCAGATCGCCGATTGCTGACAGAGCTAGTATATGGAACCGTTCGACGCCAGCGATCGTTAGATGCTTTAATCGATCAGCTCGCCAAAAAAAAAGCGGCTCAGCAACCCCCCAACCTCAGACTAGTTTTGCACTTGGGACTTTACCAGTTGCGCTACCTGAATCATATTCCTGCCTCTGCGGCTGTTAATACCAGCGTCGAACTCGCCCGCAACAATGGCCTCAAGGGGCTAACAGGAGTTGTGAATGGGCTGCTGCGTCAGTATGTGCGCCTTGCTGCTGCTTCCTCAGAGGCAGAGCACGATCCATTGCAGTTGCCTGACGATCCGGTTGAACGCTTGGGCATTCAGTACAGCTTCCCAGATTGGATTGTGCGCGTGTGGCTAGAAGAGTTGGGCTACGAGGAAACAGCGCAGCTCTGTCAATGGCTTAACCAAACTCCCAGCATTGATTTGCGGATCAACCCGCTGCAAACTTCGATCGAGCAAGTTGAGGCCGCAATGCAGTCGGTCGGTTTGGCGGTGGAGCGCATCCCCTATCTGCCTCAGGCACTCCGACTCAAGGGAAATCCAGGTTCTATTCGTCAGTTACCCGGTTTTGAAGCAGGAGAGTGGACTGTCCAAGATAGCAGCGCTCAGCTGGTGGGTCATTTGCTGGCCCCTCAGGCTGGGGAAACGGTGATTGATGCCTGTGCGGCTCCAGGCGGAAAAACGACCCATATTGCTGAACTCATGGGCGATCGCGGCACCATTTTGGCTTACGATCGGGCGGCGTCCCGTCTCAAAAGATTACAGGAAAATTCAGCGCGGCTAGGGCTGACTTCCATTCAGGTTTGCACTGCCGATAGCCGAGAACTAACTCAATTCACCCAGCGAGCCGATCGCGTCTTAATTGATGCTCCCTGTTCGGGATTAGGAACGCTTCACCGTCATGCCGATGCTCGCTGGCGGCAGACCCCCGACACCGTTCAAGAGCTAGCCACCCTCCAAACAGAATTACTCCGTCGGGCTGCAACCTGGGTTAAGCCTAACGGAGTCCTAGTCTATGCCACCTGTACCCTGCATCCGCTGGAGAATGAACAGGTGATCCGGCAGTTTCTAAGCCATCACTCAGAGTGGCAAATCAGCCTGCCCAGCCCAGATCTAATGCTTACTTCGCTCACAGCTCCCGAGGGATGGATCAAAGTCTGGCCTCATCACCAGGCTATGGACGGCTTTTTTATGGTTCGACTGCAGCGAGCCGCTTAGACACCAGGGGTTTCGTCTTTTTTGACCTTCGGCACAACATCAGGCCGCTCTTTGTCTTCCCAACCCGGTGGACGCTTAGAGTTATACCAAGCGACTGAGCCAATGGTTACAGCAGCAATAAAGCCAACAATATAAACCAGAGTGAAAGAGACCGGGAAGCTGGACGCTCCGGTTCCAACATCCATCAAAAATAACATCTCAGATCAGCTCCTTTATTCTTTAGGTTAATTAGTCCAGAATACAGACTGGATTGGCAAAAACATATCTTCCCTTTTAAGGATCTCTGTCTATATTCGTCTCTAATGACCATCCTCGCTGGATCGCGTGATTTCTCTGGAGATCATCCCTCGCTCCTGCGAGGTAGAGGCGTGACTGCAAAGGGGGATTGGTCTAGATCTGAGATCGAAAACAAAACTATCTGAGAGCCCAGATCTAGTGCCAATCCTGCTTTTATCGCTGACTTGCTCCTACGAGTTCGGGCGATCGCTCTGAACGGACCTGCACCTGTCCATCATCATCGATATCGATTAGGGCGGTATCTCCCATGCCCAGCTGACCTGCTAACATGGCCTCGGCGAGTTGGTCTTCAATCAACCGGGCGATCGCTCTCCGCAGAGGACGAGCCCCATAGCTGGGGTCAAATCCTTCAGTGACCAACCGATCTTTAAAGGCTTCTGTCACCTGTAGCTGAATGCCTTGTTCGGCCAGCCGTCCAGCCACTTCCTGTACTAAGATGTCGGCAATCTGCTTCACCTCATCGCGGCTGAGCTGTCGGAAGACAATCACTTCATCTAAACGGTTTAAGAACTCAGGCCGGAAGTGTTGCTTCAACTCTTCATTGACCAAGTTGCGAATCCGGTCATATTGAGCTTCTGCCTGGTCACTCCCAGAGAACTCAAACCCTAAGCCACCGCCACCTTTTTCGATCACCCTAGAGCCGATATTAGACGTCATAATCAGCAGCGTGTTCTTAAAGCTCACTGTCCGGCCTTTAGCGTCGGTGAGACGGCCATCCTCTAGGATTTGCAGCAAAAGATTGAAAACGTCAGGATGCGCTTTTTCAATTTCATCCAACAGCAACACGGCGTAAGGCTGACGACGAACTGCCTCAGTCAGTTGCCCACCTTCGTCATAGCCAACGAAGCCCGGAGGGGAGCCAATTAGCTTTGAGACAGTGTGGCGCTCCATGTACTCCGACATGTCTAGCCGAATCATGGCGGATTCGGACCCGAAAACGCTTGCGGCCAACGCTTTAGTTAACTCTGTTTTGCCGACACCTGTTGGCCCTGAGAAAATTAGGCTAGCAATCGGGCGATCGGGATTGTTTAGGCCGACCCGTGCCCGACGAATGGCCCGTGCAACGGCTGTCACCGCTTCCTCTTGACCGACCAAACGCTCGTGCAGCGTCTCTTCAAGATGCATCAACAGCGCAGACTCAGACTCAGTGAGCTGTTGGACGGGAATGCTGGTCCAAGCCGAAACGACTTGTGCAATATCCTCCGCCTCCACAGCGGTTTGGCCTGTGCGGTCGAGATATGACTCGTTCTGCTGTTGAGCCTGCTGGACTTGCATTTCCAGTTCCCGTTCGCGATCGCGCAGACCAATCGCTTTGTCAAAGTCTTGGATTTGCACCGCTGCCGTCAACGCTTGCTTCACCTGACGAAGGTCTTGTAGGAGCGCTGGATCAACCAATTTCCGCTGTCGAGTGGCCTGAAGGCGAACTCGCGAACCCGCTTCATCGATCAAATCAATCGCCTTATCGGGCTGGTAGCGATCGGGGATATAGCGATCTGAAAAGATGGCCGCTGCTTCCAACGCCGCATCTGTAATGGTCAGTTGGTGGTGCTGCTCATAGCGAATTCGTACCCCTTTAAGGATTTCTAACGTGTCTTCAACCGAAGGCTCTTCAATCCTAATGGGCTGAAATCGCCGTTCTAGGGCAGCATCTCGCTCAATGTGTTTGCGATATTCGTCTAGGGTTGTTGCGCCGAGGCATTGCAGGGTTCCCCGTGCTAAGGCAGGCTTTAACAAGTTGGCCGCATCCATTCCCCCCTCGATCGAGCCCGCCCCAACCAAGGTATGAAGTTCGTCAATCACCAGGATGATGTTGCCAGCTTGCTGAACTTCTTCCACCACTTTTTTGAGGCGCTCCTCAAAGTCTCCTCTGAAACGGGTTCCAGACAACAAGCGGCCCATGTCGAGGTTGAAGATTTGTTTGTCTACCAACTCCTCAGGAACGTCCTGATTGGCAATGCGTTGAGCTAATCCTTCGGCGATCGCCGTTTTGCCCACACCTGGCTCCCCAATCAGCACCGGGTTATTTTTGGTGCGGCGACCTAGAATCTGGACTACTCGCTCAATCTCGCGATCGCGCCCGATGACTGGGTCAAGCTCACCTGCGATCGCCATCTGGGTCAGATTAGTCCCAAACTCTTCCAGTTGTAGCTTGCGGCTAGGACGGTTGAGGGCAGGACGCTGAGCAGCTCCCGCCGCGACCGGTGCTGCTCCCAACGAGTGGATGACCCGCGTACGAATCTGACCGAGATCTGCACCGAGGTTTTGCAACACTTTAGCAGCAACACTTTCCCGATCCTGCGTCAGGCTCAAAAGAATATGCTCAGGCCCAATATAGTTGTGGCTGAGATGATGAGCTTCTTGCAGCGCTTGCTCAAAAATTTTCTTAGTTTTGGGCGTAAAGGGAATTTCGGTAGGGACAAAGCCTGAACCGCGACCAATAATCTTCGTGACTTCAGTGCGAGTGGCTTCCAGAGTGATTCCTAGTTCGGTGAGTACAGCAGCAGCGATGCTAGTTTTGTCGTTGAGCAGTCCCAACAAAATCTGTTCGGTCCCAACCAGATTGTGTCCCAGCCGACGTGCCTCTTCCTGTGCCGACATAACGACTGCGATCGCTTTATCTGTGAAATATTCAAACATGATGGCTTTTCCTCACAAGTGATGCCAGCTATAGAGCTAATCAACTGAACAAGCCATTGAAGAACACAAGTATCGGTGCGACTTATTAACCAGAGTTAACTAGAACAGTCTTGTCAATGGTCTTGTTAGGAACAATTGGGTGGGTTCAGGTCAACACTGCTGCCCTGCCAAAACTCCATTAATTAATTTTTGTTACTCTAACTTAATTCAATGTACCGCTACATCTATCGAGAGCGCAGTAGGGAGAGCCGTATTGTTTGGGTGTACTTGCCCGCTCTACCGTAGGAAAGGTCTTCTAAGGAGCCAACGTAGGGAAAACCTAACTAAACTTGGAAGGATTTCCCTCTCTAGTTAGACTCAGGTTCTTTAGATTTCTTCATAATGCCCATGAAGATTTGCCAAAATCTTGCTCAAGGGGGAACTCAACTCAGCGGCAGCTCCAAAGGCACTAACCTGGTAGCGCTTTTTGAACCTTCCGGTACTAGATCTTTAAGAAAAAGTGTTTCAAGGGGCAGACTTATAGCAAAATGATCTTTTGATGTGAGGAAACGAGAACGCAGGAAACGAGAACGCACAATGACTTGGGACCGGAAAAAGTCTGTAAAACTCAGGATTCCTGAATCGACAGACACAAAAGCGGGTCAACCCAAGACATGAGGGACAGCTAACCATCCAATTTTTAGGATGAACGATTCAATCAACCGCTGAGCCGAATATGGTGGATCCGATGGACGACATCGTCAGGCAAGCCCGCCAGGGAAGTGTCGCGGCGATTATTCAAGTCATGAATGAAAAATTGGCAGACTCTGGTGTCAGAACTCGGGCCATGTTTTCAGAGGGGGTCTTGCAGTTACTCTGTGAGGCTGCAAGTGTTGAGCAGCTCGACCAGCCGACGGTTGAGACAGAGGTGCGAAAGATTTTAGAATCGCTCGAACCTCGACATATTCGTCGGGTCAACATTAATAGTCGAATTGCCCGCGAACAACAGCTGCTTTGGCTGGAAGAGATCAACCGTGATCCAGAAAGCCAGTTGCTTTGGTCGAAAGAGATCACACTCAATCGCCCCCACTTGTTTAAGCGTCTAGCCCGAGACAGGAGCACAACTCGCCCAAAGACATCAAAAGCGGCATTGCCCAAGTCTACGGTGTCTGATCTACGAGCGCAGCGTCAGTTTTGGCGAGGACTGATGGGAGGCGCATGTCTGAGTTTGTTGGTGCTGCTGGGGGGATGGTTATCTTACGACTGGTGGGAGCGATCGCAGTCTGCCCAAACTACAGCGGTTTCCGATCCAGCCCCAGATCCAGATCCAGTTTCTGATCCAGCCTCAGATCCTGCTCCGGCGGCTGCTTCTCAGCCTGAAGGCGTTTCACCCCCTCCATCTCCTACTACAGTCGCGACTAGTCCCAATCCGGAGCCTTCGCCCAGTCCAGCATCAGTCTCGCCCACGCCACCGACGGCGGCTTCTACCGAAGATCCGTTTGCCCAGGCGGTTCGTCTAGCCGAAGAAGCGGTTCGAGGCGGAAAAACCGCTCAATCTTCAGCCGAGTGGTTAGAGTTGGCCACTCGCTGGCAGCGGGCTTCTGACCTAATGGCCGCAGTTCCAGCCGATGACAGCCGCTACAGCACGGCTCAAGATCGAAGAGTAGCTTATCTCCAAAACAGCCAAACGGCTCTTCAGGAGGCCCAAACCCGCCTCCAAACGCCACCCTCGCCGTAAGCCTCACTCAATGCTGACCCCCCGAACTGTTTTAGGGCGCGAGCGACTGACAACTGGAGCCTGCTCAATTTCTCTAGCGTGTAAGTGATGGGCTTGGAAATACTGCTGCCAGAGATTGGGGGCGTCTAGTGTTTCTCCCCCGTGCTGCGTGCAACGCTTCCGAACCTGACAGAGCACGGGCGTATTGACGCAGGCTCCTGTGACGATGACCTGTCCCTTGGTTAAGGCCGGAAGTTCCTTGAGCAAGTCGCGACCTGCCGCTTCGACCCCATATTTCAAGCTTTCCTGATCGACAGGGTTGACGATTCGCATGATGAACTGGCTCATGCATTGAGAAAGTACATCTGAATCGAGTTTGCCAGGACGTTGGGTGATCAGCCCGACGCCAAGTCCAAACTTGCGGCCCTCACTCAAAATCGTTCGCAAGATAGTTTTGCAACGAGAAGGCTCATGGGCAGGTGCAAAGCGGTGTGCTTCTTCGATCAGGATAAAAACAGGGTAGGGGAGATGGTTTTCATCCTCTGCTGTAATTTTTCCCTTCTGAGTATTCATACGGGCATGACTGGCCTGCCGCAATACTGCCGCACAGATGACCTGCTGTTCTTCCTGGCTAATTTCGTGCATCTGTAAAACGGTGACTTGCCCGGGTTCAAACAGATCCTTGGGAGCCAAATGCTCGAGTGGATGAAAATAATCGGAGCGTGCGAGCCGCTCTAGCTTCCATTCGATTGCGGGTGCGGAAGAACCAACCTTTTCATTGCCTTCTTCATCTTGGGTGCGATCGGCTTCGTAGACGGAGGCAATCAGGTCTTGAACTCCCCAGCGGTATTCTCCTTGCTTGTGGCGCTTGAGAATCGCAAAGGCTTTGTTGAGGATGGACTGCTGGCGATCGCTCATTTCGGGCAAGAGCGTCAAGATATCGTAGTAGTCCAGCGAAGAAATCCGAATGCGAACATCATCTGGCCCCAAAACCTTGACCTTGGGGGCATAGCCATCTTCATGGGTAAACCCAGCATGACCTCGCATGTCCGACAGAGTGCTGTATTCACCGTGGGGGTCAAAAATCAATACGGCAGCTCGGTTGTGAGGCGACAAGAGCTCTTCGACCAGCACCCCAGCGGTGTAGGATTTTCCCGATCCAGTTCCGGCCAAAATCGCCATGTGGGTACTGACCAGTTCTTTGACATCCAAGGCGATCGGAACCGCACCTTGCTCTCGCAGGAGGAGCGCCCCAATATGAGCCGACCCTACCTGATTGGGCTGCTTTTTGTTGAGCACCTCCTTGAGATAAAGATCGCTGGCTAGATACACTTTGGCCCCTGGGTCCGGGGTTTTGCGAGGATTCATAAACCCCAGTGCGGGATGGAAGTAGCCAATTACATCCACCGTAACTTCGTAAATTTCGGGGTTGGGATGGACAAAGCCAATGAGGGCCGCGATCGCCTCTGGGCTAATTTCTGTATCGGCAAAGATGCGATCGGGCAGATGATCGATCAAGCTGCGAGCCGAGATTTTCCCTAGAATTTGTCGTGTTTTGAGCTGAGTGTCTTCCTCTGTAACCTGCACCTCGTAGTACACAAATTCGCCGATCTTGACGTGGCGATTGTCGGCGGTAATGAAAACGTACTGGTTACCGTTTTCTCCTGGCCCTTTCACAGTACCAACAGTTTGAGTTGAGGTCAGGGACGCGAGTGCTGAAGTCATAAAGCCGATGATGAACAGAGACGAGCAAGAAACATCAAAGCTGATTGAGTGAAGTCTAACTGTGTATCCCCCGGATAGGCTAGACCTGAGACCAGAATCGTAGGGAAATCACGGATACCTGATTGCGATAGACCGTGTAATCTGATGACAGTTTGGTAGACCACTGAGTGTTGTGTGCTATCGGGTGCTCGTGCCAGTCAGGCACCAAAAAACCCATATAAATAAAAATTCCTGTTAATCGTCGTCCTAAAACTTAATGTCTAGAGTTTTTGATCCACTAAAGCTGGCAGGAAAAAATGAGAGGGGTTGGTGAGGTTGAGCTGAAATATGGATTGAAGCTCTAAATGCAGGGTAAAGCTACTTAACAAAGATTGCCAGGATTGGAAGAATGGACGGGAAGAACAACCTTTCTGTCTGTCGCAAGTTGCTACCTACATTTCATCGCTGTTGGAGTGAAACGGGTCAACTGGGCGTATCGCATTGCGCTATAAGACTCTCGCTAGTATAGCGCCATCCTCATCAGTGCTGGGCCAGCTCTACCCTGTTTCGCTGTTCGTTCGTTAATGAAAAAGTTGCTAGAGGATTGAGAATGAACGTCCATTCTTATAGGGGAGCACTGCTAGACGCTAACTTATCGTCCCAATGGCCCAGATCGGTAGTTGCTCATCAGCCTTCTCAGCCACACTATCCTATGCACGGAGTTCTGGCTCAACAAAACCTGGCTCAAGCTATGCAGTGCCTTGTCCAGGCCCTCACTCAAATCAACCTGACTAGCAGCGATCCGCCGACAGCCCTTCTCAATATTGTCAGCTACTTGGGCGAAATATTTCAGGTCGATAGCTGTATAGTGGCGCTGCAAGATAGCTATCAGGCGACAACTCAAGCGGTTTGCTGGTGTCCTGGTATGTCGCCCAAGTTGGCTGAGTATCCAGCCGTTGCCGCGAGTGCTGGCATTCTCGATCATCCGCTCATTCAACGACAGCTAGCTAGTTCGTCGCTGGTTATCATTCCAGATTTGCAGTCGGCTGAGCTACTGGCAGAACTTGATCCCCTCGCAGGTCTAGAAAGCCCCGAAGGCCCAGAACCCAAAACCCATGAGCCTAGCACGCTGCTCGGTTTTTCGGCGCAGGGTCTGTTTGCAGTTGGATCAGTTCTCCTGATTCAAACCCGCTTTCAGGGGCAGATCAATGGCGTTATCGCTCTAATGCGATCGCAGCCTTATGCCTGGAGCACAACAGAGATCGATCTACTCCAGGCGGCATCAACTCAGGTGGCGATCGCAATTTCGCAAGCCAACCTCCATTGGCAGCTCCAGCAACAAGTGCGACATCAGGCCTTAATCGAGCGAATGACCCGCGCTATTCGGGATTCATGGGATCTCGATCAGATCTTTCAACTGGCAGCGGAGGAAACGGTTTCCGCTCTGCGAATTAGCCGTAGTTTGGTGCTTCAGCTCAAATACACTGAGCCCTGGATCAAGAGCCGACTTGGAGAGGGAGCCCCCAAAGCCAAAGCCACCGTGGTTTGTGAATGGCCCCGCACCGCCCCGACTCCCGACCTGGCAGCAGGCTCAATGGACTTAGCACAGCCTGAATCCGGCCTCGGCTCTTGGCTAAATACTTCTTTTTGGGTTTCAGACTGTCGGCTGTGTCAGCACGCCTTTCAAGGTGAAGCAGAACCGATCACCATTCCGGCGATCGCCAACCCCCACAGCTCAGCCCTCAATAGCACTGTGGCCGTAGAAGCATTGGATGTTGCCCCTATGTTGCGGCTAGATCTAATGCCTGCTTTGATGCTGATTCCCCTGGAAAACCAAGGTACAGTGCTGGGATATCTGGCGCTACAGCATTGCCGTCTGCGGGCATGGCATCCCGGCGAGTTGGCATTCGCTCGACTGGTCGCGTCCCAACTCAGCACCGCAATCATCCAAACTCAAACGCTGCGTCAGATTCAGGCCCTAGTCGAAGAGCGCACCGCTCAGCTACAGCGAAGTCTAGATGTGCAGGCAAAGCTGTATGAGAAAACCCGTCAGCAGGTTCACCAGCTTCGGCAGCTCAACCAGCTAAAAGATGAGTTTCTCAGCACCATGAGCCATGAACTCCGAACCCCACTAACCAGTATGACGCTGGCGATTCGGATGTTGCGTCAGGCCCCCTTGTCGCCTGAACGCCAAGAAAAGTATCTGGACATCCTGGAGCAGCAGTGTAGCCAGGAAACCAATTTGATCAACGATCTGCTGGCGCTGCAAAAAATAGAGTCTGGCGCGAGTTCTCCACAACTACAGAAAATTGATCTGAAGTACCTGCTGCAGAGTTTAAAGCAGTCCTTTGAGTCGAGTTGGTCTCACAAACAGCTGACGCTGGTGACAGATTTGCCGGATCAACCCCTGATGCTCCATACCGATCCAAATAGCCTGAACCGCATTCTGATGGAGCTATTCAACAATGCGGGTAAATATTCTGATCCAGAGACAACGGTTCGGCTCCAGATTCGCCCTGAAATGCGTCAGCAGATCCACTGCTGGGTGATGACGCTCCACAACTTGGGGGCAGGCATTGCTGCAGAAGAACTCCCTTACATTTTCGATAAATTTCGTCGAGGGCAAGGTGTTACTCAGCAAGCGATTCAAGGCACGGGTTTAGGTTTAGCTCTAGTCAAGGGACTGGCAGAACACTTGAATGGAACTATCACTGCAACCAGCCAGCCTATAGTGGCAGGGGAGCAATGGGAAACTCAATTTGTGCTGACGCTACCCCAATCGCCTCTAGCTGATTTGGTACTCTAACCAGCTAAAACTTAAATTCCTAACTACAGTTAGACGTCAAGATTGGGTACTTTAAGCAGGATGAAGCTAACTTAGCGCTTGTCGCAGGTTGCTAAATCTCCATCTCGTTGATTTCCGTTGATTTGTGACTGCGACTTGTTTAGTGTTTGAATTACTTTGAACTACATCGAATTAGGAGTGTTCTGTGGCGAATCCGCACGACCCAAAGCTCAACATCCAAGAACTAGATACGGCTGGCTGGACCGAAGCCGCTACAGAGGCAATGAGTCTCGATCTGCCTCTAGATGCGCTTTTGCCAGAAGATGTAGAGGTTCAGACGGATCGAGCGGAGGGACGGCAGCGCCAAATTTCTGCCAAAATTCAAATTCCCCATTCGACAGAGCAAGTTTGGCAGATTTTGACAGACTATGAAACGCTAGCTGACTTTATTCCCAACTTATCGAAAAGCAAGCGCATCGAGCATCCGCAGGGCGGGATTCGGCTGGAGCAGGTGGGGACGCAGTGTCTGATGAACTTTAAGTTCTGTGCGCGGGTGGTGTTGGATATGGTGGAGCAGTTCCCTCATCAAATTGAGTTTCAAATGATTGAAGGGGACTTTAAGTCATTTTCGGGTAGTTGGCAGCTTGAGCCTATGACTTTGGCAGGTCGATCTGCTACGGCTCTACGTTACACGCTGCTGGTGTTACCTCCTCGAACGATGCCGATCGGGCTGATAGAACGCCGCTTAAAGCAAAATTTAGCTGCTAACTTAGTGGCGATTCGGCAGCGAGCAGAAACCTTGTTTGGCTAACCGAAGGGTGGGTAATCGGAGTTTGGGTAATTGGGGGCCTGATGTCCTAGGAGCGAACTGGCATACTGAGAAGGAACTGTAAAAAGACATACGTCTGGGGGTGGATAAATACTCAGGAACTCAGCCTCTAGATAGAACCTGCTAGAGCCAGGAAGCTCGTATATTTGTCAAATATTGCACTGTTGTTCACTTGCTGTGGACACTCTCTACACCAGGTCGAGCTACACTGCGAAAACCTATAAACCTATATATGAGAAGAGGCAGTCTTTCATCTGAAGACTACCTCTTTTTTGTAAACGACATTAAACAGTTTAAAAACCTCAAACAATTTAAAAACCTAAATCCACGGCAATGCGGTGGGCACAGGCAAATCCTGAGAAGGCAACGGCATTCAGTCCTTGGCCTGGGAAGGTACTATCGCCTACACAATAGAGCCCTGGAACAGCGGTTCGGTTGAACGGCATTCCTAGCAATCCCATTAGCTTACGAGTGGGAATGGGGCCGTAGGTACCATCGTCGCGCCCTAAAAACCTGCGGTGGGTGCGGGGTGTCCCAAACTCTTGATAGTCGATTGCCTCAGAAAGGCCAGGAAAGATAGCTTCCAGTCGCTGAATCAGACCTTGGGCGGCGATCGCCTTTTTTTGCTGATACTCTGTAGCGCTCAGCCCTTGCCAATCTTCGATCCAGCTGGGTGTAAAGGTGTGAATGATGTGGTGGCCGGAAGGTGCCAAATCTGGGTCGAGTAGCGTTGGAATGGAGACAAAAATCGTTCCTTCTGGTGATTCCATCTGCTGCCAGTCTTCTAGCAGGATGTGATGGCATTCGGTGCCGGGAGGCAAAACTTCAGCTTTGACGCCCAAGTGTAGGCTCAGGAAGCTAGGAGATTTTTGGTAACGCTGTTGCCATTTCTGCTCAGAACGGGGCATTTGCTCAGACGGCAGCAGCTTCTCAAAGGTATCCCAGCGGGTTGCATTGGAAACGATTCGCTTGGCCCGATAAAGCTGCCCGGAAGCGAGCTTAACGCCAACAGCTCGCCCCTGTTCGCAGATCACCTGGGTGACTCTAGCTCGATACTGAATCTGGCTACCCGCTTTTTCTAAGCCTTCCACTAGCTTTTGGGCAATCTGGCCGACACCGCCTTTGGGATAGTTGATGCCGCCATAGTGACGATCGGAAAAGACCATTCCCGCATTGATCATGGGGGTGCGCTCGGCGGGAACCACAGACCAGCAGTAGCACTCCATGTCGATGAATTTCAGCAGGTCAGGATCGTGAATGTAGCGACGAGCCAGGTCGCCTACATTTTGGGGCAAATATTTGACTAGCCCTAGACAGGCTAAGGGATGCTGGAAGAACACGCGAGTCAGATAGCGCGGCTCTTCCAAGGAGAGCAGTTCCATCGCGTTGAGACAGTTGAAAACCTGCCAGCACTCGTCGTAGAACTTCCGGATTCCTTGACATTCGTGGGGAAAACGTTGTATCAGCTCTTGCAAGAATTTCTCATAATCACGATGAACCTTTAGCTCAATCGGCCCAGGCAGGTGGTAGTGGATCTGCACTGGGTCGGGAATTGTTTCTAGCTGGGTATCAACGGCGGCTAGGGCGCGGGTCAGCAGATTGGTGGTGCCGCGATCGCCAAATCCAAAGATCATGGAGGCCCCGACGTCAAACCGATAGCCCGATCGCTCAAAGTATCCCGCACTCCCGCCCGGAATCAAATAACGCTCTAGGACCAAAACCTTTGCACCTTTGGCAGCAAGCTGTGTGGCAGTCACCAGTCCGCCGATGCCAGAGCCAATCACAATCACATCAAACTCTGCGCCAGTGGGGAGCGGCTCAGATTGGGATTGAGAAGTTTCAGCTTCGAAGTGAGGTTCTAAGGGGTCGGAGACAGCAGACATAGCAGAACCAAAGGAAGGGTAAATCCTAATCAAGAAAATGGTGGGTTTTTCAGGCGATCGCGCCCGCACAAGCCATTGTTCTCATTACATTACTCTCATTAGTGTATATGAAGTTTATGTAACGAACCTACCCGAAAATTCTCAAAAAAAAGGGGGACTAGCCTGCTGACCAATCCCACCTGCCGATCCTTTGAGAGGAGAACACTGAAAACAATATAGGCTTATTGAAAATAATTGTCAATACTATCAAAAAGATTTTTGCCGAAGGTAGTATTGAACTGTTTCAGGATGCCGTCCTGCAACGGTTGAGCCGCGATCGCGACGCCCGTCTTTGCCAAGAACAGAGTATGATAATGCAGATTTGCGACCGATGATTCCTGAAATTTCCCCGAATAATGGCTCTTCAACTGCGTGTCCACGTTCCGCCTCATCCTCTCATTAAGCATTGGCTTGCGGTTTCTCGCGACCAAGCAACGCCATCGGTGCTCTTTCGCAGTGCTATGACCGAGTTGGGGCGCTGGCTGACCTATGAGGCAATCCGGGATTGGTTGCCCCTGATGGAAACGACAGTTTATACGCCGCTGTCTCCTTGTCCTGCCACATTTATCAACCCAGAAGTTCCAGTTGCGGTGATTCCGGTACTGCGGGCGGGGTTGGCCTTGCTAGATGGAGCCCAAGACCTGTTGCCATTGGCTAGGGTATACCACCTGGGGCTGGTGCGAAATGAAGAGACGCTAGAAGCGAGCTGGTATTTGAATAAGCTGCCTGAGCAGTTTGATCCACAAACTCGGATTTTGATCACTGAGCCGATGTTGGCCACGGGGGGCACCAGCATGTCTGTGATGGCAGAACTAACACGACGGGGAGTTGACCCAGCGCTAGTCAGGATTATTTCGGTGGTGACGGCTCCCCTCGCCCTCCAGAAACTCGGTGGAGCTTATCCGGCGCTCAATATTTATACGGCGGCTATTGATGAAGGCTTAAATGATCGAGGGTATATTGTGCCGGGGTTGGGAGACGCGGGCGATCGCGCCTTTGGCACCTGACCCGCCTCACTGCTTTAAAGGCAATTCTAATTTCTGCTGTAGGCAACCCTCCCACCCAGCGAGTAAGCTGTGAGGAAAGGGCAAGGTCAAACTCGGCAAATCGTCATTTGGTAGTTAGCGATCAATTCAGCGATCAATCATGAGTCAACGAGATAATTTTGTGGGTGGATTTCTACTCGGCACCTTGGTGGGCGGGGTGATTGGAGGAGTCGTCGGTGTACTGGCGACTTCTAAATTCACGAATGACCCTGATGCCACAGATGAGTCTTTCCCAAAGCTCGAAGGTAGGATCACCAAAAAACGTCAGCTCAAAGCGCCTACCGAGCAAAGTATCGAAATGGCGCGTCGCGGCTTAGAAGATAAAATTGCTCAACTCAATGACGCAATCGATGACGTGCGACAGCAGTTGGGAAACGTCAACGGCACCCCTAAGGACCCCGATGGAGAGCAGGCGATCGCCCGAGATTCCTAACATTGTCAGCCCCAAAGCAAAACAAGGGCCTGCTAGGGTATCAGCTTTTGACGAAATTGAGCCTGCAGGTATTGGTTTAGACTGAATCTATAGCCTAAACTACTTCTAGCGATTGATAAGGAAAAAACCAGATCTATGACTAGCCCTATCGCTCTCATTGCAACTTCGCTAGCAACGTTTTTGCAGTTTTATTTTGTTCTGCTGATTATTCGGATTCTGCTAAGTTGGTTCCCCAACGTCAACTGGATGAACCCGCCGTTCTCCATTCTGAGTCAGCTAACTGATCCGTACCTCAATATTTTCCGGTCGATTATCCCTCCCTTGGGCGGAATCGACTTTTCGGCCATTTTGGCCATCTTTCTGCTTCAATTTATCTCTAGCGCCTTTGGGCAAGCCGCTGCCAGTCTGGCAATGTCTTACTAAGCAGGCAAGACTCTAGGGGCAGAGGCAGGTTGCATGAAGCGTAAGCTGAGTCTGGTTTTCCACTGCCCTATCGAGTTTTGTAGGAGTCTAGATGTTAGCGACGGACTGGGCCTGAAAATCCGGACGCTTTAAATTGCTCTAACTGGAGCGGTTCGGGTTGATTGGCCGGAACAGTGATCCGGAGCGAGAAGTCGGTGACGCCGGGGGGAACTTCTTCAATGGATCCGAGGCGCGTTCGGTTTTGCATGACCGGATTGTGGTTGGCATCGTAGACTCGACCAAAGATGTCGGCGTTGTAGACCAACCGATTGGTGCTATTTTCTGCTTTGCCTACCACCATGTAACAGGTGGCATCCATGCTGGCTCCACCCGGAGTGACGACCCCCTCCGCCAGGTCAGCGGGGCAACTTTGGTAGGAAACATCGAAGAGTTTGATTTGAGTTAAAGCTAGGGCCGCTGGAGCATTGAGACAGCTCAATACCCAAAGGCAACCCGCAATCAATGTGGCGAGGAGAGGTCGCAACCGCAAGAGCCTCAGCATAGGGATTTTATTTATAAACAACTGAATGCAAGAATTGGGCAACAACTGTCCCAACCTATCTTTGCATTCTTCCCGGAAGCGTCTGGGCCTGTCAAGCGATTTTTTGTAGAATGAGTAGTTACACTAAAAAATAGCGACCGAGTCTCTCAATCTCGAAAGATTATTGAAAGTAGCTAAAAATTACTGAGATTGCTCTGGATTTGTCTCAACTGCTCGGTCTTGACTCTTCTGTTGGCTGATAGAACATGACTCAGGCTGAGATAGAAGCGGTGCTACAGGCAGCTTTTGGTCAATGCGAGACTGCAGGCTATTCTCTGAGCACTGAGCAAAAGCAAATCATTCTTAACGTCATGCTGACGCATCTTGATCTGGATTGGGATAGCGAGACGGCATCATCAGATCTGGATACGCCCAATCCTCTGGAAGAACTCACGCCCAATCAGCGGCAGGCGTTGCTGGAGTTTGTACAGGAGCAAGGTCGGCAGGGGCGCTCCTGGAAGATTCAGCTGCTCAATGACTGGCTCCAAGAGCGAGAATCAGGCTCGATTCAGTTTATTCGAGAACAATATGGTCCGCAGTGGCTAGATCGAGTGCAGCCCAGACATTTGGCTCGATATTCAGACCGGGTGCCTAAGGTGCTGAAAACGGGCGATCGCATTGAAGTTTCCAACAGCCTATGGGAATGGGTGCAGGAAGATGGCCCCTGTAGCCAGGAATGGTTTCCTTGCACTGTAACGGCCTTGAGTGAAGCCCCCGAAAACATGCCAATGGTGCCCCAACGCTACAAAGGCTACACCAGTTGCACGATTCGGTTTGACAATGGCATGGAGTATGAGATTCAAGGCATTTATGAGTGGAATCGCTATAACTGGCGCTGGCCGGGGGCGGAGTGAGTGAGGATTGAGGGGTTGCGGAAATAAAGCGAATTATTTCTGTGAGAGGTGCTGTTGGAGAGCCGTTCTCATAATGTCGGTGGGGGCAGGTTGCTGGAGCCAGAGTTCTAGGGCGGCGGCTCCTTGCTGGACGAGCATTTCTAAGCCGTCGAGGGCGATCGCCCCCTGCTGTTGAGCCTGTTGCAAAAACTGGGTGGGTCTGGGGGTATAAATCAGATCGTAGGCAATGGTTCCCGGTTTCAGCGTTTGAAGCGCTTCTGGGGTGAGGGGTGAGGCGTCAACGTTGGGATACATGCCGATGGGGGTGGTGTTGACTAGCAGGTCAGCCTGGGGCAGCAAGTCGGAGAGGGTGTCCCAACGGTGAACCGATAGGTTGACGGTCATGGGAGAGTTGGCCCAACTAGTCTGGAATGCTTGCAGCTTTTCGAGATGGCGACCGACGACCTGAACTTGAGCCACTCCCAACTGGGCGCAGCCTGCCACGACGGCACGGGCAGCCCCACCATTGCCTAAAACTACAGCGGTGGTGTGGCTCCAGTCGCGTTGGAGTTGTTGAAGGGGGAAAAGAAATCCTGTGACATCGGTGTTGGTGCCCATCCAGCCTTGTTTGGTGCGGCAGACGGTGTTGACAGCACCAATGGCTTGGGCGATCGCACTCACCTCCGAGAGCAGCGGCATAATGGTCTGCTTGTGCGGAATGGTGACGCTAAAGCCTTGGAGACCAATGGCAGTAAATCCGGCGATCGCCTGCTCTAGCGAATCGGGTGGGACAGGCAGGGGCAGATAGACATAATCGGCTCCTAAGTGGGTGATCGCTACGTTGTGCATCACAGGCGAGAAGGAATGTTCAACCGGATGGCCAATCACGCCCAACAGCTTTGTCGTTCCAGTGATCATGACTTGGGGGGAGACTTACTCAAAGGGCAAATTTTATCATGCCTGGAAACCAGACCCCGATTGTTGTTGCTCTAAAGCTTAACGCTTGCTCAACGCTGCCAAAGTTTGCGGTGAGGATAGTAACGATGCACCACTTCTAAGGCCAAAATACAAGTCGCGAGCCAGACCAAGCCTGCTGCATATCCAGCGGCGATATCGGTAGGCCAGTGGACGCCAAGATACATGCGGCTGAGGCCAATCAGGCTGATTAAAGAAATAGTGACGATGGAAACTAGCGATCGCCATTCTCGAAAACGGGTGGCCAACCAATAACCAATTAGGCCGTAGATCACCAGCGAAACCATAGCATGACCGCTCGGAAAGCTATAGTCGTGGACAGAAACGAGATGTTGCCACAGCGTGGGGCGTGATCGGGCAAATACGTTCTTGAGCAGAATGTTGAGTCCGATGGCTCCGCTGGTGGTGACGAACAGGGCGATCGCCTCAATCCATTTTTGCCGTATCAAGAGAAACAGCCCAAAGCAGCCAATGCAAAATGCTAGAACGAGCGGATCACCTAAAAATGTAATCCCAATCATAATCTGATTGAGTAAAGGCGAGTGCAAGTTTTGGAGCACCAACAGAACAGATCGATCAATAGCTTGGGTTTCCTGTTCCAAAACTTCGTCGGCAATTTCGGCAAATCCCCATAGTGCTAGCGCCGCAATACTCAAGCCTCCGATCCAAACCGTTGAAATCAAAGGAGCAATCCGAGGACCAACTCGCTGTCTCCAAATGTTGACAAGTTTACGACTCCAATTTTGTAGAACCTGAAGCATACTGAACCGTTCAAAGCATGGTTCATTTTATCCGGGACACCAACGACACGGGCTTAGAACTGGCAAATGTCTGTCTTTAGAGAGAACAGCAGGAAATGGCTAGCGTATGCAGACAGAACTCTCCTGTTGGGGTGGGGGATGTATTTGACATCCTCCCCCCGCTGAAGCAGGGGGATTCCCAGTCTGACCGTTAGACGGCCTCCTGATGGGTAAGCGGATCATCGCCAACTGCCTCCAAAGAGGTCTTACACTGGCTCACACGCTCATTCAGGTTACGGCATAGTCCTGCCGCCAAAATATTGACTGATGCATTCTCGTCGCGGTCGTGTTCAGCACCGCAGTTGAGGCACAGCACAGACCGCACGGAGAGGTCTAGCTTGCCCCACCGATAGCCACAGCCTGAACAAGTCTGAGAAGTTGGCTCCCATCGGCTGATGGTCCTAGCTTCTCTATCGAGAATCATGTTGGCCTTGGCTTCGCACATGGTTCTAATTTGTCGCCAGCCAGCCCGACTAATCGCCCTGGCCAAGCAACGATTTTTCACCATACCAGAGACGTTGAGATCTTCCAGCACGACAACGCTGTTTTCTCGAACTAGACGAGTGGCTAGCTTTTGGTTAAAGTCCCGGCGACTATTGCGTTGCTTAGACTCGATGCGAGCAACCGCCACCCGCAAAGATTCACACCGCTTTGAGCCCTTCAAGGCTCTGGCTAGTTTGCGTTTACCCTTGCGGATCTTTCGATCCAAAGCACGGGTATCGGGTGCTTTCACCTTTTCTCCAGTGCTCAATGTAGCCAGAGTGGCTAGGCCCAAATCGACGCCGACCCCTTGGTTTTTAGGTTCAACTGCGATGGGCTCAATCTCTACTACAAAGCTTAAAAAGTACCGTCCTGCACAGTCCTTAATCACCGTGACAGAACTGGGCTGGCTCGGAAGCGGTCTCGACCACTTCGTTTTGATGTCCCCGATCTTAGCCAAATAGACCTTTGCCCGTTTGATGGAGAACCCACCTTGACGGAATCGAGCAGACTGCCGACTCAGCTTTTTCTTGAACCGGGGAAACCCAACCTGATTTCCTTTACGCTTGCCCTGTCGATACGCAAAGAAGTTGTTGAAAGCGACGCCCAGATCTTGAATTGACTGCTGCAATGGAATATTGCTGACTTCTGCCAGCCATTCCCGCCCCTCAGTTTTCTTGGCATGAGTGATACAGATCTTTTGCAACTGAGCATTGCTCGGCCATTTCTCACCTTGCGGCGTAGCCTTAATCAATGCCAGTGCATCGTTCCACACCACACGGCAGCATCCGAATAGCTTGGCTAAGTGGGTTTGCTGTCCTGGGGAGGGGTAGATTCTGTACTGATACCGTGCTTTCATGGTCTTAGTATCGCATATCGCAACACTATGGCAAACGTAAATATCAGGCTACCTGAGCGAGAAAAAGAAATCTTGAAAACGTTTTGTGCGCAAGAGGGTAGAACTGAAACGGATGTTGTGAGGGAGTTTGTGAGAAGTTTGGAGCAAAAGATAAAGCCGTCCTAAAGGACGGGGCTTGTATCCCACATTATTTTTGGTCAGAATCGAGAGGCAAGGTCGATTTATTTGCTGTGTTAGAGACGCTTCTAGGCGGTCGCTACCGAATTGTTGAAACGTTGGGAGCTGGTGGCTTTGGCCAAACCTATCTGGCAGAGGATGCTCAGCAGCCAACGGAATTTCGCTGTGTCATCAAGCAATTTAAGCCGATTAACCGCGATCGCGAGTTTTTGGAAGTTGCGCGCCGACTATTTGATCAAGAAGTTGAGATTCTAAAAAAACTGGGGCAGCATGACCAGATCCCTCAATTTTTGGATTTTTTTGAGGAAAACCAAGAGTTTTACCTGGTTCAAGAATTTGTGGAGGGGCGATCGCTTGTTGATGAACTGGCTCAGTCTCGCCTGACAGAAGCCCAAGTGTTGCGGCTGCTGCAAGATGTTTTGGAGGTGCTGGAGTTTGTCCATCGCCATCGAGTCATCCACCGGGATGTCAAACCGGGTAATCTGATCCGGCGCGATCGCGACCAAAAATTTGTTCTGATCGACTTTGGAGCCGTCAAGGAGATTCATACCCAACTGGCCCACCGCAGCGGGGAGACTAACATCACCGTTGGGATTGGGACGCAGGGCTACACGCCTAGTGAGCAGCTCGCCGGAAAACCCCGCTTTTGCAGCGACCTCTATGCACTGGCGATGACCGCTATTCAGGCCCTTACGGGACGCCAGCCCTCTCAACTGCCTGAAGATCTAGAAACATCTGAAGTTTTGTGGCAACCCTATGCAGCCCTCAGTCCAGGATTAGAACTGATTCTCAGCAGGATGGTGCGCTATCACTTTAGTCAGCGTTACCAGTCGGCAAGCGAGGTCATGCAGGCATTGCAGTTGTTGTCTCGTCTCCCCTCTGATCAGACTGAGCTGCCGCCCTCCCAAGTGTCACCCCTTGCTCAAGATGCCGCTCAAGATGCGGCTCAAGACGTGCAGCCTCAATCAAAAGTGCAGGCAAAGCTGGAGGTTTGGCGACGGAGTTTGAGACAAAGACTGCGGAGTGGGGCGATCGCAGCCCTCGCCGTTAGTAGTCTGGTGTTGGGAGTGAGACAGCTTGGTGGCCTAGAATCGCTGGAGCTAGCAGCCTATGATCAAATGGTGCGATCGCGTCCCGGCCTGGAAGCCGATCCAAGACTGCTAGTGGTCGCCATTACAGAGGCCGATCTGCAAGCGCTCCAGCGTCCGACACCTTCCGATCAGGATGTTGCCCAGGTCATTGCCAAGCTGAGGCAGGCCCAACCTCGGGTAATCGGCCTAGATCTCCATCGTGACCTCCCCCAGGAGCCGGGTCAGGCTGAACTGTTGGCTCAGTTGCAGTCTGCTGAAGTGGTGTCAATCATGAAGCTGGGTAGCACCGCCGAGACGCAGATTCCACCGCCGCCCAATCTGCCTGCTGAGCAAGTGGGGTTTAGCGATTTACCGATTGACCCGGATGGGGTAGTGCGTCGCAGCCTGATGTTTGCATCGACAGAAGAGGAGGTGTTTTATTCCTTCTCCCTACAGGTGGCGCTGAAATATCTGGAGGCTGAAGGCGTCTTGCCTCAGAATGCAACCCATCCCCCCGATGCGATGCAGTTGGCAAATACGGTTTTTCTTCCCATTAGTGAAACCTCTGGGGGCTATCAGCAGGCCGATGCAGCGGGCTATCAAATTTTTCTCAACTACCGCAATTCTGATCAGGTGGCGCAGCAGGTTACGTTTACAGAGGTGATGCAGGGCCAGGTTGATCCAGACTGGGTCAGAGATCGAATTGTGTTGATTGGCACGACTGCTCCCAGCGCCAAAGACTTGTTTTACACACCCTATAGCGCGGCCAAAGCCACTAATCACCAGATGTCGGGGGTTGTGATTCATGCTCAGATGGTCAGCCAGTTGCTGAGTGCGGTGCTCGATGAGAGACCCTTATTTTGGTTTTGGTCTGACGGGGGAGAGGGTCTGTGGATTGTGGGATGGGCGATCGCCGGAGGCATGGCCGCTACATTGCTTCGGCATCCGGTCGTTTTGGTGCTGGGTGCTGCGACGGGAGTAGGGTTGCTGTTGGGATGTAGCTTTCTGCTGTTTTTGCAGCAGGGATGGGTTCCGGTGGTGGCTCCGGCGATCGCCCTGCTAGGGACTGGAGCCGCCGTAGTGACCTACCGGAGCTATCGAGTCCAGCGTCAGCAACAAGCGATCTCTCGCTATCTTTTACCCAATCCCACCGATCAAACAACCTCAACCAATGATTTTTGGGAATGAAGCTCCTGTTGTAGTTGCTTATCAGTAATGTTTTACCCTGCCCATTGGTGCAGATAAGGGATGGGGCGATCGCCTCTTGATTGCATGGCGGCAGAAACGGTAGCTGTGCCGAACCAGATCTAAAACCCAGGAAGGCACCCGCAGCCGCAGCGGCGAAAGGATCGGCAGATACAGCCAGTAATAAGCCCGTTTCAGGTCATTCCACTTTGAGCAAGTTTCTTCTTGCAGGAAGTCTGAAATATCCACCACCAGCCCCCGGCCTTCAAACATCATCACATTTCGCCCATGCACATCATGGGGGTGCAGTCCCCGCTTGCGGGCATACTCCAATGCCTGATCAATATCTTGAATGACCCGTTTGGGGATTCGCATTCCCCGCTGCAAGCAATCATAAAGTGTTACGCCATGAAGCCGCTTGAGGATGAGGTAATTCTCTCCGGCGTGCAAGCATTCAGAAAAAGCAGGATGGGAACTGAGACGGCGATAAACCTCAACTTCTTCTTCAAAACCAGGGCGATCGGGAGCATAGATTTTTACGACCACATCTGGATAGCTAGGGTGGCACAACACAGCGGCATAGTTGCCGTTACCTAGCAATTGCCAGGGGACAGGTACAGCATGGACAACAACAGGATTGTGAGGATCAATGCTCTCAATCTGGAGGTTGGGAAGTAGGTCTTGATAGATGCTGTCAATTAATCGCTGCATGGGCAATTGGGTTAGAGAAGGCAACTATACCAACACCAGAAAATAATGCCTTGATTTCTGATAGAACGTTGCTATATTAATCATCATCTGGACTCATGAATGATCATCCTCGCAACACTTTCCAGTAGTCTAACGTTCAGCTTACTGAAAAGCTATTATGGTGCCATCTAATTTAGCGGATTTTGGGTGAGAGGAGGGGGCGATCGCACTCTAACAGGTGCTCACAATGTTTAATTGTATAGGCGTTCCATAAAAACTCTAAAGATGTCTTCATCTATGCAGCAGTGATTGCGAGTAGGAGAATAGTAATAAGATGTATTTCTCCTCATTGCTTTGACGGGTAGATGCCCCCTTGGCGCTTTTAAAGAGTAATTCAAGTCAGAGTAATAGATCCAATCGTCTACCAATTCACTTTTTTCATACCAACCTACTTGTTTACCAAGCATACACATAGCATCACAAAAGCTCCAATAAGAAGAAGTGGCCTTTTCTTTGGCTTTGAGGCTTTTCACTACTTTTTCAAAAAGATTCTTCTGCACACTGAATCCAAAATGTCCCCCACTACATTTGACCCAAAGGTTATTAATAGTATTAAGCTCTTTCGCAGGCAACCTTTGGATATCTTCTGCGCTTAACATTTCTCCCTTACTTTTCCTAGATAAAGTCAGAATAAGGATATTGGTTTCCTCATCAGCTTCTTGCCAACGTTTAGCCTTGAGTAAATCATGGAGTGTTTTGTATTTTCCCCATACGACTGATATGGATGCATTGAGTGGTACCTGAATTCTATCTTTGGCAAAATCAACCACTGCTTGCGCTGTTTCCACTTCATCCATCTGATTAATGGGTATATCTAAAGCAATACCCCATTCTATTAGCCTTTTCCTAATCTCAGGGTTGTTTTGAGCTTGATTTGCCAAGTCATTCACAACTTGTGCTTCGGCCTCTCTCAGATTACAGCCTTGACCCTGTAATTCAACTAAAAGTTCTTTAATCTCAGTAACAGCTTGAGATAGATCGTGGCTCATGCTGGTGTAATCAGCTTGAACATTGACATGATACTCTTCATAATAATTCCCATAGATGTTCTCATTGTAGTTTCCACCATCTGTATGAATGGTATGACTATCTGTAGTCAGGCTATCGCTAGCTTTAGAAGCATGTGTATTTTGTTTCTTTAAAGCTAAAAGATAGAAGCACAGACCAATTCCAAAGAAGATATATCCTGTATTTCTTATAACTGAACTATGGCCCATCAGGGCAATAATGCTGCCAGTCAAGGCTAAGCTAATGCTGATAGCAAAATATCTTATATCCTCCCTTAAAGAGAACCACCAGCGTATTAAAGCTTGCCATCCGCCTAACAACCAATACTTCAGGAGTATTAGCATTATCCGCCTCTGCTGCTCATTGATTCCATAGTTGCTCCTGCTGACAACATTACAGAAGTGGAATGTTTAATAGTCCTAGAGCCAGTCTAAATACCTCTACTGCTGCTTGACCTATTAAACCATTAGCAGCAGCATCACCGAGGTATCGACTAAGCTTCACTAGTTTTCCTTTAGCTTCAGGATTTTTTTGAGCTAGGCTGACTAAATCATAAGCAGCTTTTTGTTGCTCATCTTTTGATGCTTCTTCACGAAACTGAATTTGATTTAAAAGCTGTTGGATTAGAATAATAGACTCAGATAAATCTTGATTGATGTGAACGTAGTTACCCTGTATGTAATTTCCTTGGATAGACTCGTTGTAATTCCCCCCACCCGTGTAGATGTTGTGATTACCACCCATGTTTTTTCTCCATATAGTTTGTATTAGCATAACTGACGATCGAGGATAGGTCTATAAGTTCGATCACCCCTCTCATAGAATGACTGAAGCGGAATTTATTGCATCGGTGAATCGTCTTAAGAGAGTCTAGAGTAGAATTTTCTGATAAATCAAGGAGATGCGTCGATTGCAGATTCGTGAAGATGACCTGACAGGTAAACAAATCGCTGACCTTCTCCGGGAACATCTCGAACATATGCATGAGATTACTCCACCTGGAAGCGTTCACGCACTCTATTTAGGGGCATTGCGATCGCCCAACATTACTTTCTGGACAGCCTGGGAAGGCAATCAATTACTCGGATGCGGCGCACTGAAAGAACTGGATTCAACAAGTGGTGAAGTCAAATCAATGCGTACTGCCAAAGCCCACCGTCGTCGAGGTATCGCCTCAAAGGTTCTTTGCCAAGGTCCCTTTGGGGATTACATCGCACGAAACCAAAACCAATCAGCCTACTCATGCGAAGTTGTAGGAAGTCGATCTGCGGCGAAATTGGGATAGGATGGTAGTATTTTATACCAGATCTCCAGAGCTATTTGCGGGTAGAATGCTACAGACCGCTCCGTTTGTGCTGAAGTGTGTCTTTCGCAAGGTGGCTAATGATTTCCCCTCAGACTAGGGCAGAACTGTTCGCTTAAGCTTGCTCGCTGGTCAATACAACACAGCGTTTTGGTGTATTTCCCGTGCCTTTACCTCACGGCAGACCGATTGGCTACTGGGTCGAACAATTACATTTTTGGTAACAACGCCAGCTTTTAGTCTTTGGGGTGTCAGATTAGAAGCATCTAAATCAGGGCTTCTGCTCTGTCGTAGGTGAGGAGACCCAAGAGGAAAAAGACTATGAAATCTGCAATGCAACCCCATTTGACGCCTTGTTTGACATCCCGCTCCACCTTTTCGGCTTGGAATGTTCGTGCTCTGGTGCCTCTGGCATTGGGAGTATTGAGCTTGACGATGGCAAGTCCTGCTTTGGCGCAAGAGCGTATGTTGAGAACTCTAACGGTAACGGGGCAAGGTACGGAATCAATTCAAACTACGCTGACGCAGGTTTCCCTGGGGGTAGAAGTCCAGGGTCGAACGGCAGCAGCAGCCCAGCAAGAAGCTGCTCGACGTTCGACCGCTGTGGTGGAGTTTTTGCGATCGCGCAATGTCCAAAAACTGCAAACCACAGGCATCAACCTCAGCCCTCGCTACAACTACGATAATGGCGATCAGCGGCTGGTTGGCTACACTGCAATTAATACTGTGAGCTTTGAGCTGCCGACCGATCAGATTGGCAATATTTTGGATGAGGCTGTCAACGCAGGCGCAACTCGCATCGATCGCGTTGGGTTTATTGCCACAGAAGAGGCGATCGCCGCTGCCCAACGGGAAGCCTTGCGAGAGGCCACCCAAGAAGCTCGTCAACAAGCTGATGTGGTGCTAGAAGCGCTAGGTTTGAGCGCTCAAGGCGTTGTTGGCGTTCAAATCAATGGAGCCACTCCCCCTGCCCCGCCGCCGATCTTTATGGAAGGTGTTGCTATGCGGCAATCAGCCGATGCTTCTACCCCTGTGATCGGTGGAGAGCAGGAAGTTCAGGCTTCGGTAACGCTACAAATTAGCTACTAAGAGCTACTGAGTCGGTCAAGTGGGCGGAAGGCGCGCTTCGATACCCGCTAGACGCTCTTCTAGGGCAGAAACTCGCTCCCGCGTTTCGATCACCAGCGTAGCTAACCGTTCAAACATCGGATCATTGGCTAAGTCAGAGGTCCTCACTTCAGGTAGGGGGGCTGGAGCCGTCAATCCTGCCCCTCGACCCAGCCTGCTAATCTGGGTTTCCAGTCGGCCTATCCGAGAGCGCAGTTGAGAATTTTCATTTTCTAAGCGAGCCACTCGGGAGTCTAGGCGAGAAGTCTGTGCGGGAGCTGCACTCTGCCAGAGGAGAATGATGAGTAGCGGGATGATGATCATCCAGCTGAGCGATTGAAGTCGTTTGAACCAGCGCTGCACAGTCTAATCTCCTAGTACTCTCCCTGCTTTCTAGTTTGGCGAAAAGGGTGAAAAGCTGCCGCCCAGGTTTTCTACGATCGCCTGAGTATTGGACTCCATCATTTTGATATAGGTATCTCCACCGCTGCTAGGAGACCCAATCGAATCGGAGTAAAGCTCTTGCGGCGCAAGCTGTACACCTGCTTCTTCTGCCACAGTGCCAATCAGTCGCGGGTTAATCGTCGTTTCGGCAAAAATCGTGGGGACGCCAGCGGCTCGCACTGATTCGATTAGGCGTTGCACGGTTTGGGCGCTGGGTTGCTCTTCGGTACTAATCCCGATTAGCGTACCGCCAATTTCTAGTCCGTAGGCCTCAGCATAGTACTGAAAGGCATCGTGGGTTGTGACCAGATAGCGCTGATTGGCTGGGATGGTGGCAATTTGTTCGCCAATCCAGTCATGAAGCTGCTCTAGCTCTTCGATGTAGACGGTGGCATTTTGCTCGAAGGTGGTTTGATATTGGGGCGATCGCTCCACCAATGCATCCCGAATCGCCCCAACCATGACGATCGCATTTTCAACATTACCCCAAACATGCGGATCCGGTTCAAGTTGCCCATCCTCCTCCATCTGTAGAGGGGGAACAACTTCCCCAACCGCGAGCTGGTCTGCACCAACGCCTGCTGCATTCATCATCCGGATCAGCCCTGGCTCCAGGTTGTAGCCGTTGTAGAGAATCAGCTCTGCCTCCTCAAAGGCGCGGCTGTCTGCTGGAGTTGGTTCGTAGACATGGGGGTCTGCACCGGGCTGCAAGAGACCTGTGAGATTAATGTTATTGCCGCCAACTTGTTCGGCCCAATCGGCAATGATGGTGCTAGTTGCGACCACATCGAGCAGGTCGCTTTGAGCCGAATCAGCAGAATTTGTAGCGGCTAGATTGCAGCCTCCGAGGGTCATTCCAGCGATCGCCCCCAAGGCAACGTATCTCTGAGGCCACTGCGAAAAATGAGTCACTGCTTTCATCGGATTGTTACGGAATTTCATGGTTTTCTCACTTTTTCCAGGCTACAGTATTTTCATATTTGTTTCATAATGTTTGCTATCACTTTTCATATTCGTTTCACTTTCTAACTTTGTGTTCAGCCTGCAGGTTGATGTTGCGCCCTAATCGAAGTTGTTATGAATTTCTTATGAATTTCTTTGTACCCATTGATCGGCTTCCATTCATGACTCGGCCTATTTCATCGACCGCTCGCTTTCAACGTGCTTCGAGTGCGGCGATCGCCGTGAGCCAACTCAGCGTCAACTACCGCTCAGTACAGGCGTTGCAGTCTGTTAGCTTTAAGGTGCCACCTGGGAAATTAGTCGGTATTTTTGGGCCAAATGGAGCTGGGAAAAGTACCCTGGTTAAGGCCATGCTAGGGTTGATTCCGAGTGCGACGGGGTCGGTGATGTTGGGCGATCGCCCCCTGGCTGAGCAGCTAGAGCGAACTGCCTACGTGCCGCAGCGATCGCAAATTGACTGGACGTTTCCGGCCACCGTTTGGGATGTGGTTTTGATGGGGCGGGTCAAGAAAGCGGGTTACTTCCAGCGGTTTTCGACCACGAGCCGCAGAATTGCCGCAGATGCCCTAGAGCGCGTCGGCATGAGCCAGTATCGCGATCGCCGGATCGGAGACCTATCGGGCGGGCAGCAACAGCGGGTCTTTTTGGCGCGATCGCTAGCGCAGGAAGCCGATCTATTTTGCTTTGATGAGCCCTTTGTCGGGGTAGACCAAAAAACCGAAGATATTTTGTTCAGCATCTTTCGAGAGCTAGCCAGCAGCGGCAAAACCATTCTGGTGATCAACCACGATTTGGGCGAATCGATCACTCACTTCGACAGCCTGATCTTGCTCAACCGGGAACTGATCGCAGCGGGCGATCGCCATCAGGTGATGACCGTCGAAAACATGACCCGTGCCTATGGGGGGCATGTCAGCTTCTTTGCAGGCAGGGCTGCCTGAGATGTTAGATCTTCTGTTTGAACCGCTCCAGTATGCCTTCATGCAGCGATCGCTCATGGTGGCCGTGATCGTGGGCGTAATCTGTTCGGTGGTAGGCAGCTACCTGATGGTGCAGCGGCTAGCTCTGTTAGGAGATGCGATTAGCCACTCGCTGTTGCCTGGACTGGCGATCGCCTTTTGGGTAGGGGCCAACATTTTTGTCGGAGCCTTCATTGCAGGCGTGCTCAGCACCGTGATTATTGCCTGGATTCATCGGCGATCGCCCATCAAGGAAGATGCGGCGATGGGAATTGTATTTTCCGCCTTTTTTGCGGTTGGGATCACGCTGATCACCGTCATTCAGAAAGACAACATGATTGATCTCAATCACTTTCTGTTTGGCAACATTTTGGGCGTCAGTCCGGCTGAAGTACGAGATACGGCCCTGATCGCAGTTCTGGTGTTAATGGCAGTTGTCTTACTTTACAAAGAACTGCTGTTTTACAGCTTTGACCCCATAGGCGCACAAGCTGCCGGACTGCCCGTAAACTTGCTCCACTCAGGGCTGATGATTTTGATTGCCCTCACGGTCGTCGCCAGCATGAAAGCCGTCGGCGTGATTTTGGTGTTGGCGCTGCTGATTACGCCGGGAGCAACAGCCTACCTACTGGTGCCACGACTGCATCAGGTCATGATGGTAGGCTCAGGTATCGGCATTACCTCCAGCCTAGGTGGCATGTACCTGAGCTACTATTACAACCTGCCCTCTGGGCCAGCTATTGTCATGGTTGTATCTGGTTTTTTCTTTCTAGCCTTTTTGTTTAGTCCTAGCGCTGGGGTGCTGACGCGACCTCGATCTCAGAAGGGCGATCGCCAGTCATTACCCCTGATGCGAGAGATTAGGAGCTTATTGAAGTTCTAGTCTCTTCTAGTCTGTGAGGGTCTAGAAAATCTTCTTCATCAACAAACGGCTCGTGCTCCACCACAAACACGTTGGAGTAGAGGTTGGCAATAATTTGCTTGCCCTGCTGGGTGAGCTCCAAGTAGTTGAGCCCATCTTTGACATAGGGATAGACTCCCTGCCAGTAAAACTTAGGATAGTTTTTGCGTAGATCGCCAGGATGGCGGTAGCCGAGCAGCTTATTAACGCCCGTTTCCTCAAACTCGTAGTATAGAGCGCCAATTTTTTTGAGGTAGCGAGGATCGCTCAGCTGTCCAATCAGATCAGAGGCCCGAATCAGGCCGGGGTAGTTGATTGTATCTTGATGATCTTCTGCCTGGGGGACTGGGAAGCGAGTCAGCTCGATGTTGACCATAATCAACTCGGCGTTGATCAGCTTGTGACCTCCAAAGCGTTCCGCGATAAACAGCTTGGCGCGATCTACATGGTGGGGGGTGAGGGCGGCGTCGGAGGACCCAGGAGGTAGATGCACCATTTCTTCACCGCGTCCGGTGGCATACCAACCGTTGCGATCGTTGCGGCAGACGCCTTTGACGTAGCCGATATCGTGGCAAACTAGCGAGATAATGAAGTGAAGCCAGTCTTCACAGGAGACCCCCCCTTCGCGGATATGTCTGCCACGCAAAATCTCTTGTCCCACCAGTGTCACCAGGATGGTGTGCTCAACGTTGTGATAGAGGGCATCACTGTTGGCGATGTTTTCCAGCGCCATCGAGCCGACCCAGCCGATGATGTCTTCATAGTCGGTTTTCCAGCCCCCGTAGGTGCGGCGGTAGCCCTCTTTTAATTTGTTAACGAAGTCATCGATTAATAATTCGGTTGCGTTAAACATCCGGGAGGCTCACTTATGCGAAGAAATGAGGTGCTAAGAAATGAGATGATCGATCATTGGGGCTATTCCTAATTTATCCATACATATCATTCCTAGCCACGACAAAAGCTAGCTAGTTTTACAGTTTATATAGATTGCAGACGGGCTAATAGCCGTCCTGCTCACTCTTGGCTCACTTGACAGATCTGCTGAAATAAGATGACGAGATAGGGTTCTAGCTCTACTTTCACGGATGGAATATGCCCAGATCCACTGGTTACTGATACCTTAGCGTGATTCTGGAGCTTGAGGTGTGAGCTGAAGCAGTTCCTACCATGATCTCGGCCCAGAGAATGGCTGAATCTGCTGTAAATCCTAGATTGAGACCCATTCTTCAAGCTAGGGGAGAACCGACAAATGCCACGTAGATCAGGAATCCGGACAAGATGCCATAGGCACAAGACAGAAAGGTTTTGAAGGGCGTATGGCGAAAGAAGGTGAGCAGGAGGCCCAGCGTAAAGGAGAATAGCATTTCTGCGGTGGGGATGTCGGATGTATAGGTGGCCCGAATCAGGACAAACAAAATTAGCGTCCAGACCGTAAAAATAAAGTAAATGTTGAAGACTGGCACCCGATCTGGCATTCTAAAAAACGGGGCGTAGAATGTCAGATACGAAATAATGATCAACGGCAGGGCACTGGCCGATAGACTTCGCAGGCCTGCACTAAAATCAGCAGAGAAAGCCTGTAGGATAAAGCTGATCAGGAATCCCAAAACGATCGTGATTGAGATAGCAACGGCCACAAAATTTAGAATGTCGATCCAGGGATGCGGCTGATTTCTATGGTCCCCGTTGCGATTGGGGGGAAGAGGCATGGGGTGACGATTGGATGAATCTGGCATTCTCAGGTTTTTAGCTTTTTCTGTACTAACTCACAACTGTCTCAAGGCAGAACACAATTTGCCATCATAGAGCATGGGAGGGCATGAGCTGCTTGAGGGTTTCCAGAAAGGCAAAGACGGGTGGAGTATGAAGCATATCGGCTGCGATCGCCACCCCAATCACCCGCTCTAGAGGTTTGGGCAAATGATGCAGCTCAATCTCGGGCGGCAAAGGCTCTGCCGCGAGTCGAGCTAGGACGGCGGCCCCCAGCCCTTGACTGACCATGCTGACAATCGTTGAATCTTCCTGGATCTGGTAAGCCGGTGTGATCGGAAAGCCAGCTTTCCGAAAGTGGTTATAAATTAGAGCGCAGCAGCTATCACTCTCGGGCGGCATGATTAGCGGATAGGCGAGGAGTTCAGGCCAAGTGAGAGGGCTGTCGGTGTGGCGAGACTGGGGCGGCAGCAGCGCCAAATATTCATCTCGGAGGATCTCCCAGGCTTCAAAACCGCTGGGAAAGGGTAGGTGAGCAACCCCTAGGTCGGCGCGTCCCGATTTGAGGGCTTGCTCGATTTCTGCAGTGTCTCGGTATTCGGTGACAGAGATGGCGATCGCCGGAAAGCTTTTGCGAAATCGGACAATCGCTGCTGGAAGTACATGGGTAGCAATGCTGCGAAACGATGCAATTCGGACTTGGCCGCCCTCTAACCCCTTCGACAAATTGGCTTCTTTGCCAATCATTTCCAGAATTTGCAAAATTTGACGGGCATACCCAATCACTTGCTCTCCGACAGGGGTGAGATTGGCCCCATGCCGACCGCGCGACAGCAACACAACGCCCAGTTCTTCTTCCAGGCTGGCGATCGCATGACTCACGGCTGACTGGGAGACCTCCAAATGCAACGCTGCCTCACTAAAGTTGTGGTGCTCAGCGACTGCGACCAAAGCCCGCAATTGGGACAGCTTGATGCTCTCCAGGTTTAGCGCTTTCATGCTTTTTTCTCACTTGTCACCTGATTGTCCTGCAAATGTCTCTAGTTTTCCCACTATACGGCTACAAAATCTATGAATTTTATTCATGCAAAGCATCTACATGGCCTTTTGATTGTTGGGTGGAAAATTTCTAGAGTAAGGCTGTCATCGGTTATCGGACATTGTTCCTCGGACATTGTTCCTCGAACATTAGTCACCGAGCGTTGGTCATCGAACGTTTCAGTCCTTCCACTGGGTCACTTCTATGAAAACTTCTAAGCTTGATCATTCCCGCTTGGGGTCGGTGAGCAACCTCAAGCTCCATATATATCCGGCTTCTACACCTCAATCCAATAGATTACAGCGGCTGTGGCAGGCTTTCTTGAAGTTTGCTGAGGGTAGCCAAGAACCTCGGATTCGGCAAGTGTGCGATCGCCAGGGCAATTCTACTTGGCGCGTCTATGACCCAATCAGTGGTCAGTCGATGTCGTTTGCCTCAGAGGCTGAGGTGCGGCTATGGTTGGAGCAACGCTATAGAGCCTGAGGATAGAAGCAAGTTTCTTTAAAACTCCAAACTTGAACCTCAATCTTGATCTGTACTCCTCCTTTGCTCCGATCTTTCAAATCTCTCAAATCTGGCGTCTGGCTTAGGTTTGCGCGGATCTCGTTCCGTCAGGGGATGGATTAACTGGGTGGGGCGATCGCCTACAGTGAGGGACACTGTTTAGGAGATTTGGGAATGAGTTTTGGACAGCCTGATCTAGGGGAGCAAATGCTCAGCAAAGCGGCTGAGGTTGGCATGAAGAGCCAGCTCGATGAAGCAGAATCGCTGGATGTTGATATTCGTACCGATGCTGGAAAGCTAATGCAAGGAGAGCTGGAATCGGTCGATGTTGAAGGGAAAGGATTAGTGATGGAGAAAAGCCTCCGCGCTGAGACCTTGAAGATGAAAACAGATAATATTGCCATTGATCCGCTCAAGGCTGCATTTGGAGATATTCAACTGACTCGTCCAACTCATGCAAAGACGCATGTGGTGCTGACGGAGCAAGATATTGAGCGGGCTTTTAACTCTGACTATATCTGCGCGAAGCTCCAGAATTTACAAGTTCGGGTGGATGACCAACCGCTGACGGTGAATACTCGCGCGGTCAAGTTTCGGTTGCCCGGAAATCAGAAGGTTGAACTTGAAGCCGAAATTGAAGTTCAAGACACTCAAGAAACCAAGCAAGTTGCTTTTTCTGCGGTTCCAGCAATTGCGGCAGGGGGAAATCAGGTTGAACTCAAAGATGTGCAATATCAGGATGGGAAAGAGGTTTCTCCTGAGCTAACGGCTGCCTTGCTCGATAGCGCTGGAGAACTGCTTGATCTACGCAATTTTGAACTAGAAGGGATGGCGTTTCGCCTGAGCCAACTGGATGTGTCGCAGGGCAAGATCACGCTTCAAGCTGAGGCTACAATAGACAAATTTCCTGGTAATTCGTAGGGGCTACCAGAGAGGTTGGCAGACTGGTCTGACCCGGTTGAATGACCCGACTGGAGGAGGTGCGATCGCAAATTGCCGTCTAGTCTGAGAATGAGATCAATAGCTCTCGCATGACGTGGAAAGACCATTCCTGGGGAAAGACGAGAGTCTTTCCCTTTCTCTTTTCCTGCTCAAACAGTTCATGAACGAAATTCCTAAAGCCAAAGTTTTCATAACGCTGTTCTTGTTAGGCCTGCCAGGGGTGCTTTCCCTGCTGCTGCTACCGTTGCCGATTCCGCCCGGAGAGGAGTTACCCGTTTCGTCAATAGTTCTGCAAGTTGCGGCTCTGGTGCAGTCGGGGGTGTTGCTGGCGATCGCCACCGCAGTCGGCACTCGTCTAGCGCCTCGCGTTGGGCTATCTTCTCCACTGATGCAAGCCCTCTACCAAAAAGCTCCTTTTCAAAAAACGGTGCTGCCGGAGGTATTACCTGGCCTAATCGGTGGTGGTTTGGCATTTGTCATCATCATGGGTTTGCAACTGCTGGCTACACCACATCTTCCCGCTGAGTACATCGCGCTCAATCAAGAAACAGGTGCAATTCCCGCTCCGGTTCGCTTTTTGTATGGCGGCATCACGGAAGAACTGCTGATGCGGTGGGGACTGATGACGTTTTTTGTCTGGCTATTTTGGCGGCTGGTGCAGCGCCGCAATGGCTCTCCCAAGTCGCGCTATGTCTGGTTGGCGATCGCCACTGTCGCAGTGCTGTTTGGCGTCGGACACCTGCCCCTACTTATGACGCTAGTAGCCCAACCCGGAATCGGCCTGATCGCCTACATCGTCACCCTAAACTTAATTTTTGGCCTCGTCGCTGGCTGGCTCTACTGGCGCAAGGGTCTAGAATCCGCCATGATCGCCCACTTGACGTTTCATGCTCTAGTTTTGGCGCTATCGGGATTGGTGTAATGGCCCCAGAAAAGAAGATGGGCGATCGCCTCTAAACGCACCATCCGGCAAATATTTCCGTCCCCTTACAGGGAAAGAGTTCTGTCAAACCACCGATATCTCCTGGTCAAGAGGGCTAAGCATCATAGGGAGTCTCTACTCTAGAGGATCAATTTGCTGAACTACCTCTTCGGGTGTTAGGCGAGAGGGTGTATTCCAAGGGGAACCTCCCACCGTACGGCGACCGCCCCAGCCGCCAGAGGTTTTATCGTGCTGATGTTCGGCCTGGGTAAGGCGTTTAAATGTACCTGCCGTGAAGTCGAGCATAGCCTGACCTGGATGAAGCGGCAAACTGCCTAAAGTATATTGGGGACCACCCAATCGATGATCTCGTATCATCAAAGTTTCGGGCCGGAGTGACTCCAGAGACACTTGCGACCCTAGCGCTGCATAAAATGATCGCGGGTCTACCGATCGCCCAATTCCTTGCACGTCACAGATGGCGATCGCCCCTTGTGACGTCTCCAATAGCCAAATCCGGTTCTCTTGCTGCAACCACCCTGCATCTGCCTCAATTTGCTGCCAATAGTCATCGGCTTCACCCTGCTCACCCGGATAGGGACGCTCTCCTTTGGCCGCAGCAACCAACCATTCCGTATTGCGCCGAAAACCTTCCGAGCTGTAGGTTTCCCATTGCTCGGCGGTCCAGGTTTTGCGATCGCCAGCAAGCCCCAACTCATGGGCGATCGCCTCCCCCGCTTTCTTCATCGCGGCATCTGCCTTGGCCGCAAACTCCGCCCACTGGCTCAATTCTTCTGGCACCCGCAAATGATCGCAATCCCAGGCGATCGCCCTAAACCGATCGATAGTTTCGGCAGTCAGCACCTCTGGCGGAATCTGCACCCAAGCCGCAGCACAACAAGCATCTGCATCGAGCATGGTGGTGACGAAGCAACACGGTGGCGAGGCGTCAGGCGTGACGTATAAAGCGGGAGGAATTTCATCGATTTGAATATTGGCACCATTGGGACGGTGGTGATCCCAATGACGATCGCTCGGTTTGGCCTGCCAGTCAGGGACAGTGCCATCGACCATGATGATTTGATGGTCGGTAGGAAGGCGATCGGCGTGGGTGGTGACGAGATACCGCATAGCACAACGGGGAACTGATTACACTAAGGGTATCGCGATTCATGAGGGGAAAGCAGATGGCGATCGCCACTCCAAACCGAGCAGACCGAGTTTTACTCTCCTGCATTAGCTGGCAACAGTTTGAGAATCTGTTGCAAGACTTGGGCGATCGCCGCTCGGCTCGGGTTGCTTACTATGATGGGACGCTAGAAATCATGACCCCACTTCCAGAGCATGAGTATTTCAAAGAGACAATTAGTGATGCAGTGAAAGATATTGCTGAAACACTGGAACTGGACTATGAAAGCTATGGCTCAACCACTTGGCGACGGGAAGCCAAGCAAGCTGGGCTGGAGCCTGACAATTGTTTCTACTTTCAAAATGAAGCACGGGTGCGGGGAAAGTTAAAGTTTGACTTGAATCAAGATCCCCCTCCCGATCTGGCATTGGAAATCGATATGACAAGCAAGTCTCTCAATCGTCTGCCAATTTATGCTCGCTTGGGTGTCCCAGAAATCTGGTGCTATGACGACGGCACACTCAAGATTTATCAATTGCAAAGCAATCAATATGCTGAAGCAGAACGCAGTCAGATCTTTCCAATGCTAGCCATTCAAGAATTGCCCCAGTTAATTTCAGCCAATCGAGAACAGGGGAGATTGGCACTGCGGCGATCGGTGCGGACCTGGGTACAAGAGCAATTGGAGAAAGAGTAACATCAAAAAAATTGGTTCTTTTTGGCATAGTTCGATGAATACTGTCACCCTCAACCTCAACTCCGTCATTCAACTCACCGATGAGCAATTCTTTCAACTCTGTCGCGCCAATCCCGACATCAAATTCGAGCGCAACGCCAACGGAGAATTAATCATCATGCCCCCCACCGGAGGAGAAACTGGGAAACGAAACGCAATTCTAACTGCAGAATTTGTGATTTGGAATCGACAAGCCAAACTCGGTGAAGTCTTTGACTCCTCCACTTGTTTCAAACTCCCAAATGGTGCAAATCGATCGCCCGATGTCGCCTGGATTCAGCAACACCGCTGGGAATCACTCACTTCCCAACAAAGAGAAATCTTTCCCCCCATTGCCCCGGACTTCGTCCTGGAATTGATGTCACCCAGCGACACTCTCAAAGCCACTCAAGCCAAAATGCAGGAATATATAGAAAACGGCGTACGGCTAGCATGGCTAATTGATCGCCAATCTCGTACTGTTGAGATTTACCATCCTGGGCAATCGCCACAAGTTCTTTCCTCGCCCTCAACTCTCTCCGGGGCAGACATTCTCCCTGGCTTTGTTCTGAATATGGAAATAGTCTGGTGACGGGGCGATCGCACTCTGTTGCAGTTTAGGTCAAGAAGCTAACTCATGATTTTTATCTTTTTAATGTTGCCATCATCTCTCAGTTCTGTAATCTCAACTGAAATGCTTTGACCTTCTAAGAGCCTCTCAGATTGCTTAGGTTCTCTTTGAGTCAGCTTAATAGTTCCTAAGATTTCATAAGTGACTCTATTACCTTTGATAGCAGTAATCGTTGCATCAAGCGTTTGACCAACTTGAAAGTCATGTGCAGTTCTAATCGCTTGTAGTTCAGCTTCGCGCTCTGACTGAATCGTTGGTTCGGAAATCTCACCAATTGGTACTTCTTTGTAATATTGCATCAACCGTGCAGCCCATCCCAAAATTTGCAGCATAGTAGGGGCATCTTCTTTGTAAGATTCCAAATATTGGCTACATATTTTTTCAATGCTTTGATAATATCCCACTTAGTACAGGACAAAAAGCTTGCAAGGATGAGCAGGGTAGGGTTTCATCAGAATTACCACACTCATCAGAAACCCTATGAGCCAATATAGCGAATTAAAGCGGGTCCTCCAAGCGCAATTGAACTGGCACGGAGCGAGGATTTCATTTCTGGCTTTGTTTTTGTTAGCGCTGCTGAAAGTCAAAACGGTGAACTTGAGCGAACTGTGTTTGGGCTTTGGTGGGAAGGCCCTGCCCCAATCCAGCTACAAGCGGTTGCAACGGTTTTTTCGAGAGTTTGCCCTCGATGAGTCCCAACTGGCCCATCTCGTGGTGAGTTGGATGCAGATTCCGAGTGAGTGGGTGTTGAGTCTGGACCGCACGAGCTGGAAATTTGGCAACCACTGGTACAACATTTTGACTTTGGGCATTGTGCATGAAGGGGTGGCCATCCCAGTGCTGTGGTGGCTGTTGGATAAGAAGGGGAATTCCAACAGTGATGAGCGGATGCGGTTGATGGAAACGTTTGTGAAACGGTTCCCACAGGCGAGAGTGAACTACTTGTGTGCGGATCGGGAGTTCATTGGGCAAGCGTGGGTACGTTATCTCCTACTCGAACCGAGCTTAGCCTTTCGCTTACGGATACGCAGCAGCGACCAGATTGAGCACAATGGCAAAGTGCTGGCTGCGCGGGTCGTCTTTGCGCATCTGCAAGTGGGACAATCCCAGCGGCTTACAGGCACTTGTCGAGTCTGGGGCTACCCGGTTGCAGTTGAGGGGTTACGACTCACTGATGGGGATTTACTGGTGGTGATTGCGCCCGTTAAGGTTCAAGCTTTGGTCAAAGATTATGCGCTGCGCTGGGGCATTGAAACCTTGTTTGGCATTTTCAAAACCCGTGGGTTCTGTCTGGAATCGACTCACTTCACCGATGCTGAGCGCTTGAGCAAACTATTTGCATTGTTGACCTTAGCCTTATGCTGGGCGATGCGAACGGGGTTGTGGCTGCATCAATGGCACCCCATTGAGATTAAAAAACACGGTCGCCGTGCCAAAAGTCTGTTTCGCTTAGGTCTCGATCATTTGCGCCATCTGGTACTGAATCCATCTTCCTCCAACGAGGCTGACTTCCTGCAATCCTTATAACTTTTGTCCTGTACTTAGATCAAACTGTTGCTGCGGAATTTTGATTGTTGCGACCTTAATGAAGGCAGAGTCTGCTTCACTCCACTCAACTGTGGCATCTTCAATCGGCATCCGAGCCACATCAGTCTGCACCTGCACTAGAAAATCAAAGTAAACATCTTGCTGGCTAAGCTGTTGCACCATTGCTTCCCGCAAAAAGTTGTCTGCCTTCGAGCCTAGCTCTCCATCTCCAGAGGGTTTCAGATCGCGAGGAACTGCAGAGAACTTGATTGCCTGCAATCCCAATCCATAGGGAGCCGTGCTCCAATACTGCACTTGCAACGGATCTGTTGCTGTCTTCTGGCGAATGGTTTTGAGAATCCCGACCTGCTTTTGATGGGATGGCGCATACATCACGAGAAAAGGTAATGGCTTTAAAAACGCAATCGGCATTTTCTTAACTGCTAGCAGAGCTTTAGAGATCGCCAGCGTATCCTGAGCATCTTGCAGGAAAAGCACAGGATGATTGATCAAAATAAAGTCCTGGGTTTCGGCATCCTTCTCACCGTCCAGTAGCTTTTCACCTGCGACACCCAGGAGCTTGATCGCCATACCTCGCACATCACCCTTCACATCGGGCTGGACATTAGAAGACCCATTTGAGAATCGAATCCAGGCGTGATAGACGCGAGGTTCTTTGAACACTCCAAGTCTCAACTGCTCTGGCACGTCTTCGACAATAAATTCGGCTTTAACACAACCATGGCTTTTCGGATGTTGTTGCCGCTGAACCGGACCAGAAGTTTTGTTCAGGAGGTCTTGTGATAGCTTGACGAGTTCGGCGATCGCCTGCTTCCCACTCACAGGTGGATTTTCCTGCCCTATAGCAGTCCTAAATCATTTGTGAGAGTGGAAGGCTTTGTAGAGAAGGTTCCATAGGAACCCTCTCTCACAATTCAAATAGGATCGCTATAGTTCTAGTTTATTAGTAGGTTTCATGGGTGGTAGACCTTTTTAGTAAAGGGTAAGGAAAATAGATAATAGGTAAAGGTTGTTCTTTGCATCTGCTATGTCAAGCATTCCTCGTTTCCTCCGATGCCCCAACTGTGGCTCTGACGACATCATGAAAAATGGCACTACCCGGCGAGGCAAACAAAACTACAAATGCCGTGATTGTGGTCGCCAATTTGTCGAAAATCCTCAGTGGAAGCCTCGGGAAAAAGACACCACTGCCATGATTGACCGCTTGCTGTTAGAGAAGATCCCCCTTGCGGGTATCGCCCGTGTGCTGAAGGTGTCGGAGCCCTGGTTACAAGGATATGTCAACCAATGCTACGAGAAGGTGCCACCTCAGGTGCAGGTAACCCCTAAACCTAAGGGAGCATTGACCGTTCAAATGGATGAATTGTGGTCATTTGTCGATGACAAAGGCAACAAGCAGTGGGTGTGGCTGGCGCTGGATGTTACAGCGATTTTCAGATGAATAAGCCACAATGAGCGAACCAGCCAAGGACATCATCATCAGAAATGCACTCATTGATAATCTGGGTCAGCGCTTGATCAAGTGCTTCTGCAAAATCGCACGAAGTTCGGCACCCGATTCTCAACTAACTTCGGCACCCAATTCTCACTTAACTTCGGCAGGTAATTCTCACTCAACTTCGGCACCTTCCTCTACACTCACTCGCAACAACGAGAAGGAAGTGAGGGGA
>JBGTGR010000044.1:0-72759 GCA_041746655.1 Elainellales cyanobacterium | reverse complement strand
AGAGTGAAGCAAGAACTGGAGGACCTCACACCTGAACAAGTGCAATCGTTAACGTCGTTTAATTTCATCTTGGATGCGCTCTTGCAACCAGCGTTTTAAGAAGCCGCTATTCTGCTCTCCTTCATTTCAAATTGGTATAAGTAGGTACTAAAGCAGGGGGGCTTCCAACTCCATCAAGGTTTTTCCGTAATGGATCAACTTCTCGAACGTTTGCAGCAAGAAACCAATAACGCTCTACCCCCTGAAAAAAATTGTCAAGGGACGCTGTAGATGTTATCTGCTGGACTGACTACCTCACGACTGACTACCTCACGCAGGTGTCTTCTCCTTGAGCACAACCAAGGTGATGTCGTCATAAATCGTGCCGTCCCCGACGTGCGATCGCACATCTCCCACCACTGCTTGCACAATCTCGGCAGCAGAGGATGACCAATTGTGCCCAATCACTTCAATCAGCCGCTCCAGGCCATATAGATGTTTGTTGGGGCCTTCTGCTTCGGTAATGCCATCGGTGTAGAGCACGACGCCATCCCCAGGATTTAACGAAACCTGGATCTGGGAGACAAACTCAGCAATGTCTTCTACAATGCCGATGGGGAAACCTAGCTCGTCGGTGCTGATGCACTCCACCTGGCCATCTGCTCGCACGACCAACATATCTTCATGCTGCCCGCTCAGGCTAACCTGTCCAGGCTGGTAGTCAAGCAGGGCCAGCGTCATATTTTTGTAGGAGTTCATCCGTCTGGCGTTGTCTAAAATCACCCGGTTAATGGTGTTGAGGCAGCGCTGCGGATCGGTTTCGCCATGTACTGTCAGCGTTCTCACGGCGGTCTGCGCCATCAGCATGATCACGCCGCTCTCTAGCCCGTGACCTGTGACATCGCCAATCCCAATTTTGACACGCCCATCATATTGCAGCACGTCGTAATAGTCGCCGCCCACTTCCTCGGCAGGTTCCATGAATCCAGCAATGTCAAGTTGAGGAATTTGGTCAAGTTCATGCTCCTTAGGCAAAATCATTTGCTGGAGCTGGCGCGTGATGTCTAACTCGGCACTCATCCGCAGGTTTTCGGCTTTGAGGCGATCATTCAGAGCGGTAATTTCCTGATTAGCTTGGGCGAGTTGAACTGTGCGCTCTTGGACCCTATTTTCCAGTTCTTCGTTGAGCTGTCTAAGGGCTTCCTCTGCCTGTCGTCGCTGAGTGTAAAGCTGTGAGTTAGTTAAAGATGCGGCAATAAACCCTGTAATAGACTGAAAGGTGTTGATATCTCCCGCATCTAGGGGTGGGTAGAAAGGTCTAACTTCTTTGAGTCGGCCTGATATCAGAATGGCGATCGCCCCTTCATTCACCACAATTGGCAGACAGACAAAGTACGGTAGTTTGAGGGCTTCTTGCAGCAGGGAAATCAATTCTGTTTTTTCGCTCTTGCGATTGACCAATAGGTAATCGCTAGCCGTAGCCAAGGGGTGAAAATCAATCTGGAGAGAGCCAGAGCCTTGAATAATGGATTCTTCAACCCCTAACCAATGACTCAGTTGAAACTGCCCCGTCGTGTCTACGGTAAAGACCAGCGTACAGTCCATATTCAGCGTTGTATTGATCGCCTTGAGGGTACGGGTAAAAATCTCAGACTGCTCCATCTGAGTGCCGATCGACTGCTGCAAGTCGGATAGCAATGAGAAGCCTTGTTGCTGCTGGCGCAGTTGATGCTTCATCGCAGAGATAATGGAGTCTGCCTTAACGTTCAGTCCGGCTAGCTCATCAACCTGCCGCTTGTAATAGTTCATCGCCAGTTCTAGCTCAGCTTCAGGAACTTTACTAGAAGTCTGATTGCCAGAAGCCTGATTACTAAAAGCTTGATTGGCTGCTGCTTGACTCACATCTACCATTGGCCGCTCCTCACTTACTCGCTAAAGACACACAACACGCTCGTCCAATCGAGTGCCTGCACCTCTTGCCGCACTTTGCCAATCTCAACGCCTGCATAAATCCCTAACAGCGGCATGTGGGGGGCGATCGTTTTCTGCACTTCAATGGCTTCTTCCTCATCCAGCCCCGAATAGGCTGCAGCCCGTCCGGCACAGTCAATATAAAGTGCAAAAACAGGTTTTCTACCCTGGCTCTCAATAGTTTCCAATAGGGCTTTAGCTTTGCGAGAAATATAGTTAAAGTCCATGCTGCGATACATCAACTGGACTTCTGAGCCAGGTTTCAAGTCAGGCTCAAACATCACCAACCCCTTACGGTCTTTATCAACCCGCATACAGAGGCGGTTGGCATATTCATCTTCATTGAAATAGCCCCACTTTTCGCCCTTGTTCACGCCCAGTGTCACAAAAAAGCTATAGTCTCGCCAGGTTTTGCCGGATTCAGGGCCAAGTAGGTTGGCAATGACATCTAGGGCAGGTCTGTCTTCAATTTCTAGCACAACTGGCCCGTCAGTTTTAGTGATGGTGTAGTAGCTGCTAGCCGGACGACAACCATGCATAATCACAGTGTCCATCTGGATTTGACCCGTCAAAACGAGGGCGATCGCGGCATGTTGAGTAATGTCATCATCAAACCATTGAAAGGTTTCTCGACACTGCATGTCGCCTACCAAACCTGCCCCCGCCAAGTTGGGTAAAGGATTGAGTGCAGCTTTCATCCCTTCTAGCAGTGGGGTTGCCATATTAAGCCGCAATCCTTTGCCAGTCCGGTTAACGGAGTCATACAGTAGCAACACATTGGGATCGCTGGCGTAGCTTTGATGTTTAATTTGTTGACCTAAAGCTAGCCCAACTTGATATTCATCCTCGGTTAGGCCGAATTCAAGAAATAAATCAATGTCGATTGAATCAGAGGCAAAAACGGCAATTCCCAGTTGATAGCCGTCATAGGCTAACCAATCACGGGTAATGATGCCGACCGCATAGCCGCCCACAATGCGAGGGGTGCTGCCAAGGAGCGATCGCACCGCTGCCTGAATCAGCTTCGGATCATAGCGAGAGGTCGAAAAAATTAAGGCCAGTTGAATCTGGCTACCTGCTTCCGCTAGTGCCATCTGGGTTGCCTCCAACCCCGCTGCATAGGAGTCTACTTTTTCGCTATATCCAACTCCAACTTTGGTTGCCATTGAACTTTAGTGACGCAACGACGTTGATAGGGGGTAGATTGCGGCTACGCTCACTCTGCGAATTTCATATATCCCACAAGTTGAGCATAGCCCCCGTGGGACGAGCATAGCCCCCGTAGGTTGAGCGTAAATCCTGTGGGTTGAGCGTAGCCGAAACCCAAACTATGCGACGGGATCTAAGGTGTCTTCAAGAATATTGACGCTAGTGGTGACTGAAATAGGATTAGCCAAGGTGTTTTTGACTGGAGATTTGCCGTCAATGACTTCTTTGGCTTTGATTAGCTTTTCGCGATCGCCCGCACCCTTCAAATTCACCGAATAATTGATATTCATTGCCTGACTGGGAACAGAGCGATCCAGGCCCAGCAGCCCGCGAATATCAAAATCAACTTCTACGGTTACTTCAATTTGTTCAAGGTCGGTGCCAAATAAAGCTGCATTGGTAGCAATGCCTGCCGTAATACAGCCACAAAGGCCCGCAGCCAACACTTCAGCCGGATTCGGCGCTTCATCTGCACCGCCCAATTGAGCAGGTTCATCAATGGCAATCTTAAATTCACGCCCCTCACGAGCCGCATTTTGCCCCGCTGAATACCAATTGTTGATTGTGACCTCAGTTTTTGTTCCCTGTTGCCAGGTCGAATTGGCGACAAACTTCACGTTAGCCACTTCAGCATCGGCTTTCACCGCTTCTACCAACTGCTGGATATTATCGAGATTAACACCATTACGAATCGTTGCCATTGTTGTTTTCCTTATTTTCTAGAACTGTTGTTTGGGTTGTGAGTCACTGAGTGGCAGTCGCAATTGTTTGTTGCAACTCTTTGCAACTTAGTCTTTGAGACTCATTTCTGCTTGAGGTAGATACACACCTTGCTGGCCTGAACTTCTACTGATTCACCGCATCCCGTAGGTATTTGGGCGCGTATTCAGCAGCATCGGCGGCGGTATTATAGGTGTGTTCATCCTCAACATTGCTGCCCAAAATCAAATGCGCCACATTTTGGGCAGAGTGCCAGCATTCTTCATGTAACCCTGCACCCCTCGTCCAGCCACCTGTGAAGTAAATGCCGTTTTGTCCCTGCACGTTAGGTAGTTTTTCCTGGGCAGCAATTGTCGCCAAACTAACAACGTTGTGAGGGAAATAGGCGATCGCTGGCTTTGACTCAGTCGTATACAGCACATAGCGATCGGGAATGGCGATTGAGGGGTTTAGCGTGACAAAAAACTTGGGGGTTTCAAAGCGGTCGTAAGCAGGCTCAGCAGCATCATTTTGGTGACGATTACACACATAGGAGATGGTATAGGGGCGCAATTGGGCAAAGCGATCGTGGATCAAGATATTATACGTGCGCCATGCGTTCACATCCGGAGGCAATAGGGGGGTGTAAGTGTGGGCGATCGCCACACTATTGCAATAGTGAAACGCTCCCAAAACGCTGACCATTTCCTGAGTCATACCCTGTTGGATCACCCGTAACGCTGTGGTTGCATGGCAAGCCATCACTACTGCATCGTAGTGCTCATCTCCTTCAGGGGTATGAATCGTCACACCATCGGAATGGGCAAAAACTTTGGCAGAAACATTGGTGTAAAGTTTTGCGCCCAAGCTTTGCACCTTCTCGGCCAACGCTTGAATCCAGCAACTACTGCCCCCCACAAAATACTTGCGATCGGGCGTGCCCCCAAATCCTTCTTGCATTGAGTAATAGTGCATGATGCCTCGAAACGACATGGTTTCAGGGGTTGTGTCATGGACAAAATACATACCATTGATGCGGGGATATAGGTTGTACCGTCCAAAATCTGGGCTATAGCCCTTGGCTTCTAAATACTGCGCTACTGAATAGCTGTATTAGTGCGGATTTAAGACATCTTGAGGTGCTTCCTGCTTAAACCGCTCATACTCTTGGTTGAGCGATTTCGACATGGTGTTGCTGTCGGGGTCGATCGTGTAAGCAGAGGAGCCATCCAAGGTGCTAAATGCAGTGGAATCTTCTAGATTTTTGTAGGGCACATCCAACGCATTCAGCATCTTGACGATGTTGACGTAGGTCGCCGCATTAAAGTCATTGACGCCCAGATCTACCCAGCGAACTGTATCCTGATTGAGCCGCACCTTGACCGTTTGAGCGCAGCCGCCCACGCGATCGCTCTTTTCAAAAATAGTAACCGCTGTCCCCGCCAAACTCAGGTGATACGCTACCAAAAGGCCTGACACACCGGAGCCAATAATTGCAACTTTCATAAAGCACCAGACGAGAGAGGGTCGCGTTCCAGAGGCGGGCTGCAGCCTGCTTGAAACCCTTGAGTGTGCGCGAAAACTGTGTTCCGGTTCAGTATTCCCACTTGGCTCTGCAGGTACCACACTCATCACAAGTTTTTGGGAGATTGCTGCCAGCAGAGCGTTTCGAGTAAAGTTAAAAAGGGCACTCTAATCCATCTCTATCTGTTTAGAGTATGCGTGGGGATGGGTAGGGATCATTACTGTTTAAGAGCGATCGCACCTATGACAGAGGGTACTCAGCTAGGAAATCAAGCAAACCAGCGTTTAACAGAACTTTCTCAGCTGCAGCAAGACATTGAGCGCTTAAAGCAAGAACGGCAGGATTTGCAGATCGCCCTAGCCACCACTGCCGAACATGGCGACGTGATTGAAGCTCAATTGTATGAAATCAACCTAAAACTACAGGCTGAGGTCGTTGAGCGGCGGCGAGCCGAAATGACGTTAAAAGCTTTGCTCAATATGATATCTCAACAACGAGATGACCTCTCAATCATCCTGCAAACGCTCCAGGAACATGGAGATGCCGTAGACTCGCAATGGCAGCAGAAAGTTGAAGAAACGGTCCTGCTCGCAACCTCCGACAGCTTAACCCAGATTGCTAATCGACGCGGATTTGACGAACATTTGCAGCGGCAGTGGCAGCAGATGTGGCGCGAACAGACTCCACTAGCGGTGATTTTGTGCGATATCGACTACTTTAAGCAATATAACGACACCTATGGCCATCTAGCGGGCGATCGCTGCTTACAACAGATTGCTGGTGCGCTGCGGGCTGCAATTAGCCGTCCTCAAGATCTAGTTGCCCGCTATGGGGGAGAAGAGTTTGCGGTGATTTTACCTCAGACTCAAGCGGCAGGAGTTTTGAAGGTTGCCCAACGCCTTCAGGCGGCGATCGCCAAACTACAGCTTTCTCATCCGGATTCTACCGTCAGTCCTTGTGTAACAGTCAGTATGGGGTTGGCTTGGACGATCCCTGCAGAAGGGCGATCGCCCAACAGCCTAATCGAACAAGCCGATCAATTTCTCTATCTCGCCAAGCAACGGGGCCGCAACCAAATTGTGCACGGCCTCGTCCCATGATTCCTATCTCGGCCTGCGATCGCCCTTCTGTTGACTTACCTCAAGCACCGGGCATCCTAACAGCAGGATTCCCCTACGGTTCAACCTTGTCAGACTGAAGCCACCTGTGACCTGAAGCCACCTATGACCCAAGCCACCACCGTTCAGACCTTCGGCACCTTTCTCGATGAAGTTCCGGCCAGCGAGGAATACTTAACCCTCAATTTTTCACCCAACTCGGTGGCTCGCAATCGGCGGTGGAGCAACTACGGGCTGTCTGCCGATTTTCTAGGAGACTACTTCGCCGCCTTCTTCCCAGGTGACGAGATTCCCGATAGCAAGATTAGCCAGCGAGACACCGTCAAAGCCACCGTCAGCTACATCGCCAACGAGCTATTAGAAAACTCAGTCAAATATAGCGACGTCTCCGCCAATCTGCCCATCAGTATTACCCTCCACCTTTACGATCGAGAAATTATCCTGCAGGCAACAAACTATGCCAATTCAGCAACCGTTGCGAAATACCAGAGCTTTATTCAAGAGCTACTCAATTCCGATTTAGATGAGTTGTATCTTCGTCAGCTAGAAACAGCCGCTTTGGGCACAGGCAGCTCCAACATGGGGTTGTTGACGATGATGAACGACTACTCAACCCGGTTTGGCTGGAAGTTTCAAATCATCCCACCTAGCCCGGAACTAGTGCGTGTCAACGTGATGGTGCATTTAGATATCTAGCGATATATCAAAGCATTGAACAGAAATACAGATTAGGAATACAGGCTGGAAATGATGGTCGCGAGGGATGAAAACTGTGGAGATTAAAACTGAAGACTATCAAGTTTGGTATGAACCGAACTCTTCAACCATTTTCTTTCAAGGCTTTTTGCGCTTGAATGGAATGGAGGGATACCAACCCGTCATGGACTTGTTGCTGCAGGTGATCGAGCAATCTCCCAAATTTAGCTTGAATTTTTGTGAGCTGGAATTTCTCAACAGTTCGGGGATCAGTATGCTGTCGATGTTTGTGGTGAAGGCGCGTGGAAAAGGCAACGTGGAGATGGTTTTGCAAGGCTCAGACAAAATTCTCTGGCAAACCAAGTCGTTAAAGAACCTGCAGCGCTTGATGCCTAGTCTCAAATTAGAGTTCTCATAATGAGACATGATAGAGAGAGTATCCACAGACGATCGAGAAGCTAAACTCTTGGACGAGATCGAACGACTCCAGCAAGAAGTTCAACACCTGCAACAGGCCAACAGCGATTTAGAAATTGCTCTGCAAACCACAACGGAGCATGGAGACTTGGTGCAAAGCCAACTGCACGAACTTAACCAGCGACTCCATGCCGAAATCGCCGAACGAAAAGCAGCAGAGGAAGAACTACGGCGACAGCGACTGATGGCCGAGCGGTTACTCCTCAACATTCTGCCCCAGCCGATTGCAGAACGCCTAAAGCAACAGCAAAACACGATTGCCGACAGCTTCACAGAAGTGACCGTGCTGTTTGCCGATATCGTCCGTTTTACAGAACTCTCGACCCACACCTCTCCTACGGAGTTGGTTGAGCTGCTCAACAATATCTTTTCTGCTTTCGATGAACTGGCAGAATGGTATGGGCTGGAAAAGATTAAAACGATTGGTGATGCCTATATGGTGGTGGGCGGGTTGCCCTATCCCAAGGCCGATCACGTTGAGGCGATCGCCAACATGGGGCTAGACATGCTAGAAGCCATCGGTCAATTCCACACCCCCGATCTCCGACCGATCAAACTTCGCATCGGCATCCACACAGGCTCTGTTGTGGCAGGTGTGATCGGCACCCGCAAATTTAGCTATGACCTCTGGGGCGATACGGTCAACATTGCTAGCCGCATGGAATCCCACGGAGAAGCCGGAACTATTCAGGTTTCGGAGGACGTTTACAATCGGCTCAAGCTCAACTACCAGTTTCAAGCCCGAGGGTCAATCGAGATCAAAGGCAAAGGTCTCATGACAACCTACAGGCTAGAAGGCCTTCTAAACCCCGCCAACCCCGCTTAAAGATCGTCTGAACAGTAGATCGTCTGAACAGTTCACCTACAAGTAACCTAGCGGATTCACAGGCTCGCCATTTTCTCGCACTTCAAAGTGAAGGTGAGGGCCGGTAGAAAATCCCGTTGAACCCACCGCTGCAATGGGTTGCCCCCGTTGGACAGATTCCCCTTCTGAGACATATAGCTCGCTCGCATGGGCATAGAGTGTCGTGATACTGCCACCATGATCAATGACGACGGCCTGCCCATAGCCCCCGTACCAGCCTGAAAAGATCACACGGCCATGATCCGCTGACCGAATGGTGCTGCCATGTGCGGCCCCAAAATCGATTCCTGCATGAAAACGCCGATAGCCCAAAATTGGATGAACCCGCCACCCAAAGTCGCTGGTTAGGGCGGCGCTGATTGGATAGCTAAAGCGCCCACTGCCCCGTACCACAACGCGGCTTGGATCACGGGAGGCCGCCTCTAGCCGTTCCCGGATTAAGGTCGCCAAGTTTTGAGAATCTCGCTCTAGCTGCCCTTCTGCGGCTTCTAGAGCTTTGTTGTCCTCCCGGAGTCGGCTGATCAGGGCCTGCTGAACTATTGACTGCTCCTCATACTGAGACTTCTGGGCCAAGAGTTGTTGCGTCAGGAGAGCAATTTCGTTTTTTTGCTGCTCGACCTGGCTTCTTTGACGATTTAGATGTTCTGATTCAACTTTAAGCTCTGCCAAAATTTGCTGATCGGCCCCATAGACCAGCCGCAACTGACGCCGACGATCTAAAAACTCGTTGAGGTTTTGGCTTTGCAGTAAGACCGCCCAACCTCGGCTCCCTTGCTGCCGCTGCAGAAATCGCAACCGTGCTACGGTCGAAAATTGCCGCTCTTGATAAGACTGCAGCGCCTTTGCCACATCAGCTTGTAAGGTTTGAAGCCGTTGATTTGCTTCTTGAAGCCGCTTTTCGTTGGCTTCGATTTGGACGGTAGTCACTTTGATCTGGTTTTGCAATCCGCCTAATCTTTCCTGAGCCGATTGCTGGAGGTTTTGGAGGCGATCGCGCTCTTGCTGAATTTTGGAGCGTTCCTGCTCGATTCTCTGCTGCTGTTGGCGCAGACTTTCCACCGAATCAGAAGGTGCCTGCGCGACCTGCACGGGTACAGATCGCGAATAGGCGGGATGAGTGGGGGCGATCGCCACGATGGTACAAAACAGAGCCACTGCCATCAGCAGCCCAACTCTTAGCCATTGCGATCGCCAACGAATTGCCTTAATCATGCCCTCAAACTATCACCTATCCCTGCAAATCCAGAGAAATAGACTCTGCCAATCCTACACCTGTAAAGACAGCATTGTCTCCTAGTTGATTAATCTCCTACCTTCAGGGCGTGGGACGGGAGGGGTAATGATGCAGTTTCTTTGACGGTTGAAAGGACAATGGTGGTGCGAGTTTTTAAAACTCCAGGCAAACTTTTTAGGTTCTCGCTCACGAGTTGTTCTAACTCTCGGGTGCTGCGACATCGCACTTTCAACAAATAGTCATCATTTCCAGTGACGTGATGACATTCCTGAATTTCTGGCAATTCTTGGACCCGCTGCGCAAAGGTCGCCCGATGCTCAGGCCGATCTAGCGTCACGAATACAAATGCAGCCAGATCTAATCCCATTGAGACGGGATCAATCAGGGCCGCATAGCCCTTGATCACATGACGTTCTTCTAGACGGCGCACCCGGTCAGCCGTTGCGGGTGCGGAAAGCTCTAAAATCGTTGCCAATTCAGACCAGGTAATCCGTCCCTGCTCCATCAGGTGGCGAATCACCTTTAAATCAATCTCATTCAAAACCATAAACCTAATTAAATTAGGATAACATCTTAAAAATATTTCTTTTAATAGGTAAAGTCAAGAGAATATCTTTTATTCATAAAAAACGTAGAGACGCGATTAGTCACGTCTCTACGAGGCATTACTTTTTACAAAATTCTTCTAGAATCGAACCCCGATCTGGCCGTTGATGCCGCGCACCGAGTTATATCCGCCACCGACGATGAGGTTTTGGGTCGGATTGAGCTGCACGCCGCCGGAGACCGCAATGCCTTCATCATTGGAGTAATACCCCAGACCCACATAGGGAGAAATCTGATTGACCAGAGGCAGGTTGAGAAACAGCAATCCATCTACCCCTGTGGAAGAGTTAGGACCAAGTCCTAGCTCTGCACCCAAATTGAGAGCCCTAGCCCCGACGGAGAATGTTGTATCGCCATCCCGGCCTCCCACTGAGACCCACGGTTGAGGAATCAGCTGACTAGAAGCTTCGCCAGGAGTCAATAAGATTAGAGACGCCGCAAAAATACCACCAATCAGAGAAAGCTTGCTCATACAAATTAGACCCTCAGTAACTCGATACACCGGGAGGCAAGGTAAACACTGTCCATCCCAGGTCAACAGACGCAAGTTTAATCGATCAGGTTGCTGAAATGAAGCCAGATCAAGGGAATGTAGCGCACTTCTTCGCTTAAATTCCACTTTCTGTCCGTTTTTGCGGCTCCATCGGACTAGATGGGGGGCAATAGCTGGAAAATTTGCTGGGCAGCGCGATCGCATCCACCGGGTTCACCCAAAGCCTGTCGCATGCGCTGATAGTCCAACAGCATTTGCTCGCGGCGCTCGGAAGGCGGCAACAGATCGAGGGCAGCTTGAGCAATTTTTTCGGGCGTTGCGTCTTCTTGCAAAAACTCAGGCACGATCGCTTCCATCAGCACCAAGTTAGAAGGCGATATAAACGGCACCGAGAATTTCAGGAGCCGTCTGGCTATCCAGGCTGTAACTGGGTTGACCCGGTAGAGCACCACCTGGGGCACATTGAGCAGAGCGGCTTCCAAGTTCACCGTGCCTGATTTGGTGATGGCTAGATCGGCAGCAGAAAGCACACAGCTAGACTGCCCCTCTACCAGAGTGGCCCGCAGACCATAGTGCTGAATCGCTTGTTCTAGTGGCTGACGGTAGACTTCTAAAGACAGTGGAATCCAAAAATGAGCTTGGGGACACTGGGTTTGAATGTGCTGGGCCGCCGCAAAGATCACAGGCAGCAAATATTGCATTTCTTGTTGGCGGGACGCAGGAATCAGGGCGATCGCCAATTCATCTTTCCCGATGCCCAAGTCGGCCCTCGCTTGCTGTCGCTGAGGCGCGTTCTGCATTCGATCAACCAAAGGATGACCCACCCACGTTACTGTCGCGCCCCGCTCTTGAAAGTAGCGAGCCTCCTCAGGAAAAATCGCCAGCAGCAGATTGGTTGTTTCTACAATTTGCATGGTGTTGCGCTTGCCAAAGGCCCAAACCCATTCCTGGGGCGCAATGTAATACACCAAAGGCACCTGCGGGAAATACTGGCGAGCATAGCTACCAATGCTCAGGTTTGGCCCCATGTAGTCGATCATCACGATCAGATCGGGCGGGTTTTCTCGCAAATAGCGCTTAGCCTGACGCTGAATTCGCAACGTGGGTAAGACGTAAGGCAGCGATTCGAGGATGCCAACCGACCCGATCGCACTGGTATGGCCCAAGAGCTTCGCCCCGGCTGCAGCCATGCGATCGCCCCCCAACGCCAAGATCTCCAGATCGATCCCATCGCGATCCGCCTGTCGCTTGAGTGCTTCAACCAGCAACGATCCCTGCAAATCTCCAGAGACCTCTCCTGTGCTGATAAAAATCCGGCGCTGTGGGCGAGAAGTAGATTCAGGAGAAAAATCCGGGGCTTCCGCCTGCATCAGTCTGCCCTCACACGTTTACCGGGAATAGAGCCTCGCCGCCCCTCCCCTTGAGAGAGCTGCAAAAATTGGCGGAGGTGTTGCAGGGGCTCACTATCGGGCAACAGATCGAGCTGCTCCAAGGCTTGATTGAGGGTCAAACCCGAACGGTACAAAATCCGAAAGGCCTTTTTCAAAACCCGGAAGGTATTACCACTGTCATGGTCTACCACTCCGGCCCGCTTTAGGCCGATCTGATTGAGCGATCGCACCCGTGACGGATTGCCTTCCACCAACATATAGGGGGGCACATCCCGATCAATTCGGCTCATGCCGCCCACCATCGCCATCCGCCCGATCTGGACAAACTGGTGAATGCCAAGCACCCCACCAATCCGGGCCTGCGACTCAATGCGAACATGCCCCGCCAGTGAAACCGCATTGGTGATAATGACTTGATCTTCAAGCACACAATTGTGCGCTACATGGGAATAAGCCATCAACAAATTGTCATTGCCAATAATTGTGGCTTCGTCTGCTCTTGTGGCTCGGTTGATCGTGACATACTCCCGAATGCGGTTGCCGTCACCAATCTTCACCAAGCTGAGGGAGCCATCATACTTTAGATCCTGGGGTTCTAGGCCAATGGCAGCTCCCGGAAAAATGTGGTTACGAGCCCCGATTTCTGTCCGTCCGTCCAAGATGACGTGAGCGCCGACAATCGTTTCGGCTCCCACCTTTACCTTAGCGCCGATAACAGCATAGGGACCGACCTGCACCGTAGGATGCAGCTCAGCACCAGGATCAATAACAGCGGTCGGATGAATCAGAGTACTCAAGGGTGCATCTCCAGCCAACCATTAATCCACAATGGAAAACATCAGGTCACCTTCCGCGACCAGTTGCCCATCAACTTCTGCCCGACCTTTCATCTTGCCAAAGCGACGACGTTTGACACAGAGCAGCTCGACAGTCATGATCAGCTGATCGCCAGGAACCACAGGCTTCCTAAACCGCACTTTGTCGATTCCGGCAAACATAAATAGCCCTTTGGGCACATCAGGCAGTTGCGTCAGCACGATACCGCCAACCTGAGCCATTGCCTCAACGATCAGCACTCCCGGCATGATTGGGCGTCCAGGAAAATGTCCCTGAAAATGCGGCTCGTTAAACGTGACGTTTTTAATGCCGGTCGCTCGCTCGCCGGGCACAAAATCAATAATCCGATCGACTAGTGCAAACGGATAGCGATGGGGCAGTAGCTTCTGAATTTCTTCTAGGGTAAACACCGCTTTTTGAGGAGCGCGTTTTGCGTCCTGCTCAGAATCAGCCTGTACTGGAGGCGTAGATGTGTGAACGTCGGTCAAGGTAGACATGGGCAGTTGGTTAGGCGACAGATGGTTAGGCGATAGATAGCTAGGAGCCAGATAGCTAGGCGACAGACAATTAAGACAGACAGTAAGGGCAAGATGGGTTGAAATGATGGCTAGATGACTTCCAGCCAATCAGGAGGTTTGGGCCAAGCGCTGGGCGAGTTGAGTGTGCAGATGATGGCTGGCTTTGTAGGCTACCACATGAGCCAGCGGGAGAACACCCAGCAAGCTCAGGTCTCCTACTAAGTCTAAAAGCTTATGGCGCACTGGTTCATTTGAAAATCTTAGCGGCGGATTAATCCACCCCTCTGAGCCACAAACCAACGCATTCTCCAGACTACCGCCTTTGATCAACCCTTGTTGCTGAAGATACTCAATTTGATGAGCTAAGCCAAAGGTGCGGGCGGGGGCGATCGCCTCTGCAAACGACTCTTGCCCCGGAGACCAGCTATGCCACTGATTGCCGATCGCAGGTAGATCAAAATCAATGCCGTAGGTAAAGCGTGTCTCCGGAGCCGGAAACGCAGCCACAAAGGCATCACCCTCCCGGACCCAGATTGGCTCAGTCAAAGTCTGGGGTTGACGATCAGCGGCTTGAGGCACGATGCCAGCCTGGGCGATCGCCTCCACCCACCGTTGAGCCGAACCATCCAACAGCGGGATTTCTGGACCATCCAGCTCAATGCGGGTATTGTCTACCCCCATGCCAACCAACGCGGCCAGCAAGTGCTCAATGGTCCGCACCGTCGCCGCACCATTCGCGAGTTCGGTGGACAACATCGTTTGACTCACCCGATCTGGCTGAGCAGGAATTGCAGGCGCTTCAGGTAAATCCGTCCGCACAAAATACCGACCTACTCCAGGCTGGGCCGGATGCACCGACACTCGAACCGACAAGCCAGAATGAAGCCCTACGCCAGAACACTCAAATGGTTGTCTGAGCGTATGCTGCTGCAGACCTGAGGCCGGGGCTTGCGGATTTAACTGTTCGAGCGGGCTGTTCATGACGACCTGCGGGCAACTCTCTCCATTTTCTCTCGGTCGGCTTTCTCTCGGTCGGCCTGCTTTAGAACCGTTCCCCGATCCCAAAGTGAATTCTGCTCTCACCCTGGTCATTGAGACCATAATCGACCCGGATGGGGCCTAGCGGAGACTGGACACGTACCCCCACACCATAGCCGAAACCGCTACCAGGTTTTTCCCGAACGACCGAAGGATTGCCCGGAATGTTGTTCGCAGTTCCGAGATCGGTACCAAAGTCCGCGAATAAGGCACCCCCTACAATCGCAAAAATTGGGAAGCGATATTCCACAGAAGCAAGGGCAAAACTGCGACCGCTGCCCAATTCCCCAGAGTCATATCCTCGCACGGAATCAGTGCCCCCCAGCGAGAAAGCTTCATAGGGGGGAAGATCTCCTAGCACGGTGCCGCCCTGAAGGTTGAAAGCCAGTGTCTGCGGACACTCAGCTGGAGTTGCAGTCGGCAAGCGACAGCCTTCGGTCAATCGGGTAAACCGGACTGGAATATATTGGCTGTAGCTAGCCCGCACCCGATTAAACAGAATGCTACCTGTCCCAATCGGAACCGACTGCTCAGTCCCAACGCGGAGTAAGGTGCCGCTGGTGGGCTGTAGGGCGCTGTTACGGCGATCGCGCACTCCGGCCAACTGGAAGGTAACCAAGTCATCGACTCCAGTACCGCTAAAGCTCAGGTCGTTCCCCAAAGCATCGACTGGGCTTAGAGTCCCATCTGAGTCGCGAACCGAAACCCGCTGATATTGGAATCCTAGTGACCCCCGCCAAGACTCAAGGCCCAGCCATTCATCCAGCGGACGACTGAAGCTAATGCCGCCCCCAATCCGGTTAACTCTGGGGCGATCGCCTGTGTCAACACTCTGCGGATTATCCTCATCCGGCAATGTCACCTCCCGTTCACCACCATCAAAAATCAGTGAGATCGAGCGCCGGTTAAAGATATTAGCCGTATAGGCAGTTCGATAGGGATCACCTGCAATCCAGGGATCGGTGAAGTTGACATCAAACAACAGTTCGCGTTGGCCAAACTGAACTTCCGCCCCCAGGCTTTGGTTGTTGCCGCCCAGGTTTTGCTGCTGATAGCTCACAGTTCCAAACAGACCACTGGCCGAGCTAAAGCCCACACCCGCCGCGACAGAGCCTGTGTTGCGCTCAATCACGTTGACCACAACATCCACCTGCCGAGGATCTTGGCCTGGGTTTAGAGAAACTCGCACATCTTCAAAGATGCCCAGCCCAAACACCCGCTGCAAATCTTGCTCAATTTGCTGCTGGTTAAACACATCACCCGGCTGCGATTCAAACTCGCGAGTAATGATAAAGTCCCGCGTCCGTCCCCGAATCGGCTCTCCTTCTTCATCAGTAGGTTCACCCTCGCGATTAAGGAAGCGCACCTGCACATCTTCGATTACCCCTTCGGCTACTACTAGCGTGACCACACCATCCGGTGAGACTTGAGGCACATCAACCACTTGGGCTAACACGTAGCCATTGGCCTGATACCACTGATTGACCTGCTGGATTCCAGCTTGAAACTGCCGCAGGTTGAGAATGGTGCCATACTGGGGCGCAAAAATCTGATCGACGACCTCTTGTGGCAAAACCTGTTGCCCCTGCACCTGGACATTTCGCAAAACTGGGTTGGGCTGCACTTCAAATGTGACCCGCACCCCTAGGGGCGTATCCTGTGGGACGGCACGGACATCGGCAAAGAAACCTGTTGCAAAAATGGAATTGATATCTTCCTGCAGCTGAGTTCGTGTGGTAGTCTGCCCCGGTTGGGTCCGGATGGCTTGATAAACAATCGCTTCCAGCTCGCCTTCTGCACCCACGACTGCAACCTCAGCGACCAAAACACGAGGCTCTTCCGCAGGAGGGGCGGCTCCTGGTGTGGGCGGAGTAGTAGGCGGAGTGGCAGGTGGAGCTGGAAAGACATCGCCTGGCGCAGTCGGCTGTGGGTCTTCCGGTAAGCCTTCAAATTCAATCACCGGCTGCTCTGGGATGTCTGGCGCAGGCGTCGGCGTCAGCTCAAATTCTAATTCTGACTCTTCCGGTGTTCCATTTAATGGAACCTGAGTCCCAGGCGGTGGCATGCCCGGATCAAGTGGCGGGGCCAACTGAGGGTCTGGATCGGTCACAGGTCCCTCGACTGGGGTGTCGGGAGGTAGTTCTTGAGCGAGAATCTGCGGCTGCCAATAGTCGGGCTCGGTTACAGTCGGCACAACCACAGGGGTTACATTTACAACAACCTGCGGCCCTGCTTCACTGCCTTGAGATGCGGCCTGAGCCACACTCTCGGGACTCAAATGCAGGTCAGGAGTTTGAGCCTTGGCAGGATTGGATAAGCCAAGGGTAGCCGAGGCAGTGAATACTGCCAGTAAAACTGGAGAGAAACGCATAGAGTTGATTTTGTTTGGCACTTCCACACACCACAGCCTGCCCAGGCAGGTTACACACAGAAAAAGACAGAACAAACAGAAGCAGGGACTCGGTCCCTAGTAAACGCCAAGATCTTACAGCATTGTCAGATCTCGACTCTGACTTTAAGACGAAGCCGCTTGCGTCAAAACACGCTCTAAAACCTGCTGGTAGGCTGCTTCGACATCGCCTAGATCCCGTCGGAACCGATCCTTATCTAGGACTCGGCGGTTTGGGTCTGCATCAGATTGATTCCACAATCGACAGGTATCAGGACTGATCTCATCCGCCAGCAACAGATTTTGATCCCGATCAAGGCCAAACTCCAGCTTGAAGTCTACCAGCGTAATACCACATTTCTCAAAAAAGTTAGAGAGAATGGCATTGATCTGGAGGGATTTGGCTTTGAGTTGATCAAGCTGCTCTGGGGTGGCCAGGTTTAGCAAGAGCAGGCGATCGCGTGTCAGCAACGGATCACCCAAGGCATCATCTTTGTAGTAGAACTCGACGAGCGGCTGTTGTAAAACCGTGCCGAGATCCAACCCAGTTTGTTGACAGAGACTACCCGCCGCAATGTTCCGCACAACCACTTCTAATGGGATGATTTTGACAGGTCGCACTCGCATCTGATTTGGGGCAGGACAGTCGATCAGGTGCGTAGCAACACCTTGAGCTTCTAAAAGCTGGAACAGATGCTGGGAGATGGTGCAGTTGACTTCGCCCTTGCCAATAATTTGCCCCCGCTTCTGGGCGTTAAAGGCCGTTGCATCATCTTTAAAGTGGGTGAGCAAAATATTAGGATCTTCGGTGGCGTAGAGGATCTTAGCTTTGCCTTCGTAAAGTTTTTGGCCAACAGACATGGGAGCACAGGTGTAGCGATCGGAGTACAGGGAAGCGACTGAAGTTTGGGCGATCGCCTCAACTTCAGGCCAGCTTCATAATTTTAACGGTCAATGTCTCCAGTCAGTGCCCCAAATAAAATCGCTTACTAGAAAAAGAACGGGTGTCTCATATATCACCTCTTCCTGACATACTCTATCTCTAGTCAGAAGTACGGGAGTCCTTGTCAGTCTATGCTCTAAGACCTGTTCTAAGACCGTAGTTGTCCTCAGCCTATCTCCCCAACCTCGGCTTAGGATTGAATCATAGAACTGGATGGCATCTCTCTTCAAAAGCAATCCCAGAGATGGTTGCGGCCTTTCCGAGTCGCAGTGGGATGAGAAGTCCAAAATGCTTAACTTCCTCAAGAAGGATTGCCGTACAATGCTATTTTGGTTAAGGTTAGGTTAAATCAAGATTAATAACTGGTTTTTGCTGATGGCATAGGAGAAGACTATGGCGGATCGTTCCCAATTTCTCTACCCTCGGGGTCGCTACTACGGTGAAGTTAAGCCAGAAAATCTGGTATTCAACGCAAATCTGCAGGAATTCTCGCAGCGTGTCAGCTTGATCAGCGGACTCGAAAGCAATGGAAAACTTTCGCCAGAGGAGTCATACCAGCAGATTCGTACGCTTTGGAAGCAGCTCAAACGCAGCAAGAAAGAATTGGGAATCGGGCAGAGTCCATTCCAGTCTTAACTCACTTTCCTAAGGGATAGATAGCAGGGGCATGGCGAAACTGTGCCCCTTCGCTTTGGGCTTATTTTTCGGTCAGATCCCAGACGCCATCCCAATCTTCGGGGGGAGGGGATTGGAGCCAGTACTGACAACGCTTGAGATGAAGCGCTGCCGCCTGATCATGGTTATCAATCTCTTCCAAAATAGTGCCAAACTCAGCCATCGCTTTTGCAAACCGTCGGTTGAGATAGTACTCCCGACCCTGGTGATACAACTCAATGCGGTGTAGCCTTTGCTCTGGCAGGGACTCTGTTCGTAGGCCAACTAGCTCGTAAATACTGACAGGTAGGTTTTTGCCTTTGACCCGAATTCGATCTAGCTCACGGGTCCAAATCCGATCCGCACAGGGTTGGTAAGTATTTTCGCTAATGACGATATCGCAGCCATATTGCTTGCTGGCTCCTTCCAACCGTGATCCCAGATTGACGCCATCCCCAATCGCGGTAAACTCCATGCGCTTGCTGGAGCCAATGTTGCCGCTGATCACATAATCGGAGTTGATCCCAATGCCTATCCTCAAATCAGGCTGATTGCGATCGCGACGACGAGCATTAAACTCTACTAGGCGATGGCGCATTTCGACGCTGGTTTGGACGGCCTCCCAGGCATGATCTTCCAGGGTGAGGGGAGAGCCAAATACAGCCATGATGGCGTCGCCAATATATTTGTCTAGGGTGCCTTTGTGCTTGAAGACGGCATCGACCATCGACTCAAAATATTCGTTGAGCATGACGACCATCTCCTCGGCCTCCATGCTCTCGGCCAGGGAGGTAAAGCTGCGGATGTCAGAGAACAGCACGGAGACTTCTTTGCGATCGCCCCCCAGTTTGGCATCATCGAGCCGCAGCAATTCTTCGGCCAACTCCTGCGTCATATAACGGTACATCGTGCTCTTCAGCCGCTTTTCATCGCTGATGTCTTCCATCACCACCAACGCTCCGTAGATGTTGCTTTGATCGGCAGCATCGGCGATGGAGTTGATCGAGAGATGGACGCTATGTTGTTGTTCAGATTCTGCCGAAACCAGCGTCTGATCAGGATAATACTGCTGGCGAGTTTTCTCACTAGTGCCTCGCAGTGCAGCCCCAAACCATTTAGAAAAATTGCCTTCTTTGACCTTGATCAAATCGGTAATGTGTTGTCCTTCCAGGCGATCGCTTTCATTCAGCCCTAGCAGGCGACGAGCACTATCATTGACCGCAATCACCTCTCCATCTTTGTTGGTCGAAAACACGGCATTGGAGAGCGATCGAAGGATATCTCGTTGCATCTGCTCTTGCTGTTTCACCGTCGCAAACAGCTTGGCATTTTGCAGCGCTACACCCGCCTGAATGTTGAACGCCTGCATAAATTCTTGATCGCTGCGGTTAAAGCTAGCTTTCCAGCAGTCGGGAGGCTTGGGCCAGTCTGCCGGGTTGTAGTCGGGAAACTCTCCCTGTCGCCGCCTGTTGACCAGTTGCGTAACGCCAATCAGCTCCCCATCCGCGTTGAACACGGGCATACAGAGCAAGCTACAGGTCCGATAGCCATTGTCTTGGTCAAACTTTTTGGAGTTGGTGGCGTCGGGATGCTCGTAGAGATCAAAGGGAATATTGAGGATTTCGCACGTCTCCGCGACACGTCCTGCAAACCCAACTCCCACCGGAACTCGCATTTCCTTGAGCGCTCCATTGGGGCCAGGGATCTTGGTCCACAGGTCGTTGCGGTCTGGGTCGAGCAGCCAAAGCGTACTGCGATCGGCATGCATCAGCTCTTTGGCCTCTTCCATAACCCGCCGTAGGGTTGCATCGAGGTCAAGACTGCTTTGGCTAAGCGATCGCGTCGCCTTCATCAAAGCCGCTGCTGCTCGTTGCCGCTGCGTCGCCAGATAAAACGAGCGAGAACTTTCTAGGATGAGCCGAATTGAAGGAGAAAATTCTGCAAACAGCTCCTCATCTTCTTGGGTAAATCCAGTGTGACTGACCCGTTCCACCAAAGCCGCCTGGGGATCGTTAGGAAACTCTAGCTTGTTGATCAGTTGCACCACGGCCACGAGCTCATCCTGCTCACTCAGTAGCGGGAGCGTCAGCATACTGTAGGTGCGATAGCCGATTTTTTGATCCTGCGTCTGGGCAAAGGCAGAGCGGGGATCATCATAAAAATCAAATGGAATATTGATCGGTTGCCGATGGGTGGCCACTTCACCCGCGATCCCGCGATCAGAGGGGATGCGGATTTCTAGGGAGCCGCCACTGTCGTTTTTGGCAATGATGGACCACAGCTCAGATTTTTCCTCGTCAAGCAGATAAATTGTAGTGCGGTCTGCGCCCAAAAGTTCTCCAGTTTTGAGCGTGATAGACTGCAGCATCTCGTTGAGAATGGCGTCAAACCCCTGACTATCTAGAACAGAGTCCAACATGGACAGGGTTTGATTGACCACGCGCAGTTTTTTCTCGACATCCGTCACCACCTGACGGAATGTTTCCTGCGTCAGAGGGGCCAGAAGTGCCGAAAAGTTTTCGCGGTTTGTCGCGAGTGCAGATGTAGAAGTCGGCGGGCTGAGGATGGGAGAGGGGGCGATCGCCGCATTCTCGTCTGCAGCAGCCGTCTCACTTGGAAACTTGCTCTCACCGTCCTCAAAATGGGCAGCCACATCGATTAGAACATTAGCAGGGTCCCGATCAGACGGATGCGGCGAAGATACGGTCATAGATATTCCAGAGGACTTCTAGGAAGGGCTTCTAGGAACTGAAAGCCAATTTTAAGGGAAGGTGCTTGATCAGAATGGTGCGCCATCAAACAGCGGCGGGAAGCTTCTGAAATTGCAGCTTGCTTTAGCAGATTGTTGGGATGGAAGCGCTACGCGCCTACTTGAATACTGATACAGCCCATTTGAGCCTGATTTATGCCAAACGGTTCCCTAATTTGGTTGAAGATACTTTGAAGAGCAGCAGGCTAACTTCTCTAAAGATTCATCAACCTTAGCTATAGCATACCCAAATCTACGGAAGGAATTAAACTCCTCCCGTAAATCCTCAGACTAGAACCCTAGAAACCATTAACTTGTCTACTCAGGCCGCAGAGGGCAGACTGGTTGGGGTTAAGATCTGCTGATAGTAGTGCCGCAATTGCCGTGTGGCGGCAGCCCATCCCCACCGCTCGGCCTCTTGACGGGCCTGTTGACGTAGGGTTTCTCTCTCTTCCTGCTGAGAAAATAGACGCTGAGTGGCGGCGATCGCCCCATTTTCGTCAGTGGGATCAAACAAATAGCCATTGACGCCATCTGTAACAATATCCGTGATCCCGCCCGAACCAGCCGCCACCACGGGGCAGCCTGCGGCCATTGCTTCTAGCAAGACCAGCCCTAGCGTCTCAGTGCGAGAAGGAAAGATAAAGGCATCAGCAGAGGCAAAGGCAGTCGCCAGATCAATCCCAGTCAGGTATCCCACAAAGTGAGTTAGCGTATCCGCAAAAATCTGCTCTAGCTCCTGTCGATAAGGCCCATCACCCACTAGCGCCAGCCGCGCATTAGGAATAGCCTGAAGCACAGGTTTGATCCGATCGATTTCTTTCTCGGCAGAAAGACGACCCACATAGAGCAGCAGCGGACTGTCGGGGTGTCCTTGGCTGAGGTGCGATCGCATTTCCCGGTTAGCTAACTCCGGCAAAAACAGCTCCGTATCAACACCCCGTTGCCAAACTTCGACTCGCTCAATGCCGTGCTCCGTCAACTCTTGCCGCATCGCGGTTGAGGTACAGAGGTTGAGCTGGGCCTGGTTATGTCCAGCCTTCAGCAACTCCCAAAGGACACCTTCCAGCATCCCCAGGCCATAGTGCTCCAGATATTTGGGCAGGTGCGTATGGTAAGAGGCCACCAGCGGCAGCTTCATCGATTTGCCATAAAACAATCCGGCCAGTCCCAGCACAGCAGGATTGACCACATGAACCAGATCGGGCTGAAAGTCTTCCAACACCATACGAATCGACGGACGCGGCAACGCCAGCTTTAGCTCTGGGTAGAGCGGCAGCGGAAAACCAGGAACCCCGTAGATCTGGGCTCCTCGATACTCGGTCAGACCACCATCTGGGGAAACAACTAAGACTTGATCCCCCAAGCGCTGAAGGTGATCGACCGTGTGGCTTAAGCGCGTAACAATGCCGTCAACCTTGGGTAAAAAGGTTTCGGTGAACAGAGCAATTCGCATAAGTTCGGCTTTTTTAAGAATCGAAACAGGGATATTTGCAGACTGAGATGAATTTTGAGGGCCGCAGGTGCGGAGTCGGACTGGAAGCTGGACTGGAAGATTAACTGAAAGCTGGACTGAAAGATCAGGGGGGCGATCGCCTAAACCTTGACCTCATCGGCAAAGCTGGCCCAGCGCACAAAGTAGAAGGGTCCAGCCACCGAACCCCACACATGCTCATCGGTTTCGGGATCTCGACCTCGATCTTGGCTAATGAAGCGCTGATCGTCGATCTCAAATTCACTGTCGAGGTAGGTTTTTTGACCCTTTCGGACCACCATACAGGCTTTCCCAGGCTCCACTTGCCCCTTAAAGCTGTGGCCAGTCCATTCCACAATCATGTTGCAGCCTGAGAGCTTTTCCAGATGATCGGCTTTCAGCTCGCGCAGTCGCTTGAGATCGCGGGAGGCCCCATACCAAGCTTCTTCATTCTGGAGCGTGTAATTTTCGATCTGAATTCGTCCTCCCTGCTCTAAAAGCTTGAGAATTCTCACCCGGTAGGGATCATGCAGCGTATAGTCGTAGGCTTGCTCGACATAAAAACTTACTCCCGACAAAAAGTCTAGAGGCAAAGGCCGCATGCAAACCCGAATGTGGGCAAAGAAAGGAGGATTCTCAAAGGCTTGTTCTTGATTGCTAAAATCTGCTGCCATCCAGCGCGCCAGGGTGGCAATGTCCGTAGAGTGGGTCATGGATGCGTCAGAACAATGGTTTGTGCAACAACAGAATGATCCCCACTATTTTAGGGGACATCCGGACACATCCTGTTCTTCAGCTGCATGAACTTTGCTCAGCCGCAGTCTAAAAATTTTCTCAAGCCAATCTCAAGCCAAGGCCTGCTCCCAATCAGCAATCAGGTCGTCGATATGTTCCAGACCGACCGAGACCCGCAGCAGGTTGTCGGGTGTTGCGGTACCTTCGCCTTCGATGGAGGCCCGATGCTCTAACAGACTCTCTACTCCGCCCAGGCTGGTTGCCCGCGTAAATACTTTCATTCGGGCTGCTACCGCAAACGCCTGCTCGCGTCCGCCCCGAATCTGTACCGACAGCATTCCGCCAAAGCCTTTCATTTGCTGAGCGGCGATCGCATGTCCTGCATGATCCGGCAGTCCTGGATAATGCACAACCTCTACCGCAGGATGCTGACTCAGCCATTGAGCCAATTGCAGCGCATGATCGCAATGGGCACGCATCCGGTAAGGCAGCGTTTGGATGCCGCGTAGGACAAGCCAGCAGTCAAACGGGGCTGCGACGGCTCCGCCGATGAGTTGAACCTGACGAATTTTCTCAAAGAACGGGGATTCAGTCTTCGCGATTACGGCTCCCCCTAACACATCGCTATGGCCACCCAGATACTTAGTGGTAGAGTGAACCACCAGATCCACCCCTTGCTGAAAAGGCTGCTGGAGAACCGGAGAGGCCCAAGTGTTGTCGCAGACGCACAATGCCTCCGCTTGATGGGCTAGATCGGCAACTTTGGCTAAATCTGTCACCTTCAACATCGGATTGGAAGGCGTTTCGACCCACAGCAGTTTGGTGTTGGAGGAAATGGCTTGCTGCACCTGATCAAGATCGGTCATATCGACAAACGTGACCTCCAATCCCCACCCGGTAAAAATATTTTTTAGTAAGGCGGTTGTACCGGAGTAGGCATCATTGGGCGCGAGGAGGCGATCGCCCGGTTGCAATGCCTGCAAGATGCTCATCGTTGCCGCCGACCCCGACGAAAAAGCTGCCGCCGCCACCCCACCTTCTAGCGTAGCCAGACAAGATTCGAGCATGGTGCGGTTGGGATTGCCTAGTCGCGTGTAGAGATGCCCGTGGGGGTAGCTGCCATCGGGCGATCGCTCAAAGGTGGTCGAAAGCTGAATGCCTGGAACGATTGCCCCCGACACCGGATCAACGCTCCGCCCCGCATGAATGGCCTGTGTTTCAATCTGCATAAATCTTGTCAAAAACTACCTCACTCAGCTCTATCACATTGCCATCGGGATCGTAAGTAAACAGCGCTGCCCGACCCGAAGCACTCATTTGAATGGCACAACCAGCGGCAGTTAGGTGTTCTTTTGCAGCCTGCAAATCTGTAACGGCAAAGGCAACATGGCGATTGCGGCCCCACTTCTCGGTGTTGTGCAATCCCGATGGAATCGTTGAATCCACCATCAGGTGCAACTGGTAATCTCCGAGCTGATACCAGACGCCGGGATACTTGAGAGCGCGATCGACCTTCGACAGCCCCAGAACTTGACCATAAAACTGCTCAGCCTTCTCAAGATCAGAAACCAGAATGGCGGTGTGTAACGGCTGTGTGATTTGAATCGACATAGTGCGGTGTAGATTGACTGACCTGATTTCATTATCAGTTGAAGCGGGAGAAGAAGCAGGGCGATCGCCCCCAGTCCAGCCTGGTTGGAGTCAACTCAAAAAGTCATTCTAACCACCATCTTTCCCTTGGGCAAGCTTCCGCTTGAACGTCAGCTACTTTGGTCTAACGCAATTGGTGTGGCGATCGCAGAAGTCAACACGTTCATCAGGTCACTGGAGAGCGAACAAGTCGCCGTATTGGATGCGGAGCAAGTGTTGACAGGCTCTAATGGAATGGTGCAGCCAAATTACAGTCAAGATTTCTTGCACCTCAACCCAGGAGGCTATGCCGCACTTAACCGAGAATTAGTGCGGCTCTTAAGCCAGTAATGTACTCGCTACTCAATACACACATACAGCTTATCTTTAGAAACTTAGTTCAATAGTAAAATTCTCTGTAGCTGTTTCCCCTTGTTGGTTTCAGAGCTTGGCGAAGCGATCGCCTGCTTCAATTAGCGCATGACGAATTCCTGGTTCGGTCATCGAGTGGCCAGAGTCAGGAATGACTAGAAATTCAGCTTCGGGCCAAACCTTGTGTAGCTCCCAAGCTGTGATCATGGGACACACCACATCGTAGCGACCTTGAACGATAACAGCAGGAATGTGACGGATGCGATCGACGTTCTTGAGGAGCTGATCTTCGGACTCTAAAAAGCCTTTGTTAACAAAATAGTGGCATTCAATGCGGGCAAAGGCTGCGGCAAATTCATCTTGACCAAATTTGGCCTGTAGCCCTGGATCAAGCAAAAGCTTGCTGGTGCTAGCTTCCCAAACTGACCAGGCCCTAGCTGCAGTGAGGCGAGTATCGCGATCAGGACTGGTCAAACGCTGATAGTAGGCTCCAATCAGATCTCCGCGTTCTTCAGGTGGAATTGGCTTCAAGTAATCTTCCCAGGCATCGGGGAAGAGGTAGCTAGCGCCTGCTTGATAAAACCATTGAATTTCGCTTTGCCGCAACATAAAAATGCCGCGCAAGATCAGACCATTGCAAGCGTCCGGGTGTGTTTGGCTATAGGCCAATGCTAGCGTACTGCCCCAGCTGCCACCAAAGACAGTCCATTGCTCGATATTGAGGTGCGATCGCAACTTTTCAATATCGCCGACCAAATCCCAAGTGGTGTTCTCCTGCAGCTCTGCATAGGGTGAACTCTTGCCACAGCCCCGCTGATCAAACAAAATCACTCGCCACTGCTGCGGATCAAAGTAGCGATAGTAGATTGGATCAATGCCGCTTCCGGGCCCTCCATGCAGAAAGACGACAGGTTTGCCGTTGGGATTGCCGACCTGTTCAAAGTAGACGGTATGCAACTCGGAGACAGCTAGGGTCCCAGACTGGTAAGGCTGAATGGGCGGGTAAAGCGATCGCAGTGAAGACATAGAGATGAGATACAGCAACTGAGATACAGCAACCAGGTTGATTGTACGACTGTAGAGGGGGCGATCGCTGCCTAGGTAAACGAAGGTTCAATGTTTGAGGAAGCGTTGCCATAACTGCTTAAATCTGTAACAGTCCCTAAACCCTCTTCTAAGGGCTGGAGGGCGAATTTCATGCCCTGATTCAGCAAGGCCTTTGAGATCTTGCCGCCAAACCTATTCAATGCACCCAGTTTAACTGAGCCGTTGGCTGTTTCCAAAGATATATCAAACTCATTGGCAAACTCTACAACCCTGACATGAGCACGACCATCTTTTAAGAAACCTGACATAATCACTTGCCCGTCAGTACTGCACACATCCACTTTATCTACGTTGGTCAATCCCAAATCGTCATGGATGTATTTAGGGTGTGGAAGGGTTTCCCCATAAACATACACTCTCCTTTTTTCGGGATTCCAATCAATAGAGAAGTTGTAGGCAGAAGCTAAGCCAGAGACCGGTACATAAGTGCTCCTGTTCTCGTACATCAATCCAGTGATGACGGTGCCATTGCAATCGATCGAGACATCACACAGAACCTTAGGCGCAGAGTTACCTTCAGTCATGTACTGCTTTATCTTTTCACGCAATACATCACCGCCATTGTCTGTTTCACCTTGCTTAAGCTGCATCAAGTCCCATCGATCCCCCGTGCCTCCCCATGCAACTGGCCCATAGTTGACATGGGGATGCCAACCATCACGACAAGAAGCTGCTTCTGCATGAGTCATGACTTTTTTGACTGTAATGTCGTCTTTTGTCCAACCCAGCCGCATCGCCAACTCTGCGGTTTCCCTACACATGGCTTCAATTTGCTTATCGGTAGGGGGGTAGTCACGCCAATAGTTAGCACCACCCATGCAAGCAAGTGCAATACCGACAGCATTACTGTTTCTCTGATAGGTATGCCGTGACAGAAAATGGTCATATGGCGTCAGTCTCACAACATTGCCATCTCCTTGAATTACCGTATGATAAGCTCCTGGCTGCTGCCAGTTGTAAGGTGTAGCTGACCAATGCAAGTAGATTTTTTTGATTTCCATAAAGCTGCTCTCCTCATTGAGTAATAATAGAAACTAAAGTCTCTATTATTACTCAGTATTTTTATCCGGAGCTATTTCGGCAAACAATTTTGACGAATGATTAGAACTTTAGGAAATGATGATCTGTTACTGCGGGTTAAAGCCGAGCAAGTAACTCCTTTTTCTTGGCTTGAAACTCTTCCTCTGTGAGAATGCCTTGATCTTTCAGCTTGCCAAGTTGCTCTAGTGCTTGATAAATCTTGGCGGCCTCATCACCCTTTTCATTCTCTAAGTCCGATACATAGGATTTGCCCCGCTCAAAGGCAACATCATAGGCATTTTTGAGCTGATCTTCAACAAAATTGCTGAGATCACCCGAATTAGAAAAATGGTTGATAGCCACCTGTCCCACAGCATAGGTTGAAGCCCCAGACGTGAGTGACATTGCAGCCCCACCGATCAATGTGCCAATACCAGGAATTGCTTTGACAAAGCTGGCACCGAGCCGAGCTAGAGTAGTGCCTGTCAGAGCTGAAACAAACGCCTTGCCATTGCTGCGGGAATAATTCACTCCATAAAGCTGGGCAAGTTGCTGGAGCATTTCCAATTGAATGGCTGTAACAGCGGCAAAATCAACTAAAGGAATAGGAATTAATCCACCGCCCATTGCCCACAGCACATGGGAACGAATAATTGAGTCTGCTTGAGATCTTTGGCTCATGGGTACCACCACATCAAGAATAGGTATCGTTGGTGGTATTCTAGTCAGCCCAATCTGGATCGAGTACCCCAATGGATACTTTTATAGTTATTCTTTACCTATCGCAAAATATTATCGTAAAATACCGTCGCAAAGTACCGTCGCAAAATTCACCTTTTCTCCCTGAGCTGCAGCGCTGAAGTGCATTAAGCTTTAAACTGCTCCGATGAGTTTTGAGTTTTGGCGATCGCCAAAAAACTGTTGCATAAGAGGATGTCGTCGTGATGAAAGGAAAGCAGGTCCTGTTGACGGGAGGTTCAGGGGGGCTTGGCTTAGGAGTCACCCCAGCTGTTTTGGCGCAGGGCGCGGCTTCGGTAACAATTCCTTACTTCAACGCGCATGAAGTCGAGCGATTAAAGAACCACATCTCTCCAGTTGATCTAACCCGGATTAAATTTGTAGCGGTCGATCTAAAAGATGAGCAATCTGTGCAGCGCTTGATCGAGGGGATGGAGCGGGTAGATGTGCTGATTCATCTAGTGGGGGGTTTCTCGATGGGCGATACCCATGAATATAGCTATGAGCAATGGAAAAAAGACTTTGACCTTAATCTCAATACCACTTTTTTAGCTTGTAAATATAGCCTTCAAAAAATGCGGCAGCAAGGTTATGGACGCATTGTCACCGTGGGTTCACGGGGAGCCGTCCAGCCTGGAGGCCAGCTCGCCGCCTATTGCGCTTCTAAGGCGGGTGTTGTGGCCCTGACGCAGGCGATCGCCGACGAAACCAGGGGAACCAACATCACTGCCAACATCGTCTTACCTAGTGTGATTGATACGCCGGGAAACCGAGCTGCCATGGGAGCTGAGAACGCGGCACAGTGGGTCAAGCCAGAATCGCTAGCCCAGGTCATCTGCTTCCTTGGGTCAGAAGCGGCTCAAGACCTACGAGGGGCAGCGATTCCAGTTTATGGCAATAGCTAATCAACATCTATGAACTCCGTCTGCTGTAGCCAGGGTCATTCCAACCCCCCAGAAAGTCGGTTTTGTCACTTGTGCGGTGAAGCGCTTTCGGTCGTCAATTCGGGCATCTATGCTGGGATGATCCTGGGCGATCGCTATTGTGTCAAGCGAGAATTGGGACATGGTGGATTCGGTCGTACCTATCTAGCCGAAGATCTCAACCGCTTCAACGAACCTTGTGTTCTCAAAGAGTTTGCGCCCCAAGTACAAGGAACTGAAGCTCTCCAAAAAGCTGAAGAGTTGTTTGCCAGAGAAGCAGGCGTTCTCTATCAGCTTCAGCATCCCCAAATCCCGCGATTTCGGGAGTTGTTCCGGGCGAATTATGGCGATCGCGGCCATCTCTTTTTAGTCCAAGACTATGTTGAAGGCGAGACCTACCGCAACATCCTAGAAAGCCGCAAGCGTCAAAGCCTCAATTTCTCAGAGTCAGAAGCCCGACTGCTGCTGCTAAAAATCTTGCCCGTGCTGCAATACATCCACAGTCTGGGCGTGATCCACCGCGACATCTCCCCCGACAACCTGATGTTGCGCTATGGCGATCAGCTGCCCGTACTGATTGATTTTGGTGGCGTTAAGCAAGTTGCCGCTACCGTGGCTTCTCAGATGGCTTCTCAGATGGCTTCCCCAGCCTTTTCGTCTCAGCCCGCGGCCCCCTCCGTTACCCGTCTCGGCAAAGTCGGGTATGCACCAGAAGAACAGATGCACCTCGGACAGGCACTACCGCAGAGTGATCTGTATGCGTTGGCGGTGACCGTGCTGGTATTGCTGACGGGCAAAGAGCCTTATGACATCTTGGGAAATTTTGCCGTTTGCGGATGGCAGCAGCAGGTTGCCCTCAGCCCTGAGCTGACTCAAGTCTTAGAGCGAATGCTAGCGCGTCACCCAATCGACCGCTACAGATCCGCAGAGGAAGTGCTCCACACCTTGCAGGGTTTTCCCTTCGAAATCGATCAGCCTCCTACCCAACCGCCGATCAGCTATATTCCCCCTCCCTCATCGGTTCCTTTACCCACCCCTTTATCGCCCACGTTTCCCCATACTCAGCCGACTCTGGCTGTTGCTGCAGCTCCGGCTCCACTCCAAACAATAGCCGCCGCCTCGGTTCCTGCCGCTGTTCAATCTTCTCCGCAAAAGTCGGGATTGGGTCGCCTTTTGGTGCTGCTGTTCCTGATTGCAGCGGGGGCTGGATCGCTATGGTGGACAAGCGATCGCTGGCTTCCCTACGTGGTGGGCGACACTCCTCCTCAAACTGAAGAGCCTAGCGCGGTAGAGCCGGGTTCCGATACGTCCTCCCAATTCCCAGCCGAAGAGCAAGCCCGCAAAGCCTCAATTACTCGTCGCCGCCAGTCTTTAGACGTTGACTATCGGCTGCTGATCACCCTCACCAACACCACCTTTTATGATCGATATCCTGCTCAGCAAGGCCGCATGTTGAGCGATGGCCCTGAAGACGCTGAGTGGCGATCGCGGTGGGATGCGATCGCCAGTGAGTGGCTAGACTTACTAGAAGCCAACCTCAGCCCCCAAGCACGTCGGCAGCTCGGCAGCTACTCAACGGCCAGTCGGGAGCAGTGGCGGCGCGAGGTCAATCAACTCTATGTCAGCAGCCGTGCCCTTTATGATCTAGCCGATGCCCGCTTCTTTCACCTCTTTCCAGACTGGGAAGGCGAAAACTTTTTAGAACAACCCATCGGCCAAGTGTGGCATGGGATCGCTGCAGATCAACTGCGATCGCTCCAGTCTGGCGAAACCCTTGAGCGACTCCGATTTGCACCGGGGGAATATGGCACCCAAGTCAACAGCCGTCTCGATCCGGGTCAGGGGAAGGTCTACATTGCGGGACTTTCAGAATCACAGATGATGCGCCTCAATCTACAGGCCCCATCCCAATCCACCCAGCTCTCGATCTACTTGCCCAATCCCACCCAGACGCTACCATTTCTACTAGCAGATTCAACCGACACCACATGGTCTGGAACGCTTCCCCAATCAGGGTTTTATGAGGTTGTCGTCGTTTCTAAAAGAACAGAGCCCATCGACTATCGTCTAAACTTGACGGTAGATAATGTTTCCTCTGGACCAGTCGAACCAGAAGAACCGGATGAGCCTGAAGCAAAAAACTAACCCAACTAGGATTAGCTGCAAATGTGGGGTATGTTGGAACGAACGCAAACTCACAAGAGTCATGGAAGATGATGGTGTTCCTGCCCCATGACGGCCTTGACTGAATAGCGCGATCGCGCAACATTTTTTCTGTCTACCCCCAATCTTCCCTGGCGCTGTCATCCGCAATTGCGCTCCTATTCCCACCCACCCAAACTGGATTCGGTGAATTTTCAACGGCCCCAACCTCATCAACCGCAAAATTACACTTCAAGATCAATTCTTACCCCCTTCTCCCGTCCTGTTGGCCTACGTATCAAGCTCCTGCTCGCCTTCAGCATGGTGTTTAGCATTGTTTTTGCAGGGGTTTTTTACTGGTTTTACAACTTCACGACCGACAAAATCACGTTGCGTCTGCGTTCAGATATGCGCTCCACCTTAGAGGGAGCGGCGGCAGGGGTCGATGTGGATGAGTTGATGGCGCTTTATGCGGAGGGTGAGCGCAATGCAGAGGGGTTTTCGGATGACCCCCGCTATCAAAATCAGCTTGATTGGTTTGAAGTGGTCCACAGCATCGAACCAAGAGCCTGGCTATATTCCGGCGTGGTGGGAATACCAGACAATCTGCGCCGCTTTGGAGAACCTGCGGTGCCGCCAGATCGGCTAGAAATGGTTTACTTAGTAGACCTCTGGGCCAACTATGACTTGTCAAAATCGGTGCGGTTTTTAGAATCTGACGAGCCGAGCTCTAGAGCCCGACAGGTCTATGAACAAGGGCAGCTGATCGAAGAATCAGAGATTTATAGCGATCGCTGGGGAAGTTGGCTTTCTGCCTTTGCGCCTCTACGCGACGATGAGGGCCGGATTGTCGCTGTGATCGGTCTAGATATTGAGGCCGACTATGTGCTACAGGTGCAGCAGGCGATTCGCGATCGCTTCCTGCTATCCTTCATCGTCACCTACGGCATTTTATTTGTTCTGATCTACGTTCTATCGGGCGTTTTGACTCAGCGCCTTACCATCCTGACCCAATCTGCCGAACGAATTGCGCTAGGAAACTACGATCAGGATCTTTCGGTATCCGGGCAGAGCCCTTTTCCCGACGAGATGCATACGTTGGCGCAGGTCTTTCAGTTCATGATCAACAGCATTCGGACCCGCGAGCAACTAATTCGGGCCGGGAAAGAAGCCGAAGACGAGATGCGCCACGCGCTGGAAGCAGAACGTGAACTGAATGAGCTCAAGTCCCGCTTTGTTTCAATGGTGTCCCATGAGCTGCGGACTCCCCTCACCGTGATTCGCACCTCCGTAGAGCTACTAGAGCATTACAATCGCATCGCGACGGAAGACAAAAAGCGGGAGTACTTCCTCCGAATTCGATCAGCGATCAAAACGATGATTCATCTCGTAGAAGATGTATTGACGCTGAGTAAGGCAGAAGCAGGCAAACTTGAGTTCTGCCCAACCTTGATTGATCTAGAGCAATTTTGCTGGGACATTGTGGATGAAATGCAGCTCAGTGGAAACACTGGCCATACCATTATCTGGAGCTATGAAGGCGGAAATCCTAAAGCTTATATCGATCGCAAGCTACTCCGCTCCATCCTGACTAATCTTTTGTCCAATGCCATCAAGTATTCCGCCAACGCAAGTGAGATCGAATTCAAACTTTTCTGCTCCGAGCAAACTGCAAAATTTGAGATTAAAGATTATGGGATTGGTATTCCCCTTGCCGATCAGCCCCACTTGTTTGAGTCTTTCCATCGAGCGCGTAACGCCCATACGATTCGGGGAACCGGCTTAGGTTTAGCGATCGTGCAGCAGTGCGTCCTCCAGCATCAGGGAAAAATTACGTTCGTGAGCCAGGAAGGCATTGGCACAACCTTCTGCGTAACCCTGCCTCGATACCCAACGGTCTCTCCTGAGCCAGAACTCTCTAGCGATCGCCCCAGCTTAGAGAAATCTTCAGAAGAAAACTGAGCGGTAAATACCAGTGGTTTCCCTTTGAAAAGGCTCCCATCTTTAAACGCTCTCGCTTAGCTAGCAACAGAACTGCAAAATATACGGAGAGAGCCGCTAAACTGTTTGCGTAAAACTTCGTATAGAGTTAACAAATGACCTGATCATCCAACAGAAACAACGTAGTTTCCCTATGTTTTAGAACATGAATCCAATTCAAACATCCAAAAGTAAAGTTTCACCTACTGCAAAAAGATCAGGCTATAAAGAGTCTTTGAAGGCTGAAGCAACTCGCATCCTAGTACCTCTTGGTTGGGCAAGCTATATCTATAGCAACTAGAAAATTTGGGGTGCTCTATGAAGTCAGGTCTTATGGTTCAAGTTTTTCTGGATGTAACTTGTGGTTTGCTTATTTCTGGATTCTTGGTTGCTTCTCTCAACCCCGGTTCCGTCCCAACTGTTTTAGAAGCTAAAAACCCAGGCTGTAATCCCGACATTCACTCAGATTGCCTGTAACGTTTTAACGCTTTAACGCTTTCTTTGCTTTTGCCGTTGCGATCGCTTTAGGGCCTTGCCTCTAGCCAATGACATCTCTTCCCTGCAGGAAAACTCGCACTTGCGCTACCCTGCTGTATGTCAGCTTCTTGAAGCGGGTCCCCCATGAACTACTCCCCTACAAACAGTCTTATCCCACCCATGTCCCTAGTTGTTCAGGTGCAGGGTCAGGGGTTTCCAATCCTGTGCTTACATGGCCATCCTGGGGCAGGCAGCAGTATGTCTGTTTTTACGCAACATCTGTCCCAGCGGTTTCAGACTTTAGCGCCCGATTTACGGGGATATGGCCGCAGCAAAACGCAGCAGCCTTTTTCGATGACGACCCACTTGGGCGATTTAGCGGCATTGCTCGATCGCTTTGAGATTGAACGAAGTCTGATCCTAGGATGGTCGCTCGGTGGCATCCTAGCTATTGAACTAGCCTTGGAGTTTCCTGAGCGAGTCAGCGGTCTTATCCTGGTTGCAACAGCCGCCAATCCTCGTAGCAGCCACCCTCCCATCACCTGGCAGGATAACGTCTATACGGGCCTTACCTCTATCCTCAACCGGATTCATCCTGGATGGCAGTGGAATATTGATACGCTGGGACGGCGATCGCTCTATCGCTACTTAATTCAGCAACATACTGAATACGCTTACCAGCGCCTTGCCAATGAGGGGATGTCTGCCTATCTACAAACCTCAGCCGCAGCCCAACAGGCTCTCAGCGCAGCATTGCAGTCAGGATACAACCGCCTCTCTGATTTACACCAAATTCAGTGTCCCTGTTTGGTGATGGCAGGAGAGGGCGATCGCCATATTACTTCAGCCTCAAGCTTGCAAACCGCACAGCACATCAAGAACGCTGAGTGGCGATCTTACCCAAATGTTGCACACCTGTTTCCTTGGGAAATCCCGACTCAAGTGCAGCAAGATATTGACATCTGGATTGAAAGTCATCCAGAAGTAATTAGCTAGATCCAGTACTAGATTCAGTACTAGGTTCAGTAAAAAAATCCGACCCTATGCGCCAACTGCAGAAGCTGAGTTACCCCGTTCGCCTCGGTCAGTCGCTTCGTCGTAGACTGTGAGATTTTGTGGCTTGTCGCGCTTGATAACAACCTTAAGTTCCGCAGCACCTTCTTGCTCTAAGTCTTCAATATATCCAGACTTGGCGATCGCAGCGTCCTTCTCACTCGCGAAGGGGCCAAAATAGTAGGTGCATCGCGGCGCATCAGTGGTGATTTCAACCCACCAAGCCAAGCCAAGCGATTGAAGGAGACTGATCAAAATTTCTTTCATAAGCTCTGCTCAATTTCTGCTGTTTTATGGAGTGTCGAGCGATCGGAGTGATCTTTCAGAGTGAGCTGTAGCAAGCCAACTTCAAAAAGATTCAAACTTCGTTATACTCTGTTGCACTTTTTTTTGTAAAGTGTCCAGATGCAGAGTTTGGGCCCATCTCTGGCGATAGACTTCGTAAAGAACCATTCCTGCCGCAACTGAGGCATTCAAACTGGGGATATTTCCTTGCAGCGGGATCGATATCAATACATCACAGCAACGCTGAGTCAAGATGCTCAAACCTTCTCCCTCCGCACCAACCACCAACACCACGGGCCCCTTAAACTCAACCGTATGAACAGGCTGACTTGCAGAAGCCGCCGTGCCATAAATCCAAAATCCTGCCTCTTTTAATGCTTCCAAAGCGCGGCTAAGATTAACAACCCTCGCCACTGGAAAACTTTCTAAAGCCCCAGCCGCAACTTTGACCACCGTTGACGTGATTCCTGTTGCTCGGCGTTGGGGGATCACCAAACCCTGCGCTCCTAGTGCTTCAGCAGTACGGATGATGGCACCCAAATTGTGAGGGTCGGTAATGCTATCTGCAACTACCAGCACTGGGCTATCCGTTGCTGCCTTCGCCTGCTCAATCAAATCATCGAGATCCCTATAAGCGTAGGGTGCCGTTTGGGCAGCAATACCTTGGTGATTAGCACCCTGCGTCAGCTGATTGAGACGATGGGGCTCAACCTCATCAATGACTGTCCCTTGGGCCTTAGCTTGGGCAAGTAACCCGTGAAAGCGAGAGTCATATCTAAGTTTGTAGGTCACCCAGATGCGATTGAGATAGCGCTGTCCCTCTAAAGCGGCCAAGACACTATGACGACCATAAATCAGATCATTATCTGACTCAGAAGCTTCAGGTGCAGCCTCATGAAAGTCTGGCCGACTCGCTGGGGCGGGAGAATGAGAAATCGTTTGCTGCGGAGGGGGGATCACTTTGCCCGAACGGGGGGCTGGTTTTCCGGGGCGAGGAGTGGGCTTGCCAGGACGGGAAGAACCACTCCGATTGGGAATGGGTTTGGAAAAAGAGCGTCTGTCATCAGACTGACTTGTATTTTTCCGTCGAGGTCCCTGGGGCTTGGGCGAGCGATGATTGGCAGCCATATCCTGAATCCTTTATTTCTACAATCTTTGTCTTCAAAAGCCTTCACGATGAAGACACCAAGTGCTAGCTCCTCTAGCCCAGATCGCAGATTTAATCTGCGAGAAACCGGATCAATCTGGAGCTAAAGCAGTCATTCGGTCATGAACAAAATCTTGATGAGCTACTGTCAGCCTTCAGTCGAGAGCTGCTAAATGTGAGCAATGGAGATAAATTCGGATCTCCCATATTAGCAAGCTTCTCCAGTTCAGTTAACAATTCTCTGACTCTTTTGAGGATCCGGGCTGCAGGTGAGTCAAAAGCTCCATTAGGCGCTGGGGATCAGTCAGGTACAGGTAGCCCATCAGCGTTTCCAGGCTGGTGGCCTGCTGATAAACTTCAGGCTCTACCCGGCGTTTTGGACCTTTTGGAGAGGCATTGCGCCCTCGCCGCAGGACTTCTAGCTCCGCCTCGGTTAAATAAGGTTGCAGCGTTTTGAGGGAGTTGGCTTGACTCTCTGCCCTAACCTGAGACACAACCTGATTGTGATAGCTCTGAAGCCGCTTGGGGGGCAGCAGACAATCGGTCCGAATGTAGAGTTCATAGACTGCATCTCCTAGGTAGGCTAATGCGGCTGGAGACAGTTGTCGAACTTGAGCCAATGTCGAAGAGTTTGCCACAAAAAATGGAGATGAAGGAGCAGGCCAAAGGTGAGCTAGCTGCGTGATTAAGTGGCTTAACAAAAAATCCGAATGCACGTTTATCTCACCAAGCCCATACTGTAGGCAAGCTAATTTACTTACATCTTAAAGTGTTTTTGCCAGTCAGAAACAGGCCAGGCAGCCGAAACTGCGATGGCCTGAACATCAGATCTTAGATGTGAAACAGATAAATTATTCAGTGTTGAAGTCCTCAAACTACCGACCGAGTCGGCTAAAACTCAACCCTCCTTTAAGAATTAGGTTTTTTAGCGTTTTCTAAAGCAACTTCTACCGAAGGCTGCAGAGACAAAAACTGCTCTAGGCGAACAAGTTTAACTGTCTGAGTCACACGCGGATTCGTAACGATCTGCAACGTGCCTCCAGCAGTCTGCACCTTTTTGACAAGCTGAACTAAAGCACCTAACCCAGAACTATCGACAAAGTCGATCTGAGAAAGATCTAGGATGAGGTTTTTGGGACCTTCATCAACAAATTTATCTAGCACCTTGCGGAACGTGGGCTCAGAAAAAGCATCGAGTAGTCCGGCAAGGCGAAAGAGTTGGCAAGTCTCCCTGACTTCACGTGTGCCTCTCAGGCTAACGGTCAGGGTAATTGGCTCAGGAATAGAACCCTCCTAGCTGCATAACGCTCTTAATTCGAGGCTTTAGTATAAGCCAGGTCGCAGTCCTCTGCAACCCAACTAAAGGATAACGTTAAGCGGTGATTTAGAGGGGCGATCGCCCCTCTAAATCACTCCCTATAGTTACCCCTCTGATCTCTCACCTCCGATCTCGCCTTCCATCCTGCCCTAGTCTCCTTGGGGGCAGTCCTGCCAAAGGCTTGTGAGCTGACGCAGACTGGAGTAGTTGCCGCTGCCCAGAATTAGATGGTCGAGCAGGGGAATATCTAAGAGCTGAGCTGCCGCAAGCAGTTGGCGAGTCAGAGACAAGTCTTCGGGGCTAGGTTCTACGCTGCCAGATGGATGGTTGTGGGCGACAATCAGACGGGTTGCGCCCTGACGAATCACTTCTCGAAAGATATCGCGGGGGTGGGCAAACGTTTCGGTCGCAGTACCAATGCTGATAATTCGGGTGCCAATCAGGTGATGTTTCACATCTAACAACAAAACTGCAAATCGCTCTTGCGCCTGCCACATCAGATCGTTACTTAGGGCTGCAACAGCGATCGCCGGATCATCTACCACAATCCGCTCAGGCGGACGAGAATTCAAAACCCGCTTACCCAACTCAATCGCAGCCAAAATGGTCGTTGCTTTAGCCGGTCCAACTCCAGGAATCTGCATCAGCTCATAGGCACTGACCTCTCGCAGCGTCGCCAGGGGGTCTTGCTGGTGCTGCGAGAGCTGCTGCAGAAGGTATTGCCCCAGACCCACTGCGGAAAGTTTTCCAGGCCCCTGACCGGTCCCCAATAAGATGGCAATGAGTTCGGCAGTGGCAAGACTGGTGGGACCCTGGGTGAGCAGGCGCTCACGCGGACGCTCACTCGTCGGTAAATCAGCGACCCTGAGGCTGTAGGTCATAGGTTCAGGTAGATCCAGGCAGTAGATGCAGAACGGAGATTATTCTCAGTTATCCCGAATCGGGTCTGAAATGATACAGACAAATTGTCATAAAAGTAGAAATTATGCTGCTCATTAATTTTTGTCAGGCTTGATCCTAAGAACTTTGCTGAGTTGAGCGGCTAAAGATATTGGTAGACTACTGCTAAATCGGGGTGTGTTGATTCCCTTAACCACGGCATCGACGATTTCCACTGTGGAAACACACCTTAGCGTGAAGCCCCTGTTACTTTGGATAAGCTATGGCTCCTTTAGTTGCAAATTACTACCTGACCTATCGCTGCAATGCCCGCTGTCATTTCTGCGATATCTGGGCACTCGATCCCAAAACGGAAGCGAGTTTTGAGACCATTCAGCAGAATCTACAAGACCTGAGACGTTTGGGGGTCAGATACGTTGACTTTACAGGCGGAGAACCGTTGCTGCGGCCAGACGCGGCCCAGATTTATACGGAAGCTAAACGACAAGGTTTTTCCACCAGCATGACGACCAATACAATTCTTTACCCCAAACGGGCTAAAGAGATGCAGGGGCTGATTGACTTTTTAAACTTCTCTCTGGATGGTCCGGATGCAGAGACCCACGATCAATCGAGAGGGGTCAAAATCTTTGATACGTTGGTGGAGTCGGTGGAAATTGCCCTTTCGCTGGGCGAGTTTCCGGTTTTAAACCATACTGTGACCGCTCAGAATTATCAGCGAATTGGAGAAGTAGCTGAATTAGGGCAAAAGTTGGGCGTGCGAGTTTGGCTCAATCCAGCTTTTACAGCCCATAGCAACTACAACGGCAAAAAGAACCCAACCCCAGAAATTGCGGCGGCGATCGAAGACAGCGCTAAGCGATACCGCAATGTTGGTTACAATAAGGCTGCGTTGGCTTTCATTGAGGCAGGTGGAAATGATACCGAAAATCCTCGCTGTAAGGCGGTGGATGCAGTCATTGCGATCTCGCCCGATGACAAGCTTCTGCTACCCTGTTATCACTTTGCCCAAACGGGTGTTCCGATTGAGGGGCGGCTTTATGATCTCTATCGTCAATCTGAGATAGTTGAGGAATATCGCCAATCGCAGGGAAAACTTTCTGTATGTGAAGGCTGTACGGTGTGGTGCTACCTCATCCCCAGTTTCTTCAAGGGTGTCGATAAGTATTGGTGGTTGAATCAAGTAACCTATGCCGGAGAATTCCTGGCCCGAAAGCGCTTCTTACAACGAGCTTGACAATGAGCTGGAACCGATCAGCTCACTGATTTCTGATCTCTCTGAATCAGAAGACGTTGATAGTCACTTCTATCGCGGTTTAGCGGGCCGCAGACGTAAAGCAGCCGTTGCGCTAACCATTGTGTGGAGTAGCACGATCGCACTCCATTTGCTGTCCTGGGGGTCTTGGGTTGTCCTGGGCCTGACTGCGCTGATTGGCATTCATGCGCTGCGGGTGTTGACAGCCCGTCCGTTTGTCGTTCCAGAGCCTCTTATGGAGGGCGATCCGGAGGAGTGGCCTTATGTCTCCATTTTGGTTGCGGCCAAAAATGAAGAGGCTGTGATTGGGTCGCTGGTCAAATCTCTCTGTAATTTGGATTATCCATCTTGCCGCTATGACCTCTGGGTGATTGATGATCACAGCACCGATCGGACGCCGATCGTGTTAGATCGGTTGGTGAAGGAGTACCCCCAGCTCAATGTTTTCCACCGTGCTGCCAATGCGGGCGGCGGCAAGTCGGGTGCCCTCAATCAGGTTTGGCCCCAGACTCAGGGAGAGTTTTTGGTGGTGTTTGATGCCGATGCGCAGGTAACACCAGATTTGCTGCGTCGAGCTTTGCCGCTGTTTCAGCGGGAGCAGGTGGGTGCGGTACAGGTGCAAAAGGCGATCGCCAATGCATCAACCAACTTCTGGACGCGATGTCAGGCGGCAGAGATGGCGCTGGATGCCTACTTTCAACAGCAGCGAATTGCGATTGGCGGCATTGGTGAGCTGAGAGGCAATGGCCAGTTTGTGCGCCGGGCGGCTTTGGAGCGCTGTGGTGGCTGGAATGAGCAAACTATTACGGATGATCTGGATCTAACCCTACGGTTGCATCTAGATCAGTGGGACGTAGATTTTCTGATGACGCCAGCGGTTCAGGAAGAGGGCGTGACTCAGGCGGTTGGGCTTTGGCACCAGCGGAGCCGATGGGCTGAGGGCGGCTACCAGCGCTACCTCGACTATTGGCGGTTGCTGATGCGGCAACGGTTGGGGCCTCGCAAGACCTTCGACCTGTTTATGTTTTGGCTGATTCAGTACATTATGCCCACGGCGGCAGTGCCAGACTTTTTGATGGCGATCGCCCGCAGTCGGCCTCCCATGCTCAGCCCCATTGCCAGCATGACTGTCACCTTTTCGATGATTGGCATGTTTTTGGGGATTCGTCGTATCCAGAGTCGCAGGCTCAACAGCGATCGCCGCAGGTTTGCAACGCCTTTACCGTTGATCGCATTGCTTCAAACCCTGCGAGGCACGCTCTATATGTTCCACTGGCTTCCCGTGATTGCCAGTACTACGGCTCGAATTTCGGTTCGTCCCAAACAGCTCAAGTGGGTCAAAACGATCCATCAGGGCACCGACGAAATTTGGATAGATGCTCCGGAGCAGTCTTAAGCCGGGACAGTCTTAGGGCTCGGTACTAGCAGAGACAGCTGATCAACAAACAAAAAAGAGGGGTCCAGTCAGACTGGATCCCTTTTGCTTTGGCCATATTCTTGGCGCAAAACTTGCATCTATTGCAGAGGCTTTGCTTGGGTGCTAAGCCCCTGCAGGTTACTGCGCGATGCTTTATTTAATTCGCGATGCTAGGCAAAAATTAGCATGTCTGTAGTCTCTTCTGGCAGTTCAATGGTTTCAGGAGTGTCATCAGACCATTGCCCCAAGTCGAATGTGCCTTCAACTGCTCCAAATGGCGTATCCAGATTGCTGCTGACCAGCCCTTCTGTAAAGCTTACGGTCCCACTCACATCAGCGAGTGTTACGGCAAGTTCGTTAGTGAGTTGCACGACGTTGAGGCTACCGACTAGCGAACCAAAGGGAGTCGTCAGGTTGCTAACGAGTAAACCTTCGGTGAGCAAAACCGTTCCTGATGTTTCTGCAAAGGTGTCGTTAATGAAGGTACCAACCAGAGACCCCAGATCGAAAGATCCCTCTAGAGGGCCGAAGGGCGTGGGTAGAGCGATGCTGGCAACCCCCTGTTCCAGTGTCAAGACGCCGGATAAAGCTTCTAGCGGAACCAAAACTTCGGTACCTGGAAAACCAGGAAATAGATCAACAGCGATCTGTCCGGCTGCCAAATCTAGAACGCCTTGAACACCGTCTAAAGGCAAATCTAGGTTGAACTGAGCATTGTCGGGGAAGTCGATTGCGGTCACAATAGAGCCAAAGGGCGTAGCGAGATCAGTGGTAAGCTGTCCACCACCAAAGCCGATTGCTCCGGCAACAGCCCCAAACGGAGTTGGAATGTCGATAGCGACTTGTCCATCCGCGAAGGGAATTTCGCCTTCAAAGGTCTGAAGTGACTGCGTAGCATAGTCAACTGCAAGTTGAGCAACCCTGACCGATCCGCTGAGCAGATCATCGTTTAGGCTCGCCTCACCCACCAGCACGCCATCACTAATGGTTAGCTCGCCTTCAGCGGTGGCCAGAGAGTTAGCAAGTTCATTGGCTAACTGGACTAAATCAAAAGTTCCAATCAGGTCTCCCAAGGGGGAGGTTAGGTTACTAGTTAGTAACCCATCCGCAAAAGCAAGGGTTCCCTCAATCTCTCTCAAAGATTCTGGGATAGAGTTTCCTAGAGCAGAGTTGTGATTGCTTGTCCCTGTGAGAGGATCCAGTAGCGAAGTTGCATCCAAGGTGTTCTGTAACGCTTGAAGAGCAAGGGTATTACCACCGGGTAGTGCAGTCGCTGCGAGTGAAGATAGCCCTATTTCAGTCATAGACATCAATGCATCTCCTGTTTGCTGCCTATGACAGTAACATTGACTGAAGGATGAGATTAATGTGCCTATGGGATGAGTTTTTTTGACTTTGATGATGACAGTTTAGAAGGGCAAGTCATCGTCATCATCAGATGAAATCTCTGCCGAAATATCTTCACTTTTTTGTAGTTCTGCAGCGATTCGAGTCAGGTCAGGACTGGAGTCGATGGCGTCTAGATCTCCATCTAGATTGACCAACTGACCGTTAAACATTTGGGCTAGACTTCTAGCTGCCTGCGTTACTTCATCCTCTTCTTTCCACGACAGTGCGGCAACGGGTGCAGAGGGCTCGGCCTGAGCGGGGGGCGCTAGAGCAGCGCCAGATAGGGCGGCAGATGGAGCAAGAGATGGGGCATTTGAGGCGATCGCCTGAGGTCCAACACTCTGAGCAACCGCAGGCTGAACCGCAGGAGGCGTGACCGGGGTTGGAGAGGAAATAGGAGGGGGCGATCGCCGCTCAGGTGGGCCAGGTGGACCAGGTGGCGCTGGTGAGGATGAAGTTGGCGGAGGAGCCGCAGACCCATTTGGGGGGGCGATCGCCTCTTCTGTGGTAGCGGCAACTTCCAGATTGACCCGAATTTTCCGGTCAAACAGTTGGGTAAAGGCCGCTTCTACATTAGGGAGTCGTTCTTTTGCCATCCGAAACAACGGCTGGGAGTTGACGCTAATCCAAGCCTCTCGATCTTTAAGGGACAGCAAACGACACTGCTGACGAAGCAACGTCTGCGTCGAATAGGGCTGAACTAAATTCAGGACCTGTTCCCAGATTTGATGCATATCCTGGACTACTGGCTCCGGGACAGCAGGAGGGGGCTCAGGCGCTGGCATTCCTTCAGAGTGCGCCTCAGGGGCGGGTGGAGGTGGCTGAAGCGCAGAATCGGCTGGGGAGAAAGTTTCGGCTGGAGAAAGAGCTGGAGTGGCGCTAGCAGCAGGCTCAATTTCTGTCTCCTGGCGGGGTGGCGCTGACTCGACTGCAGGAGCCGGAGTTTGGGCCGGAGTTTGGGCCGAAGGTGTCGTAGGCGCTGGCTGAACGACTGTAGCGCTAACGGCTGGGGCTGAAGCTGGAGCTGGGGCTAGAGCTGGGGCTGGAGTTTGGGTTGGGGCTGAAGTGGGGCTGGAAGCTGGCGGTGCAGGAGGACTCTGTGCTGGGTTGACCGTAGGTTGCTGATAGGTAACAGGAGCGGCAGGTCGAAGGGCTCCCAGGGGTTGGGGAGACGCCCCGTTTTGGGATGGTTGGGCCTGAATGGCGGAAGGTAGTAAGCCCAGGAGGGTAACTTCTAACCACAAGCGCGGCTGGGTTGTATGTTTGACCTGCACTTCACTCTCCCGCAGGTGCTTCTGGCCCGCTAGAATCGTGCTGATCTCCAGATTTTGAACAAATTCACGTAGCTCAGCCCACGTAGCGGGGGTAATGGCCACTAAGTCAGCGCGATCGCCCGCCGTTTTGGCAATCAGCAGATCTCGGTAGAAGCTCGCCAAATTTTGCAGCACGATCAGCGGTTCGCGGCCTCGATCCATCAGGTGACGGACTTGATCCAGCACTGCAGCCACGTTGTTTTGGGCGATCGCCTGCACCAGCGTCAGCAAATCTCGCTCCGGGACAGCGCCGACTAGATCCCAAACCCGATCAATCGTAATTTCGCCCTCTAGCAGACTGAGTTGATCGAGCAGACTTTCAGCATCGCGCAGCCCCCCCTGGGAAATCTGGGCGATCAGCTGCACCGATTCGGCAGAAATATTGATTTGCTCTTTGGAGGCGATCGCCGTCAGGTGAGACACCATGTCTTCTAGCGGAATGCGACGAAAGTCAAACCGCTGACAGCGCGAAATGATCGTCGGTAAAACTTTCTGGGGATCGGTGGTGGCCAGGACAAAGGCAACGCGATCGGGCGGTTCTTCCAACGTTTTGAGCAGCGCATTAAAGGCCGCCACACTCAGCATGTGAACCTCGTCGATCACATATACCTTGTAGCGACATTGCACTGGCGCAAACTGGGCCCGCTCAATCAGCTCTCGAATGTTGTCTACTCCAGTGTTGCTGGCAGCGTCAATCTCAATCACATCAAGGGCTGAGCCTCTCGTGATCGCATGGCAAACCTCACAGGTGCCGCAGGGTGATGCGGTGGGCGCTTCTGATGCAATGCAGTTAAGCGATTTTGCTAAAATCCGAGCACTCGAAGTTTTACCTGTTCCGCGTGGGCCAGAAAACAGATAGGCAGGTGCAATCCGCCTTTGCTGGAGGGCATTGCTGAGGGTTGTGGCGATCGCCCCCTGTCCGACGAGTTCAGCAAAGGTTTGAGGACGATACTTGTGGTGGAGCGGTTCGTAGGGCATGGGTCACAAGACATCCTGAGCAGGCGTCTTCAGGAAAATTAGGGATTGCCTGCGGCTCTCTTAGAATAGAGAAAAATTGCCCTGACGGCTTACTAAATTTGAGCCAATCGTCTTTATACCAACCAGCCTAGCAAACGGATTTACAGCCTTACTTTATTTATTTCGCGAAACCCTGATGCTAGAAACAACCCAACCTGCGCCTCAAGCCAAGTCCTTCTACAACGGCGTCTTTGCCCTGATTGTGATCAATCTGATCCTGTTTGGCCTCGATCAGGTGATGCCGCTGCAATTTTTGTATCTAAATCACGCCAACCCAGCCTGGTATCAGTTTTTCACCTCCATGTTTCTGCATGCCAACTGGGCGCATTTATCGGGCAACCTGTTTTTTCTCTATATCTTCGGCAAGCTGGTCGAAGAGGAAGAAGGCGTGCTGGGCGTGGTCAGCAGCTACCTGATCACCGGACTGGGGGCAAACCTGCTGAGTATTTTGCTACAGCCAGGACCAACCCTATCTTTGGGCGCATCGGGTGCTGTGTTTGGCTTGTTTGCGGTGAGCGTCCTCATCCGGCTGCGGTGGAGCTGGCGCAGTATTTTAGAAGTTCTAATTTTGGGTCAGTTTGTGGTGCAGCGAGTCCTGTCTGAGGTGCAGCAGGTTGGCGTTCAGGATGGCGTCAATCGGATCGCCCACGTGGGAGGCGCTTTAGTGGGCGTTGCTCTGATCATGGCGCTGCGGCGCTTGGGTGGGAAGGAAAAACCGACTCAGTAGAGATTCTTAGCGATCGCAACTAGCGATCAGAAATGTGCTCTCCATTGCAGCAACTCGTACAATGAGAAGTAGCTCTGAGACTAAGAAACGGGCGGCAATGGCGGCAATTCGCATGAATTTCTGGGACAAAATCACGCTACAAGCTTTTTCTCTGACACGGCTACAGCTAGATAGTACGCTGTCACGAGATTTGGAGGCGATCGTCCATCGGGTCGGTCGGGCGATCGCCAAACATCAACCTGGCGTTGCAGAGGAAGTTCGAGATCTGGTCAACCAGCATCAGTGTTTGCGAAAACCGTTTGAAGACGCTTGCACCACCCTCCAAACGCACTACCAGCAGCAGAGGGTTGCCCAAGCCGACGACGCCTTCAACGACGCCTGGGAGCATCTCGTAGCCGACATTCTGACGGCTGAAGACCCCCGAGCAACGGTCAAAGAATTTGTGGGAAGGATTCAGACTCAGCCCGAGTTTCAGGTCTGGTCAGACATTCCTTCCCCGTTCCTAACAACCTTACACAAAGAACTGGTTGCGCTAGATCAGCAGGCGATCGCCGTCTTAGCAGCACTCGAACGGCAGCTCTTAAACGTCGAAGATCTGGCCTATGCGCTTGAGATCCCCCTCGAACAAGCCAAACGAACGGTCGAAAATCTCTGGAACCACGGCTATATCGACTCCACAAAAAGCAACATGCTGAACCGTGTGATGCGATCGCTCCACAGCCCAATGCAGCGACAACACCTCACCGACCTGAAAACCCATTTTGTTCTGACCCCCAAAGGCCATTTTTATCTGCATCCCCTGGTCAGACACCGACCCCTGGAGGGAGCAGCATAGTGGAGGGGCTGATCGACTGGCTCCCCTGGCTCGCAGTTGCAGTCATTCCAGGCGTTTTGAATGTATTTGCAGCGTTTGAGGAGCTAGAAGAGCGGTGTAAGCTCCTCCCCTTCTTTGAGCCGCTCCGCAATCCGGGCGTATGGCTTTGGGGAGTCATTCAGTTTTCGTTTCCGACCGCCATATTTTGGATGGTCGCCGCCCTCTCGACCCAGCCCGTTGTAAATCTAGAACTGATTGGAATGGCAATCGGGTTTGGCGTCGGCTTTATTGCTGTTCTCAATGCCAGCACCCAGATTGGCTCCAGAACCTATACCATCAAACCGATTTATACCTTCTTTATCGATCGGGCCTATGGTTTGATCGCCGCGAAACAGGATGACCGAGTCTTTGAATTTTGGACTGATGTAGAAACCGAACTCCAAAAAAGCCCTGACCTCACCGAAGGGCTAAGCATTCTAGAAAACTACTTTGCCTTCCAGGAATCACTGACCCGACAGCCCATCGAAAACTATGGCAAAGATCTGAATGAAATTCGCTCCATGACAGATCGAGCCGAACAAGCTCGCGGTATTAAGGTCTTACTGCAGCGAGTCCGACGAGAACGTCTCTTTCGGATTTTGCGGCGATTTCAGGTGAGTGAGACGTTGCTGATCCGATACTTTCCGCGCCAATTTGGCGATCGCCCTCCCCGGCGCAAGCGTTAAGCTGTGGTACGCTAGATTGCTGAAAATTCCATAATTTATGGCTGCTGACACCCTGCAAAGCATTTATACCGATGGTGCCTGTTCCGGCAACCCAGGACCAGGCGGCTGGGGCGCTGTGGCTTACTTCTCAGATGGCTCTGTCCACGAAATGGGGGGTGCTGCCGCTCAAACCACCAACAACCGCATGGAGATCCAGGGGGCGATCGCGGCCCTAGAATTTATCCTCCAGTCTGACCAAACCGAACCCCTCATCCTTTACACCGACAGCGAATATGTGATCAACGGGATCACCAAATGGGTCCAAGGGTGGAAGAAAAAAAGTTGGAAGACTGCCGCCGGAAAGCCAGTGCTGAATCAAGACCTCTGGACAACGCTGGATCGGCTCAACAGTCAGGTTTCTAAGCAGCTCACGCAGCCATTGCAGTGGAAATATGTGCGTGGCCACACCGGGAACGAAGGAAACGAACGGTGTGATGCGATCGCCCGTTCTTTCTCCCTAGGGAGAGTCCCCAAACTCATCACCCAAAGTCCTGCTCTCGCCGCTCCTACCAATCTTCAACAAAACATCAAATCTGATCCTCAGGAGACCGACAGCAATGTTTCGGAAGAGATACAATCCAGTCGCGTATCTGTGGACTCTGCTACCTTGGAATCAGCTATGGTAGACTCAACGACCTTCACCCCTCCCGATGGATCTGATGTGCCCCGCGAAGTGCGCGTGGTACAGCTTCGCAATATGGTAGAAACCTTGCGAATGGCGGATGAGGTTGCCAGTCAGGGATACCTAATTACCAGCGCAGAACTGGCTGACCTGATGGACGTCAATGCCAGTGCCGTAACAAGTCGGGGTGACAACTGGGTCTGGCGCAACTGGGTCGTCTCTAGAGTGCGGCGGGAAGGCAACCAGATTCTGTGGCAGTTGGAGCGAGTTGACTAACGCCAACAAACACCAGGGCAGCCTATGGAGGCTGTTTGCCAACGAGATTAGCCCGACAGAGCGAATTCAGCAGAGGGCTACTCTTATGGCTAGATTTAACCTATGATGATGACCTGTTCTCCAGCGGAGGCCAGCCAAAGCATTAGCAGCAGGGCGTTTTGCGCTGGGTATAGCAGCACCGGATGTAGTATCTGACAGTGAGCGATAGAGGTTAGCGGTGGAAATCGTTCTTGAAACTGTATGGAACCAAGTGCTGGAGCGTCTACAGTTGCAGCTAAGCCGCCCCACCTTTGAAACCTGGATCAAGCCAGCCAGCGCTGAGCAGTTAGATGGAAACTGTTTGGTGATCTGCACCCCTAACCCATTTGCGCGCAATTGGCTACAGAAGTACTACATCAAAACCATTGCCGACGTAGTCCATGACATTCTGGGGCATCCCGTTGAGATCCAGATCACGGTGCGGCAGGGCGACGAGAGCGTCGATGTCCATGATCCCTCCGAGGTGATGTGGCCTTTGCCAACAGACACGGCCCCTCAAGGACAGGCGCAAGCTCAGGCGGGTAGCTCTCGGGCTCGTCCCACCGATCTCAATCCTAAGTATGTCTTCTCCCGGTTTGTGGTCGGAGCCAACAACCGCATGGCCCATGCCGCATCTTTGGCCGTAGCCGAATCTCCGGGACGCGAGTTTAATCCACTCTTCCTGTGTGGTGGAGTTGGACTGGGCAAAACCCACCTCATGCAGGCCATCGGCAACTACCGTCTCGACAATCATCCTGGCTCCAAAATCTTCTACGTCTCTACCGAACAATTTACGAACGATCTGATTTCAGCCATTCGCAAAGACAGTATGCAAAGCTTTCGGGATCACTACCGGGCCGTGGATGTACTGCTGGTAGATGATATTCAGTTCATTGAAGGCAAAGAGTATACTCAGGAAGAATTTTTCCATACGTTCAATACACTGCACGAATCCGGCAAACAGGTCGTACTGGCGTCTGATCGCCCCCCCAGCCAGATTCCCCGCTTGCAGGAGCGGCTCTGCTCCCGCTTCTCAATGGGGCTGATTGCCGACATCCAACCTCCTGACTTGGAAACTCGGATGGCGATTTTGCAGAAAAAGGCTGAGTACGAAAACATGCGCCTGCCGCGTGCGGTGATTGAATATATTGCCTCTAGCTACACGTCCAACATTCGAGAGTTGGAGGGGGCGTTAATTCGGGCCGTGGCCTATGTTTCGATTTCGGGGCTACCGATGACCGTCGAAAACATTGCTCCGGTCCTCAATCCACCCAATGAGCAGGTCGAAGCTTCACCTGATACGGTGCTCAATGCGATCGCCGATGTATTTGGTGTGCCGATCGAAGACCTCAAGGGCAGTTCTCGCCGCCGAGAAATTAGCGTTGCCCGCCAGATTGGTATGTACCTGATGCGTCAGCACACCGACTTGAGCCTCCCAAAAATTGGTGAGGTGTTTGGTGGCAAAGATCACACCACTGTCATGTATAGTTGCGAAAAGATTGCCCAACTCAAAGACACTGATCCTGAGATGGCGCGATCGCTACGACAATTGAGCGATCGCATCAACCTCAGTAGCCGGGGATAACCGCAGTTCCACCCTCTGGTGATCATGGATACCTACCGATTGCAGGTGCTCCCGCCCTAGCCAATCGCATAGCACAATGATTGGGATTGGGAAGGGCCGGGATCAGAGCCGAATGTTATTCTTTGCGAAGAAGTGTTGCAACTCGCCCCAGTAGAAATCACACCTGATGACAAATCCGTGATTTAGGGCAGGTTTCAGGGAAAACTAGAGTATTCCAATCAAACCAATCTAGGCGCTTTGAGGTAGAGTGAGTCGGTCAGTTCGCCACTTTCCCCAGATCGCGGTGATGTAACTCCAATCGACCGACTTCCATGCTGCGCCTCTCAACCCAATTTCGGTATCGTAGAGACTCGATATGACGCTAGAGCAGGCTGATTTTTCTCCCCGCTTCGTTCCTGGAGATCCCACTTTGCCTGGGCAGATGCATCCAGAATCCCTCAAGTCCGGTGATGAAATGCAGTGGATGCGATTTTTACTGGAGCTCACCGAGCATCTACAGGCATCGAAAGACATTCAGTCCATCGGAGAATTTGTCCTCCACTATCTGATCAACATTATTGATGCTGCCTTTGGCGACATTAAAATTATTCGGGGCCAGGGGGGCGATCGCCATGCCGAGCACCTCACCAACGAAATCTCTGGAGATTTTGTCGCGCTTTGCGGTGAAACTGTCATCGTCGAACTGCAGGCGGTGCTGGAGCAAGGGGTTTCCTATGGAGAAGGGCTGCTCTGGCAGGTCGTCGAAACCGGAACTCCTTTATTTGTAGACGACTACGCCAACCATCCTCAGGCGGTTGAGAGGTTTCGTCATTCCAATGTCCGGCAACTGGGCATCTTTCCCATTGCCGCCGCCAGCGGAGATGTGATTGGGGTATTAACGCTGGAGTCGCATCACCTCCAAGCGTTACAGGAAGCCCCTCAATATGATGTGATTTTGGCTGCCTGCCGCACCTTAGGAGCAGCGCTAGAACGGCGACAGGCCGAAGCATCGCTCCGTCGGAGTGAAGCTCGCTATCGAGCCATCGTCGAAGACCAAACTGATCTCATCTGCCGATTTCTACCCGATCGCACCATTACCTTCGTTAATCAGCCCTTTTGTGACTTTTTCCAGCAAACTCGCGCCGATCTGATTGGGCAAAAGTTTATCCCCGATCCGATTCAGCAAAGCAGCGAGCAGGTTGAAGAACAAATTGCCGCACTGACCACAGAACATCCAGTCATCATTTATGAGCAGCAGTTTGCTCAGTCAGATGGTACGGTGCGGTGGTTGCAATGGCTCGACCGAGTCATTTTGGACGAACAGGGCACCTTTGTTGAGCTGCAGGCTGTTGGGCGAGAAATTACGGCTCGCAAACAGGCAGAAATAGCCCTCAAGCGCAGTGAAGAGCGATTTCGGGGGCTTTTTCACGATGCCCCGATTGGCATGGTTTTGGTCGATGCTGAGCAGCACTTAGTTGAGGTCAATCAGACGTTTTGCCAGATGTTGGGCTACAGTGCAGCCGAGTTGACCCAAATGCAAGTGGCTGATATCACCCACCCCAAAGACTTTCAGCACGAGCAGGCCGAGCTACAGCGAGTCGCAACCGGGCAAACGACTCGCTATCAGGTGGAAAAGCGCTATTTCAAACAAGACCGGGACTTGCTGTGGACCAATCTCACTTCTACCATCATTCATGATGCCAACGGCGCTTCCTACAGCCTGGGGATGGTCGAAGATATTACGGAGCGCAAACAGGCCCGTGAGGCCTTACAGCGAGCCAATGAGGACTTAGAGATTCGGGTTGATGCTCGCACTAAAGCTCTACGTCAAACCAATCGGCAGCTCCTCACCGAAATTAGTGAACGGCGTCGAATTGAGGCGGCCCTAGAACAAGCCCATCGCCAGCTTTCCTTCCATGTCGAAAATTCGCCCCTAGCCGTCATTGAGTGGGACAACGAGCTTCGCATTCAGCATTGGTCGCAGCAGGCCGAGCAAATTTTTGGTTGGCGAGCTGAAGACGTCTTGGGACGTCGTCCAGCCGATTGGCACTTTGTCCATGATGAAGATGTAGAGCTATTGATTCAGGAAACTATCCACCTGATCAGCGGGGAGGCTCCTCGCAATGTGATCCAAACCCGCAACTATACCCAGCAGGGTGAGATTGTTCATTGCGAATGGTATAACTCTGCGCTGTTGGATGAAGCTGGCCATTTGATCTCGATTTTGTCTCTTGTAGATGATGTTACCGATCGCAAACAGGCCGAGATTGCCTTGCGCCAACAGGCAGAACGAGAACGACTGATGGGGGCGATCGCCCAAAACATCCGTCAGACCCTCGATCTCGACAAAGTCCTAGATACCACCGTCACCTACGTCCGGCAGATGCTTCAGACCGATCGGGTGGTCATCTACCGATTTGAACCCGACTGGAGCGGCATCGTCGTGGTCGAGTCGGTGGGAGACGAGTGGGTGTCTATGCTAGGCCGTTCTATCTTGGATGCCTACCTGGTCCAAGAAGCCTGCATCGTTCCCTATATGCAAGGCGAGATCCATGCCGTCGAAGACATCTACACCGCGAACCTTGACAACTGCTATTTAGAATTTCTGGCGCAGTTTCAGGTCAGGGCCAATCTAGTGGTGCCGATCTTGCAGGGAGAGCAGCTCTGGGGCTTGTTAGTAGCCCACCACTGTGAAGGGCCGCGCCAGTGGCAATCCCTTGAAGTGGATCTCCTAGAGCAACTCGCGACTCAAGTTGGCATTGCCATTCGGCAGGCCGAACTCTATCGGCAGGTTCAACACAGTCAGCAGCGCTATGCGATGGCCGTCAGTGCGGGTCGAGTCGGTGTGTGGGACTGGAATCTTGAAACGGATGATGTCTACCTAGACCCCATGCTGAGGCTGATGCTGGGCTATGTGGCAGAGGGCACTTCGACTCAAATGCAAGGCTGGGGAGCCTGGGTTCATCCTGAGGATCAACCAGGGGTTGAAGCGGCCCTGGCGGAGCATTTGGAGGGAGAGGCTCCTCATTTTGAAATCGAGCACCGAGTTTTACGGCAAGATGGCAGCATTTGCTGGGTGCTGGCTCGCGGCACAGCCGTCTGGGATATTCAGGGGCGGCCCCATCGCATGACGGGGACCAATACCGATATTACGGGTCGAAAGCAGGCTGAGGAAGAATTGCAGCGTCAAAACCTGCGATCGCAACTGTTTGCTGAGATCACGCTCAAAATTCGCCAGTCGCTCCAGCTAGAAGAAATTTTGCAAACGGCAGTGACTGAGATTCGCAACCTGCTACAAACCGATCGAGTGCTGGTTTATCGAGTGCGTCCCCAGAAGAGATGGCAGGTGGTAACGGAGGCGATCGCCCCCCAAGTTCCCACACTGATCGGCCAGACCTTTGATTTTGAAGGATTTCTGGGAGACTTCTATCAACGCTACTGCCAGGGAGAAACTCGCATCATCGACGATGTAGAGCAGGCCGACTTCCACCCTCAGCACGCAGAATGGCTGAAGCATCTCAACGTCAAGTCCAAATTGGTCGTCCCGATTTTGCAGCGAGATACGTTGTGGGGGATGCTTATCGTCCATCACTGCTCTCACCAGCGTTCGTGGTCGAGCTTTGAGATTGATTTGTTGCAACAGTTGGCTGTGCAAATTGGGATTGCGATCGCCCAAGCTCAGCTTTTGGAAGCCCTACGGGGGAGTGAGGAAAAGTTTCGGACGCTGGTTGAGCAAACCAACGATTGGGTTTGGGAGATCGATCTAGCCCAAGTGTTTACCTACAACAATCCTAAGGTCTATGAGATTTTAGGCTATCCCCCTGAAGAGATCCTGGGCAAGAGCATCTTCAACTTCATGCGGCCCAAAAATGTGCAGCAGTTTGCAGCCGTCTTGAATGCATTTTTACAGCGTTGTGAGCCATTTACTCACCTCGAAAAAACCTTAATCCACCGCGATGGGCATCCCATTGTGCTAGAAACGAGCGGTTCGCCCATTTTCGATACTCGCGGCAAGCTGCAAGGCTACCACTGCATTTCTAGAGATATCACCGAGCGCAAGCAAGCCGAACGAGAAATTCGCAAAGCTTTGGCCAAAGAGAAAGAGTTGAACGAGCTAAAATCTCGCTTTGTCTCGATGACCTCCCACGAATTTCGCACGCCGCTCAGCACAATTTTGTCATCGGCTGAACTCCTAGAGTGCTACAGCGAGGGCTGGACCGAAATCGAAAAGCAGGAACAGCTACAGATGATTCAAGTAGCCGTGCAGCAGATGACGCACCTTTTAGATGATGTGCTGCTGCTGGGCAAGGCAGAGGCCGGAAAAATCCGGGTGCAGCCTGTCCTGGTAGATTTAGAAACGTTTTGCCAAATGCTGATAGCAGAGATGCAGCGTAATGCTGGAACGCAACATCAGCTGTTGTTTTTGCAAAAGAGCGAGTGTCCCCCTCTGGTCTATCAGGATGAAAAGCTCCTGCGCCAAATTTTAACCAATCTGTTGGCCAACGCCATTAAGTACTCCCCCGAGGGAGGGCAGATTGAACTAGAGCTAACCTGTGATGCAGAACAGGCCATTTTTAGGGTTCAAGATGAGGGGATTGGCATTCCTGAATCAGATTTACCTCGCTTATTTGAGTCGTTTCACCGAGCCATGAATGTGGGGCGACTCCCTGGCACGGGTCTAGGTCTGGCCATTGTCAAACGATGCGTTGATGCATTAGGGGGCAAGATTTCAGTGGTCAGCGAAGAGTCTGTGGGCACTGTATTTGTCGTGACGCTGCCCCTCAATTGCCAATCGCCTTCGTAATGTTTGCCTTCTATAATAGATCCACTTTTAGTAGCTTGGCTCACGGCTAGACGAGGACTCTCTAACAAAGCCGTGATCGATGCTGTTAAACAAACTGGGAAAAATCCTTACGAAGCAGTTATCGTTGCTCCTTTCAAAGAGCGTAATCCGTGGAAAGTTGCTGCGGAACTCAACCTGCTACTAGATGAATACAATCGTTTGAGAGGCGAGCTATATCAATCCTGACTACTTACAGCTAAGTTCCAAACTACCGCCACCACCCAAAACTCAAGCGGCATAACGTTGCCTATCACCCGCTGCAGATAACCTTGAATTCCTAACAGATAACCTCTCAACGGTCGGGTGCATGGGCGTTATTGTGCTGCACTAAGAGTACTCGCTTTTGCCATTGAATTAAGTTTCATCCACCATCTCCAAAATCTGGTTGTACAAGGCTGGAGATACTCTAAACTCTGATGTGGCAATCATAGCGTCCATCAGCGGCTTGACGGCAGCAATCAAATTTCTGCGTTTAGCCTCAACCAAAATACCCAACAAACCTGTAATTCTCAGTCCCAAGCGATCGGCTTCTGCTCGACCACGACGCTCATCAATCAATAGCAAATCAGCCTTGAGTTCTAGGGCAAGGGCGATCGCCTCAGATTCACCCGGATCTAACCTCCCCTCATTACGAAGCCGCTCAACAACTGTGAGGTCGGTCACTTGTCTAACTTGAAGCCAGACAGCAGATTGGGCTTCAAGCGCTCCAGGAACTGGGGGATCGATATCTGCAAGCTCGCGATATACGGCTTCAGGGATAATGACTTGACGGTAGAGTTGGGTTAAAAGTGGCAAATGTTGAATGGCAGCTAGATTCGTAATTACTGATGTATCGCTAATGACAATCACAATCGCCCTAACTCCCGTAGATTCTTCAAGTCCAGCTCAAAATCCTCCACATCGTAGGAGTAGAGGGGGATATGGCGCTGTTTGAGGAGTTGACGAAAGGCGTTGGGTGGCATCTCCGCGAGTTGACTCGCATAACCTAGGGTTAAACGACCAGTTTGAAACAGATGTAATGCGATTTCTTGGCGAAACTCGCTGGGGGTCAGCTGAGACGCTTGCAGGATTTCGTCTGAAATAATGACACTCACAGTAGGATGACCTCGTCAGGTGTAATTTTAGTGATTTCCCTCTATTGCTCATGCGGCCATAACTATTCTCGCATTTGCTCATTTAAGGGTTTATGCGTTACGGCTGCGCCTAGCACATCCTACATTTAATGATGATTACCTACTTAGTGCTCTTATGCTTTTTAGCTATGACAGAACGATTCACTTCCAGGACACGGACGCGGCGGGAGTGGTTTATTTTGCGAATGTGTTGTCAATTTGTCATGAAGCGTATGAAGCTTCGTTGGCAGCGGCAGGGGTTGATCTAAAAGGATTCTTTCGCAATCCAGAACTGGCCATTCCCATCACCCATGCCCAGGTAGACTTCTTTCGTCCGATGTTTTGTGGCGAGACCTATCAGATTGTTTTGACGCCCCAGCTGTTGAAGCCCAGCGAGTTTGAAATTCACTACGAGGCTTTTTTGGCGACTGGCAAGGCCAACGACCAACCCAGCGCGAAAGCCACCACTCGTCATGTCTGTATTGATCCGGGCCAGCGGCAGCGGGTTGAGGCTCCAGCCTTTATCTTGCAATGGCTAGATCAACGATGCTAGATCAATGATGAATGATGTCCGGAGTCTGTGTCTGAATCCACTGCTCTAGCTCTGTCCGATTGAGTTTGCCTTGAGCATTGCGAGGCAGCCGCTCGGTCGCCAACCAATATTTGGGCTGCTTGAATTTACTTAATTTAGCCTGAAGTCCAGCCTGGAGTGCTGTGACCGAAAGGCTAGAATCAACCGGGACATAAATGGCTGTGACGGCTTCTCCCCAGTGGCGATCGCGCCGACCGATCACACACACATCCGTCACCAAACCCGTTGCCCAAATTGCAGCCTCCACTTCGGCTGGGAAAACGTTTTCGCCCCCCGTAATGATCTTGTTGCTGTTGCGGCCCACTACCTGCAGAGTGCCTTGCTCATCCCAGTAGCCCAAATCATCGGGTTGAAAGGTCGGTTTTGTCCAAAGATCCGGATAGTAGCCCAGTGCTAGAGAATCGGCCCGAATCGTAATTTGTCCAACCTGCAGCTTCGGCAACGGTTCTCCTGCTGGATTGCAAATTGTGACGGTGGCATGGGGGAGCGGCACGCCACAGCTAACCTGTCCGTTGAGAAAAGAGCCCTGCTGCTGCGTAACCACCTGTGATGCAGTCTCCGTCATGCCGTAGGTTAAGGCTAGCCGAATCTGAGCCGTTCGCGCTGTGTCTAAGAGTTCTGGCCAAGGAGGGGCTCCTCCCAACAGCACTGTGTAAAACTGAGCCAGCCAGCCTGTCAGCGGTTGGTTGTGCAACAGGCGTTGCAGCTGAGTTGGGACCAGTGACAGGAAAAAATCGGTTGGGTCAACGTCTAGCCTTGAGCCAGCTTCTAATGTTTTGAACGGCAAGAGCACCAGTTGCCCGCCCGTCGCAAAAGACCGCATGAACTGCATCAGCCCGCTCACGTGATAAAGCGGTAGCACACAGCAAGAATTGATGGCCTGTACCTGAAAATGTTGCTGAAAGCCCTGGACCGATGCGGTGAGGGTGTTCCAGGTATGAATCACAAAGCGAGTTTGGCCAGACGATCCCCCCGTGGGGATCATGATCCAACCGGGTTCTGGCCTAAAGGGGTTAGACCTCACGGACTGATGATTAAACGACAGTCCCCAAACGAGATCTGGACAGGCTAGGGCGATCGCCTGCTGTCGTTCAGACTCTGTCCAGTGGGGATTTCCTAGAAATACAGGAGCTTTGACCTCACAAGCCGCCATCAACCCCGCTAAAAACCGGACTGGATCAGATTCGGCTAAGAAGACGGTTGGCGGAGTTTCTGCAATCGTTGCCTGCGCGAGTTCCTCACGTCGCTGCGCTATGAAGTTGAGCCACAGGTCATGGCTTGCTCCAATCAGCCAGCGATCGCCCGCCCGCTGCTCTAACAGCGTCAAAGGATCTGCCATAGCTGCTCACTGTCTAGATTGCCCTGAGCGGCATCATCAAACCAAGCTGAGGTGCCAAAGCCGAGGACATGTTTGGTATGGAGGGGTTGAACGAGGTAGCGCTGGATGAAGCGTTGGGCGATCGCCGTTTCAAATACCGAAGACCAGACTACATCGAGCTGACGAGACTGGCAAAAGTCGCGGAGTTGGAGGGGAGAACCTGCGATCGCCGCCTTGATCACAAAAATTCCGCGCCAGCCCTGGTCATAGCAAACTTTTAGCTGCTGCAAGTTGGCAACCGACTCATCGAGCGCAATGGGAGTTGCATACTGACGGCTGAGTTCCAACATTTTGTTGACCTGCCCAGGGGGGCAAGGTTGTTCGAGAAACTCGATTTTGGCAGAGGTGGCATTGCGGCGATCGCACCACTCTAGCCACTGATGCGCGTCCGCCTCGGTCAATCCTCCGTTTGCATCCAGTCGCAACTTTGCCTCTGCAGGCAGACGTTGCAGGAGTTGGGTTAAAACTTCGATTTCCGCTGCGATCGGAGCAACACCAATTTTCCACTTGTAGATCTCAGCCTGGGGGTAGGCATGACTCAACGCCGCCGCTCCCGTTGGCAATAAGACTGCGCTTGCCTGGAGTTTTATCGGTGCACGAACGGCAGAGTGCTGCAAATCTTCCCAGGCCGCCTCCAACCCAAACTGACAAGCCGGTAAATTTGACGGCACCGTCAACACATGATCGATGGTGAGGTGAGACGGCAACTGCTGGCAAAATGTGACGGCATCCTGAACACTTTCACTGCCAAACCAATGCAACGGCGCAATTTCGCCCCACCCAATCCGTCCATCCTCATCCTGCAATCGCAAAATGATGCCTTCTCGAACTGACCAGAGCCCGTAAGCCGTCTGTAGCGGAGCCCGAAACGGACGTTGATAAAAACGGTAGTCCAACCGATATCGCATGGGCCTGCTAAGAATACGATAGAGTAGAAGACTGCATTTGACCCCAAGCCTGAATCTAACTAAGTTCCAATGACGCCAGACGTTTCCCAAGTCAGACTAATTGAAATTTTTTCAGCCATTCAGGGCGAAGGATTAAATGTTGGGACGCGACAGATTTTTATTCGGCTGGCGGGGTGTGATTTACGCTGTCAGTTTTGCGATAGTGCCCACACCTGGAGTACGCCTGAAAGCTGCCAGATTGAGCGATCGCCCGGACGGCGAGACTTTGAAACTCACGCTAATCCCGTCTCGCTGCCAACTTTGTTGAAATGGGTAGAGCGCCAAAATCAGCCCGGACTCCACGATAGTATCAGCCTAACTGGCGGTGAGCCGCTCTTGCAGGCTGCTTTTCTGGCGCGTTTTTTGCCCCTGGTGAGGAAAGAAACTGGATTGCCAGTTTATCTAGAAACAGGAGGGCATCGCCCTGAACAACTCAGCCTGATTCTACCTTACTTAGACTCTGTGGGAATGGATCTAAAGCTGCCTAGTGTCAGTGGCGAAACTCACTGGCAGGCACACACAGAGTTTCTGCGGCGCTGTCGTTCTGCCCACGTTGAAGTCTTCGGTAAAGTGATTATTTCCGATCAGAGTGACCCTGCCGAACTGGAACAGGCCGCCGAACTGGTGGCGGCTGTTAGTCCTGAGATTCCGGTTTTCCTGCAACCCGTTACCCCTCTTCCATCGCCGCTTCAGCCCGGACAGCCACCCATGCGTTCACCCAGGCCCGACCAGGTCTTGGAATGGCAGCAGTTGATGAAGCGATCGCTCAAGCAGGTCCGGGTTATTCCCCAGACCCACAAGATGCTAAACCAGCTCTAGGCTTCTACTCCACGGACATTTTTAGCTTTGGCCTTGGCGCGTGCTGCACTCTTCTTGAGGGCATCTAGGCGAGTTTCATACTTCTTGCGCTGGCGCTTTTTGGGAGTTTGTTCGATCAAAACTTTTAGCGCACTACCCAAGCTCTTGTAAGCATTGGGCAATGTGTAGCCAAAACGAGTTGCGAGTGCGATCGCCTTATCATCGGCGTCAATCGCTTCCTGCAAAATCTTGGCCCCACTATTTTTTTGGTAGAGGCGAAAGCCTGAGACACCACATAGCGCTAAGGCCAACAGCAGCAGCAGACCATCCTGCACCCAAAGCTCACCCACTGCGCCGCCCAGACCAATCGCCAGAGCGGCCATTTCCCAACCGTCGCGTGGGATGGTGTCTTGTTGAATCCGGGCGACCTCATGCCAAAACAATAGGTTGCGCTGATCTAGGGCTAGCATGTCCCAGCGAACCAGATCGACCTGAACCTCGACCTGATCCTTACCAATCTCTTCGCAGGTAATCAGAGGTGGGTTGACTGCGGTTGAAGCCTCAATCGTGACCCAGCTTTTGAGTTCAGGTGGCAATAAAGTTTTGAGCCGTCGCAGTTCGCTCAGGTCTGCTCTAGCGGTGGAAGTGGCAAATGAGGTCATGAATGTAACCTTAGGAAGCTGACAACAAAAAATAAGAGTAAGGAATTCAGGTGCCTACTTTGGAGTATAGCGATCTTTGGCCTAAACCGATGGTCTCAACCGCTGCGATCGCCTCTGTCACCTTTGTGTAAGAATAGAGGGTTTTCTCTATTTAATAAATTTAGTCGATTTAAGGCGAAATGGCTTCTATCCAACGGCCAACAATTATCCAACGGCCAACAATGGCAGATTGACTTCAGCCTCAGGGCGTTGGTCTGCTGATGCGGCAGAGTGAGCCTGGAGTTGGGCGATCGCCCCATCAATCAAGCTACAGCCTTGCTCAACGGTTTCCATCCGGCAAAGATGCTCTCGCAGCTCAGCGGCTCCCACAAAGCCCTTGGCATACCAGGTCATGTGCTTACGGGCCTGCCGAATGCCGCGATCGCCCTTATAGTCCCAGAGTAGCTGTAGGTGCTCGCGGGCACATTCGAGGCGGATGATTGGGGTGGGCGATCGCCGCAGCTCCCCCGTCTTCAAAAAGTGATCGATTTCTCCAACCAGAAAAGGATAACCCAACGTACCGCGAGAACACATTACCCCGTCTGCTCCAGTTTGCTCCAGGCATTGTACCGCCGACTCTACCGAGAAAATATCACCATTCGCAATCACCGGAATGGTCAAAACGTCCTTGACCCGCCCAATCCAGTCCCAGCGAGCTGAGCCGTTGTACCCCTGGGCTCTAGTGCGTCCGTGCAGCGTCAGCATCTGGGCTCCAGCCGCTTCCAGTCGTTGCGCGAAGTCTAGAATGTTGATTTCTTCATCGCTCCAGCCAATTCGGGTTTTCACCGTCACGGGCACTTCTACAGCCTGCACCACCGTCCGGACAATCGCCTCTGCCATGTCGGGGTTGCGTAGGAGCGAAGAACCGCCACCGTTCTTGGTGATCTTATTCACTGGGCAACCCATGTTGAGGTCAATGGTGTCAGCGCCCTCAGCTACCGCCATCTGAGCCGCTTCTGCCAGAAAGTCAGGCCGACAGTCGAATAGCTGAATGCTGATTGGCCGCTCGTTAGGATCAACATCCATGATTTTGGGCAACTTCCGAACATGACACAGCCCCGCTGCATTTACCATCTCGGTGTACATCATAGAATCCGGTGCATAGCGCCGCACCAGTCGCCGAAACACCAGATCTGTAACGCCCGACAGAGGGGACTGGAGCACCCGACTGTTGACGGAAAGTGAGCCAATCTGAAGTGGCGTCGCAAGCCGCGCCCGCAGCACCGGAGATAATGAAACCATGAGTCACAATTGCAGCAAATATAACCTTGGGCGCAGCCCCATTGCTGCCCACCTCAATCATTCTAAGCCGCAAAGCTAGCCCTCTATCTATTACAAGCAGATGGCTAGCAGGTTGCAAACAGATTGCTAGCAGGCGGCAAATACACCCCTACCTTTACGGTTCACCCCCATCCGGGCTAGCGGCATTCTGCGTACACTGGACGTATTGACAACGGTTCACAATTCTTTAGGCATCACTGACATCCCATTGCGATCATCCCATTGCGACGGTGAAGGTTGATCCCAAAGCGGAGTTGCTGTTGTCAGTGAGGGGGAGCCCTCAGCTTGGGCTAACCTGACCGTCCCCTGTGGGGTTCGGTAAATACCCCTTCATAAGAGCGCTAGAGGCAAGCAGTATATAGATTAGCGCTGCGAGAGCGTCGTAGAAATATTCTCTGTCTTTGCAAGCCCCAGCAAGTTGAAGGTTAGCAAGTTGAGGACAGATCGCTAAGTCACCTCAGTTTCCCCATCGGAAGCGGTGCTAAGCAAGTGAAATTCTCCCCAGTCCGTATGGGGGAAGTGCAAACCCCGAGATTGGCTGAATCAAGAGCCAGACCCTGTAGTAGAACCGGAGCAACATTATGGCAAAAGTTGTTGGAATTGACTTAGGTACAACCAACTCATGCGTCGCAGTCATGGAGGGGGGCAAACCCACTGTCATTGCTAACGCAGAGGGTTTTCGCACGACCCCGTCGGTTGTTGCCTATGCCAAAAATGGCGATCGCCTTGTCGGTCAAATCGCCAAGCGTCAAGCGGTGATGAACCCAGAGAACACCTTCTATTCGGTGAAGCGGTTCATTGGTCGCAAATTTGACGAAGTTACCCACGAAGCAACAGAGGTTTCCTACCAAATCCTCAACATCAGCGGCAACGTCAAAATTGACTGTCCTGCTGTGAGTAAGCAGTTTGCACCTGAAGAAATTTCGGCTCAGGTTCTTCGTAAGCTAGCTGACGATGCTAGCAAGTACCTGGGTGAAACCGTCACCCAAGCCGTAATTACCGTACCTGCTTACTTCAACGACTCCCAGCGGCAAGCAACCAAAGACGCTGGAAAGATTGCTGGATTAGAAGTCCTGCGGATTATCAACGAGCCAACGGCTGCGTCTCTGGCCTATGGTCTCGACAAAAAGAGCAACGAAACCGTTTTGGTTTTTGACTTAGGGGGCGGTACGTTTGATGTATCCATCCTGGAAGTGGGCGATGGCGTGTTTGAAGTACTCGCAACTTCTGGAGACACCCACCTGGGTGGTGACGACTTCGACAAGAAGATCGTAGACTTCCTAGCCGAAGAGTTCAGAAAGGCAGAAGGCATTGAGCTTCGGAAAGACAAGCAGGCTCTGCAGCGTCTGACCGAAGCCGCTGAAAAGGCCAAGATTGAGCTGTCCAGCGTGACCCAGGCTGAGATCAACCTGCCCTTCATCACCGCAACGCAAGACGGACCGAAGCATCTCGACACAACTCTGACCCGAGCCAAGTTTGAAGAGATCTGTGCAGACCTGATCGATCGCTGCCGCATCCCTGTTGAGAATGCAATACGTGATGCCAAGCTAAGCAAGAGCGCCATTGATGAGGTGGTGTTGGTCGGAGGTTCTACCCGGATTCCTGCGGTTCGAGAAACAGTGAAGCGGGTACTGGACAAAGACCCCAACCAAACTGTGAACCCTGACGAAGTAGTCGCTGTGGGTGCGGCGATTCAGGCTGGCGTTTTGGCTGGCGAAGTCAAAGACATCCTTCTGCTCGACGTGACACCGCTCTCTCTAGGGGTTGAAACCCTGGGTGGTGTGATGACCAAGATCATTCCTCGCAACACCACGATTCCGACCAAGAAGTCTGAGGTGTTCTCGACCGCTGCCGATGGCCAGAGCAATGTGGAAATCCACATTTTGCAAGGTGAGCGGGAAATGTCGAACGACAATAAGAGCCTAGGAACCTTCCGGCTTGACGGTATTCCTCCTGCACCTCGGGGTGTTCCTCAAATCGAAGTCACCTTCGACATCGACGCCAACGGTATCCTAAATGTCCGAGCCAAGGACAAGGGCACAAGCAAGGAGCAGTCTATCAGCATTACCGGAGCCTCCACGCTGCCTCAAGATGAAGTAGAGCGGATGGTGAATGAAGCGGAAAGCAATGCTGAAACGGATCGTGAGCGTCGTGAAAGAATCGACCTCAAGAACCAAGCGGATTCTCTGGCCTACCAGACTGAGAAGCAGCTGAGCGAACTGGGTGACAAGGTTTCCGCTGATGATAGAACCAAGCTAGAAGGTCTAATCAAGGATCTGCGTGAAGCTGTGACCAGTGAGGACTTTGACAAGATCAAAACCCTCACCAGTGAGCTACAGCAAGCTTTCTACAGCGTCAGCAGCAGCCTTTACCAGCAAGCAGGGGGTGACGGTGGCCCCACGCCTCCCGATGGTGGTGCGCCGGGTGCTGACGGTGGTGCGACCTCTGGTGGCGGTGATGACGATGTGATTGACGCAGAGTTCTCTGAAACCGAAACGAAGTAGTCTTGACGGCTAATCGTAAGTAAATTCGATAGATTAGTAAGCTGGTATTGGGGCGATCGCCTCAATATCAGTTTTTTTATTCACAGCCCAAAATTTGTCAGAAACTCAGACTGCCAGAAACCTAGAAGGCCAAAACCTCAGAAGACCAGAAACTCAGGTTTGCACATAGGTTGTGGCGTTGGGCATGATCGCCCCGGTCAGATCGGCGTTGTGTAGATTTGTTTGGTTGAGATTGGCGCTAATCAAGACGGCCTCAACGAGATTGGCTTCGCTTAAGTTGCTCCAGCTCAGCTTAGCCCGATACAGATTGGCCCCTCGCAGGTTGGCTCCTCGAAGCGATGCCCAGCTGAGGTTGGCCCCTCGCAGATTGGCGCGGCTCAGGGTGGCATTGATCAGATTTGCACCACTGAGCTTGGCCCGACTCAAATCCACTTCTCGCAAGTCAGCTTCTTCCAAATTTGCACCATTCAAAATCGCGTTGACTAGATTTGCCCCTTCCAAAATCGCGCCACTCAGAATGGCGTTGGTGAGATTGGCATTATCTAGGATGGCGCGAGCCAAATCTGCATCAATTAACTTGATACGATGGAGACTAGCCTGACTGAGATTGGCTTCGCGCAAGTTGGCCTTATTGCAGTTGGCTTCCCCCAGGTTAGCTTCGACGAGTGTGGCTCGCTGCAAGTTGGCTTCAATCAGCTGAGAGCCTCGTAGCCCTGCGTCAGACAAATCTGCTTCAACTAAAATACTCTGACTGAGATCAGCCCCGATCAGGTTGATTTCTGCCAGACTCGCCTGACTGAGATCAGCACCCACCAAAATCGCTTCTCGTAGATTTGCTGATCTTAAATCAGCCCCACGCAGATCGGCACCACTGAGATTTGCTCGCCGCAGATTAATTTGACTGAGGTCTTGGCCCTTCAGGTCAACTCCAAATAGACTGGCTTCTCGGAAATCTCGTATGCCTGCTGAGTATTGGCTCAATAGTTCGTCAGCATGCATAATTTTCACTGTCTCGTACTAATCGGGTTGATTGTTGTCTAACGGATCTTGCCTTAGAGTGCCCTACTTCGCAGTACAACACTACCATCCCGCATTCTGGTGTTTTACACAGAGAGCCAGTTTTCTCCGGAAATTGAGTTGGATTTTGGTTGGCAAGTCTCTGAATTTTCTACCGAGATGCTGTTGAAATACAAAGGTTTTAAGACAAACGCCTCAGTATTTTGGGAGAATTGGAACTTAACTTATTGGAGCTAGAACCTGAGGCTTGGGTTGGTTAATCAGTGAAATCAGTGGTAATATCAGCCGCTGCAGTAGCTCATCAGCGTTGTTCATTATCTGCCTATACCAGCTAGACAACAGATCCTAGATTGATCCTAGACAGATACCTAGACAGCAGCTCAAGGAAGAAGATTAAGGAAGATAGAATGCCTGAGAATCTCAAAAGCCAAGCGGTGACCCAGGGAGTGCAGCGAGCACCAAATCGCGCCATGTTGCGGGCAGTTGGGTTTGGAGACGACGATTTTACAAAACCCATTGTTGGCATTGCCAATGGCTACAGCACGATTACCCCTTGCAACATGGGTCTCAATGACTTGGCTAAGCGGGCAGAGGCAGGGTGTCGGGCTGCAAATGCAATGCCCCAACTGTTTGGCACGATTACCATCAGCGATGGCATCTCGATGGGTACGGAGGGCATGAAGTATTCCCTTGTATCTCGGGATGTGATTGCAGATTCGATTGAGACGGCCTGCACAGGGCAAAGCATGGATGGTGTGCTGGCGATCGGCGGCTGCGATAAGAATATGCCGGGAGCGATGATTGCGATCGCCCGAATGAACATTCCAGCCGTGTTTGTGTATGGTGGCACCATTAAACCGGGGCATCTCAACGGACGAGATCTGACGGTGGTCAGTGCCTTTGAAGCGGTTGGGGAATATAGCGCTGGAAAGATCAGTGATGCTGAGCTGCTGGAAGTTGAGCGTCAATCTTGCCCTGGGGCTGGATCGTGTGGCGGCATGTTTACAGCCAACACCATGTCTTCGGCCTTTGAGGCGATGGGGATGAGTCTAATGTATTCTTCCACCATGGCGGCTGAAGATGCGGAGAAGGCAGAGAGTGCCGAGCAATCGGCTTCTGTTTTGGTGGAGGCGATTCGGAAGCAGATTTTGCCTCGCCAGATTTTGACCCGGCAGGCGTTTGAAAATGCTATCTCGGTGATTATGGCGGTGGGGGGATCGACCAATGCGGTACTGCATATGCTGGCGATCGCCCACTCTGTGGGCGTAGAGCTAGTGCTCGACGATTTTGAAACCATTCGGGCTCGTGTGCCTGTCCTCTGCGATCTAAAACCTTCTGGTCGCTATGTTGCAACCGATCTCCACAAAGCAGGCGGCATTCCTCAGGTGATGAAAATGCTGCTGGTGCATGGACTGCTGCATGGGGATGCCTTAACGGTCACAGGTCAAACTATAGCTGAGATGCTGGCGGATATCCCGGATCAACCCCGTTCTGATCAAGACGTGATTCGTTCTTGGGATAATCCGATGTATGCCCAGGGACACCTAGGTATTCTGCGCGGCAATCTGGCGACGGAAGGCGCTGTTGCCAAACTCACAGGTGTAAAAAACCGCAAGATTACTGGCCCTGCCAGAGTTTTTGAATCCGAAGAGGCTTGTCTGGAAGCCATTCTGGCCAAGAAGATTCAGGCGGGAGATGTGGTGGTGGTTCGGTATGAAGGCCCCAAAGGTGGCCCTGGTATGCGAGAAATGCTGGCTCCGACTTCAGCCATCATTGGCGCAGGATTAGGAGATTCGGTGGGGCTAATCACCGATGGGCGTTTCTCTGGCGGCACCTATGGGATGGTGGTGGGCCATGTTGCACCTGAGGCGGCTGTGGGTGGGGCGATCGCCCTAGTTCATGAAGGCGATCAGATCACCATTGATGCAGACGCTCGTTTACTCAATTTGCATGTCTCAGAAGCAGAATTAGCTCAACGTCGTGCTAACTGGCAACCGCCGCAGCCTCGCTATACCCGTGGGGTGCTCGCCAAGTATGCCAAGCTCGTCTCCTCTAGCAGCATCGGTGCCGTGACAGATTTGAATTTGTTCTAATTTGCTTTAATTTGTTTTCGATCTGTTGCTGTCAAGGCGTAGTACTGAACCACTCCTGCTACGCCTTGGCGGTATCTAGGGGCGATCGCAGACCGCAGTTCAATCCATGATCAGCACGACTTTCCCAGTGGTTGAGCCAGACTCAATCTGACGATGGGCAGCCGCCGCGTCCGCCAGAGGAAACCTATCGCTGAGGTGAATTTTGAGCTGTCCCTGGTCAATTAGACGAGCACATTGCAGCAGGATTTTGGCTTGGTCTTGCCGTCCAGTCGTCATGTCTTGCAGCATCGGCGTTAGCATCAGCTCATAACTAACTCGCTGGTTGCGACTTCGGGCTGTTTTCCAGTCCGTTTCAGGGCTTGGATCAAGCAGTGTCACCACATCGCCATAGGTCCGAGTCGCGGCGATCGTTTGGGAAAAAATCTTGCCGCCCACCGTGTCAAAACCCAGATGTACGCCTTCTCCTTCGGCCCAAGCCGTCACATCCTGGACAACATTGGTGGTTGGATACAGCACAACTCGCTCTGCACCTAGCTGCTGCACAAACGCGGCCTTCTGCGCGTTACTCACTGTGGTGCATACACGGGCTCCCGCCAGCTTTGCCAGTTGGATAGCCACATGCCCGACACCTCCGGCCCCCGCCTGTACCAGCACATAGCGTCCAGCTTCCAAGCGACCTCGATCATAGAGCGCTTCCCAGGCTGTAATCAGCACTAGCGGTGCGGCGGCAGCTTCCGCGAAGCTGAGAGAACGAGGCTTATGAGCCGCAAAACGCTCGTCTACTACCGAAAACTCAGCGTAGTTGCCTGTTGGGGCACCTAGGCCACCGTCACAGAAATAAACTTCGTCACCAACGCGAAACTTTTGGACGTCGCGCCCCACCTCTTCTACAATTCCAGCCCCATCACAGCCCAAAACGGCGGGCATCTGGTCAGGGTAAAATGTGCCGCGTTGACGAAGCTTGGTATCGATTGGATTAACACCCGCTGCCTTAAGCCGCACCAAAATTTCGGTTTCAGTTTGTAGCTTAGGTGCAGCAACTTCTTGCAACTGTAATACTTCAGGCCCACCAGGGGCGGTCATCAAAACGGCTTTCACAATCAAACTCCGGAATCGGTACAGCCATTAGGATAGCGAAGCGGGGTTGATTCTGGGCCAATCGACCTGTTGCAAAAAGCTTTGATCCAGCAAGGAAGGCACCCACTCGGGATGCCCCGACAAAACATTCCTAGATTCAGCAACGCCTCTTACTTAACGCCCCGCTTTTGCAAGGAAGCAAGCATCTGGCGTTTTACCTCAGTCGCCCACAGATCAAAATCAAATCTTTCACTGTTGCCGCTCTGAGCTCTAGCGGTCTGGTCAGATTGCTGGGTTCTGGAATGGTTATTCATTTGCCTTAAACTGCCTAAAAGTTTTGGAGACCACAACTAAACAATTTGATGCAAGAGATAGCACCTACACCTCTATCTTAAGAAGGTTGATGAGCCGTATTATGCGATTTAGTTATCCAAGCCATGCGGAAAACGCATGATTTGCCAAACCTGCAATCAAGATTGCAAATTCTTCATTGCTACGGAGAAATTAGCGGGTTCCGCCCTGACCGAGCAAAGAAACATGGGCACTCACGACTCGCCATCCGGCAGGTGTACGCATCCAAGTTTGGCTCTGGCGACCTGAATGAGTTGAGCCCTGGCGCTGAAATTCGGTGTTGGCTGTAGCTAGATCTCGACCGTAGGTTGTGATGACCGTGTGGCTCAGTTGTCGAGCTAGGTTGACGGGCGATCGCCCCTTACGAAAAGCAGCGATCGCCTCATAGCCATAGAGATTTTCGGTCGCGCCATAGCGAACCGTGTGAGGACTGTTCCAAAACAGCTCATCCAAGACCGCAACATCGTTGTTGATCAGGGCCGATTCGTAACGCTGAAAGGCGGCAGTCACCTCAGCCATGACATCCGGCAGATTAATGTCTAGCGCGCTATCCGAAATAGACTGGCTCATTCCCTTGCTTCCATTTGATATTGCACCCAATGCTGGGCTTCTGATCGGGACTGACTGGCTGACCTGCTAACACAGCATCAATTGCGGCACGCAGATCACGACCATTGACAGGTTGGCCATTGCTAGGACGGCTCTCGTCGAGCTGACCCCGGTAAACAAGGTGGCGATCGCCATCAAACAAAAAGAAATCTGGGGTACAGGCTGCCGTATAGACCTTCGCAACCTCCTGGCTTTCGTCGTAGCAGATCGGGAAAGCCATTCCTGTTGCCGCTGCCATTGCCTTGAGTTTTTCAGGTGAATCGTCGGGATAGTTGGCCACATCGTTAGCACTAATTGCCAAAATTCCAACGCCCTTCGGTAGGTAATCATTGCCTAGGCGAGCGAGTTCCGCCTTCACATGTTTGACAAACGGGCAGTGCTGACAAAGAAAAATTACCAACAGCGCCTTGCGATCGGCAAACGTAGCTAGAGACATTTCTTGTCCTGACACAACATCAGGTAGCTGGAAATCAGGCGCTTGAGTTCCAAGCGGCAGCATTGTGGAAGCCGTTAACACCATAGGCTTACTCCTTGGCTAAAAACTTTTAGCTACAGAACTTTACACTGTCCATGATGCCGCAGGAGATGGTCGCAAAGAACTAACGCCACCATTGCTTCCACCATCGGTACGGCTCTCGGTAGCACACAGGGATCATGCCGACCCTTTGCCGCTAAGACAGTCTCTTCCCCTGCCGTGGTGACAGTGCGCTGCTCCTTGCGAATGGTCGCGGTTGGCTTAAACGCAGCCCGCAGCACAATGTTTTCTCCGTTAGAGATGCCGCCTTGAATACCACCCGAACGATTGGTCGTCGTGCGGAGTCGGCCTTCATCGTCGGTATAGAACTCATCGTTGTGCTCGCTTCCAGTCAAGAGCGTACCTGCAAAGCCAGAGCCAATCTCAAACCCCTTACTAGCAGGCAGAGACATCACCCCTTTCGCCAGGTCGGCTTCCAACTTGTCGAAGACAGGAGTCCCTAAGCCTAGCGGCAAATGGCGTGCCACACATTCCACAACGCCGCCAACGGAATCCCCAGAACGGCCAATTTGCTCAATCAGCTCAATCATGCGATCGGCACAGTCGGCATCGGGACAGCGCACAATGTTACTTTCCACCTGCGCTAAAGTCACCGTATCGGGGTCAACGACACCCTCTAGATCCTTGATACGCTTGACGTAGCCAATGATTTCAACGCCTGCAACTTGCTGAAGGATTTTTTTGGCGATCGCCCCGGCTGCAACCCGTCCAATCGTTTCACGAGCCGAAGACCGCCCGCCCCCCTGCCAGTTGCGAATTCCATACTTCCCATCGTAGACCGCATCTGCATGAGAGGGTCGATACTTCTGGGCCATCTCGTCATAATCCTGGGAACGAGCATCTTTATTGCGCACCAAAATCATGATGGGCGTTCCCAACGTCTTGCCTTCAAACACCCCCGACAAAATCTCACAGGTGTCCGTTTCCTTGCGGGGCGTCGTGATTTTGCTTTGCCCCGGACGCCGCCGATCTAGCTCAAACTGGATATCCTGCTCAGAAATTTCAAGCTGAGGCGGGCAGCCATCAATAATGACACCGACCCCCCCCCCATGTGATTCGCCAAACGTGGTGATTCGAAATAAATGACCGAAGGTATTGCCCATAAGTACTGTAAGCTGATCGCCCCCAAACCCCTCATCCTAACTTACCTGGATACCGATTGATCTGGATACTGGCTGAGGAAGTTATTCGAATTCCCCGCCAATTAGCTCTGGATAGTTACCCGTGATGGGCAGCGCTTTAACATCGGTGGTAGCGATATGCCCCACATAAAAAGCGCCCACTTCAATATCTAGCGAACTAGCGCTAACATCCCCCTCCAGCCGCGCAGTACGGCTTAGAGTCAACCGCCCTTCTGCCACCACCCGAGCCTTAATCACACCGTGAAGTACGATATTTCGGGCTCGCACCTCTGGCCCTTCCACCAGCCCGGTTGTAGAAACCTCCATATCACCTTGCACTTCGACCGTCCCATGCACAACGCCATCAATGCGGAGATTGCCTTCCACATGCATGGTGCCTTCAAACTCACTAGTAGAGCTCAAATAGGTCAACGGACTCATCTGCTTGCGCTTGAACATCACTGAATTCCCCAAGCCATGACAGGCCTAATCTAAATAGTGCTGAGGGTTTACCGCTTCATCGTCGCGATAGATTGTGTAATGGAGATGTGGCCCGCTAGAGCGACCAGTGCTGCCCAAATGTCCGATCACCTGATCTTTCTCAACAATTGTGCCTGAGTTCACGACCATTTTTGAGAGATGGGCATAGAGAGTTTGGTAACCAAACCCGTGATTGATGATCACATGATAACCATAGCCCCCTGACCAGTCAGCAACTTCAACGACTCCAGGAGCAGTCGCATGAATCAAAGCCCCCTGAGGGCCGGGAAAGTCGATCCCATTATGGAATTCATGACCTTGACCAAATGGATTGCGGCGCAGACCAAACTTAGAGGAAATCTCAGTGATGTCTTTCACAGGATAGCCTTTAGGGCGAGCTGAGTTTCGGGCAGCCTCATGGTCTAGCGTTTCATAGAGTGCAGGCTTTACTTGCAGGTTCAGACGCACCTTCAGGCCTGGGATCCGAGACCTAGCGGCGGCCAATAAATCTTCTGCCTCAAGTTGAATGCCGATACCGCCTTGGGGCAAAATTTCTGAATGATCGCGAGGTTGTTGCACGGGGGGTAAGCCTGCTCGTTCTCGCAAGTTTTTAATCTCGGAGTCGAGAACACTCAGCTCGTCCAAAACCTCAGTCGCAGATTGGGTTAAGTCTTCATTACGCTGTGCTAAGGCTCGATTGCTTTGGTGCAGGCTGTAGATTGTGGCGATCGCCCCCAAGATTGGGAGAACCACTGCACTCAGCACTAGCAGCACCACATGCGTCGGACGCAGGGATACCGTGAGGGGAGACTGACCTGTACTGGCAACCAAAATGGTGTACTGCCTGGGAGTATGGTGTCGCATCAATTCCTGAGATCTCTGCCGTGAGGCATCATAGCAAATTCAGCGGGGATCAACGAAAGCCCTACCAATTTGCACCCATTCCAGCACGAAAAAAGCGCCCTCCGGAGAGGACGCTTCAAGCTTAGCTATCTATGTAGCTGTTGTAACTAGAGATTAGCCGTTGATGGCAGGAGCCTGCAGTGCAACAGGAGCACTCTCAGCCGCAGCCAAGTCGAGCGGGAAGTTGTGTGCATTGCGCTCGTGCATCACTTCCATCCCCAGGTTCGCCCGGTTCAGAACGTCTGCCCAAGTGCCAATCACATGACCCTGGGAGTCAATCACACTCTGGTTGAAGTTGAACCCGTTCAGGTTGAACGCCATCGTGCTGATGCCCAGCGCGGTGAACCAGATGCCAACCACTGGCCATGCACCTAGCAAGAAGTGCAAGGAACGGCTATTGTTGAAGCTTGCATATTGGAAGATCAAACGACCGAAGTAGCCGTGCGCTGCAACGATGTTGTAGGTCTCTTCCTCTTGGCCAAACTTGTAGCCATAGTTCTGAGATTCAGTCTCAGTCGTCTCACGTACCAAGGAGGAGGTCACCAATGAA
>JBGTGR010000043.1:0-10521 GCA_041746655.1 Elainellales cyanobacterium | reverse complement strand
CACCCTACCCGAGCGTCAGGTGGTATCGGTGCAGGTATTGAGCAACGGACACGGGGCCATTCGCTGGGGCGATCGCGACACCACCCGCATCAGCGGCAGCTTTAACCAGTGGTACTGCGTCGGCGACACCTGCCGGTGCCCGGATGGCACCATGCCCGCAGGAGTTACCTCGGTAGACACCCCCCAGGCCATCATTGCCCTCACTGGCTACCCTGGCGATGCCGAACTGGGCATTGACCCAGTAGACAATCCCTGTGAAGAGGAAGAACCCGAACCAACAGCAGAAGGCCCCAGCACCCCTTGGGGTGGGGAGGGAGATCGCGCCAGCGGCACCAGCTACGGCGACCCTCATATCATCACCTATGACGGCTATCGCTATAGTTTTCAGACCATCGGCGAATTTTGGTTGACGGCGGCCACCGATGGCCATTTTCAGGTGCAGGCACGGCAAGGGCAGATTCCTGGTCGGCCCCTGTCGATGAATACGGCGGTGGCGATACGGGTGGGTGGCCATCGGCTGGCGATTTACGCCCAGGATGCCCCCAATGATAGCTCCCCGGTATGGCTCGATGGCAATCCCTTCTCGCTGCCCGAAGGACCTACTTCATTGCCGGGCGGAGGCACGGTGTTGCGGGTAGGCAACCGCTACCAGATCACCTGGCCTAGTGGAGAAACCTTGCAAGTTTCCCAAACCCCGATGGGTGGCGCAGCCTTTTTGACCCTCTCGCCAGAGGTGTCCCGCCGCTCAGGCGTTTACCAGGGGCTGCTGGGCAACGTCAACCGCAACCCCGACGACGACTTGCAGATTCGCGGCGGCTCAGTCATTCCTCCTCAGGATGTCTATGCTCCGGTGGCACGGCTAGTACAAGGGCTAATTCCAGCCCCGGTGCCCTTGAGCCAGGTGCAGAATGTCTTCTTTCAGCAACTCTACCGCCAGTTTGGCGACAGTTGGCGGGTCGCAGCCAGTGAATCGCTGTTTGACTACGCCCCTGGGCAATCCACCGAAACTTTTACCCGGCGAGACTTTCCCAGCCAGTTTCCGTCCCTTTTGGGAGTTGCCCCGGCCCAAATTCAAGACGCTACCCGGCTCTGCCAGGAGGCGGGCGTTGATGAGTGGATGATCGAAGGCTGCGTGTTTGACGTGGCAGCCACAGGGCAACCGGGCTTTGTGGAGGGGGCAGTAAATGCGATCGCCACCACACTGCTCGACCAGGTACAAGACCACATCGAAGACGAAATTCGTCGTCGGGTGCCCTTTCCGCTACCTCGGCTCCCGTTTTAAATGAATGGCAGTCAATAAACAACTGAGGCCTCATGATTCCCGGAGAAAGAATATTTTATGGCCCAGGGCCTTAACTACGACCTCGACCACATCCTGCTCATAGTGGTCTAACCCACGCGATCGGGGTTTTCTCCCTGAGCTACATGACTCACTGGGGGGAGCTGCCGACTGTGAAGGTTTGGCAAACGGTAAGCAGTGGATCAACAAGACTGTCCTGCGAGACAGTCTCATAGGAAAAGACTTGTCATAGATGGCTCAAACTAAGCAGAGGCGGGCATTCTTGGTTTATTGCTGGTGTCCTGTCTTATGTGCCTAGTCCTATGACTGTTCGTTTAGTCCTATTAGCCTTTTCAGTCGGTGGCTTACTGGTTGCACCCTTGCCTCTAGGTGCTCAAAGCGACTGCGATCCAGCTTATCCAGATGTATGCATTGCCCCTCCTCCGCCCGACCTGGACTGCAAAGACATCACCCATCGAGATTTCACAGTTTTAGAAGCAGACCCCCACAACTTTGATGGAGACAAAGACGGTATCGGTTGCGAGAGTAGGTGACTCTCATCGCCTCAGATAAAGTCATCAGCACCATCCTCAAGCACGATACGAAAGTAACGAGCTACAAGATTGCGCTGCTGCGGGCTATCAATGATGTGGTTTTGACCTACCCCGACCTGAGAACCTATCAGAGCGATGTCGCCGTTCCTCTCAAGCTGCTGGCCGAGTTCTGGATCGCCTACTACTGGCCTTTCGTAGACCCCGATAACCCCATCCAGCAGGGGCAGCGAGCACAGCGCCAGGGGCAAACCATCAACGATATGGCATTCAGGCCAGCGCTAACCGAACTCAGGCGGCAGTGGGAACAGGTGATTGGGGGGCTCAAGAACCCCGCCGATGGTTTCTTCCTGATCAACGAGCTGCGCTCGCCCCGCAAACACCAGCGCTATCCTCAGCCACTCATTGATGCTTATCAGCAGGCGATCGCCGCTGTCGCCAAAACCATCGAGATGCCCATCCGCTATGCTGGCCCTGGCCACTGGAGCATCTTTGAGAAGCCCCAAGCCTACAATCAGGTGGCCAGCCGGACAGTAGCAGTGCCGGGGACAAAGGTGCGCGATCGCTGCCTAATTATTCCCCTCGACCTCTGGGCCACGTTCCGCCAGATGTCGCTTTGGGTTGAAGCCCTCTGTATCCATGAGTGGTGCCTGTTCAGTGGCAGAGTGAGCAATCATGATAGGGGCTACATCTACTGTCTGCTAACCTCCCGCCCTGACAACCGCCGCCCGCTAACCTGGGAACGCAACCAGATCGACATTCTGATTATGGAGGGCACTATCTTTACCTGCCCGTGGACAGAGAAGCCCATCACCCAGGGCACTGCCTACGACCTCGACCACATCCTCCCCATAGCGGTCTACTCCACCAATGAACTGTGGAACCTGGTGCCCGCTGACCCCGAGTTCAACTCTCACAAGAAGCGCGATCGGCTACCCACGGCTGAGCGGTTGGCAGTTGCCACTCCCCGCCTGGAACAAACTTACCTGAGCTATGGGGCATCAAAGCCTCTCATTGAAGTGCTGCGCGAGGATGTGGGGATGAGGTTTGCCACGGTTCAGATAGGTTCTGGCTTCTCTGAACGTCTGTCTGTGGCGGTGGCTGAGCTGGTTGAAGAAGTGGCTGAGGCCAGAAATTTAGCAAGGTTTTAATCCTTTAGTTCCATCATGGAATCAGGCTTCAGAGGTAGTAGACTTCAAATTAAAAAGCTAGCAAGGTTTGTTCCAAATCCTCGTCCAGCTAAATTCCATGAAAACAAGAGAGCAAAAATCATGACAGCCCAAACAAAATTTCCCGGCTTCCATGCTACTCAACTGGTTGCCATAAATGTAGCCAAGGTGATTACGATCATATGCCTCATCGGATTGGCAGTCGTCTACGGCATCCATGACCAGCGGCAAGTCATCTATCTCTCTTTACACATTAGCTACTGCTGCTGGTGGCTTCTGGAGCAGTGGCTATTTCCTGCACGTCGACAGCAAGTCTTTACCGAAAAAGCAGATTTTGCGACTTTTATTGCCGTTATTCTGTTTGTCGGAGTGTTCTATGCGTTACCAGGCTATTTTGCCTTTACAAACCCTCAACCTATCTCCTATCTGTCTGTCGCGATCGCACTCCCCCTTTACATTTTTGGAAGCTTGATTAACACTGCCGCTGATGTGCAAAAGATGGTTGCTAAGGAAATGGGCGCGAGTCTTGTTCAAAATGGGAGCTGGCGATTTTTACGGCACATAAACTATCTTGGCGACATCATGCGTTATACGAGCTTTAGTGTAGTCGCAGGTTTCTTATGGGCGTTCCTTTTGCCGATTGTGATCGTCCTTTTATATCTCCAGCGCATTTCCCAAAAAGAAACATCTATGATGGCAAAATATCCTGAATTTGTTGATTACAAAAAGAGTAGCAGCCGCTTAATTCCTTGGATATGGTGATATTTCAACTACTGCAAAGAGCTAAGTAGGTACTCCGGCTGAAATTAAGAATAGCAAGATTCTAGTTGTCAACTCCAGCATGCAATCTGATTTCAACGGTGTCACATTAAGACGAGTCTCTGGAGGGTGGGAATTCTCCAGTGAATTAGCCTTGGAGAATTTCATTTGGAATAATCTAGAGAAAGCCTTGGGGCTACTTCCCCTCAAACGTCAGTACATAACCAGAGGCGAGATTTGTGATATTTTAGCGGTCACGCCTCAGAAACAGTTGGTTATTCTTGAACTCAAGAATGCTGAAGATCGCTATGTAGTTCAGCAGCTAACTCGATACTACGATAGCTTGATTGAAGAACGACCCTTTTCTCAAGAAGTTGACTACAATCAATCTGTTCGATTGCTTGCCGTAGCGCCAACTTTTCACCGTCATAATTACCTAGACAGAAAATATCATCGGCTACCGGTCGAGTTCATACAGACTGCTATATTGCAGGATTCAGATGGTTTCAGACTCAAGCTTGAAACCCTTGATAACCAGGCAACTCAACAGATTCGAATACCTTATGAAGAACTGAAGCCTGGATTTGAACTTCAGGATGAACCAGACATTCCAGAACAATTTGTACGTTGGTTAGGTTCCTGCCCACCCCAGCAACAGGAAGGCTTTAGAAAAATACGCAGCTATATCTTGGGCTACCATGAACGGATGAGAGAGTTCGTTGACAAAAAGAGTATTCAATATGGAACTGGCAAAACAAAGTTGTGTGCAGAGTTTTACTTTGACGCTAAAAACCAGATCCCTATTCTATTTCTTTGGCTTCCCTTGCCAAGCTCTCGAACAGGCTCCGCCGTAGGACGCCTAAGAATTTGGACGGATGGGCAAATAGCTTCATATGTGGGGCATGTGACCCAAGGATTAGGAAAGATGAAGTTGAGCGAAGAGTGGAGGAAAATACCAAGAGAAAAGTGGCCTAGGCAAAGTATGTATAGCAATTTAACTCATAAGTCAAATACACCTGTTTCAGCGAAAATATTGTCAAAGTTCTTACCCAAGAGCGATGAATCTGTTGACTTGCCAGAGCTAAAAGACCTAGTGGAACTGTCCTTACAAAAATGGCTGGACAGAATATAAATCTCTTCTTACCACTGAATCTGATCAAATCGCCTAGGGTTCGCAGCCGTGTACCTCACCGTATGCTGAATGTTCTTGTGCCCCAGGTATGCCTGAATGTCGCGGGTCGGCATCCCCTGCTCGGCCAGGTGGTAGCCACAGCTATGCCTCAGCATGTGAGGATGGACGGGCAACGGCAACTGAGCCAACCGCTCAGACCGCTCCACAATCTTGGCGATCGCATCCGTGCTCAACTTTGAGCCCCGCTCACTCGAAAATACATAGACACTTTCCGGGTGTCTCTCTCTCAATTCCCTCAGCGGTTTGAGTTCATCTTCTTGCAGCCGATGGACTCCACTTTCGCCACGCTTCAGCCGCTTAATGCTGATGGCCCCGGCGTCAAACATGATCGCATCCCATCGCAGGATGACCGCTTCTCCAGCTCGAAGCCCGTGGCGAAACATTAATAGGAGTAGAGTGCGATCGCGCAGGCGATGACGACCCCGTTCACCTGCCACCTCGATCAGTCGCGTCACCTCCTCCAGAGTCAGATGCTCTCGACTCCGGTAAACCTCATTTTTGGCGCGAACTGGGGTGTACATGAGTACCATTCTACTAACTGTCGGTAATATGGTCAAAAAACCGACAGTTTTAGGGCCTCAAGTGCGATCGCCAACGCTACAGACTTCCTCACCTACTTCCGCAAGCTGCCGCGCAACCAGCAGGACATCATCGCGCCCCACCTGGATGAGCCTGAGCGCATGGCCCTAACGGTGCTGAACTGCTGTAGTGAATTGGAAGGGCAGAGTGTGGGGGCGATCGCTAGCCTGGCTGAGTTGCATCAGGAATCGACCAGGGCGATTCTTAAGGCACTGGAGGGGAAGATGGTAGCCGCTGAAGTGACGGCTGGGGGGAAGTTGTGGCGATTAAGCACTGTCCATTAGCGGGACAATGTAACAAAATTGTTAAGAAGTGATTTTTGCCTGTCACACAAGCGAACTAAATATCACTTTCCAATATGGGGTGAAACGTGACCAGAATGTAAAGCACCATAGCTCAGGCTTAGTGCTTCTGCTGTTGTCACACTTTTTTGGGTTCAGTCACTTAGTCGTAGGAGGAAAAAATCCTATGAATGATGGCCTGAATCAGCTTAGGACCCTGACAGAGATCGTTAAAGATACTGTGTCGCATAAGGAGAGTGAAGACTCAAAAAAGTTAATCTACTTTATCAGACGATGTCTTGGGCAGGCAGGCTTACTGCATGAGTATTCGGAAAGCGAGATTTTGATATCGGCTTATTTTCGAATCCGTGAGAAAATCGAGTCTGGCGTAATAATCGAAAACTATCTTGCCTATATCAAACGCTTTTGCCAGCTAATAGTTATTGAGGAAAGTAGACGTAGAAATTCTCGAAATCGACTTACTCAAAAGCTGATGTCTTTTGATAATGACCAGGAAGCTACTAAAGAGCCAGCGCACTCAGAGACTTACAGCGAAGAGGTAATTGAGAACCTATGGCAAGCCTTCTACTCTCTTTCCGAGAGAGAGATGGAAATTCTAAGACTGCGGATTGTTGTGGGTCTCCCCTGGCGAGAAATAGCTATTTTGATGGTGGAACAGCGCAAGGAGTTTAGTACAACCAAAGGCTTAGAGGCAAAGCTAAGAAAGCAGGGAGAGAGAGCGATTCATAAGTTAAGACATAAACTTTCTTCTGTAGATGAGTCTTAACAATTGACGTGCATCTTTCTTCTACAGCTTCTAATCTTCAACGAGGAATGAATTTGTGGACATTCAATCTGAAGAATTCTTTCAATATAGAACCTCGCTTAATATATCTCCTTGCGAATATAGAAAGGTTCTAGGCGAGTATTTCGAATTAGCTATTGCTGAAGCCCTCGACGAATCTCAGTCATTAAGGATGTATGAAATTCTACAGATGGCAGAAGTCGATAGTACTTTAAGCATTCTTCTGAACGAAATCGATGAAATAACTTATCAGGAACTGGAATTTGACAGCTTAGACTTAGATGATCACATCAATGACGAAAAGTCAAAAGTTCAGGAAATGATTCCTGGCGATATTTCAGACAGATTAATTAAATACCATCTGCTTAGTAGAGAGGCAGTTAGAATAGCTGCTGCTCATAGGGCTAATCTCTTGCGACCCAGGGTCGAAGCCTTGTCAGATGCAAGCCTTGTTCAGAGAGTTAGGTTTGAAAAAACGTTTTCTCAAGACGTTGCTTCCATGCATTCAAACAACAATTTATTGCGTTTCTATTCCGGGCACCGCAAGGTGAACGTATTTAATATTAAACGCGGCTTGCTTCTTGTTAAATATTATTTAGTGGAAGAAGCAATATCGCTTTTGATGAGTATATTTCTGGCGCTACTAATCCTCCTCATGTTTCTTTAATTTGTGATTGTCCCAGATGGCACATGCGAAACTGTAGTCCAATTGATTGTTCTGGGGATAACTAACTATAGCGGCCCATCTCAGCATCTATGGCTCTCACCGTCCCCGAAACTATCCCCTCCACCGCCAGCCAGGGCGAGAGGATGCTATTCAGCATCCTCAAAACCAAGTTGCCACAGGATTTCATCGTTTGGTATGAGCCCCGGCTACAGGGCAACCTTTACCCCGGCTTAACTGGTTGGTTCTGTCACCACCGCTAACGCTACAAACTTGGCGTTGCTGATCACAAGTATGAACCGTGGGCTGTGATGTCTGAATCCTCATTTGTAATCAGACAAATTCATATCCTCATTCAGCAACGCCTTCTAGCCTGCTTTCCTAATCTGCCGATTACCCAGTAAGACTTGATCGTGCCCTACCTGGATGATCCGCAGCGCATGGCCCTGAAAGTGCTGAACTGCTGTAGTGAGTTGGAAGGGCAGAGTGTTGGGGCGATCGCCAGCTTGGCTGAGCTGCATCAGGAATCGACCAGGGCCGTTTTGAAGTCGTTAGAAGGAAAGATGGTGGCGGCTGAGGTGACGGCTACGGGGAAGCTGTGGAAGCTGAATCAATAGGCTCAGATTAAGTACAATTATCCCAAATTCTAATCCTGCCAAAGCCATTATCCTTAAACCATAGAGCAACCCTAAAGGTCTAACCAATGGCTGATTTGACTGCTGATGAGTGGGCAAGGATCAATGCTCTTTTGACAAGTGACCCCTATAAATACGGCATTCCTAGGCGTACTTATGGTTCTGCTGTGCTGGGGTCTTTCAATATCCGTAAGTTAGGCAAGGTAAGCAGTCGAAGCACTAACACCTGGAACTTCCTCGCCCATGTTTGTAGACACTTCGATTTGCTATCCGTCCAAGAAATCATGGGCGACCTAGAGGGCTTTGAGAAGTTAGTAAGCTTGATGGGGTCTGAGTATGATGCTGTTGTTTCCGATAAAACTGGTCAGTTCCCTGGTGAGCAAGGACTAGGTGAACGTCTGGGGTTTATCTATAATCGAAACCTTATTCGTCGGGGCAACATTGTCTCTGACATCACCTATGACCGCACGAAGGTGCTAAAGACCATAGTTGATAATTACAAGGTGCTGGTGGACACTGCTACGCCTTACGTGGAGTATCTTCAAGCCCGTGATGCATGGCAAGAAAACCCTGCTGGCCCTGAGCCGAAAGCGCCCAAGATTCAGATTCCAGTCTTTTTGAACTTTATTCGTCAGCCCTTCTGTGCCAGCTTTGAAATAGTCGGACATCCTGAGACAAAGCCCTATCGAATTATGGCAGTTAATGCCCATCTTTATTTTGGCAATTCTGTTCAAGATCGCCGCCAAGAATTTGATGCCTTGATGGAATGGATTCTAGGTGGAGTACAGGATAAGGACAATACAAGTTTCCCGAACTTTATTCTGATGGGAGACCTCAATTTATGTTTTAGCAATCCCGAGAGAGATAGGCCCCGCATTGAGAGACACATAAAGACGTTTAATCAAGATATGCAGGCCTCTGGCAGCAGTATCAATGTCAATTTCCCGTTTTTAGATGTCCATAAAGGCTTTACTGAACCGTTCCGCACCAATGCGCGTTTAAGTGAGACCTTTGACCATATTGGTCTGTTTAGCCATGATCCACGCCTTCCCTCTTATGACAAGAACCCGGAGATGGGGGCTGAACCACCTCAAGGCCCAGATTATGGCGTTGTGAATTTCGTTGAACTCTTTCGTGAAGCCCTTGAGCTACAGCCCATCGAGAGCTTAACTAGCGAAGAGAAGAAAGTCTTCTTTAGAAAATTTGAGCATGAGGTGAGCGATCATCTCCCCATTTGGTTGCGGTTGCCGTTACCTGAGGTTTAACTAAGCAGGCTTTTTGGTGTGTTTACGTTATGCCTGCTGGGCTTTGTCCTTGTTCTGGGGATAACTAGACACAGCGACTCAACACAGCATCTATGGCTCTCAGCATCCCCGAAAGCATCCCCTCCACCGCCAGTCAGGGCGAAAAGGCGCTATTCCATGTCCTCAAAACCAAGTTGCCAGAGGATTTCACCGTTTGGTATGAGCCCCGCTTACAGGGCAACCTCTATCCCGACTTCACCATCCTGAGCCCCACCTTTGGCCTGCTGATCATCGAGGTCAAGGGGTGGTTCGCTGGCAACATCGTTGAGGCAGGGGAGCAGTTCTTTCGGGTCAAGGGTAAGCAGGGCATCGAGAGCCACCAATCGCCCCTCCGCCAGGCCCACAGCTACTTCTGCACCGCCGCCGAGCGCTTCAAGGGTTACCCCATCCTGCGTAATCCAGACGGCAACTATGAGGGCAAGCTGGTCTTTCCCGTTGGCACTGCCGCTGTGATGAGCAACATCAACGAACCCCAGTCCCAGGAGGAACACATCTACAACTTCCTCCAACAGCCCCAGGTAGCCTATCGGGATGAGCTAATGGAGTGGGAGAACTACAGCCCCGAGATGCTAGTGCAGCGCCTGCGGGAGATGTTCAAGGTCTACTTCGACTTCGCGGCGCTGACGATAGACCAGGTGAACACGATCAAGGGCTGTCTGCACCCCGAGACTGTCATCAAAACCAAGCCTGCTAGCCCCCAGAGTGTCCCCGATGGTGTGACTCTGCCCGAAGGCAGTACCGCCGTTGTGCCCCTCGACATCGACCAAGAGCGACTGGCCCGCAATATGAAGGATGGCCACCGGCTGATCTCTGGGGTGGCTGGCTCTGGCAAAACTTTGATACTCCTGGCCCGTGCCAAAGTGCTGGCCAACCGCCTGCTCGACCAGCGCATTCTCATCCTGTGCTTCAACATCACGCTGGCCGCCCACCTGCGATCGCTCCTCCATGGCGACACGATGAACCCTCAGTACAAAGATCGCATCGAGGTCATGCACTTCCACGACTGGGCCAAGAGCCTGATCAAGTGGTTGCCAAGCTACAAAAGCTTCAAGACTGAGGAAGAGTGTAACGTCCACATCGGCCAAAAAGTTTTAGCCAAGCTCCAGCAGATGCCCGAGGCCGACCGTTGGGATTCCATTCTGGTGGATGAGGCCCACACCTTTACCCGCGAGTGGTTTGAGTGCTGCGCCGCTGGCCTCAAAGACCCAGAGAACAGCGATCTAGTGGTGGTCTCAGACGGTAACCAGAGCCTCTACAAACGCGCTAAGTTTACCTGGAAGTCGGTAGGCATCAAGGCCCAGGG
>JBGTGR010000042.1:0-103740 GCA_041746655.1 Elainellales cyanobacterium | reverse complement strand
TCCACTTTTTGCCTGCTTAAGACTCTTTTCCAAATAGTCTGTCGTTTCGGTAATGTCCAATTTGAGCCGTCTTGCCATCGAGGTAACTCCCTGATTTTCCTCCCTAAATTTTACTTATCTTCATTTCAAATTGGTATTACACACTTTTTGAGCCGAGTTGGTCGAGGGGATGATCTGAGGAATTTTCAGTAATCACTAGATTGTCGAGGGCTTCTTTGGCAAGCTGCTGCACCTCTGAACGCACATGCTCGTAGGCTTCTGCTGCACACCAGGGACGCAGGTACAAAATTGTTTTATTCGGCGCAATGGACGCAACGTGGCAGGTCGGTTTGGGGTCGTTCAACACCAATGGATGAGGTTGAACCAATGACAGGAACAAGATGATGGTGGGGGTAATGGGGCGATCGCCAATGTCAATCTCCATATCGACACGTCGGATTCCCATCACACTCTTATTTTTGACTGTGCCGCTAAACAAATTACTGTTGGGTACCGTGATCCGGACATGATCGGGGGTGAGGATAGTGGTTGAAAACAAGCCAATCTCCTCAACCTTTCCGGACACGCTTGCCCCTTCGATCTCATCCCCGACTTCAAAGGGCCGAAAGCTAATCAGTAGAACGCCTGAAGCGAAATGTGACAGATTATTTTGCAACGCCAAACCGACCGCCAAGCCAGCCGCACCCAAGACGGTGACAATAGTGGTCGTCTGGATTTCTAAAACATTTAAGGTTGCGACAATACCCACTGTCCAGGTCAAAATGATGGCAGCCTGGAGCAAAAATTTCCGTAGGGTTGGCTCTGTATGGATGAGGGCGCGCCGAGCGATTCGCCTAACAAACCCGACAGAGATGCGGGTAAACCCAAACACCAAAATGGACAGAATGATTCTAGGAACCAACTGGTAAAAAATATTAGCCAGGTTCAATGGCAATACTGGTGCGACTTCAAGCATCAAACCTATCCTTTATGCTTTACGAAGCAAATCCTAATTCCAGATTCGTGAGTCTACTGCATCTCTCAGGGCTCTGCAAAGATCTTTAACGGCGACGAACACGCTACAGGAAGGCTGGAGAATAGCAGGGGCAGCGGCCAGTAAGCTGAGTTCAGAAAACAAAGGTTAGGTGGTAAGAATGCCTGACGGTACAAGTGGGCGATCGCTAGCCCAGCAAAGGGTTCGGTTAATTGTGCTCAGAGACTCTGAGAAAATTAAGTTGAAAGCGCTGATGCACCAAAGTGAAGTCAGTGATGCCGATTCTTTATCGATTTATGAGGAGCTAATCGCTGCTCAGCAGAAAAAAATTGTGGCTTTAGAGCGAAAGATTTTGCAGCTGACCGATCGGCTAGAGGCACCAGCGCTCCGGCTCAGACTCAAACAAGTTGAGACGTCGGTGGAAAAGCTTTCCCACAGGATTCTGCAACAGCAAAAACATCTCCAAGAGCTGAAGCAGCAGTTGACGGATAAAGACACTGATATTGAGAAACTCTCAACCCAGCTTCACAATCTTCAGGATCTCAATATCGTCTATGTCAAGCAGATTGCGCTGCTGAGTCTCCATGAGCGGCAAAACTCAGAAGACCATGCCAACGCGGTGTTGTTGGTTTCTCAACATCTCTCCGAGCGAGGTCTTCCCCTGCCTGCCAAGGCGAGTGCCAAGGTGTTAGATAAGTCTCCGTTTCATCAAAGTTATGAGGAAGTCGAGGATCTGGCGGCCAATCCCTGTGTCGATCAGACGATTTTTTCAAAAAGTTTGAGGACAGGCGAGCGGTACTACTTGCTCTCATTGGTAATCAGCTCGATTACAGCAGATGTTGAGACACAGCCGATTGAAATCAAACTCACAGAATTTGATGCCCTTCGGCAAAATCACCAGACCAAGCTCCTCAACGGATTTCCGGTCTCTAGCGCTATTTTGGCTGCAGAGACGTTTGCTAATGTTTACCAAACCCTGACAGCTCAAGCGGTTGAGGAGTAGCGACATTGCCTCCCAAGAGGGCGATCGCCCTCACAACGCCATCTCTGTAACCCGGACAAAAGTCGTTAAGTTTCCTAAAGTTTTGAGAAGCCGTCTCCGTACAATCCACAGGAGTCTTTTGGGGGATTGAAACAACTCCAAAGCCTTGCTTGAATTGGCTTGAAATGCCCGTGCAGTGGGGCGATCGCCCATTTTTCAGCAAGCCAGCCGCCGCCTAAAAACACTAGACGATCAAGCTGGTCATCTTATCAATAAGTGAATGTTACTAAATACTCCTTAGGGATATTGTTTCCCGTCTCAAAGCTCTGCATAGTAACTGATAAGGGCTTTCTGATATTTTTTCAGACGATTAACGTAAATGTATCGGGATATGAAGTGATCCGTATCTTTGCACACCTTTTGCAAGCCCGACTTCCTCAAAACTTTAAGGATTAGGGGCAGCAATATAAAGATTCAGCGAAATGAATCAGATTTAGTGGTTTGTCTCAGATTCTGCGGTTATCGTCGAAAACATCAGACAAGTCGTTTCTCAAGATCAACTTCTCAGATCAACAGTTCTCTAATCGCTAGGCGAAATTTTAGGATTCGAACAATGCAAAACGTTCTCACTCAACCCCAAATGACAGTTGTTCAGCCTTCCGGTCATCTGAACGCATCTAATGCAGGAGATCTTCAGCAGCAACTCGTGACTGCCGTTTCTACTCAGCCTGCTAACGTGTTGGTCGATATGAGCCAGGTTGAATCTTTAGACAGTGCAGGCTTGATGTCCTTAGTATCTGCACTAACGTTGGCCCAAAAGCTCGGACGGCGGTTTAGCCTCTGCTGCATTGCGCCTTCGATTCAAATCATTTTTGAACTAACTCAGCTGGATCAAGTCTTTGAAACCTTCGAGAATCGCGCTGCATTTGAAGCTGCGATCGCCGCTTAAGTAGACTCTCCCCTCCTTGAACCACCAGCTCACCGGGACTTCGACGGAAAGTCATTCTCTATCCCGACATCTACTCCAGAACAACCACCTGATCCCTGTGGTTGTTCTCATGTTTTAGGGGGATGTTTTGGAGGGAGCTGATTGTCGGCCCCGAAGCTTGATCAGCCATTCTAATTCAGCGTTACGTCAGGCTGGCTGCCCTGCGATCGCACGGGTTGCTATCCAGTATATTGGATGAGGAAAGCCCCGTCCGCATACTGGAAATTAAGTTTGTCATGGCAGTTGCAGTTGGAAAACTACTCACCCCAGAAATTTCTCGCCCCGCTCGCTATCTTGGCAATGAGTTGGGTGCAGTTCGCAAAGCATGGGAGACTGCAACAGTTCGCTGGGTGCTGACCTACCCAGAAGTTTACGAAGTCGGAGCCTCCAATCTGGGGCACATTATTCTCTATAGCATTTTGAACGCTCAGCCACGTCAGCTGTGCGATCGCGCCTACCTCCCAGCTGCCGATCTGGCTACCAAACTTCGCTCCACGGAGACACCTCTCTTCGCCGTAGAATCTCGCCACGCCCTCAGCGACTTTGACATTCTAGGATTTAGCCTCAGCTATGAGCTAGGAGCAACCAACATCCTGGAGATGTTGAGCCTATCAGGCATTCCCCTCACCTGGCGAGAACGGCAGTCTGCTTCTCCTTGGCCCCAAGCAAAACTAGCCGAAGCAGAACTGGCCGAAGCAAAACCATCTGAAACACAGCAAACACAGCAAACACAGCAGAGTATTCCGCTGATCTTTGCGGGCGGGCAAACGGCAACCTCTAATCCAGAACCCTACGCAGACTTCTTTGACTTCATCGCTCTGGGAGATGGAGAAGAACTCTTGCCAGAAATCGGCTTGATTTTGGAAGAGGGCAAGGTGGCGGGTCTGAGCCGAGAAGCCTTGTTGCTAGATCTGGCCCAGATTCCTGGCGTCTATGTGCCGCAGTTTTACGACATGGCTCCTGATGGATCGGTGCATCCCAATCGACCCGATGTGCCGGAGCGTGTGTTGCGACGGGTTGCCGACCCCATGCCTGCCTACTCCATCGGGCTGGTTCCCTACATCGAAACCGTACATGATCGCCTCACTGTTGAGATTCGGCGCGGCTGTACGCGGGGGTGCCGTTTTTGTCAGCCCGGTATGCTCACCCGACCCGCCCGAGATGTAGATCCACAGCAGGTTGTGGAAACTATCGAGCAGGGCATGAGAGCCACTGGATACAACGAGTTTTCGTTGCTGTCCTTGAGCTGCTCTGACTACTTAGCCTTGCCTGCCGTTGGCATGGAAGTCAAAAACCGCCTCAAGGATGAAAACATTACGCTGTCGCTGCCCAGTCAGCGGGTGGATCGATTTGACGAAAACATCGCCAACATCATCGGCGGCACCCGTCAAATCGGTCTAACGTTTGCACCGGAAGCAGGCACCCAGCGGATGCGCGACATCATCAATAAAGGTCTGACCAATGAAGAACTGCTGCGAGGCATCAAAAGTGCCTACGATCAGGGGTGGGACAGAGTCAAACTCTACTTCATGATCGGCCTGCCTGGAGAAACCGATGCCGATGTTCTGGGCATTGCCGAAACTATCCGCTGGCTACAGCAGGAATGTAGTCGCCAAGGTCGTAAGCGGATGGGCTTCAACGTCACTATCTCCAATTTCACGCCCAAGCCCCACACCCCTTTTCAGTGGCACTCTGTATCAACAACTGAGTTTGCGCGCAAGCAGAAAATGCTACAAGCTGAGTTTCGCACCATCAAGGCGGTCAAGGCCAACTTTACTGATGTCCGCATCTCAGCGATGGAAGACTTTGTGGGACGGGGCGATCGCCGTTTATCCGCTGTGGTGCGTCGGGCTTGGGAACTCGGGGCCGGGATGGATGCCTGGTGGGAAAGCTTAGATCGAGCCTTTGCTGCCTGGACTGAAGCGATCGATGATTCTGGACTAACTTGGAAATACCGCCAGGTTGAAAGCGGCGAGTGGAATATCTTCCAAGCCGAGTCAAGCAAAGCCGAGTCAAGCCAAGCTGAGGCAAGCTCTTCCGACATCTCTGCAGATCTTCCCCCTCAACCCTCCCTGGATGCGCCTCTACCCTGGGACCACCTCGACACAGGGATTGACAAGCAATGGCTTAAAGCAGACCTCCTGCGGGCTTTGGAAGCAGCCACCGTTCCCGACTGCTCCTTCGAGGGTTGCTCACACTGTGGCGTCTGCGGCATCGACTTTGGCCACAATGTCATTGTTGCACCGATGCCCATTCCAGAATTTTCTGGGCACTTTATTCCCAATCAAGACCGGGCTCAGCGCTTGCGGGTATGGTTTGGCAAACGGGGCGACATGGCCTTGATCAGCCACTTAGATTTGCTTCGACTGTTTGATCGAGCCATTCGTCGGGCCAACCTGCCCATTTCATTTACCGGTGGGTTTCATCCAGGACCTCGTATCTCTCCAGCCAATGCTCTTTCGTTGGGAGCCACCAGCTCAGGGGAAATTGTTGATTTTGAGCTGACTCAAGCGGTCGATGTCGAGGAATTTCAGAGCAAACTAGCTGTCCAGCTACCTGCAGATATTCCGCTTTATCGAGTCGAAGCCGTTGACTTGGCTTCCCCCTCTGCAACCAAACTGCTGGAGCGAGCAGAATATGAAATTACGATAGGCGTGAGCGCCTCTACCGAAGAGGCCACACCCGCCTTCCCTACACTTGACCAGTGGCAAGACTGGGTCACCGCAGTTCAATCTGCCGAGCAAATCTTGATGGAGCAAACTACCAAGTCGGGTAAGGTCCGCACAATCAACCTGTGCGATCGCCTATTTGAGCTAGCTATCGTCCCCCCGGCTGCGCCTGAGCAGATCACCCTCCGTTATATCGGTAGTTGTCGAAATGATGGAACGCTACTCCGTCCGGAGCAAGTAATCTATATGCTAGAGCAAGTCAGCCAACAAGAACTACAGCTCTTGCACGCTCATCGTCAGCAGCTGATCCTTGCCGCAGTTTAAGAGCCAGACCCCAAATTCCCACAATTTTCTTACATTTAATGGCGTGAAAGACTTCACACGTTATAATGCTTCTCATGAAGAAGCGGTTGTGAATTGAGGCCTTTAGGGCTTGCCAGTGGTTCAGTCGGCAACGAAACCAGGTTCAATTCGCTTCTGCCAGGTTTTTCCTTACTTCACTGCGGGTCAAGCGAGATGCCTAGTTCCCAGGGAAAGGCAACTCTTTAAGAATTGATCAGCGGCTGATGGCTTGGGTGTCCGTCTTGTATCCGGCTGTTCTGGGAATGCTGGATGGCTTTTCAGAATCAGGAGCAGCTTCGTTGTCTCCCCACATGGCAGAATTTTTGACTTCTGTCGTTTCTAGTTTTTACTTCAGCCGATGGATCGCACTAATGATGCACGTGCGCCATGTGCTGCCTAGTTTTTGAGGAAGTTGAATGCCGAAGCAAATTATTATTGCCGAACAGCATCGCATTGCAGCGGTGTTTTCGGAGGATCAAATTCAAGAGCTAATTGTTGCAACTGGTAGCCATCAGGTTAGCGATATTTATTTGGGCGTCGTCGAGAACGTCTTACCGGGAATTGATGCCGCTTTCGTCAATCTGGGCGATACCGAGCGCAATGGCTTTATCCATGTTACCGATCTAGGACCTTTACGGCTCAAACGATCCGCTGGATCTATCACCGAGTTGCTGGCCCCCCAGCAAAAGGTTCTTGTGCAAATCATGAAGGAGCCCACGGGCAACAAAGGCCCTCGGCTCACCGGAAATGTTAGCCTCCCCGGTCGCTACCTCGTCCTGATGCCGTTTGGACGAGGCGTTAACCTCTCTCGCCGCATTCGCAATGAAGCAGAGCGCAACCGTCTGCGGGCTCTGGCCATTCTCGTGAAGCCTGCGGGCATGGGGTTACTGGTTCGGACCGAAGCCGAGGGGATGGCGGAAGAGGCGATTATTGAAGACTTAGAAGCGCTGCAAAAGCAGTGGGAAAACATTCAGCAGGAAGCCGTCTCAACCCGCCCGCCTAGCCTGCTCAACCGCGACGATGACTTCATTCAGCGGGTTTTGCGAGATGTATATAGTGCTGATGTCAACCGAATTGTGGTGGACTCCCACACTGGGCTAAAGCGAGTCAAACAGCATTTGGTCAACTGGAGTGGCGGCAAATCTCCTCAGGGCGTTTTGGTTGATCACCATCGCGATCGCATTCCAATCTTGGAATATTTCCGCGTCAATGCCGCCATTCGAGAAGCCATGCGTCCTCGGGTTGATTTACCATCCGGTGGATACATCATTATCGAACCGACAGAAGCATTGACCGTTATTGACGTTAACTCCGGCTCCTTTACGCGATCTGCTACGGCCCGTGAAACCGTACTTTGGACCAACAGTGAAGCGGCCACCGAAATCGCCCGACAGCTGCGTCTGCGAAATATTGCAGGGGTGATCATTGTTGACTTCATTGACATGGATTCCCGTCGCGATCAGCTGCAGGTGCTGGAGCAGTTTAATAAATCGCTGCGCTCAGATAAAGCTAGACCTCAAATTGCTCAGCTCTCTGAGTTGGGTTTAGTCGAACTGACCCGCAAGCGTCAGGGGCAGAATATTTATGAACTCTTTGGCCGCACCTGTACGACCTGTAGTGGGTTAGGGCATTTAGTGCATTTGCCGGGTGAACATGAACGACTTCCGCAGGAAAATGTGGAACCTGCCAAAGAGTATGCTCCTCCTGAATCTCGGACTCCGCAACTCCGAGAAAACTGGGATGCTCCTGCAGATGACCTAGATTTGGATCCAAGTCAGGATCTACAAGAACTAGATCTAATCAATCATCCTAGCTATCAGGAACGGGGTGGCGTCAACCCTCGCCGTCGCCGTCGTCGCCGGATTGGGGAAACAGCGCCTAAAGTTGGCCCAGTTACGAAAACAGAGCCAGGGCCTGAATCTGAACCCGAACCTGAGTTTCCCCCTGTTGCCGCTGCCGCCGTTGAAGAACCTCCGACAGTCCCTGTTGTGAGAGAACCTCGCGTTGAAAAAGCTGACCGAGGGCGCTCAGCCAACCGCCGGGAAAAGGTGGCCACAGAACCCCCTCAGGTCATTGCCATTGAAATGACGCCCGAGGAACAGGATGTCTATGCACTGATGGGAATTTCTCCCTTGGTTCTGGCTGTTGAGCCTGTTAAAGATCCAAAGTCGGCCGTCATTACGGTGACGCTGCCTGGGGAGAGCATTCGTGCTAGCAATGGCGCGAGTGCTACAGCAGAGGTTGCTCCGCCACTACCAAGCTTTGCAGAGGAAGAGGAGCAGGAGCCTGCAGCTATTGAACCTCCTATTCTGGCTGAGCCAACGCTCGTCACCAAGGCTGCACCTATCGAAGTGGAAGAGCAAGAGAGTGACTCAGCGGGAGAGGCTTCTGAGGAGAATGACGCTCCTACCCGTCGTCGCCGCCGCCGTCGGTCTTCTGCCGCAGGCCAGACTGCTTCAGAACGATAAGCGTGCCTCACTGGGAGCTGTTTTCACGATTCAACCTCGTTAGAACTCATTCAAAATCGATGCTTGAATTGAACAGACTATGATTTTGTCTCAGCTGAGTTTTCTGCCAGAGTCTGAGAGTAATCCTGAGCTACGAGGGGATCTCGGACTGATTGCAGGGGTGGATGAAGTGGGTCGAGGTTGTTTGTTTGGGCCTGTTGTTGCGGCGGCAGTGATTCTACCGGATGAATCTCTACCTGCTTTGGCAGCAGCAGGCGTTACAGATAGCAAGCGACTCTCTGCGTCGCAGCGAGAACAGCTCGCAGTGCAAATTAAGGCTGGGGCGATCGCCTGCCAGATTGGACTGGCTTCAGTGTCCGAAATTGACCGTCTTAATATTCTGCAGGCGTCTTTGCTGGCAATGAGACGGGCCATCTCCCGCTTGCAACCCCAACCCGACTTTTGCCTAATTGATGGCAATCAGCGCGTTCCCCAGCTACAGATTCCGCATTCGACGCTGGTGAAAGGAGATCAACAATCGTTGGCGATCGCTGCCGCAAGTATCATTGCCAAGGTGTGGCGAGATCGACTAATTGTGCGACTGGCCGCTAAATATCCAGCCTATGATTTGGCTGCCAACAAAGGCTACGGCACAGTCAAACATCGACTCATGCTGCAGCAAGTGGGGCTGTCTCGCTACCATCGCCAGTCCTTTAGTCCATGCCGGATGGCGAGAGGGCGATCGCAATCGTGAAGACCAAACTAGCACGAAACGGGTGTTTCTCAAGCGGTTGAACTGTCTGCTGATAGCACAGCAGATGGGTCCACTGTTTCTGCCTGCATTTGAGCGGAAACCCATTTGCGGTAGTCAGACAGGAGTTGATGCATTAGGCGTTGCTTGATGGTCAGCAACACACTTCGCAACAAACCGTTTCCCGTTGCTTCCAAAATCGGCTTAGGCGTCATCCACAGCAGTGGTGGCAAATCAACCTGAACCTCTAAATCGGCTCGCCCTCTAAGATAGGTCTTTCCATCTTGGTAGTGAGGCACAAGCTTGCCAACCAGGTTGAGGTTAAACCGTTGGTTAATGTACTCAACGCCTCTAATTTCGCAGCCTGTAGAGGTGAGATGAATAGTACCGTCTGAGTCTGCAGATAGGTGCATATCCACTGTCGGCTGAATGCTGAGCATGATGAAGCTAAGCGGGCGCATCTTTAACCGAAAGCATTCAGCACTGATTTGCTCTGTGCGGCTAGGATCAACCAGCGCACGAATCAACCGCTGGGGTTGGCGTAAATAGTGCTGAATTGGGATAGGCTGGTCTGGAACTGCTAACTCAACGGATTGAGACGCAGCAAAGCGAATATGCATGGGAGGATAAGAGGAGGCAGGACAGTCCCTTTAGGGTATCGGACTTTCTTTACTAAATTTAACAATTTTTCCAAGGAAACACCCTTGATCCTATGGAGTATAAACGTGTATACGCTCATTTCTTGACGCTGCTTAACCAAATGTTAGGCGTTTCAAATCTTTTTAAAGTTGCAAATCTTTTTAGCAGACTTGGCTAGATAGCCTAATTCCAGAAAAATTAAGGCCTTTTTGTCTGTGCCGCCTGGTTCATTCCACATTCACCGACTGTCTACCTTTTAATCTGAGCATGACCTTGTCAATTGCCTATCTAGGGCCACCCGGAACTTATGCAGAAGCTGCTGCACTAGCTTGTGCTGACTGGCTGCAACAAGCCACTGGTGAAGACTCACTCTTTTGTGCCTATCCCAGCATTGCGCAAACTCTCAAGGCAGCGGCAACAGGCCAGACGCATCTTGCTGTTGTGCCCGTAGAAAACTCAATTGAAGGGAGTGTCAGCATGACACTAGATACCCTGTGGCAGCTAAATAACCTACAGGTTCAGCAAGCTCTGGTTTTACCCATTTCACATGCTTTGCTGTCATGCGCTCAATCTATTGAAGTGATTCAGACGGTATATTCCCATCCTCAGGCGCTTGCCCAGTGCCAGGGTTGGCTAGAGCGGTTTCTGCCCTCAGTCCAGTTGCTTCCCACCAACTCCACGACAGAAGCGCTACAACACTTGGATGAAAATCAAACAGTGGGGGCGATCGCATCTCAACGAGCTGCCGAACTCTATAACCTACCGATTCTGGCCCACCCGATCAACGATCATCCTGACAACTGCACGCGGTTTTGGATTATGAGCGATCGCCCCTCTCCAGGCGGTAGCCATTCCTCTTTAGCATTTAGCCTTGGTGCCAATGTACCCGGCGCTTTAGTCAAGACTCTGCAGATTTTTGCCAGTCGGAATATTAACCTAAGCCGAATTGAGTCTCGACCCACGAAACGATCGCTAGGGGAATATCTCTTTTTTGTGGATATTGAAGCAGATGTACAACAAGAATCGGTTCAGTCCGCCCTTGAAGAAGTTCGCAACTACACAGAAACCTTGAAAAGCTTTGGTAGCTACTCAGCGAAGCGAGTCACAGCCCCCTAAACCAAACAAACCATAATTCTTGTGGGGCATGGGCAGCTGACAATACCCAGCACATACTCGATCGAATCTTTAATCCACAGATCATCAAGCAGATTGATTGCAGGACTGGAGCAAATTTGCTCAATCTCCTACTTCAAAGCATCCTTGAGAACTGTACGAGCCGCCAAGTGGTTGCGAGTAGAGGTTAAAATCTCAGATTCACGTTCTAGGCGAGCGATGGTACTTTGCATCTCTAAAAGCGCTTGTTGCTCTGGTGCAACACCTTGCAAATTGCTGGCCACCCAGTAAGATAACTCCAACGGCAGATCAGGAATATCATCCGGCAGCTCAATCACCTGTCCGGTCAATTTTGCCGACAGCCGCACCACATCCCGCAATAACTGATCTACTTGATTGGCAACAGGTTTCAGATCTTCTTGCGTAGGCTCGTCCTCAATCCACTCGACCAACCCCACATAGTAAGGTTTTTCTCGGACATACTCCAACACCCGAAACCGTTGCTGCCCTAGGGTCAAGACCTTCATTCGATCATCGGGCATTCGATGAAACCGCACAATTTCAGCGCAGCAGCCGACTGTAGCAACCTCTCCACCTGCCGGATCAACCATGAGCACCCCAAAGCGGCGATCGCTCTGCAAGATGGTATTCATCATGATCCGATAACGAAACTCGAAGATGTGGAGAGGCAACGGCCTACCCGGAAATAGGACCACCTCAGGTAAAGGGAACAGGGGAAGTTCTCTAACCGCAACCGAAGAAGAAGAAAATGTCATTTCAATACTAATCCCTTCAGGGGATTGACTCTGTTTAGGACTTTGACCTTTAATCGTTTCCGCACTTAGTCAAAGAAAAGAAAGTTGTAAAGGCAATGGCCCTACCCACAGTGTATCGTATTGTTCCAGGGTCTAAAAAGGTTGGTACGGCTAATTTCCAAGCGACTTGACACTTTAAGTTGCTCAACAGATGCCAAAATTCCCCTCACCCACTCAAACTAGACCTTTTAGAGCCGATCTAGTTTTTTGTGAGAAGGGGAAAGCGTTTGCTCAAGGGCAACTGTAACCTGTCGATATCAGGTTGAATCGTCCTGAATCTTGTTACAGCTTCACTTCAATATCAACCCCAGCGGGCAAGTCTAGCTTCATCAAAGCATCAATGGTTTTAGAAGAAGGTTGGTAGATATCAATGATGCGGCGATGGGTGCGCGTTTCAAAGTGTTCGCGAGAATCTTTGTCAACGTGAGGCGATCGCAGTAGACAGTAAATGCGGCGCTTGGTAGGTAGAGGAATAGGGCCAATTGCAGTTGCATTGGTACGATTAGCCGTATCGACGATTTTTTCGCAGGACGTGTCCAACAATCGACGATCAAAAGCTTTGAGGCGAATTCGGATTTTTTGCTGTTGAATAGTTGCCATCGGAAACCGTTTCTAATTGTCTAGGTTCAGAATTTAAGTTGTCGTCTAAAAAGGCTCTAGGCCTTATAAAGACCCGAAAGCTACCAGCAGTCAGTGATAGAACTTGACTGCTGATAGCTCAAGTTAGTAGTTTAGAGACTACTTCAGGATTTTGGAAACCACACCCGCACCAACAGTGCGGCCACCTTCACGGATAGCAAAGCGCATTCCCTGCTCAATCGCAATGGGGTTGATCAGCTCAACCGTCATTTTGATGCGATCGCCCGGCATCACCATCTCCGCTTCGCTACCGTCATCAGCCGTGAAAGCTCCAATTGTTCCAGTCACGTCTGTGGTACGAACATAGAACTGAGGCCGATAGCCAGGGAAGAATGGCGTATGACGTCCACCCTCTTCCTTCTTCAAGATATACACCTCAGATTCAAACTGAGTGTGAGGTGTGATAGAACCAGGCTTAGCGATTACCATGCCCCGCTCAATATCAGCTTTCTGAATACCCCGGAGCAGAACTCCGACGTTATCTCCAGCCATACCTTCTTCCAGGACTTTCTGGAACATCTCAACACCCGTCACCGTAGTGCTACGAGTATCTCTCAGTCCAACCAGTTCCACCGTTTCACCGACCTTCACCTTGCCGCGCTCAATCCGGCCTGTAGCAACAGTTCCACGACCTGTAATCGAGAAGACATCTTCCACAGCCATCAAGAAAGGCTTGTCAATGTCTCTTTCAGGAGTGGGGATGTAGTCATCAACGGCATCCATGAGAGCCAGAATCTTATCAACCCAAGGATTGTCGCCCTTGTTGAGTTTGGGATTCTCGGTGAGTGCTTCCAGCGCCAGCAAAGCAGAACCAGAAACAATAGGAATATCATCTCCAGGGAAGTCGTAGGAGCTGAGTAGCTCACGAACTTCAAGCTCTACCAATTCCAGTAGCTCTTCGTCATCCACCTGATCTTGCTTGTTCAAGAAGACAACGATGTTGGGAACCCCAACCTGCTTCGCTAGCAGAATATGCTCGCGAGTCTGCGGCATCGGGCCATCCGCAGCTGATACCACCAAGATGCCGCCGTCCATCTGGGCAGCTCCGGTGATCATGTTCTTCACATAGTCAGCGTGACCCGGACAGTCCACGTGAGCATAGTGTCTTCTTTCAGTTTGGTACTCAACGTGAGCGGTGTTAATCGTGATACCCCGAGCCTTCTCTTCGGGAGCCGCATCAATCTCGTCGTACTTGCGAGCCTTAGCGCCACCCGTGACGGCCAGGGTCATTGTGATTGCAGCCGTCAGAGTTGTCTTACCGTGGTCAACGTGACCAATGGTACCAATGTTAACGTGGGGTTTGTTCCTTTCAAACTTTGCACGTGCCATGAGTTATGTATCCCTCTCTCTGATTATGCGTTCCCTTTGCTCTTGGCGATAATAGCCTCAGCCACGTTGCGAGGCACCTCATCATAGTGGCTGAACTCCATCGAGAATATGCCCCGACCCTGTGTCTTAGACCGGATATCAGTAGCATATCCAAACATTTCTGCCAAAGGCACCTTGGAAGTGACCTTAGCAATACCCTCGTTAGAGCCCATGCCCTCGATTTGGCCTCGACGAGAATTGAGGTCTCCCATGACATCCCCAAGGAAGTCTTCGGGTACTTCCACCTCAACCTTCATTGTTGGCTCCAACAAGACCGGCGAGGCTTTCAAGACAGCCTCACGAATTGCCATAGATCCGGCAATCTTAAAGGCCATCTCGGAAGAGTCTACGTCGTGGTAAGACCCATCCACCAGCGTTGCTTTAACGTCAATCACTGGATATCCAGCCAGAATACCAGACTCGCAAGCCTCTTTCATACCTTGCTCTGCAGGAGAAATGAACTCTCTGGGCACAGAGCCTCCCACAATCTTAGAAACAAACTCAAAGCCAGTGCCAGGTTCACCAGGTTCTAGCTCGATCACAACGTGACCATACTGACCTTTACCACCGCTCTGACGGATAAACTTACCCTCAGCGCGCACTGCTTTTCGAACTGTCTCCCGATAGGCAACTTGAGGTGCCCCGATGTTGGCTTCCACCTTAAACTCTCGCAGCATCCGGTCTACGAGAATTTCGAGGTGAAGCTCACCCATCCCAGCAATCACGGTCTGGTTAGTTTCCGGGTCAATGCTAACCCGAAAGGTTGGATCTTCTTCCGAAAGCGATTGTAGCGCTTTCGAAAGCTTTTCCATATCCTGCTTGGTCTTGGGCTCGACCGCAACAGAAATCACAGGTTCTGGAATGTAGAGCGATTCCAGAATGATAGGAGACGTGTCATCGCAGAGAGTGTCACCGGTAAAGGTATCTTTCAATCCTAAAGCGGCTCCCAAATCTCCGGCACGCATTTCGTCTACTTCGGTGCGTTCATCTGCTTTCAAGATAATCAGACGGGAAACCCGCTCTTTCTTATCCTTTGTAGAGTTGAACACATAGCTCCCTTTGCTCAGCACTCCAGAATAAACCCGAATGAACGTTAAGCGCCCATAGGGGTCTGCCATGATTTTGAAGGCCAATGCAGAGAAGGGCTCTTCATCATCTGCTTTCCGAGTAGCTGTCTCACCATTCGGCAGCGCACCTTGAATAGGCGGAACATCAATTGGGGCTGGCAAGTAGTCTACAACGGCGTCTAGCAGCAGTTGAACACCCTTATTTTTAAAGGCAGAACCACATAGTACTGGAACAATCGTACCCGCAATCGTTCCTTTGCGAAGTGCCAAACGAATCTCCTCTTCGGAGAGTTCCTGACCTTCTAGATATTTTTCAGTCAGGGCATCGTCAGTCTCCGCAACGGATTCAATGAGCTTGGTGCGGTATTCCTCAGCCAACGCTTTGACATCGTCTGGAATATCTGTGTCCACCATGTCCATGCCCAGATCGTCGTTGTAGATCCGTGCCCGCATTCGGATTAGATCAACAACGCCATGAAACACATCTTCACTACCGATGGGAATTTGAACGGGGACTGCATTGGCACGCAGGCGATCGCAAAGCTGGTTATAAACTTTAAAGAAGTTCGCACCAGTGCGGTCCATCTTATTGACAAATGCAATTCGAGGCACCTTATAGCGATCGGCTTGCCGCCAAACTGTTTCTGACTGGGGCTGAACGCCTCCAACAGAACAAAAAACAGCAATCACACCGTCCAACACTCGCATAGAACGCTCAACTTCAATCGTGAAGTCAACGTGACCGGGAGTGTCGATGATATTGATGCGATGATCTTTCCAGGTTGTGGTTATCGCAGCAGCCGTGATAGTAATACCCCGCTCCCGCTCTTGCGCCATCCAGTCGGTTACCGCAGTTCCATCATGGACTTCGCCAATTTTGTGCACCACACCGGAATAGAACAGAATTCTTTCTGTTGTCGTTGTCTTACCCGCATCAATATGAGCGGCAATTCCGATATTTCGTATCCGCTCGAGCGGGATATTCCGTGCCACAGCTACCTCCTTGATCTCTGCCGCAAATATGTGCTTGCGTTACTGCCCCTGTTAAGATTCTATACTTTACAAACCTTGACAGAGTAAATCTTCTGCAAGTTTAGTAACGATAGTGAGCAAAGGCTTTGTTGGCTTCGGCCATGCGGTGAGTTTCCTCGCGCTTACGGATAGCATTACCCGTTTCGTTTGCAGCATCCATCAACTCGTTTGCGAGCTTGCTAGCCATGGTCTTACCAGGCCGTTGCCGAGAGAATTGAGTCAGCCAACGCAGGGCAAGTGCTGTTCCGCGGCCAGAACGCACTTCCATCGGGACCTGATAGGTTGCGCCCCCTACCCGTCGAGCTTTAACCTCGACTAAAGGCGTTGCATTGCGCACGGCTCTCTCAAAGGTTTCCAATGGGTCTGAACTTGTGCGCTCCTCCATGATCTTGAAGGCGTCATAAACGATGTTGAACGCCAATGATTTCTTACCGCTCCGCATTAAACGCCGCACCATCATGCTGACAAGACGGCTGTTATGAACCGGATCAGGAGGAACGGGGCGCTTTTGAATAGTTGTACGACGAGACATGATGAGCCTTCAAAGATTGAGAACTATGGTAATTCAGACTTGAATTTGGACAGAATTGACTTTTAAGCAAAGATTTAGAGCAGCCAACCGCTGTGGCGGCAATCACATTAAAGTTAGGGAGACTTCTTCAACCCTGAGCTGATGTGCTACCTAGCATTGCGCGGTTAAGGCAGTCAGCCAACGGCTATTGGCCTACCCTAGAAATTGCACGATCTACCACGCTACTACTAGCAGGCAACTTGAGCAACTAAACTTTACCTAAGACTTCGGACGCTTGGCTCCGTACTTGGAGCGGCCTTGGCGACGATCCTTCACCCCAGCCGTATCTAAGGTGCCGCGAATAATGTGGTATCGAACTCCAGGTAAATCCTTAACCCGACCACCTCGAATCATGACTACAGAGTGTTCCTGTAGGTTATGACCGATACCGGGAATGTAGGCTGTCACCTCAAAGCCCGAGGTAAGACGAACCCTTGCTACTTTACGGAGAGCTGAATTCGGTTTCTTAGGCGTTGTCGTGTAGACTCTTGTACAAACGCCACGACGCTGAGGACAGCTCTTGAGAGCTGGTGACTTGGTTTTCTTCTTCGCCTTTTGGCGTTCGCTGTGGATGAGTTGCTGAATCGTGGGCATGAGCTACGGCGTATTTTGCCTCTTGATAGGTCCAACTTTTAACAAATTCTAACTATATCGATTTTATCAAGCGACTGTCAATTTTAATTTTGACTGTTTTAATTTGACTGATAGTGATTTAGTCGTGACATTAGTCGTGATAATTGAACAAACGTAAATGTGGCCGTGTGGGAAATTGTGGGTTAAGGGCGATCGCCCAGAGAGAACGAATTCCCACATCCACAGCTTTCGGCTGCATTTGGATTGTGGAAGCGAAAACCGCCACCCATTAGATCTTCTGAGTAGTCTAGCCTTAGCCCACTGATGTAGTCGCGACTTTTGGCATTGACCAACACCTGAATATCATTAGACTCCCACACCTGATCTTCGGGAGCAGGAGCTTCGTCAAACTCCAGGGTGTAATAGAAATCGGAGCAGCCCCCTGGCTGTATGCCCAAACGAAAAAAGGCTTGGGGATTGGGATGCCTCGATTTCAGGCGTCGAATTTCACTCACTGCGGCTGGGCTCAGATGAATCATGAGTACATCGAATCTACCGAAAGGTACGATCTTTAACCACAGTCCTCCATCTTAACGTAGTCATGACCAGATCCAAAAATTAATTACTGTTGCATATTGCTATTGCCTAAATGTAGCAGCCTAGAAAAAAGGAGCCCTAAGGACTCCTGCTTTTCCTGGATGCGAAGGCCAGGTGAGATTTGAGATTAAAGATGAACGTTAGGATTCGGTGCGAGCGTAGTCATCCTGAAAACGAATGATGTCATCTTCTCCTAAGTACTCACCATTCTGAACTTCAATCAGGATCAGAGGAATGACGCCAGGATTCTCAAGGCGATGGTTGGTACAAGGAGGAACATACGTGGATTGGTTGCTGAAGAGCAGCTTTTCTTGATCTCCACAGAGCACCCGTGCCGTGCCCGATACGACGATCCAGTGCTCGCTGCGGTGATGGTGCATCTGGAGGCTAAGACGGTGGCCAGGCTTAACTTCAATCCGCTTAATCTTGTACCCTCGTGCTTCTTCGAGAATGGTAAAAGAGCCCCAAGGACGCAGTTCGGTAGCCGCAACTCCTTTGGGCGTAGTGGGAGTAGGTAGTGTGGGGGCAGTAGATGGAGCTACTTGTTGAGGTTGAGCCACGACGTTTTCTCCTGAATGGTGAAAGAATTGCGATGAAGTTATCTCAACTCAACGTTGAATTTGTGGGAGCTTGAGGGAAAAGCCACAGCTTTAGAGCGAAATCCAACCGTGAGGGAGATCGAAGCTAAACATAGCAAACTTCCTAGGGGGTATGTCACCCGTGTAGAGACGGATGTGGGGAATTTATACGATTTCTTCATGTATGGTGGTTGGGCTTCAAGCCAGCTTTAATCATGGGGGGCTCAAAACGCAAAAATACCTATTGGCTGGGCTGCATAAAAACGCCGATACCGTTGTGAACGCGAGCCGCCGTCAGGGGAGATCGATCCAGCAGCCTTCCGCCTAAATAGAGGGTAGTTGAGCTCCCGCCATCTAAGTTGAGAGCGTTGACGATGCCCATCTGCTGCATCACCTGAGCAATCTCTGTGAGGGTAGGGCCTGCACCACCGACGCGATTGTGTACGGCCACCATGACGAGTTGGCCGTCGGCAGTGGTACCAATCGCGCTGCGGGGAGCGGCCTGCCGAATAAATGCATCCGTGAACTGCTCTGCTTGGGCATTGAGAACGATTTGTCGATTTTGAAGCAGCAGGGGGCCTGCCCCTAAGATTTGGGAGTAGCGATTGAAATCAACGGGCGTGGTTGTGTTCTCGACACGCAAAGTTGTGCCGACTGCGAGGGCATTGGCAGCCGCACCATTGGCTCGGATCACGACCAAATACCCATTGGCTGGAATGGGAACAGTGGTTTGTCCGGCTGTGCCCATGGGTTGTTGGCTAACAACTCGGTCATTTTGCACCGAAACAACAACTTCGTTGTCGATTAGGGGGGTATAGGTAGGTCCCCACTCGGGGGTGTAACGAGCCAGTCCCGCCTGGACGTAACCGCTGTTTAAAAGCAAGAGGGGAAAACGCTGACCGTTCGCAAGTGACAAGGTTTCCTGTAGGCTTAGGCGTCCGATTGCGACTTCGCCAGCTTCATTCCAGGCGATCGCCCCTCGGTTGAGAATTGGCCCCGACAGCCAGCGGTTGTCTTGCCGAATCGCGCCCAGGGGTAACTGGTTGTTGCGATTAAAGAAGCCCCCGTTGATGGCTGCAACAACCTGCCATCGCTGCGCTGTTGTGATCAGAGGCGCAATGCCTGGAGCATTACCTGGGTTGCTGACGATGGGTTTGAGGCTTAGTCCAGGTTGACGCAGATTAACCAGCAGTGACACCACCGGAAACCGAGATGAGCCCAGGGCGACAGTCTGTTGCCGCCAGCGAATGCCGGGTGTCCATGAGATATCTCGATCCACCATAAAGTCAGGTCGCACATCAATGATGAGGCGATTGGGATTGGGCAATGTCCAGACTCGGGAGCGGATGCCGGTCGGAACACCCAAGCGGACTAAGGTTTGGGTTCCTCTGGTCTCAACTTTGAGCGAGGTTAATCGATTGGCTGGACCTGCAACAAAGTTTTGGATGAGAGCCGGATCAGCCTGTGCATCCAGGGTAATAGTGATTTCTCCGGTTTGTTCACTGATCTGCCAGGGAGTCGCCCGATCGAGGTCTAGAACGATGCGATCGCCCCAAACCTGACGCCCCTGACGAACTGAAGTAATCCTGGCCCTCGGCGTCACGATTTGCAGAGTGTCGCGATTGACCTGGATCTGCCAACCCATCTGTCGAGCTAGATCGGTGATATCAAGATAACGATATTGCCCAGCCAGCCAGGTATTGAGCACCATCGGAGTCATCCCAGGCTCTGAAAACCACTGCACAGGCTGCTTTGTCGCATCTGACGTACTTAGCAGCTCTACACCTAAGGCCTGCATCAGCCCTGCATCAGCAACTCCAATCCGCTGCTGGCGCTGATTCCAAGCTACCGGCAGAGTGCGGCCATTGAGCGTCACCTGGCTACCTTGCTGGGAAGCAGGGGCTGACGGAATAATTTGGGCCACTCGAGTCAGCCACGGTTGACCTGAAAAAGCGGTTCGAACAGTTTGAGCCAGCAAGGGTGTTGCCATGCCGCTGCTGGGTGTCAAGGCACAGAGAGCAGTCAGCAGGGACAAGGCAAGTTGGGTTGAGGGGCGCTTCATGGGGAAATCTACAAGGCTCCATCGTTGCGAGCGGAGACTCAACGGACGGCAAATCTTAGCGTTGACCACAATGTTTCAGGAGAATGTTTCAGGAGGGTTTCAGGACGGTCTCAGGACGGGATTTCGTACAGGTTTGATCGCGACAACTCAACTTTTGCTTGCGCGAATCCACCTGACGGTAGAGGTGAAGCAGGTTGCCTATCCTTAAAGAATCCCCTGGAGCGAACTTTGTTGCCGCCGCGATTCACAAATTGTTAACACGGCCTAGGTTATTTCTATGGAGCAGAGCCTTGGGGCAAAACACATCAGAGCCAGAAACATCAGAGAACGATGACCTTGATCTGAAGTTTTGGTTACATAATGGAGTAAAACGCCATTCATCTACATTTGGCCTCAGATGTTCTTAGTCTCCGCCCATCCAGTCAAGCCTCTCGTGGCAAAGTGGCGACTCCACTAAGCGAAAGTCTTTTTGTGTGTCGCAATATTAAAGATTGCCAAGGTGATGTAATTTTTTGTAAGATTTCTACTCTATCTTTCGAGGGAGCTAGATCTCTGAGCAATAGCTTCGTAGGGTTCTGCACGGCAACGCCAGAGGATGTTTCAAGCAAGATTAGTGGCTGCCTGACTGCGTTGTGGATATCTACCGAATGCCTGGAGTAAACGGACCAGCGTCAGTTGTTGCGAATCCACTGGCAGTCTCATCGTCTCTACCAGCTAGACGGGAGACAAGTAGACAGATGAGCTAGATCCTTATTTCTCCGGTTGTCGCAAAGACAGCGGATAGTTTTCTATTAACGACTTCCAGCCATTGCAAACGAACGAGACGAATCAACCTATGGGTAGCACGAGCGTGAATCGAGACGGACTGAACGGACGGGGATCAGCAGAAATCTTTGCGGGCCAAAGGTGGTTGGTCGAAGAGCGAGATGCCTGTGGCGTTGGCTTTATTGCTGATCAGCATGGAAAAGTCAGTCACGCTCTCATTGAAAAGGCGTTGTCGGCTCTGACTTGCCTGGAGCACCGAGGAGGCTGTAGCGCCGATCGGGATTCGGGCGATGGAGCCGGGCTGATGACGGCCATTCCCGCAGCGCTAATCCAGAATTGGTTGAGCAGTCAAAATATTGTCGCTTCAGCTCAAGATCCGATTGGGGTGGGGATGGTGTTTTTGCCGCAGGCGGAAGCGGTGGCTGCGATCGCCCGTCAAGCGACAGAGCAGGTTTTGCAAGCGGCAGGCTTGACGCTGCTAGGTTGGCGAGTGGTCCCAGTTAAGCCAGAGTTGTTGGGTCGGCAGGCGCGGGAAAACCAACCTCAGATCGAGCAGGTTTTGGTGCAGTCTACCCAGTATCAGGGAGATGATTTTGAGCGTCAGCTTTACTTGGCGCGGAAGCAGATTGAGCAGGCGATCGCCACCCAAGCTGCCACGGCATCCCCAGAAGAAGCTGAGCAACTGCTGGAATTTTACATGTGCTCGTTTTCTGGCCGCACCTTGATTTATAAGGGCATGGTGCGATCGGCAGTGTTGGGAGATTTCTACGAAGACTTGAGAAACCCAGATTATCAAAGCGCATTTGCGGTTTATCACCGTCGCTTTAGCACCAACACGCTGCCCCGTTGGCCCCTAGCTCAGCCGATGCGATTGCTGGGTCACAATGGCGAAATCAATACGCTGTTGGGCAATATTAACTGGATGATGGCTCGGGAAGCGGATTTGGCGCACCCTAATTGGGGCGATCGCCTCCAGTCGATCCGTCCCGTCGTCAACCCAGACAACAGCGACTCGGCCACACTCGATAATGTGATGGAATTGCTGGTGCGCTCGGGTCGGAGCCCCATGGCCGCCTTGATGATGATGGTGCCGGAGGCTTATCTCAATCAACCTGAGCTAGCAAACCATCCAGAAATTATTGACTTTTACGAGTATTACAGCGGCATTCAAGAGCCTTGGGATGGTCCTGCCCTGCTTGTGTTTAGCGATGGCAAAAAGGTAGGAGCAACACTCGACCGAAACGGCTTGCGTCCAGCCCGCTTTAGCATTACCCGTGATGGGTTTGTCGTCGTTTCTTCTGAGGCGGGTGTCGTCGATCTGCCTGAGGAAGAGATTCTGGAGAAAGGAAGGCTAGGACCGGGCGAAAGCATTGCGGTCGATTTGGAGAGTCAAGAAATCCTCAAAAACTGGCAAATCAAACAGCGGGTTGCTAGTGCCTACCCTTATGGTCAGTGGCTCGATACAAACCGCCAAGAGCTTAAGCCACAGCCGTTTGGGGATGCGTCTCATCATTCCAGTGAAGATCTGCTGCGCCATCAAGCCGCTTTTGGCTACACCTCAGAAGACGTGGAGATGATCATTGAGGCGATGGCGTCTCAGGGGAAAGAACCCACCTTCTGTATGGGAGATGATATTCCGCTGGCAGTTCTCTCTAGCAAGCCTCGATTGCTGTACGACTACTTCAAGCAGCGGTTTGCCCAAGTTACCAATCCACCGATTGATCCGCTGCGGGAAAGCCTAGTGATGTCGCTCAACATCCAACTGGGTGAGCGGGGTAATTTGCTGGAGGAAAAGCCAGAATATGCGCGTCTGCTCAAGCTAGAATCACCTGTCTTAAACGAAGCTGAGCTAGAGCAAGTTCGTCAATCAGGCTTTGAAACTGCGAGTCTCTCGACTCTGTTTGAAATTGCCAGAGGGCCTCATGGGCTACAGCAGGCGGTCGAAGCTATTTGTCAGCAAGCCGTGCAGGCCGTGCAGGCGGGTAAGCAAATTCTGATTTTGAGCGATCGCCTCAGCCCATCCGGTGCAGCCAGCAACCTGAGCGAATCTCACAGTTACATTCCCCCTCTACTGGCTGTGGGTGCAGTCCATCACCATCTGATCAAAACGGGTCTGCGGATGAAGGCCTCGATTGTGGTTGATACGGCTCAGTGCTGGAGCACCCATCACTTTGCTTGCCTGATTGGATATGGCGCGAGCGCAATTTGCCCCTATCTAGCACTGGAAACTGTGCGGCACTGGTGGTCTAGCTCCAAAACTCAAAGTTTCATGGAGCGTGGCAAGATTGACCTGGTCAGCCTAACAGGAGCCCAGCACAACTACCGGAAGGCGATTGAGGCAGGTCTGCTTAAGATCCTGTCGAAGATGGGCATCTCTCTCCTGTCGAGCTACCACGGTGCTCAAATCTTTGAAGCCATCGGCATTGGTGGCGATTTGCTCAACTTAGGCTTTAAGGGAACGACTTCTCGACTGGGAGGCCTGAGCGTTACCGAGTTGGCGCAGGAAGTTATCACCTTCCACAGTCGAGCCTTCCCCACGCTGTCGGGCAAAAAGCTAGAAAACTTCGGCTTCTTTAACTACAAGCCCGGTGGTGAGTACCACATGAACAGCCCGGAGATGTCGAAGGCGCTCCACAAGGCTGTGGCTAGCAAAAACCGCGACCACTACGACGTTTATAAGAGCTATCTAGAAGATCGGCCTGTGACGGCGCTGCGAGATCTGCTGGACTTCCACAGCGATCGCCCCTCCATTTCTGTAGAAGAAGTCGAACCGATTGAGGAAATCGTCAAGCGATTCTGCACAGGAGCCATGTCGCTAGGGTCGCTCTCGCGGGAAGCTCATGAGACGCTGGCGATCGCCATGAATCGGCTGGGCGGCAAGTCCAACTCCGGTGAAGGCGGTGAAGATCCGGTGCGCTTCAAGGTGCTAGAAGATGTCGATGCCAACGGCCATTCCGAGCTTTTACCCCACCTAAAAGGGTTGCGGAATGGAGACACGGCTAGCTCTGCTATCAAACAAGTTGCGTCAGGACGTTTTGGTGTCACTCCCGAATATCTGGCCAACGGCAAGCAAATCGAGATCAAAATGGCCCAAGGCGCGAAGCCCGGTGAGGGAGGGCAGCTCCCTGGCAAAAAGGTCAGCCCCTATATTGCGATGCTGCGTCGGTCGAAGGCTGGAGTCCCGCTGATCTCGCCACCCCCCCACCACGACATTTACTCCATTGAGGATCTAGCCCAGCTCATCTTCGATCTGCACCAAATTAACCCAGTGGCCAAGGTTTCGGTCAAGCTAGTAGCCGAGATTGGCATTGGGACAGTTGCAGCCGGAGTTGCCAAAGCCAACGCAGATGTCATTCAAATTTCGGGTCACGATGGCGGCACGGGAGCTTCTCCGCTCAGCTCCATCAAACATGCTGGAGTGCCCTGGGAACTAGGTGTCACCGAAGTGCATCGGGTGCTGATGAACAACCAGCTGCGCGATCGCGTTCTACTGCGAGCCGATGGCGGTTTCAAAACAGGTTGGGACGTGCTGATGGCCGCCCTGATGGGTGCAGAAGAGTATGGGTTTGGTTCAGTTGCCATGATTGCAGAAGGCTGCATTATGGCTCGAATTTGCCATACCAACAACTGCCCCGTCGGTGTAGCCACTCAGCAAGAAAAGCTGCGTCAGCGCTTTACCGGAACGCCCGAGCATGTCGTCAACTTCTTCTACTTTGTGGCGGAGGAAGTGCGATCGCTGCTAGCTCACCTGGGCTATCGTTCGTTGACTGAAGTGATTGGTCGGGCGGACCTACTCAAGGCACGGGAAAATGTGCAGCTCACCAAGACGCAGGCACTCAATCTAAACTGCCTCACGCAACTGCCCGATACTCGCGAAGATCGGAGCTGGCTTAACCATCAGGATGTGCATAGCAACGGGCCTGTACTAGATGATCAGCTATTGAGCGAGCCCCAGATTCAGGCCGCAATTCAGCAGCAGGGCAGCATTACCCATGATGTCACCGTAGTTAACACCGATCGTTCGGTAGGAACTCGGATAGCTGGGGCGATCGCCAAGCAATATGGGGATACAGGCTTTGAGGGGCAAATCACCCTTAACTTCAAGGGCAGCGTTGGCCAAAGCTTTGGAGCCTTCAATCTGGCAGGCATGATTCTGCAGTTGGAGGGAGAAGCCAACGACTATGTAGGCAAAGGAATGCACGGCGGCGAAATCATCATTCAGCCACCTGCCAATGCTACTTACAACCCGGCAGAGAATGTGATCGTCGGCAACACCTGCCTCTATGGGGCAACAGGGGGAACACTGTTTGCCAATGGTCAGGCCGGAGAACGCTTTGCCGTGCGAAACTCCAAAGGCCAAGCGGTGATTGAGGGAGCCGGAGACCACTGTTGTGAATACATGACAGGTGGCGTCATTGTGGTTCTAGGCAAGGTAGGTCGCAACGTTGGCGCTGGTATGACGGGTGGTCTAGCCTACTTCCTGGATGAGGATGGCAGCTTCCCTGCCAAGGTAAATCCTGAGATCGTGCAGATTCAGCGGGTCATTACAACGGCGGGTCAGCAACAGCTTAAAGACCTCATTCAGGCTCACGCCGATCGCACTCAGAGCCAAAAGGCTAAACACATCCTGGAAAACTGGGACGAGTTTCTGCCGAAGTTCTGGCAGGTTGTGCCACCTTCTGAGGCTGATGGCCCCGAAGCCAACCCAGATGCGGTTGAAGAAAAAGTCCTCAGTCCGGTTCAGTAAGACCGAAGCGAAGTAATAACTTGAGCGGAAGAGAAATTCCTTCCGCTCATTTTTTATTTTGATTCGTTTAACTAACTGCGCCGATGCCGTCGTTTTTGCTTGCGTCGCCAGACCCAGAAGAAGAAACCGAGGGCGATCGCCCCCAACACAATCAAGGCTGCAGATCCGGCATAGTCCTCAATTAAGTAATAATTACGGCCCAGGAAATAGCCCGCAATGGTGAGAACGCTGATCCAAATGCTGGTGCCTAGAGTGGCATATAGCACAAAGCTAGCGATGGGCATTTTGCTAATTCCAGCTGGAATTGCAATCAACGTCCGCACACCCGGTAAGAGGCGACAGATAAACACGGCTTTACCGCTGCGTTTCTCAAACCAACGGCTGGCTTTATCTACATTTTTATTAGAAAGGGTTAGCCATTTTCCATATCGATCAATAAAGGCCCGGATCGGTTCCTCCCCAAAATACCGTCCCGCATAATACCAGGGTAGAGCACCACACATCGAGCCAATAATACCCGCCACAATGACGTATGGCAGCCTCAGATCCCCTTGATGAGCTGCGAAGCCTGCCAACGGCATAATAATTTTTTCTGAAGGGAGAGGTGGGAATAGATTCTCCAAAAACATCAGGAGCGTAATTCCCACGTAGCCCAGGGAATTCATGACACCAATAATCCAGTCAGTCATGTGAGGTTTCTCATCATTGGGCAGCACAACGGCTTCAGCAGGGACAGTGATGTATGGGTAGACCTTAACTCTGCCTGGTTTGTCCCAACTTTGACGACTCTCGCGAGATAGAAAAACCGAAAAAAAGCAGAGCGAAGTTCACCCTGCTTTATCCCAATCATGTCTGTTGAGGTTTGTCTAAACCTTTAGAGCAACCAGCTTTTGCACGGCCTCTACAATTTGTTGAGGTTGCACGATCGTCAGATTTTCGAGCCCGCCATTGTAGGGGGTGGGAATGTCTTGAGAGGCGAGCCGAATTACAGGGGCATCTAGCTCATCGAAGAGGCGATCGTTGATGGAGGCCGTCAGTTCTGCGCCGATGCCGCCTGACTTCATGCATTCCTCAACAATGACCACACGGTGGGTCTTACAGATAGACTCACCAATCGTGTCAAAGTCGAGGGGCTTCAGCGAAATCAGATCGATCACTTCCGGATCAAATCCTTCCTGAACGAGGGGCTTCACGGCCTGCATGACGTGATGGCGCATCCGAGAATAGGTGAGAATCGTGACGTCCTTGCCACGTCGCACCACTTCGGCCTTGTTTAGCGGCAACAGATACTCTTCGTCGGGCAGGTTTTCCTTGAGGTTGTAGAGCAGCACATGCTCAAAAAACAGCACAGGGTTGTCGTCTCGAATCGCAGATTTTAGCAATCCTTTGGCATTGTAAGCAGTAGAGCAGGCCACCATTCTCAGACCCGGAACACCCTGAAAGTAAGCTTCCAAGCGCTGGGAGTGCTCTGCACCCAACTGTCGCCCGACCCCACCCGGCCCTCGAATCACCATCGGAATCTTGAAGTTGCCGCCGGAGGTGTAGCGCAACATGCCTGCGTTGTTGGCAATCTGGTTGAACGCCAACAGCAAAAATCCCATGTTCATGCCTTCAATGATGGGTCTGAGGCCCGTCATCGCTGCGCCAACTGCCATCCCTGTAAAGCTGTTTTCAGCAATCGGCGTATCTAGCAGACGCATCTCTCCATATTTTTTGTAGAGATCCTTCGTTACCTTATATGAGCCGCCATAGTGACCCACATCTTCACCCATGACAAAAACAGAGGGGTCTCTCGCCATCTCTTCATCGAGTGCTTCGCGGAGGGCGTTGAATAAGAAGGTTTCTGCCATGTGCCGATTTTAGTCTGCGTGATTTGTTCGATTTAAGATCTTAACCTTTTGCAGGCTCAGTTATTTGAGTCATCCTCTGAACGAATTTGGAATGACCTCCTGATTTCTCTTGATTAAAGCAGAAAGTTTCAGAGATAGCTCACTCCTGCTCATCAAAGCGCAAAAATTCAGACTTGCTGGGATGCCTTGTCGTAGGCGAGGATAAGGGCCAACCCTTTTCGTGAGGCTCTATGAACGGTCGGATTCGATTTTTGCGATGGATTAGCTTAGGCTTGATGGCTTTGATGATGGCGTTGTTGCCGTTGGGGACAAAGGCGATCGCCCACATTCAGGAGCAGTCTACTCTGGCAGTGGCACAAGCCTTACCGTCTGTAGAGCCATCTGCAGGGGCTCCATCTGCCTTAAATCGTTTCGCTACTGACGCGATCGCCACGCCGTCAACTTACATTCCCCGCCAGCAGCAAGCTCCCGCCCACCCAACTAACTATGGAGAGCGGTTTTTGGTCGATGCAGGCAATCAGCCAGTCTATAACGATCTAATTGCGGTCATTCACGAAACTGTGGGGTCAGCAGATAGCGCCATCCGCCTATTCCAGACGGCCCACTATCGGGACAGCGATCAAGTCAGCTACCATACGCTGATCCGGCAGGATGGCACCGTGGTTTATGTCGTGCCGCCCGAACGCAGAGCTTTTGGGGCAGGCAACTCTGTTTTTGTAGGACCCAACGGGGTGGAAACTGTCCGCACCAATGCGGCCTTTCCGCCTTCGGTGAATAACTTTGCCTACCATATCTCTTTGGAAACTCCTGCCGACGGTCGGGGCAACCGTCGCACCCACAGCGGTTACACCGAAGCACAATATCGTTCTTTGGCTTGGGTGATTGCTCAAACTCAAATTCCAGATGAACGGGTCACGACCCATCAAACTGTCGATCGCTCCGGCAACCGCCTCGATCCAAGAAGCTTTGACAGACAACGGTTTTTCACCTTGCTCCATAGCTATCGCCCCACCAAAGACGCCTGAGCAACCCACATTCCTACTCCTCACACCTCAGTCTTCACCCCAGATCACTGACTCCTGAACGCTGATTCCTGCTCGCTACAGAGATCAGTCAGCAAAGAGCATCAAGAACCCATTGCCTGTCCGGCCAACCAAGCCGTCGTCCAAGCACTCTGAAAGTTAAAGCCCCCTGTGACGCCATCGATATCTAGAATCTCGCCAGCAAAATAGAGCCCTGGACAGCAGCGGCTTTCCATCGTTTTAAAGTCAACTTCGCTGAGGCGAACGCCACCACAAGTGACAAACTCTTCTTTAAAGACGCCCTTCCCCTGACTGGCATATTGTCCCTGGGTTAACTCCTGCACCAGGGCATTCATGGCCTTTTTGGATAGCTCGGCCCAGCGATCGCCCTCAGCAATTCCAACTCGATGGGTGACATATTGCCAAAAGCGGCGAGGCAGGGGCAAGGGGTTGCTGGTGGCGATCGCCCGTCGAGGCTGTTGCTGTTTGGCCTCTTGGAGGTGTTGACGAACTTGGTCAGGCTTCAACTGCGGCAGCCAGTTGATCTGCAAAGTCGATCGATATTCATGATCGTGCAGCACTCTAGCGCCCCAGGCAGACAGCTTGAGCACGGCAGGACCGCTCAGCCCCCAGTGCGTAAACAAAATTGGCCCAGTTTGCTCCAGCGGCTTTTGGTCGGGGATAGACAGCCGAATTCGGGCAGGCTCGACTGCAACGCCAGCCAGCGATCGCAACTCTGGGTCAGGCACATTAAACGTAAACAGTGACGGAACGGGTGGCTCGATTTGATGCCCCATTGCCTGAGCGATTCGATATCCTAAGGGGTTGCTCCCGGTTGCTAAAAGCAGGCGATCGCCCACCAGCACCTCACCCGATCGCATCTGCACCTGAAACTGAGCCTTTAAGTAGCTCACAGTCGCCACCGGAGACTGCAACCGCACCTCAACCCCAGCCCGATCGGCGGCATACCGCAACCCATTCACAATCGTGGCCGAATCGTCGGTGTCAGGAAACATCCGACCATCTGCCTCTGTTTTTAAGGCGATTCCATGACGGGCAAACCACCGAATTGTATCTTGAGGTTGAAAACGGCTAAACGGCCCTCTCAACGCCTTGCCACCTCGCGGATAGTGCTGTACCAGTGCCGCAGGCTCAAAACAAGCATGGGTAACGTTACAGCGACCTCCACCCGAAATCCGCACCTTTTCTAAAGGCTTACGATTGGCCTCCAATAGCACAACAGAAACAAGGGGATGAGCTTCGGCACAGGCGATCGCCCCAAAAAAGCCTGCCGCTCCCCCCCCAATCACAATGACTCGTCGAAAAGATGAATTCAACGCAAATATCCGTTCTTCAATCGATGTGCCTCCAAAGTCAGCAAAAAGTCAGCAATAGGCACCCAGGCTAAACAGGCTCAAAGTCATCTTTACCTGCTCCACAGGTTGGGCAAACCCAGTCCTCTGGAATATCTTCAAATGCAGTTCCAGGCGCAACTCCAGAATCTGGATCGCCAACTTCAGGATCGTAAGTATATCCGCAAATCGTACATATGTACTTTTGCATTCTAGCGTTCTCCTCTCACTATCTGTAGAACGCCTTCATTAAACACTGACTTTTGGCTGAGACCATAATCCGCTTTCATCTTCTTCATAATATTGTTCCAGAACGGTCTTCCAAGCGGCATGTTCAACCTGCATTTCGTCCCGTGTTGCTGATCGTTGAGAACCGTCAAGGAATTAAGAGATTTGCTATAGACGGATGGGACATCATCATGCATAGTGTGATTCATCCAAATTTAGCAGTAGGGCCAGCGATGCAAAGAAGGCGGCAATCAGTAGTTGGATTTTGGAGAGATTTTCAGGAATTTGCCCTCAAAGGGAATGTGGTTGATCTAGCGGTCGCTGTCATCATTGGCGGAGCATTTGGCCGCATTGTGACGTCCTTTGTCGAAGATATCGTCATGCCGCTGGTCAATCCATTAGTCCCAGCCGGAAACTGGCAAGAGCTCACCATCGGCCCCGGCGTCCAAATCGGAAGTTTTCTGAGCGCGATCGTCAATTTCGTCATTATTGCGCTGGTTCTTTTCGTAGTGATTCGAGTTCTTCAAAAGCTCAGACGCAAAGAAGAAGCGGCCCCACCGCCACCCACCGAGCGAGAATGTCCCTACTGCTTCACCAAAATTCCAATTGCGGCTAGCCGCTGCCCTGCCTGCACATCTGAAGTAGTCCCAGTCGGCCCCATCCCATAATTCTCATAATTTAGGAGAATGCTAACAGAGCCTTGCGGATCGGGCATACTAGCCTCAACTGAGATCAGCGATACGCTCTGTTCTCTCAAATTCATTCAGAAGTCCAATCTTCAACTACGAAATCAACGGGAAGCGAGGAAGATCTAAGCATGTCCATCGAAAAACTTCAGCCTGCCAACCCCCGCGATGTTAACGTCTATACCCCCTACTACCAGGGTAGAAAACGAGGTGCATTACCCTTCGCGATTAGCCTCTACCAGCGGGGCAGCCTAGAAGGACTTCGCAAAATTGAAGGGGGAGAAAGCATTCCTTTCGTCGCGACATGGAATGTTTCTTCTCTGCCTGCCGATCTAACCCGCTGCCGAATGCAGTTTGACGGGAATGCCGATCTAAGTTACGAGATTATGTTGGCCAATTTTGAGTTTGTTGACTATCTAATTGAAGTTATCTTTCACTCTAGAAGTGCTCGCCTGATCGACTTCTCTCAAGGCTTTTACCGTAAGCTGCTGCGGCTAGATGATTAAAAGCATCGCTTTAACTGCTCGCGAAGAAAAGTTGTCCCCTTACAATGAGGAGGAAAAAGCGATAAGTTAAAAAACCTAGTTTATGGAGTGGGGGCGTGCCTAAATCCGCGAAGTATTTATTAATTGGTTCGACTGAGGCTTACAGCGGTAAGTCTGCAACCGTATTAGGGATGGCACACCAGTTTCAGACCAGAGGGTTGGACCTAGTCTATGGTAAGCCGATTGGCACCTGCCCTAGTGAGTCAAAGGGGGACGGTCTGGATGAAGATGTACGGTTCATTTCTGAAACGTTACAGCTTGCAGAAAACCGTCTGCGCCCAACCTTGCTATCCCTAGAAAAATCAACCATTATTCAGCGGATATCTGGAGAAGACCAGTCCAACTATAACCAGTTTTTACAGCAGTACTTACAAATCCCAGGCGGCGACCTTGTTCTGTTAGAAGGTCCTGGCAATCTGGTCGAAGGCCGCTTATTTGATTTGTCACTCCTGCAAGTGGCTCAAAGCTTGGATGCTTCTGTAGTTCTAGTTTCCCGCTTTCACTCCGGGCTAGTGGTTGATGCATTACTGTCAGCCAAGCAGCATTTGGGCAGCTATTTGGCCGGGGTTTTAATCAATGATGTCCCCGCTGATCAATTAGAAGTTGTGAGTTCTCAACTCCGACCCTTTTTGGAAAATCAAGGAATTCCAGTGTTGGGAATCCTACCGCGCAATGAGCTGCTTCGGAGCGTCAGCGTAGGAGAGTTGGTTCGTCAGCTCAAAGCAGAAGTGCTCTGTCGGCCCGATCGCCTAGATTTGATGGTCGAGAGTTTGACGATTGGCGCAATGAATGTCAACTCTGCACTGAAATATTTCCGCAAGGCGCGAAATATGGCGGTCGTGACAGGGGGCGATCGCACCGATCTGCAACTCGCAGCCCTCGAAACTTCAACGCAGTGCCTCATTCTGACTGGGCATCTGCCGCCTTCAGCGACGATTATCAGTCGGGCCGAGGATTTAGAGATTCCTATCCTTTCGGTCGATCTAGATACGTTAACAACGGTCGAGATTATTGATCGGACCTTTGGCCAAGTGCGTCTTCATGAACCTGTCAAAGTGCAGTGTATCTGCCATCTCATGGAGCAGCATTTCGACATTGAGCGGCTCATGAAGCAGCTAGGTCTAGAACCTGCGGTACCAATGGCATAGCTAAATTGCCCTTGCAAAACTCTATGTCAAAAAAAAGAGGGACCTGAGCAGCCCCTCTTTTTATTATCCAGACATTCTGTCTAGACAGTTTTGTTCAAACAACCCTAGACCTTGCTAAGCCTGAGTTCCCCTATACGGAGGTTGAGGCAGTTGGGACCTTTTTTTCGAGCATCAGCTTAGAGCGCTTGACTAGTTCTGGAACAAGCACTGGGTAGTCGCCCGTAAAGCAAGCTGAACAGAAGCTATTGGGATCTTCCTGGGTTGCTTTCAGCATTCCTTCCCAGCTCAGGTAGGCTAGCGAATCAACACCAATCTGTTCAGCAATCTCTTCAACAGACTTTGTAGCCGCAATCAACTGATCCTGGCTATCAGTATCAATGCCGTAGAAGCAGGGATGCGTCACGGGTGGTGAAGAAATCCGCATGTGAACAGCAGTGGCTCCTGCATCGCGCAGCGCCTTAACAATCTTACGGCTGGTGGTTCCCCGTACAATTGAGTCATCGACAATCAAAATTCGCTTGCCCACCAAGACATCTTTGAGCGGGTTGAGCTTCATCCGAATGCCAGACTCTCGCATAGACTGAGTGGGTTGAATGAAGGTCCGCCCCACATAGCGGTTTTTGATGAGTCCTTCTGCATAGGGAATCCCGGAAGCCTGGGAAAACCCGATCGCAGCTGGAATTCCCGAATCTGGTACGCCAATGATCAGATCTACGTCAGCGGGAGATTCTGCCGCCAAATGCTGCCCCAAGCGCAGGCGATAGCTGTAGAGGCTCTCCTCGTTCATGATGCTATCGGGACGCGCAAAATAGATCATCTCAAAGATGCACAGCTTGCGACTCGCCTGCGGTGCCCAATGGAAGGAAGCCAGACCCTGATCTGTAATCCACACCAGCTCTCCTGGCTCTACGTCGCGCAGATATTCAGCCCCAATAATGTCTAGCCCACAGGTTTCGGAGGCTAGTACATAATGCTGAGCATCCCCTCCCTCTGTGGGAAGTGTACCGATCACCAAGGGACGAATTCCGTTGATATCCCGCACCCCCATCAGGCCGACGGGAGTGGCGATCGCCAAACTAAAAGCGCCCTGACAGCGATTGAAGGCGCTAATTGAGCCTTCTAGCCAATCTTTGCCGGAATTGACTTCTTCGGCGATCGCCAAGGCGATCATCTCTGAGTCAGTTGATGTCGTCAGATTAAACTTAGACTCCAACAGCTGCTGTCGCAGTTCGGGCGTGTTGACCAGGTTGCCGTTGTGCGCGAGTGCAAGTGAACCCAAGCGCGTTTCAACAACAGCGGGCTGAGCATTGGAGATCCGGCTAGACCCAGTTGTCGAGTAGCGAGTATGTCCGACTGCCAAGTTACCAGGCATCTCGTCCAAGATCTTCTCGTTGAACACCTGAGACACCAGCCCCATTTCCTTATAAAGATGAACCTGATCATCCTGAAAGGTAGCAATACCAGCTGACTCCTGACCTCGGTGCTGCAATGCATAAAGACCAAAGTAGGTCAGCCTTGCAACATCTGCTCCTGGGGCATATACCCCCAACACTCCGCAGGCCTCCTCTGGTTTGTCAGGTCGATCAGGCAGAGAATTAGACATTGCTGGCCCCGTCAAATGGTCAGGAAGGGAATGATCAGCAGGATTAGGCATCATGCGAAGGGTCGGCTCCTAAGGATAGTGGTTCAGCAGAATCAGCTTTACCGCACTTGAACAGGGAACAAAGCAGTTAACAATTTCTTAAGAATCCCCTCCCATAACACTAGCGTACTGGTACGCCAATACACCAGCTTGATTAAGGATTCACTAAGAGTATCAACTGCCATTGATAATGATCTGCTCAGGTAAGCAGAAAAATTTAAAGAGTTAGGCGGCGTTCGATAGCGTTGAGCCAGCGATCGCCCATCTCCTCAATCGTAACGTTGATTAACAAAAGGTTGTCAGCCGTGCCAATTTGAAGTTCAGATTTTTCGGGGCCAACTTGCCCTAAAGCCTGCCAATTGCCTTTCAACTGAGATTGCAGATAGGATTCCCAGTCAGCCTGATGCTCCAACGGCACCGACACTAAGATTCGGGCTCCCCCCTCCCCAAACAGGAGAGTATCCCAGCGTAACGATGTGGTTTCTAAAGCTACTGAGCCGAGATCGAGCTGAATCACGGCCCCTCGCTGCCCACTCAGACAAGATTCCGCCAAGGCAACAGCGATCCCCCCCTCGCTACAGTCGTGGGCCGATTGCACCCAGCCCCGACGCATCCCTTCTCGACAAGCCGCCTGGACAGTCCTTTCCAGATCAAAGTTGACCGTGGGAGGCCGACCCGCAACGGTGTTGTGCACAGCCGCCAGATATTCTGAACCGCCTAGCGTCACTTCGGCAGAGGCATGATTGAGCGGACGACCCAAGAGATAAATCTTGTCTCCTTCGCTTTGCCATCCTTGCCCCCGGACCTGACTTAGGTCGGCAATCAGACCTACCATGCCCACCACCGGAGTAGGGTAGATGGGCTGAGGGTGGCCGTCTGAGTCGAGCGTTTCGTTGTATAGCGAAACGTTACCACCCGTCACTGGGGTCGCAAACTCGCGACAGGCTTCGGCGAGGCCGCGACAGGCTTCTGCCAGTTGCCAATATCCCACTAGCTTTTCAGGACTGCCAAAGTTGAGGTTGTCCGTGACCGCCAGCGGTTCGGCCCCAACACAGGTCAGGTTGCGAGCGGCTTCTGCAACGGCAGCTTTTGCGCCTTCGTAGGGGTGCAAGTAGACATAGCGGGCATTGCAATCTACGGTGGCCGCGACTCCTTTGGTAAAGCTAGCGGTTTCTTGTTCCGCGTTGACAGGCCGTAAGCGAATCACTGCCGCATCGGCTCCACCGGGCAGCATCACTGTATTGTTTTGCACCTGGTGATCGTACTGTCGATAGACCCAACGTTTGCTGGCGATCGTGGGCGTGTCTAGAAGAGTGAGGAACACCTGATTCCAGCTCTGGAATTGATCCGCGACTTTGATGCCTTCTGCAGAACAGGCGGGCAAGTCGGTGGCGCTCCAGGCCCAAGCTTCACGGGCATAGTCGGGCGGCTCCGCCATCAGCTCGCGATGGTAGATCGGTGTGTTGTCGGAGAGGGCGGTTGCTGGAATTTCGGCAGCAATACTTCCTTGAAACAAAATCCGCACAATCGATTCTGGAATTACTGTTCCAGCGACAACGGCATGCAAGCCCCAGCGCTCGAAAATATCAATCAGCTCTTGCTCCCGGCCTTTGTGTGCGACAAACAGCATCCGCTCCTGCGACTCAGACAGCAAGTACTCGTAGGGAACCATTCCAGTCTCTCGCACCGGGATTTTGTCGAGGTCTAGCTCAATGCCGACGCCTCCCTTGGCGGCCATTTCAGCAGTGGAACAGGTCAGCCCTGCTGCGCCCATATCTTGAGCGGCAACCACGGCTCCGGTTTTGAAGGCTTCTAGACAGGCCTCGATCAAAGATTTTTCTAAGAATGGATCGCCAACCTGAACCGCAGGGCGATCGGCTTCTGATTTGTCACTGAGTTCGGCACTGGCAAAGCTTGCACCACCCATTCCGTCTCGCCCGGTGGTTGACCCTACATATAGGACGGGGTTGCCAATGCCAGCGGCTCCAGATTTGACGATCTCGTCGGTTTCCATTAAACCGAGTGCCATCGCGTTGACCAAAGGATTGCCCGAATAGGCGCGATCGAAGGCCACTTCTCCCCCCACAGTCGGCACTCCGACGCAGTTGCCGTAGTGAGCAATCCCGGCCACAACCCCGCCAAAGAGCCGTCGAGTCCGAGCATCTTCTAAAGCGCCAAACCGCAAGGAGTTGAGAATGGCAATCGGACGGGCTCCCATCGTAAAGATGTCGCGGAGAATGCCGCCTACGCCAGTTGCTGCACCTTGAAATGGCTCAACCGCTGAGGGGTGGTTGTGAGATTCGATTTTGAAGGCAAGCTGTAACCCGTCTCCCAAATCAACGACACCTGCATTTTCACCAGGACCCACCAAAATTCTGGCTCCCTCAGTAGGAAACTGTTTGAGGAGAGGCCGAGAGTTTTTATAGCAGCAGTGCTCTGACCACATGACTCCAAACATGCCCAACTCGGCCTGATTGGGGTGTCGCCCGAGACGATGGACGATTTCTTCGTATTCTTCGGGTTTCAACCCTTCTGAGGCAATTTCTTCGGGGGAGAAAGGAGCAGGTGAGACAGCAGACATAGGAGCCATGAATAAACACAGGCCTCAATTGTATCGGGATTTTGTATCGGGATTTTTGCTGCTTCCTACGGGCGATCGCCATCCCGCCCATCAAACCCCTCATTGCCCTTTGCTCGATGTTGCAAAACACTACGAAGCGAGACGAGGTGTTGCAACTCTTAATATTGCAGGCATAACTGCTCATCAGGAGCTTGGTAGACTAGAGAGCGTGAAAAGACTAGCGCCTGCTAAGTCGGCTGAATCTCGCTTTCCTGCTGCCGCCGTGCAAAGGGATCACTCAAGCAGATCAGCCTAAAACTATAAAAAATTCAGAGAGCCGCTCAGACGTTGAAGGCGCAACACCACAACGAGTAGAAGTACCAATGGTAGATTCCCTAAAGAAACCGAGTTTTGAAGAGATGAGGCCGGGTGTTAAAGTCCCGTCCAAGGAAACTATCCTCACGCCTCGCTTCTACACCACCGACTTCGATGAGATGGCCAAGATGGACGTCTCAATCAACGAAGCCGAGATGGAGGCGATGTTGGAAGAGTTTCGGGTTGACTACAATCGGCATCACTTTGTTCGGGATGCTGAATTTGAGCAGTCCTGGGATCATATCGACGGTGAGACGCGGCAGCTCTTTATCGAATTTCTGGAGCGCTCTTGCACCGCTGAGTTTTCGGGCTTCTTGCTGTATAAGGAGCTGGGACGCCGCCTGAAGGACAAAAACCCAGTCCTGGCAGAGGGCTTTACGCTGATGTCGCGGGATGAGGCTCGTCACGCCGGATTCCTGAACAAGGCGATGTCAGACTTCAATCTATCCCTCGACCTGGGCTTCTTGACCAAGAGCCGGAAGTACACCTTCTTTAAGCCCAAGTTCATCTTCTACGCAACCTACCTATCTGAGAAGATTGGTTACTGGCGCTATATCACGATTTATCGTCATCTTCAGGCCCATCCTGAAAACCGGATTTATCCAATCTTCCGCTTCTTTGAAAACTGGTGTCAGGATGAGAATCGCCACGGTGATTTCTTTGATGCGCTGATGCGATCGCAGCCTCAAATCCTGAACGACTGGAAGGCACGACTGTGGTGTCGTTTCTTCCTGCTGTCGGTGTTTGCCACCATGTATCTCAATGACATCCAACGGTCTGGCTTTTATGCCTCGTTGGGGTTGGATGCGCGCGAGTACGATATTGAAGTCATCCGCAAGACGAATGAAACCGCAGGTCGGGTCTTTCCTCTTGTCTTGGACGTAGAGCACCCAGAGTTTTATGCACGGCTCGATCGTTGCATCCAAAACAATGAAAAGCTGTCGGCGATCGCCAACTCCAACGCTTTAGGAGTTGTGAAACTTCTGCGGAAGTTGCCGTTGTACGCTTCCAATGCGATCAATTTGGTGCGGCTCTATTTCCTCAAGCCGATCGACACCGCCTGCTTGGAAGGCACTGTTCGGTAATCGACATCTGTTGATTTAGAAAACCATCACCTCTATCAGCGGCTCTGGATTGCACAGGGCCGCTTTTTGATCACGGCGGCGATGGGCTAAAATCCTCAAGCAGTCCAGCGCCAAATTTATGGGATTTTTTGTCAGGTCAAATCCGCGCCACAGGTTTTTTGACAGCGTTTACTGTGCCACTCTCAGCCTGGTTCTGGGCCTTGCCACAGACGCTTGGGCAATGCCGATGGCTCAAGCTCCCTCCGGTGAGTCAGCCGCCGAACAGTTGAATCTTGATCCAGCTGTGGTTGAAGAGAGTCCTGTCTTACAGCGCTGGCTGCAAGAGGTGCCGGATGTTTTATCTGAAATCAGACAAGACCCTAGCTTTCGGACCCGCGTCAGATTGGGGTATTCTCAGCTTCCCTCGACTGGGCAGGCGGGTGGCTTCAATGTGGGTGTAGAAGATGTCTTTGTGGGCCGAACGGGCCTGACGGTCAGCGGAGACTATCACCAGACGTTTGAGGGCGATCGCCGCACCTATGGAGCCGATCTACGTTATTACGTGCGTCCGCTAGGGAGCTATGTCAACCTTGCGCCCGTTGTCGGCTATCGCCATCTCGAAACCGACCAGTATCAGACCGATGGCGTCAATGTGGGGCTGCGGCTAATGTTAGCCCTCTCGCGGACAGGGGCCGCCGATTTGTCTTTAACCCAGAGTTGGGTAAATCCAGGCAGCAGCAGTGAGGAAGTTGGCATCACAACGCTTTCTGCTGGATATGCTCTCACCCAACACCTGCGCCTTGCCACCGACATCCAAAAGCAAAACTCACGGCAAGCTCGCGATAGCCGCGTCGGAATTGTCCTGGAGTGGATGCCTTAAGGCTCTCGCAGCACGTAGCCCACACCTCGCACGGTTTGGATCAGACGCTTTTCACCTTCGTCTTCGATTTTGAGGCGGAGGTAGCGAATATAGACTTCAATCACGTTCGATTCGCCCATGAAGTCGTAACCCCAAACGTTTTCTAGAATCTGCTCGCGCGTCAGAACTTCGCGGGGATGCTCCATCAAGTACTTCAGAAGCTCGAATTCCTTCATGGTCAACTCGATAGTACGACCGTGTCGGATAGCGCGGCGGGTGGCCAAATCTAAAACCAGTTCCCCAAACCGCAATTGTTCGTTGCTGGTTGTGTCGGGCTGCAGGTAGAGGCGCACTAGCTTGAGAAACTCTTCGCTGCGGTAGGGCTTGAGAAAGTAATCGTCAGCTCCTGCTTCCAGACAGGCTACTCGATCCTCGACCGCATCGCGCGCCATCAGCAGCACAACAGGCGTCCGATTGCCCGCAACGCGCAGATGATTGCACAGGGAAAGCCCTGACTCTCCAGACAACAGGCGATCGATCACAATCAGCGAGGGGCGAAACTCGAGCGCCTGTTGGAGGCCGTTGGCTGCATCGTAGGCGATCGCCGTGTCATAACCCGATTCCTGTAAATCAGCGCTGATATGCTTGGCCAACGTTTCGTCTGTCTCAATCAGCAGAACACGAGGACTATGGGGAACAGGAGGTGCATTCATGGTGACACTCACGATAGGGAAAGCAGCCTAGATTTAGAGCAGCAGGAAACATTTCCACAAGAAACATTCCCGCAAGAAGCGTTCCTGCAGGAAGCATTCACGATGTGAGATCCGGCCCTCCGAAATTCTAGCCCATCGCTTTTCACCGTGACGTTTGCTTTGAACCTGCTACCAAACCTCAGGGCAACTCGACAGAGGTAGGTTTAGCGATATGCGGGAGCCCCCAGCCCAGTTTTTCTCGGAGGACGTGAAAGAACTCGGTAGGGCGTAGACGAATAAATCGCGCCGAATAAGGCGATCGCCGCACATGTATCTGGTCGTCTGGCAGTACATAGCAGCCAGCATTACCATCTACCACCATCACCAGACGATTGGGAATGGCTGGAAAAATCGTCAGCGGCTCCAGTTCAGAAAACACCAAGGCTCGCGAAGCCAGAGAGTGAGGGCAAATCGGAATCAGCTGCAAAGCCGAAACTCCCGGGGCAATGACCGGGCCACCCGCAGAGAGGGCATAGGCCGTCGATCCGGTCGGGGTCGAAACAATCACCCCATCCGCCGCAATATCAACCGGAGCATGCTTACCGATCTTGACTTCAAAGTGGCACATGCTGGTGAGCGGTTCCCGATGTAGCACCATCTCATTCAGACAGAGTGCTTCCCAAGCCACATTGCCTTGACGAAAGACCTGGACCGCGAGCATAGCCCGATCCTCGACTTCGTACTCTCCGGTGAGCAAGGCCTCAATCGCCTGAGGTAAATAATTTAAGTAGGTCTCGGTGAGAAACCCCATATGCCCCGTATTGACGGTCATCAGCGGGATTCCCCAGGGTGCAACTTGGCGAAATGCAGAAAGCACCGTCCCATCGCCTCCCAGCACAATGGCAAACGCCATGTCCTGATCAAATTCGGCAGGGGCCAGTTGAGTAATAGGCGTATGACAAATGGGGCGGTCAGGCTCTGAGTAGCCCAAGATGCCACCCATACCCGTCGCCATGTAGACGTCCCAGCCGCAAGCGGTCAGCTTATCCCTGAGTTCGTCTGCGACGCGACAAGCTACAGGCTTGATGTCGTTGTAAATAATGCCAGCTTTGGGCACACGCTGCGTCCAAGTTCAGGAGTCAAGTGGATAGAAAGGGAGTGCTGTCAAAAATTACAGCAGATGAGCGATGCCCATCTTTCCCTCTCTATAGATTAGAGCTTTCAGCAGTTCTTTGAACAGCATTCGAAAATTCCAATCTGGGAATCTCTTTCTCAAAGCAGATTTACCACTGGCTCGGCTGAGTGGGTTGAGACGCTGTCGATCCGCCGCCTAGAGGCTAAGATTTACTAGCCGTCTAGATTCCAGCTCTGTTCTGGATTAATTTGCAAAAACATAATTGGATTAACTTAACGCAATGAGAAGCGATACATATTGTTACTTCCTTTATATTTTGTTACAAAGAAGGGGAGCTTTATATTGAGCGCGATTTGTATGTTTGGTGGTCTCACTGGTTTAACCAACCGTTCTGGCACAGACTTGGGAGAGCGGATGCTCAACACGGTTGTCAGTCAATCCATCCGCCACATGTTTACTCAGAGTGAGTCTGTGGAGGTAGAGATTCGCTGCCATCCTTCTAGCAAGCTACTGCAGGGCAGCGTTGACAGCTTTCGGATGCAGGGCCGGGGTTTGGTCATCCGCCGAGATTTCCAAGTGGAGGAAATGTCGTTTGAAACGGATGCTGTCGCCATTGATCCGGGCTCTGTCTTGGCAGGTCAAGTCCGTCTCAAGCAGCCCACTCAGGCAGTCGCGCAGGTGGTCTTGTCTGAATCCGCCATCAATCATGCTTTCAAGGCCGAACTGGTGCAAAAGCATCTAAAAAATGTTGACCTTGAAGAATTGACCAATCTTTCCGGTGGAGAAGCCCTCTCGTTTCGGGACGTACAAGTCCAGCTGCAAGCCGACAACCAGGTCAAGATTGCGGCTAAAACCGATTTGCCCAACCGGGCAGGCGTTCCCATTTCCTTGTCGGCAACCTTGGCGGTCGAAAAGCGGCGGCGCATCGTGTTTCAGGACGCTCAGTTTGACCCAGAGCCCGTCTCGGAAGATATGCAAGGCATCTCTGAGGCGCTGTCCTCTAGCTTTGCCAAAGTTCTCAATGGCATGGTCGATCTGGATCGGTTTAACCTAGATGGCGTCATGATGCGGATCAACCGCCTAGAGACTCAGGGCCAAAAGCTGATTTTCAGCGGTTATGCCCAGATTGAGCACTTTCCAAACGCAGGCTAATCGCAAAATCGCGTTCAGGAAGCCGTTTGATAAAGCCGCATGACATCGGCGATCGCCATCCGCGACTCCGCCCCCAGCGTCAGGGGTGAAACATGCCCCCGGTTGAGGTGGTCTGCCGCTGCACAGCCAATCATGGCAGCATTGTCGGTACAAAACTTCAGCGGCGGAAAGAGCACACGTAGCCCGTGTTGCTCAGCAGCGGCCTGGAGTTGTTGCCGTAAGCCGCTGTTGGCAGCGACCCCTCCCCCGACCGCAATCGTATCCAGGCCATAGTCTTTGGCGCAGGCGATCGCCCGTTTGGTCAGAGCCTTGGCAACCGTATATTGAAAGCTAGCCGCCAAATCGTTTGTGGGTAAGGACTGCTCGTCCCGACATTTTTGAACCAACCGCAGCATCGCCGTCTTTAAGCCGCTAAAGCTGGAATCGTAAGGGTGATAGCCTCCAGAGGGTAGCGAGATTTGCCCCTCTGGCAGGTTAAACGCCTGTGCATTACCTTCAGCCGCCAACCGATCAATCACTGGCCCTCCTGGATAGCCCAGACCCATCAGGCGAGCCACCTTATCAAACGCCTCTCCAGCCGCATCGTCACGGGTTTGGCCCAAGGTGTCGTATTGACCACAATCTTTGACATAGATCAAGCTGGTATGGCCACCCGAAACCAGTAGGCATAAGAACGGCGGTTGCAAGTCGGGTGAGCTGAGGTATGAGGCATAGATGTGGCCCTCAAGGTGATGAACCCCAATCAATGGTTTTTGGTGAATCATGGCTAAGGTCTTCGCTGCGGTAAGCCCTACCAGCAGTGCCCCCACCAATCCAGGAGCGCAGGTCGCTGCAATGCCATCGATATCAGCCCAGGTCAGCTCAGCTTGTTGAAAGGCTTGGGCGATCGCCCAGTTGATCATCTCCACATGCTGACGGGAAGCCACCTCCGGCACAATGCCACCATATTGCTGATGGATGTTGATTTGCGAGGACACCACATTACTCAAGACATGGCGATCCTGAACGATTGCCACCGCCGTTTCATCACAACTTGTTTCAAGTGCTAAAACTTTTGCCATTAACTTGCCATCAATCAGGTATTTTTGAGTCAGTAAACTGCTTTTAAAAGCTTAACTTTACTGGGTTTCCCCAGCAGAGTATGATTGCTCTGAAGTTGGGCTTTGCCTGTACAACTAACTTAATTTTTGTACAAATTCCTTTGCTCTTTGTAATAAAGGGAAACAATTCTCATGAGACGATTGTTTGCTCTGGCTCTTGTACTTTGTCTGTTTTTCGGGTTTGCACCCTCAGCCTCTGCTGATGTTGCAGGATTGACTCCTTGTGGAGACTCTCCTGCCTTCCTACAGCGCGCCGAGAAAGCAAGAACGCCTCAGGCCAAAGCAAGATTCCAGTTCTATGCTGATTCCAATGTCCTTTGCGGCTCAGAAGGGCTTCCCCACCTTGTGGTGGATGGCAGTCTGGACCACGCTGGAGAATTCCTTATCCCCAGTATTTTGTTCCTGTACATTGCAGGCTGGATTGGTTGGGTGGGCCGTACCTACCTGATCGCCGTCCGCAAAGAAAAGGACACCGAGATGCAGGAAATCATCATCGATGTGCCCCGTGCGCTCGGAATCATGCTCACCGGATTCACCTGGCCTTTGGCTGCTGTGAAAGAACTTCTTAGCGGTGAACTCACTGCAAAAGAAGAAGAAATTCCGGTTTCACCGCGCTAATCGATTCTGCTTGCTCAGTCTGGATTTACAGTCTAAGACTTTATTCTGAAGTAAATTTTGCTGATCTCTCAAAGAAATCAACCGCAAAATTTTCTTCCTAGCAAGCAGTTTCTATTTCCCATTGCTGTGGTTGTATTCCTTTAGTTGGGAGAGTATTTATGTCATCCGGTCTTTTACGGTATCTCTCTACCGCTCCTGTCTTAGCAACATTGGTTTTGTTTGTTACGGCAGGAATGTTGATCGAGTTCAATCGGTTCTTCCCCGATTTGTTATTCCATCCTCTACCGTAGCAACTGCTCATCAGTTTCTGCTGTAGAACTTTCCTGGAGACGGAGCCTTCGGAAAAAGTTTGTGGACTCACCACAGATTTTGTTCGAGGGTTGCGTCTCTTTGAGTTTAAGGATTAACTCGTTTTGTATGGCAGTGTAAACGCTTCCAGAGTTTTACCAGCAAGCTCAATCTTCCCCACAGACAATGGTGAGAACAATGGTAAGATTTCAGTCAAGCTAGGGGTGCCTGCGTGATCCAGGCTGAGATTACACCCTTAGAACCTGAGTCCGGCTCATACCGGCGGAGGGAAGCTGTTTATCTGAGGATCTCCATATGCGTAAAGATTGGATCGCGAAGCGTCGCGGGCAGGCCAACGTGTCTCAAATGCACTATGCCCGTCAAGGCGTCATCACAGAAGAAATGGATTACGTAGCTAGACGGGAAAAATTGCCCGTTGAGCTAATTCGAGAAGAGGTTGCTCGCGGTCGGATGATCATTCCGGCCAACATCAACCATCCCAACCTAGAACCGATGTGCATTGGTATTGCCTCCAAGTGCAAAGTCAATGCCAATCTCGGCGCTTCCCCCAATTCCTCCGATATTTCTGGAGAACTCGAAAAACTGCACCTGGCTGTCAAATATGGCGCTGACACGGTGATGGATCTCTCCACTGGAGGCGGCAACCTGGATGAAATTCGCTCTGCCATCATTCAGGCTTCTCCCGTTCCCATTGGCACCGTTCCGGTTTATCAGGCTCTCGAAAGCGTACACGGCACGATCGAGAACTTGACCCCCGATGACTTCCTGCATGTGATTGAAAAACATGCCCAGCAAGGGGTCGATTATATGACGATCCACGCAGGCATTTTGATTGAGCATTTGCCTTTGGTGAGAGACCGAATTACCGGGATTGTCTCGCGAGGCGGTGGCATCTTAGCGCGATGGATGCTCCACCACCACAAGCAGAACCCCCTTTATACCCACTATGACGACATCATTGAGATCTTCAAGAAATATGATGTCTCGTTTAGCCTGGGAGATTCCTTGCGGCCTGGTTGTCAGCATGATGCTTCTGATGCGGCCCAGCTAGCCGAGCTTAAAACTCTGGGGCAGCTAACCCGCCGCGCCTGGGAACATGACGTGCAGGTCATGGTGGAAGGGCCAGGGCATGTCCCGATGGATCAGATCGAGTTCAACGTGCGTAAGCAGATGGAAGAGTGCTCTGAAGCGCCTTTCTATGTGCTAGGCCCTTTGGTGACAGATATTGCGCCCGGTTATGACCACATTACCTCCGCAATTGGAGCAGCAATGGCAGGCTGGTATGGCACTGCAATGCTTTGCTATGTGACGCCGAAGGAGCACTTGGGCTTGCCCGATGCTGAGGATGTCCGCAACGGCCTGATTGCTTACAAGATTGCGGCCCACGCAGCAGATATTGCTCGTCATCGGCCAGGAGCGCGCGATCGCGACGATGAGCTATCCCACGCCCGCTACAACTTCGACTGGAATCGCCAGTTTGAGCTGTCGCTTGACCCTGAGCGAGCCAGAGAATATCACGACGAAACGCTGCCCGCCGACATTTACAAAACGGCAGAGTTTTGCTCGATGTGTGGTCCCAAGTTTTGCCCCATGCAAACGAAGGTCGATGCAGATGCTCTGACTGAACTGGAGAAGTTTTTGGCTAAAGAGCCTGCACCCCAAAGCTAAACTCTAGTTTGCTTAGGGCATTCCAAATTAAGCCAAAAGCGGCAATTGAGGGTCAGACATACTGGCCCTTTTTTGTGTCAATTTGACTGTCGATTTGGCTGTCAATGTAGCCCTCCCGACCTGCTTCCCAAGGGCAAAAATCTATATGCTAAAATTTTTTAGAAATTCGGCTGTAGGGATTGCTACGAGCGTCTTGATGAATAGCTAGATCAGTGGGACATCCCCCTTAGATCAGGCTAGTTGAGTTTCTAGGAAGCAATGGCAGGAAATGCAGCTGTTGCGTTGAAGTGATGTACCAAATTTCTATTACGGTGTCAGGAGGAAAAAACTGCATGTCTCAAGTGGTCGTTGGCGAAAATGAAGGAATCGAATCTGCTTTGCGCCGATTTAAACGGCAAGTTTCCAAAGCTGGAATTTTGGCTGATGTGAAACGCAAGCGCTATCACGAAACTCCTTTAGAAAAACGCGAACGGAAGGCGATCGCCAGAAGACGCAAGAGAAGATACTTTTAACTTCTCAATCTCAAGCATTCTTCGCAACAAAAACGGCAAGAACCCCGTGACTCTTGCCGTTACATTCACAGAATCCAAATCAAATCATCAAAATCAGGTTCCGATCACACCACCGTCATCCTTGGTAATCACTACCGTTGCGGAGCGAGGATAGATCGCCGGATTTCCGTCTGGCCAGCGCGAGTTGATGTTACCCGCCGCAAAGTCCTCTTCAGAGGTGGTTGCGCCAGGATGCTGAACGTTAATAAACATGGTGCGTTGATCCGGTGTGGTCACAACTCCGGTAATTTCTTGACCAATCGGCCCCGTCAAGAAACGACGAATCTCACCCGTGTTTGGATCGGCTGCCAACATCTGGTTATTACCAAACTGAGCAAACTCATCTTGATTCATGACCGATTCACCTATATCTGTCTGAATCCATAGACGACTATCCGCATCAAACCAGAGTCCGTCGGGGCAGGCAAAGATATTATCCTCGTTTAAAGCTTGGTTGGATAGTTTGCGGCTATCATACTCTGGCCCTGCCAACACAAACAGATCCCACTCGAAGGATGTAGCGGTTGGATCACCATCCACCTCACTCCAGCGAACAATGTGACCCCAATTGTTCTCAGGACGAGGGTTCACTGCATCAACTTGTTCTGCATCGCGTTGTGTATTGTTGGTCAGCGTGAAGTAAACCATCCCATTACGTGGATCGATTGCCCCCCATTCAGGGCGATCCATCTTAGTTGCACCTACAAAATCGGCAGCTGTGCGAGTATTGACCAGAATATCTGCCTGATCCTGGAAGCCATTCTCAGGCGTTAGCCCATTTTCGCCAAACTCTAGAGCAATCCAATCTCCTGAGCCGTCTTCGTTAAATTGAGCAACATAAAGCGTTCCATCATCGAGCAACGCACCGCTTGCCGTCGCCGCCGCATAGGGCTGAGTTGAGACATATTTGTAAATGTACTCAAAGCGAGCATCATCGCCAGAGTAGCAAACGATGGGTTGACCTTCAACAGCAGGCTGAAATGCAACACTTTCATGGGCAAACCGCCCAAGGTAAGTATGCTTCACGGGTGTGCTGGTAGGCTTAAACGGATCAATTTCTACGACCCAGCCAAAGTTGTTCGGCTCGTTGCGATAGTCCTCAACTGGACTGTCAGCGGTTGCAGAAGCCATAAACCGAATGTACTCATCAGCGCCGTTATCTGCCAATTCCCAGCCATAGCGGGAAGTGCCATCTGCAGAAGTGCCATAGCGCTCTAGCTCACGGGGTACGTCTTCATCATTATTGAGGAAATATCTAGCCCAGTTTTCTTCACAGGTGAGGTAAGTATTCCAGGGCGTAACACCGTGAGCGCAGTTATTGATTGTGCCACGGGTTCGCGTCCCATCAGGGCTGTATCTAGTTTTCACCAGATCAGAGCCCCGCACAGGGCCTTGAATTTCCATCGGAGTTAAGGCTGTAATCCGACGATTACGCTGATCTGGCACGATGCCCCAGCTACCATCAGCTTGGCGAGATATATGGGTAATACTCACGCCATGAGCATTCATTTCCTTCAGCACCTGGTCGGCTTCACGGGTGCCATCTGCTTTTATCGGAAAATCATCAGGACTAACGGGTTGACCTACCACAGCAACATGGGTAAAGCGCGGTTCAATATACTCATGGTTGATGACTAACAACCCATCGGTCGAGCTACCTTCGTAGGGTGAATTGCCCTCAATGGGAAAGAAGTGCATGCCATCGTGGTGATGGCCAATCTGCAGGCTCTGCTCCACCCCAGTATTATTCAAGCTGTAGCTGGGAAAGCTGCCCATAATGGGTTCGCCATAGGGCAAGATGGCGCGGGCTGTATATCCTTCTGGAACCACAATCGTATCTGCTTCACTCACTGAAATCGCCTGAAATCCTAGCAATGGGCTAGGGCTGCTAGCAGCAGCAGGGCGAGACTTGAGGGCACTGATAGCAGGTCCAGCAAACATGGAGGTGACTGCAGCGGCAAGACTACCTTTTAGCACCTGACGACGCTGTAGACGAGCATTCAAAATTGAGGCAAAGCTGGGATTGTCGGAACGGTTACAGATTGGCTCGTCATCCTGATCGACTGGGTTGGGGGCGTATTCATCCCGTAGAGGAATCGCTCCTTGGGCAAGGCGGGAATATTTATCCCGCAAGTTGCGTTTATTACTCATACTGGTTCTCCTCTCCTACCTAGGCTTCGGACTTCTTGCACCGCATGGCTCAGAGTCCGTCCCGATATGGTAGGAGTGCAAGATTATGAGAGGAATAAGTAAGCGTTAAACTTTCGTTCGTCTTTCAGAGAAGCAGGATGTAGCGATCAACTGTGCGGTGATGCGAGCAGTGGTGCGAGTGGTGATGCGAGTTAATTGCGCTTATTTGGCATCGCCCCAAGGGATCATCGGGTCTTGAGCCAACCGCCTTGAGACTTCATAGGCTCCATAGCGATTGAGGTGGCTGGGGTCGGAAAAGTAATCATGCTGAGTCGGCCAAGCCTGACCCAAATCGCGGAAGATCAGACCGGGTTGGTTAACAGATAGCTCTAACATATGCTGCCTAAAGGCTTGTTCATGCTGCATCCGAACCGGGTCTAAATATTCGTCTGTTAGCGGTAGATTGACGAATATCAGCGGCACATTTTGAGTATGGGTGAACTGAGACAACGCCAGCAGCGATTGGGTTTGTCCACCCACTAGGCGAAAATCCTCGTAGTCGCCGTCATAGCTACCCGCAACCCTGGCATATTTCTGATAGTAGGTGGCAGGGTTAAACCGCATTGACAATGACAGGAAACCATTAAAGTCGATCATGCCTTCTTGGCCCCAGGCAGAAATCGGAAATTCACCTGCTGACTCTTCGTCTGGGACTCCGGTAGGTTGCAGCGTTAGGCGTTGGGGTGCAGGCTGCGGCAAGATCGTGGCGAAGCTATTTTGGAACAAGGCCTTGAGGCGATCGCGCTCTTCATGCACAGTGGAGATGCCAGCCAACCGTTGACTCAGCCACCGATCGAGCGAATCGTAGCTCGCGGTTAAAGACGCCGCCAACCCTCCGCCCAAGGCAGAGCCTCCCCCATCTGGCATACCAACGGTGCCAGGAGACTGAGCATTGAGTCCTGAAGGTAAGGGCAAGGTTCCTGACGCAAACTGTTGATATCCGTCTGAGGAAACAATGCCATTGAAGGTTACATCGGTTCGTCCGCTATTGAGAGCCCGAGCCCCATCGGCCCAAACAATCAGCTTCGGCAATTGGTCGGGGGTGAGCATCTGGCGCACGATTAAGTCAACGACCTGTGCGGTTGCGCCGTTGATACCAAAGTTAAAAATAGATATATCTGCATAGCCCAACCCAGCCAAAGACTGCTGTAGCGCTACCGGATCGACACCGCGTAGGGCTCTAGAGCTGCCGATCACTAGTACATCCGGAGGGCCAGACTCTGCCAAATGCTGGTAATAGAGGGCTAGTTTTTGGTCGAGCTGTCGGCTGTTGAAGGTGGGGTAAGGCAGGTCGTCTGATAGCGCCGCTAGGGCAGCTCGCTGTCGGTATGAATCTTCAGGCGTGTAGGGCAAGTTGACGGGCAGGGAAAACGTCGTTGGATCTGTTGGAGATGTTGTTGTCAAACTTTCCCAGTTCACGCCAGCATCGCCAGATTGGGTAAATCCTGACCCATCAAACACAGAGGTGTCATCACCCGATGATTGCTGCAACGACAGATCGGGGAGCGGAAAGTCGACGACTTCCTGAGGGGCGGTCGTCTCTGCTTGCACGGACGGAGCGGGGGCCGAAGGGAGTGGTTCCGACTGCGTTTCAGCAACGGCAGCGGTTTCTAGATTCTGCATTGTTCGGCCCAAGAGCCAATCGGTTTGAACGGTCAGCAGTAATCCTACCGCACCCCAAATGATTGCGACTCCGACGCCTTGGTAGCTGGCTGAGTCGGTCTTATTCTTGGTGGGCAGTAGGCTCTTTGCCTCCGACTGTGTTACACAAAGCTGGGCTTGCAATAGCGATCGCTGTATTGTTTGAGCAATCCATTGGCGGCTGCGCTGCCATGCATTTTGTAGATCGGCAGGCGTCAGGTCTGGCCGGATTGTCAACTCTTCCGACGAGGCAATCAAGTCACCAACGTAGACATCTGTGGCTGCAAATTCGGGGGCCGCTTCGGGCACCAGTCGCGATCGCGTCTCAAAGTCTGACCCATAGCTCCAGAGGGGTCGTCGTTGTCCGGCCCGCCGTCCATAGACCCGTACCCCTGTGAGGCCAGAAATGTTGAGCTGACGCAGAAACTTAACCACAGCTGGCCCGATTCGACGCTGACGAGGACAAATGGGGGCATCGCTCATCACATGCAGCAAGTCGTCTCGGTACAAAAGCTGAATCCGCGTGCCGCCTGTTGCCAACTGCTTGTCTAGGTTGGGGTTGAGGAGACGATTGAGCAAGAAGGCGATCGCCTGTAAGTCCCCCGACTGAGCCAAGGCTAGCGTAGAATCTGCCAAGGCTGGATGCTCGGCAGCTGGAAGATTGAGCCAATCAACCCAAATAGGCTGGACTTGTTCGGCAGCTTGGCCATAGAGGGTCGCCGCGTGAATCCCTTGGGGAGCAAGGCGTTCGAGGAGCGGAATCACAGCTTCCCGGACGGCCTGCTGGTCTGGCTCCGCTGCACTCGGCTGTTGCTTGCCCACTCCCGGACTACAAGCACAAAACAAATGCAGCGTCGAATCCTGGAGCGAAGCCGTCGATAGACGGACCTTTACCTTAGCCAAAGCTTGATTGAGTAAGCGGGTCAGCGCTTCGATATCTCCCCAGCGCGCCCACTCTCTCAACATCTCTTCGGGCGGCGTCAAATCGACTCGCAGCCCCCAGTCAGGCCGAGGCTCACCCCGCACCTGAATCAGCACTAGGGCATCCCGATATCCTTGCAGTTCTAGATCCCGTAGTTTTTGGGCGATTGGCTCGCCAATGACCGCAGGTTCAGGGCTATAAACCGCTTCACAGGTCATCCACAGCCGGCGCACCGCATGGGTCGCAGGCGTCTTTCCAGCGGCGGCCTTGCCACCCACTGGCGCGGCTGATGTGGCTTTGGTTGGATAGGGCAGGGTTTTGGCGTTGACTTCGACTGCAATCCCCAGGCTACTCAGAGTTTCGCTCAAATAGCGGGCGATCGCCTCCGTCTGACCCTGCTTAGCCAAACTGCGGTTTGACACGATCAAAGCAGATGCAGATGAGGCTGACCTCACAGTTGAAGTCGTGGTCGCAGTCGTGGTCGCAGTCGGGGTCGGCTTCGATTGAGCGGGTGACGAAAACTCTAGCGTTGACGGTGATTCTGGCTGAGAAGCTTGGCTGTGGTGCACTTGACTGTGGTGCAACTGGGCCAGATGGCGCTCAAGCTGGTCGAGATGAATAGATGTCACCCAGGTTAGTTTCTCCTTACCCTGCGATCGCCCCCCCACAACCACCTGATAAATCGGCGGATGCTCTTGAGGCACCAAAGTATTGATATCAGTCTTCTTCAGGCTCCGCAGCAGATGATGGAGCACAACGGCCCGGTCGGGACAAGGCGACCCTTCGCAGAGAAGATGGAGATGATTGCCCTGCAGTCGAAATTTAACCCGCACCCCTGGCAAACCAACGGCCCGTCCAATCCACTGAGCCAAGGAGGGCCGCTTCGGCTTCGAATTCTGATTTGAATGTTGTGCTGGAGCTGAATGTAACATCAGGGCGATCGCATCAAGGGCTTACATTAAAAGAATCGCACTACAATCTAAATAATCTTGCCTACTAGGGATAGCACAATCCCGCCGCATTTGAACACAAGTTGGTAGGTTTAGTTTTGTAGGGGCGATCGCTGCAGTAAACGAGGTAACCACGTCATGACTTATCCCAAATCGTCTTCTGAGATCCTGATTAGTTTAGCAACAGGGCCTGTTTTATTGCTGGTGCTAGGAACCCAAGCCCTCACGACTTTTTTCAAAGAAATGGGAGAAGCCAGTGAAGAAGTGTTCCGAGGCGATCGCCTTCCCCTCCTAAATGTCTCCAATTCCACAGCAGGAACACCAGACTCTAGTTCATCATGATAGCGATGCTTTGCGAACCCGCCAGCCGTCAGCAGAATTCAGCCGTATATTGCTGAAACAGGCGTTGATTCTAGGGAGATCTCCAAGGCTCAGATCAAAACTCAGATATAGTTACCAGGTAACTATCGGGCCGCTATCGGAACGGACAGCGAACGGGCGATCACAATTTGCTCCATTTTCGAGACATCCCCAAAGAACTCTTTGATTAACTCAAAGAACTAGAATTAACCGCTGAAAACCCCATAAAATTGTCAAGTATTCCTGCCAGGACACACCATGAGTGCAACCCTCCATTCATCCGATGACGCTTTTCGTTCCGGCATAGCAACTGAATCTAAAGCAGATGACATTACGCCTGCCTCTTCTTCTGATTTATTCCTGCGTCATCGTCTCAAAATTGTGGAGGACTTATGGGAATCTGTCTTGCAGCAAGAGTGCGGTCAGCAACTCATTGACCTACTGCGTCAGTTGCGGGCAATGTGTTCACCTGAAGGTCAGGCGGCAGATTCATCAGAAGAACTGGAAGCCCTCAAAGTCGTTGAAAAACTCGATCTAAATGAAGCCATTCGGGCCGCTCGCGCCTTTGCCCTCTACTTTCAGCTGATCAACATCGTCGAGCAGCATTATGAACAACGGGGCCAACAGCAACACTATCGCGCCGCCTACGAAAGCTCAGCTGACAACAAATCTGTCTTGTTTGGCGATGCCGCTCCGCTCTACCCTGAGTCCGAAGGGCAAACCGGAGGCCCACAGGCCGATCTACTAGAAAAGAGCCTGCAAGAGACCGCCTCCCGCCGAGAATCCGCCACCTTTCAAGGACTCTTCCCAAAACTCCATCGCTTGAATGTGCCGCCTCAGCACATTCAAAATCTGATTGAGAACCTAGATATCCGGTTGGTCTTTACCGCGCACCCGACCGAAATTGTTCGCCACACCATCCGCGACAAGCAACGCCGCATTGCTCAGATTCTGCGCCAACTCGATCACGCCGAAGAAGGCTCCCAAGCTTCTGGCATGGCAGCATGGCAAGCTAACACCCTCCGGGAAGAACTGACCGAAGAAATTAGGCTGTGGTGGCGAACTGATGAGTTGCACCAGTTTAAGCCAACAGTACTTGATGAGGTGGACTATACACTCCACTACTTCCAGGAAGTGCTATTTGAGGCAATTCCCCAACTCTACCAGCGCATCCAACATGCGCTCAAAACGACCTTTCCAAACATGCGCCCCCCCAGTCACGACTTCTGCAAATTTGGGTCGTGGGTAGGGTCCGACCGAGATGGCAACCCCTCCGTCACACCTCAAATCACCTGGAAAACCGCCTGCTATCAGCGCAACCTCGTCCTGAAAAAATACATTGGCTCCGTTCAAAAGCTAATTCAGCTGCTGAGCCTATCGCTGCACTGGAGCGATGTACTTCCTGATTTGCTGGAGTCTCTAGAGCAAGATCAGTCCACCATGTCGGAAGTCTATGACCAATTTGCGATTCGCTTTCGCCAAGAGCCCTATCGCCTCAAGCTGTCATACATTCAAAAACGTCTAGAAAACACACTAGAGCGCAGCCTCGTACTCTACAACGGCGATTGCTTCCAAGAGCAGCCCGAAATCAACCCAGCCATTGTGTATCGGTCGGGGGCTGAGTTTTTGACAGAGCTGCGGCTCATTCAGCGCAATCTGCAGGAAACAGGGTTGAGCTGCCGCGATTTGGAAAACCTGATCTGTCAGGTTGAAATCTATGGGTTCAATCTGGCTCGTCTCGACATTCGGCAGGAAAGCTCGCGCCATTCAGACACCCTCAGTGAGGTGGCGGATTACTTACAGGTGTTGCCTCAACCCTACAACGAGCTTTCAGAAGAAGCGCGCACGGAATGGCTAGAGAAAGAGCTAAAAACTCGACGACCGCTCATTCCTGGGGAGCTGCCCTTTTCAGAAACAGCCTGTGAGACCATTCAAACCTTCCGTATGGTGCGCCGCTTACATCAAGAGTTTGGCGCAGAAATTTGCCAAACCTATGTGATTAGCATGAGTCACCATGCTAGCGACTTGCTGGAAGTCTTGCTGCTGGCCAAAGAGGCAGGGCTCTATGACCCAGCCACTGGCACGGGTACCCTTAGCGTCGTGCCATTATTTGAAACCGTAGAGGATTTGCAGCGGGCTCCTACCGTGATGAAGCAGGTATTTGAGTCGCCGCTATATCGAGCCATGCTGGCAGGGGGCTATCAGCAACAGCAAGAAGAAACTCTCAAGCAGGAAGCCGTGCCTGCTGGAACAGTGACCAACTCGCACCTCTTGTCACTTCAAGAAGTGATGCTGGGCTACTCCGATAGCAACAAAGATTCGGGCTTCCTCAGCAGCAATTGGGAAATCCATAAGGCGCAGCAAGCGCTCCAGAAGACGGCAGAAGGGTATGGCATTGCGCTTCGAATTTTCCACGGACGGGGTGGATCCGTGGGTCGAGGCGGTGGCCCTGCCTACGAAGCGATCTTGGCCCAACCGGGACGTAGTATTGATGGTCGGATCAAGATTACCGAACAAGGCGAAGTACTAGCCTCCAAATACAACCTCCAAGAGTTAGCACTTTATAATCTAGAAACAATCACTTCAGCGGTCATTCAAGCTAGCCTATTGCGCAACAGCTTTGATGATATTCAGCCCTGGCACGAAATCATTGAGGAACTAGCGGCGCGATCGCGTGTTCACTACCGATCGCTAATTTACGAACAGCCCGACTTCATTGATTTCTTCCATCAAGTCACCCCCATTGAAGAGATTAGTCAGCTACAAATTAGCTCTCGGCCAGCCCGACGAGGAGGCAAGAAAGACCTATCTAGTCTACGGGCAATTCCTTGGGTGTTTAGCTGGACGCAAACTCGCTTCTTGCTACCCTCTTGGTATGGCGTCGGCACAGCCATCCAAAGCTTCTTGGAAGAGGAGCCAGAAGAAAACCTAAAGCTGCTGCGCTACTTCTACCACAAGTGGCCTTTCTTCAAGATGGTAATCTCTAAAGTAGAAATGACGCTGTCAAAGGTTGATCTTCAAATTGCCGATCACTATGTGCGAGAACTATCGCAACCTGAAGATCGGGAGCGCTTTGCAAAACTATTTGATCAAATCGCCAGTGAATATTACCTCGTCCGTGAACTGGTGTTGACGATCACGGGCCACAAACGCTTACTAGATGGCGACCCCGATCTACAACGCTCAGTCCAGCTTCGCAACGGTACGATTGTGCCGCTGGGCTTCTTGCAAGTTTCACTGCTCAAACGTCTGCGGCAGCACAAGTCTCATGCGGCTTCCGGCGTGATTCGCTCCCGCTATAGTCGGGGTGAGTTGCTGAGGGGTGCATTGCTCACCATTAACGGCATTGCAGCAGGAATGAGAAATACAGGTTGAGATTGTGTGCGCTGTAAGGGCAAGCTTGTCATGAGGCCTAATGCCCCAGCAGAAGCTGTCCTTACAGCACAAGAAGACTGCTTTATGGAGCGTTTTCAGTTACTGCCAATCCATATTGAAGGCAAAAAAGCTGCCTACAAAGGGCGAAAATCGTGAATCGGGATAAGGGACAATCTCGACTTTAAAGCGTTGCGCCACAAGGTGATTGACCAAGGTTCCAATCGAGTACTCCTCAAAGCCCTCCACTTTTGCAAAGGGTGGAATATCATTCATGACATGATACTCACCAACAATCATTCGAACTTGCTTCAGTTTTCTTGAAGTTAAAAGAATAGGATATTCACTGCCTTCACAATCGAGCTTCAAGATCGAGATTTGGCGATCGCCAATTACATCATCCAGTGTTGTCGTCTGGATAGCATTCCCGGAAGAAGAAAACACATTTCCCCCTCCTGTATTCACCCCTATTGGATCAGGACCATCGGGCAACATTTCTGTATAACCAGAATGAAACAATAACGGCTCACTGCGGTCAGAGCGCCAAACAGCTAATTGTTTAACCGAAACATTAGTAGATTGAAGATGCTTTCGCGCATATTCTGCATTAACTGGATCAGCTTCAAATGCCTCAATATTTCTGGCACCTCGATTCCAGCAAAGCCACGAAAACGAGCCAATATGGGCTCCAATATCAACAATGATATCGTGTGGCGGCAAATTGTCAGGAATGCGATACTCATTCCGTTCCACTACGGCACGAAACACGATCTCATCTATGGTGCCAGGCCGAAACTCAAATGATATTGTCTTCACGAATCACCTTGAGAGGACGTTTGAAAAGTCTGCTAAATAGCAAAAAGCCCACTCAGTGTAAGCTACGAATAGGTAGTACACAGCAGTGAGCGATCGCCATGAGTAAAGCTTACTCCAGTAACTTGCTCCAAACGTAGTATAAAAATTTTTGAGTGAGCTAATTCTTACGGGCAAAACATCCAATCCATCGAATTACTCTGCGGAATCGGCAAGACACGGGTTGATGTTTAAGCCGTCAGGCCGTGTTGATAATTTTAGTCTTGATATTTCAGTCTCGATATTTCTTTAATTAGCACCCTTGATAGCTTTCTCGACGTATAGATTTCTCAACAGCGATTAGCATTCAGTGCAAGGAGTTCATCATGCCCCCACTCAATGGCACGATAATGCAGTTTTTCCATTGGTACATTCCATCCGATGGCAACTTCTGGAATCAACTGTCCGCTACCGCAAAAGATTTAGCAACCGCAGGTTTCACAGCTCTATGGCTTCCCCCTGCTTATAAGGCCAACAGTGGACCTTTTGATGTCGGATACTCTACCTATGATCTGTTTGATCTAGGTGAGTTTGAGCAAAAAAACATTGACTTAGTCAGCCAAGGCCACACCGACTCCAAAAGCAAGATTCGCACCAAGTATGGCACTCGGGATGAATTTTTGGCCGCCGTCAAAGCTGCTCAGCAGTCAGGAATTAAGATCTATGCTGATGCTGTTTTCAACCACCGAAACGGTGCAGATGAGATTGAGACAGTGAAGGCTATTCCTGTTGCCTGGAACGACCGGAATCAGGAAACTGGCCCTCCCCGCGAAATTCGGATCTGGTCCCACTACAACTTTCCAGGCCGGGGAGAAAAATATTCCAGCATGAAGTGGCACTGGTGGCACTTTGACGCTGTTAACCATAATGCGGATGATCCGGAGGACATTACAATTTATCGGCTCAAAGGCAAGCACTTTGACACCGAGGTAGACCCTCGCGAAGGCAACTACGACTTCTTGATGGCCTGCGACCTGGATATGAGCCATGAGCAAGTCCGGGGTGAGCTGAAATATTGGGGAGAGTGGTTTCTAGATACCACTGGTGTGGATGGCTTTCGGATGGATGCCGTCAAACACATCCGAGCTTTCTTCTTTAACGAATGGCTAGATCACGTTCGTCACCACGCCCAACAGAACTTGTTTAGTGTTGGAGAATATTGGGCAGACGATATTGAAGCGCTGCACTGGTTCCTCGGCATCACGGAAGGAAGGATGTCGTTGTTTGATGTGCCGCTGCACTACAACTTCCACCGTGCCAGTCGAGCGGGAGGCCACTACGACATGCGGCGAATTTTGGACGGCACGCTGATGCAGCAACAACCTGCACTCGCCGTTACCTTCGTCGAAAATCATGATTCTCAGCCTTTGCAAATGCTGGAGTCGGTCGTTGAACCCTGGTTTAAGCCCTTGGCTTATGCCATCATTCTGCTGCGTCGGGAAGGCTATCCCTGCGTGTTTTACGCCGACTACTACGGAGCACACTACGTTGATGTCGGGCGAGACGGCAACCAACACGAAGTCTGGATGGCGTCCCATCAGTGGATGATCGACAAGTTGCTGTATGCCCGCCAACACTATGCCTATGGCGATCAGTATGACTACTTCGATCACCCCAACATCATTGGCTGGACTCGTCTAGGCAATCCGGATCATCCTAAGGCAATGGCCACCCTCCTCAGCGATGGCCCAGGCGGCAGCAAGTGGATGGAAGTCGGCAAGCCCAATGCTATTTTCTACGACTCCACCGAGCATGTGAAGGAATGGGTATATACCAACGAACATGGCTGGGGTGAGTTTCACTGCAATGGCGGATCTGTCTCTGTTTGGCTGGAGCAATAGGTGGCTCCTAGTGTGGTGGCACAACGATCGCGTATCTGACTACCCAATAGCAGATATCATCAGTATGAGTAATGTGAATGAGTGGCTAACTGCTTAAGAGACTTTATCGGTAATAAGCTGCTCGGCATCCAAATAGAGGCTATGAGAACATGGCGTTGCTGAATAGCTGTATGAATTTGCGCAATATTGAATTAGCCTTCATAGCTTTCAGCCATCGCTTCATACTTGGAATCAGCAATGCCTAGCAAAAGGGGTTAGCAACTGCGCTTCTTAAGCAAGTTTTAATGGATGCTCTATTAAATAGTATGGATTCTGATACTGAGCAAAATACTGCTTTGGTAAGGTATGAGTATCCGATTAGATTTTGCTGAGAACTGATTTTCTTAGAGAGGATTGTGGATCACCCAGAACCGCAGCGAGCCAGCTCAGATAAGCAACCACCAAGGGCGGGGGCTAGTCAATCAAAGCTTATGCTACAGATTCAGGACCTTCAGAGGCAACTCAATCAAGTTAGTCAGGAAAGAGAGCAAGCCCAGGATGCGCTGCACCTGAATAATCGGCGATTACGCAGCATTTTTGAGTACTCTAACGATGCGATTTTTGTGATTGATCCGAAGCGCGATCGCATCCTCGAAGCCAATCCCAGGGCCGCTGCAATGCTGGGCTACAGCCGTGAAGAACTGCTAGAATCCGTGCGGATATCCTCCATTCATCCCGACGAAATGGATCAGTTGCGCGCATTTGGCGAGCAAGTACTGAAACAGGGGCATGGGTGGACGAACGAACTCACCTGTTTGACCAAGTCAGGCGATAAGTTACCTTCTGAAATTTCGGCTTCTGTCATTCCCTTTGAGGGAGAAGACTGCATCATTTCTTTAGTACGAGATGTAACAGAACGGAAAGCGGCAGAAGCGGCTCTGCGGCAGAGTGAAGTTCGGTTTCGCACCTTCGTGGAGAATGCCGCCGATGCTTTTTTTATGATTGGTCCTCAAGGGCGGGTGCAAGACGTAAACCGACGGGCTTGTGAGTCTTTGGGTTATACCCGTGAGGAGCTGCTGCAGCTTTCTGTGCCAGATATCAATGCTGAGCTTTCTCCGGAAGCATTGATGGTCCTGAAGCAGGAGCTCAGCTTTCAAGCAACAACGGTGATCGAAACCTGGCATCGCCGTAAGGATGGTTCGGTGTTTCCGGTAGAGGTCAGCATCTGCCGCTTTGGCAGTGAAGACAATCCTCGCGAAATTGCCTTGGCTCGCAATATCACTGAACGCAAACAGGCCCAAGCCGCCATGGCCCAACTGGCAGAAATTGGCGAACTCTCGGCGATGATTGTGCATGAGGTACGCAGTCCTTTAACGACGGTGCTGATGGGGCTAGAATCCTTCCGGGGCATGGAGCTGCCGGAACGGGCCCAGATGCGCCTGGAGTTGGCACTGGAAGAAGCCGATCGCCTTAAGACGCTGCTCAATGAGATTTTGCAGTATGCCAGGGAGCAAACCCTGAAGGTCATTGACATCGACCTATTGGCGTTGGTGCGGAAGCTACAGGGGGCGATCGCCGATCTTCCCTATGCACAGGAACGTGCACTCCAGATAGAATCCTCTCTTTCCGAAGCCTGGATGAAGGGCGATATCGACAAACTCAAGCAGGTGTTTATCAACCTGATTCGCAACGCCTGCGAGGCGGTGGAAGCGGGCAATACAGTCACCTGGCGGATCAATTCTGCTCCCCAACCTCACCACGTCTGCGTCAGCATTCATAACGGTGGCCCCCCGATTCCACCAGAAGTGTTGGAAAAACTGGGGCAGCCGTTTTTTACTACGAGGTCAGGCGGCAATGGTCTGGGGATTGCGATCGTCAAACGTATAGTGGAGGCCCACCAGGGAGAATTTTCCATTGAATCCTCAGCAGAGCAGGGAACAGTCGTGCGGGTGATTTTGCCACTGGTTCAAGCTATTGGATAGGTCTCCACCTGAATCAGGTGCTTGAATAGTACTTCTTACCCCAACCAGAGCGAGTTGCAGAGTTGTCGGTTTAGCCATTCCTGTGGCCTTCTGGAGGGAATGGTTCTAACGCTGGTTTGGTCGTATACTCCGCCTGTTGCTGAATCAGCTTGGCAATCAGCCCAGTCCATCCCGTCTGGTGGCTGGCTCCCAATCCGGCACCGTTATCACCGTGGAAGTATTCGTGAAACTGGATCAGGTACTGCCAGTGAGGATCGGTTTGGAAAGGTTCGATGCCGCCATAGAGGGGACGATGACCAGCCACATCTTGTAGAAAAATGCCTATCAATCGCTGGGACAGGTCGCTGGCCACCTGCCACAAATTCATCCAGCGACCAGACCCGGTAGGACATTCCACCTGATAGCTGTCGCCCAGATAGTGGTGAAACTTTTGCAAAGATTCAATAATCAGGTAGTTGACTGGAAACCAGATTGGCCCTCGCCAGTTGGAGTTGCCGCCGAACAGGCCGCTGGTGGATTCTGCCGGTTCGTAGTCCACCCGGTATTCCTGCCCATCTGCATGGAAGATGTAGGGATGATCAGCATGGGATTTAGAGAGGGCTCGGATGCCATAGTCGCTGAAAAATTCTCTCTCATCCAGCAGTTTTTCCAGCAACCGCCGCAGTTTGTCCTGAGGTTCAGAATGACCCATGGTGGCATAGCAGAGGGCTAACATGCGGCGTTCCTCCACCCCCTCTGTTTCCATGCAGGCGATGTTGCGCTTCAGGCTGGGGCGGTTGTCGATGAACCATTCCACCCGTTCCTTGAAGCTAGGTACCCTCTCCAGTAACGCCGGGTCCAGGGTCATCACCGCAAACAGGGGAATCAACCCGACCATAGAGCGAATCTTCATTTGGATGCGATCGCCATAGGGCAGATGCAGCACATCATAAAAAAAACCGTCTTCGTCGTCCCAGAGTTGGGTGGCATCATTGCCGATGTGGTTCATGGCCTCGGCGATGTAGATGAAGTGCTCAAAAAACTTGGTGGCCATGTCTTCGTAGACCGGGTTCTCTCGGGCCAGCTCCAGAGCCATTTCCAGCATATTCAGGCAGTACATGGCCATCCAGCTAGTGCTGTCAGACTGGTCGAGGTGTCCACCAGTAGGTAGCTCGGCGCTACGGTCAAACACGCCGATGTTGTCGAGGCCCAGAAAGCCCCCTTCAAAGACGTTTTTGCCTTCCATGTCTTTGCGATTGACCCACCAGGTAAAGTTGAGCAATAGTTTTTGAAAGACACGCTCCAGGAAGGTTCTGTCTCCTTTCCCCGTTTGCTTCTGCTCAATTTTGTATACTCGCCAGGTGGCCCAGGCATGGACAGGGGGATTCACATCCCCAAAAGCCCACTCATAGGCGGGTAGCTGTCCGTTGGGGTGCATGTACCATTCCCGCGTCATGATATCGAGCTGGTGCTTGGCAAACTCGGCATCCACCATGGCCAGAGGAATGCAGTGAAAGGCTAAGTCCCAGGCGGCAAACCAGGGGTATTCCCACTTGTCGGGCATAGAAATGATGTCGGCGGCATCCAGATGCCACCAATTCGAATTACGTCCCTGCTGGTGCCCGGTTGGCGGAGCGGGCATGGCCGGATCGCCCCGCAGCCAGTCTTTGACAGAATAGTAGTAAAACTGCTTGCTCCAGAGCAGTCCGGCAAAGGCCTGGCGCTGAAGGTTACGCTGGTCAGCACTCAAATCAAAGGGGGTCAGCGCCTGGTAGAAGGCATCAGCCTCTTGCCGTCGGGTTTGCAGGATTTCGTCAAACTCCTGGCCGCAGGGATCGTCTTGAGTCGCAGCCTGATTCAGCCGCAAGCGCACGGTCTGGCGTTCCCCTGCCCCTAAGTGCAGCCGATAGTGAGGAGCCATTTTGGTCCCCATTTGCTGAGGATTCACTGCTTCCCTATGGCCATTAATCACCGCTTCATGAATGCCGTCTTTGACATAGGGGGAGGCATTTTCTGCGCCGAAAAGTCGGGCATAGTTAGTTTCATTTTCGGTGAAGTACAACGGCAACTGCCTATCACTGGCACAGTGGAGCCAGTAGCATCCCAGAGTCGGATGGATAGCTTCAATTGTGCTGATGCGATCGCCAGCCTCGAATACCTTGAGCAGAGGCTTTGCGCGGTTATCTTCCCAAGACCAGGTATTGCGGAACCACAGGATCGGCAGCAGATGTAGGGTAGCGGTCTCAGGTCCCCGGTTGACCACCTCAATCTGGATTAGCAAATCTTCTGGATTGACTTTGGCGTACTCTACAAACACATCAAAGTAGCGGTTGTCGTCAAACACGCCAGTATCCAGTAGCTCATACTCCATGCTGCCCCGTCCCCGGCGCTGGTTTTCGGCCACTAGGTCAGCGTAGGGATATTCCGCCTGGGGATACTTATATAGAAATTTTAGGTAGCTGTGGGTGGGGGTGCTGTCGAGGTAGAAGTAGTATTCCTTGACGTCTTCGCCATGGTTGCCCTGAGTGCCCGTGAGACCAAACAGTCGCTCTTTGAGCACTGGATCTCGACCGTTCCACAACGCCAGGGCAAAGCAGAGAAGCTGCTGGTCGTCGCTGATGCCGCCGAGGCCATCTTCTCCCCAGCGGTAGGCGCGAGCGTGGGACTGCTGATGAGAGAAGCTATCCCACGCTGCACCCGTGGCGCTGTAGTCTTCTCGCACGGTGCCCCACTGGCGATCGCTCAGATAAGGCCCCCACTTTTTCCAGGGGGTTTGCGGGTTACGGGCAGCCTGCAAGCGGTCATGTTCCGGAGTCATAAAATTGCTAGAGGATTGGCGACAAACGGGCGAGGGAGATGGCCCATTGCCTTTAGGATGCCGACCAATCCTGAGAATTGCTTGAGTCTGGGGTGAGAATCAACAGACTGTGGGCATAAGGAGTGATTCTATTTTTTATGAGAACTGAAGACCCATAGCCCAGTTCAGGAATTTTCTCCTGGCAAAAGTATTGAATTCGCAGAAAATCATCGGCTCATTGAGTTGCTGAATCCCATACCAAAAGAGGAGATCTAGGCAACTGGCCCAAGTATGAAGATAAATCCCTCACAGGCTTCAAGAAGATTCTCAGAGAATTTTCATCTAATCGTTATACTCTACTCAGTCTGGTGGTTTACCTTAAAACTTGAACATTTTGAAAACGCTAAAAATCCTTGAGACTCATGAGTCACGAACCACCTCATGTTCTTAAGGTGTTGATCCAGCATTCACAAAAAACTCACATGCCTCATCTAGCCACTTTAAATTCTGAGCAGGTATCAAAAGAGACTCAGGCCATCTTTGCTGAAATTGAGCAGGGTTTTGGCGGCATTCCTAATCTCTTCAAAACCTATGCCCACTATCCGCCACTGTTGCGCGCCAACTGGGAGAAATTCAAGGCGACGCTAGAAACAGGTAGCCTTTCACCTAAACTCAAACAAACCATTGCGCTGCTCGTTTCCCAGGATAATCACACCGAATATTGCATCTGTGCCCACTCGAAAATTTTGTTGGATATGGGTCTGAGTGACGATGAACTGAGTGCCATTCGTCGCAGTGATCTGGCGAAAGTAGGTTTTTCCGATAAAGAAGTCAAGCTGGTTAATTGGATTCGGCAAGTCAATCACAATGCCAATCAAGTATCCGATGAATCTTTTCAAGCCGTAAAAGCTGCTGGCATTACCGATGCAGAACTCGTTGAGGCGTTCGGAGTAATGGAAACCTTTATTGGATTCAACAAGTTTCTAGACGCCTTAAAAGTTGAAATTGATGTCTAGGAAAGTCTAGTTAAAGCCTCCCTAGCGAGGCTTTTTCATGATCTACTTTCCCTCCATCATGAAGTTGAGGTAGGGCTGACATTTTTCTGAGTTTTTTCTCATCTGAGTATCAGGTTAGCTTAAGGGGGATGAGAGATAACACAGATGAGTCAGTTTTGATTTTGAATGTTGAGTTTTGAATGAGTGGGATCAAAACTAAGAACTCAAAACCCTTTCCCTGGCTTTATTGAGGTCTTGCAATGACGTTATCTCCATCTCCAACTGTAATTGTCGGCGGCGGATTTGTGGGTTTATTTGCTGCCATGCACCTCTGCCAGCAAAGACATCCCCATCCGATTGTGTTAATCGACAAATCAGAGCGATTTGTATTCAAGCCGTTGCTATACGAACTCCTCAGCGGCGAATTGAGTGAACAGCAGGTTTGGCCTAAATACGAGCACCTGCTCGACTGTGATGAAATCACCTTTATCCACGACACTGTTACCCAGATTGATCTGGAGCAACGGCGGGTCAATCTGGCCTCGGGGCTGAGCTATAACTACGGCCATCTGGTGCTGGGGCTAGGGAGTACCGTCCATGACTTTGGTATTCAGGGGGTGAAAGACTATGCCTTCCCCTTCCGCACTGGGGAAGATGCCGCCCATTTAAGACAACATTTACGGCGATGTTTGCAGCAGGCCAGCCAGATGCAAAATCCTGACCAGCGGCGATCGCTGCTGACGGTAGCCATCATCGGCGCTGGGCCAGCGGGCATCGAAATGGCCTCTACTCTAGGGGATCTGCTGCCCCAGTGGGCTGAGAAATTTGGCAACCTGGTGAACGACTTGCAAGTTGTTGTGGTGAACCGCAGCAGCGAAATTCTCAAAGGCGACATCAACAACGGCCTGCGAGAAACTGTCGAGGAAGCCCTCCGACAACGGCTCGTACCCATTGATCTGCTGACGGGAGCATCCGCTGTTGCAGTGCAGCCCGATCGCCTGACCTACAAAAAGGCAGATCACGTCCACAACCTGCCGACCCACACCGTTATCTGGACCACCGGGAATCGGGTCAATCCCGTCATTCAAACCCTGAACATTCCCCCCGATCACCAGGACAAGGCTGGACGCCTGCGGGTATTGCCGACCCTGCAACTGCCCGACCATCCTGAAGTCTTTGCTGCTGGTGATTGTACGATACTCAGCGACCCCCAACCCGCAACAGCTCAAGTGGCTTATCAGCAGGGAGCGGCGATCGCCACCAACCTCAACGCGATCGCCCAGGGCCAACCCCCCCAGATCGCCGAAGTCAAACTACGCGGCACATTGATGAAGCTGGGCCTCGCCGATGGAGCCGCCAACCTGTTCGATCGCCTGGTGATTGCCGGACGCAGCGGCCACCTCCTGCGCCAAGCCACCTATCTGGAACTGCTGCCCAACCCTGTCCACAACTTCAAAGCCACCCTCAGTTGGCTCACCGACGAAATTTTGCAGCGCCATACCATCCCGCCCCCGGTGCCTGAGCCTAGCCCCCACCGCTGGGTGCCTCTGTGGGCCGCCAATACCGCCGTTAGTCTCGCCGTCGTCGTCAGCGGCCTATTGACGTGGCGAGCCATCGTGCCTATCCACTTTGAAACCACCTGGAAACCAACCGGAATTCCGACGTTGATTAATCAGCTGCAAGCGAAAGAAGAGTAAGAAGGATGAGCTTTGAATTTTGAGTTTTGAATGATTACTTTGAGAACTTAAAACTAAGAACTAAGAAACCAACTATGCTTCTCGAAATCGAACGCCAAGAACTCAACGGCCTTAAGGCTGAACGCAACCTAGTGCGCGCCTCCATCGCCACCATGCGAATTTTGCTTGGGATTTTCTTCATCTTGGGAGCTATTTCTAATTTTATTTACTTGCGGGAACCGGGCGGTTTACTCGAAACCGTGACCACTTTCAGACTCCGACTGTGGGGTTTTGGATTTGCGGGCATTGGTCCACTGCCCGCAATTTTTGCTTACCCTTACGCTTTTCTGCTGCCACCCGTGGAGTTGGTGGTCGGAGTACTGTTTGTGATTAACCGCCAAGTGCGCTGGGCGGGCATTGTGATGCTGCTGATGTTGCTCAGTTTTATTCTGGCCTTTGGTTTAGTTGGTCCGGATAGTTTAATTCCCAATAACCAGGCCAGTTGGGACAAAAACGTCTTCCTGCTGGTGGGTGCCTGGATTTGCACTGCATACGATCATTACCGGGTTCGCCGTCAGGAAAAACTCGGTCAGCTTTGATCGAGACAAATCTGATAAGTCTTTAATGCCATGCCATTGATTGGACTGATCATCACGATCGCACTTGCGATTGTCCACGGATTTATCTCAACCTTCAAGGTGGATGCCTACATTCCCCAATATCGCTGGCTTTCATTTGCCGGGGGCGTATCGATCAGCTACGTTTTTCTAGACATCTTTCCAGAACTAAGCCACGCCCAAGCAGAAATCACTCATTCCAGTTTTCCCCTCTCAAACTACCTGGAGAATCATGTCTATTTGCTGGCCCTCCTGGGACTGACCCTGTTTTACGGGTTGGATCGATTAGCGCTAACCTCCCGACGATGGAAGGTTGCTAATGATGAACGAGATCGAGCTGGAGCCAGGGTTTTTGCCATTCACATCGCGGCTTATGCCCTGATCAATGCCATTTTTGGCTACTTGCTGCAAGAACTATCGGACCACAACCTATGGCAATGTATTCTGCTGTTCTTTGCCGCAGCCCTACACTTTTTCATCATGGATTATGCCCTTCGGGATCATCACCCCATCCTCTACGATCGCTGGGGTCGCTGGATACTGACCGGAGCAATTTTGGTGGGGGCGATCGCTGGAAGTTCCCTGTACCTGAATAAACTCTTTGTCTCGATGGTTTGGGCCTTCTTGGCAGGTAGTATCCTGCTCAATATTCTCAAAAAAGAACTCCCTGAGGCGGAAAGAACCTGCTTCTGGTCGTTCATGGGCGGAGCTTCTCTCTATGCCGCACTGATTCTTCTGATCTAACCTAGCTGACAAGTATTGGAGACTATTGTTGATGACTTCCATTAATTCTCATATTGCTACAGCGCTGCTTTTACTTCGCCTCAGTGTATTTTTAGTCTTCTTGATGTGGATTTTAGATAAGTTTATAAACCCTGACCATGCCGCCGCTATTTTTGATTAGGTTCCGCTATTCTTTATGTTTTAGGAGTTCTGGAACTGGTGGTATTGATTGGCCTTCTTGTCGGTTACCAAAAACTGAGATAGATCTGATTCAGGAGAGTCACCATGTCCTTCAAAACTATTGTCTTCTACGGTTCCTACCGACGAGACAGAAACGGTATTCGCGCCGCCAAGTTTGTTCTGAACCACCTTTCCCAGAGAGGTCACGACGTCGTCTTTGCCGATGCTCAAGTCTATGACTTTGGCCTGCTGGATCGCATGTACAAAGAATATGACCCTGGTCAGGCCCCGGCCAAAATGGAGGAACTGGCTGAGCACATTCGCACCGCTGACGGATTTGTGGTGGTCGCCGGAGAATACAACCACTCCATCCAACCCGGTCTCAGCAACCTGATGGATCACTTTTTGGAAGAATACTACTTTCGCCCCGCTGGCATTGTGTCCTACTCTGTGGGTGGCTTTGGTGGCGTCAGAGCCGCGATTCAACTGCGTTCGTTTCTGGGTGAAATGGGTATGCCCACTATCTCGACGATGTTCGCGATTTCGAAAATCACCGACTCCCTCGACCCAGACGGGCAACCGCAGAGTGAGTCCTTGCCCAAACGTCTAGATTCATTCCTCGATGAGTTGGAGTGGTATGAGGAAGCTCTACAACGACAGCGGCAGGCCAAGGGCACTCCTTATTAATCCTCAATGTAGTAGAGTCTCACCGGATTGGCAAAACTACACTTTACTCGCTGATACCCAATGCGACGCCTGCTTGGGGGAAGGCATTGATTTGGGCTATTGTACACCATCCTTCTCAGCAACAGAAAACTCCCCAGGCTACCTTTAACAAAAGCAGAACCTGAAGGAGTTATATTTCTGGTTGGCTGTCAGGCCAATTACTCAAACTCAGATTGGGGCATTGCCGTTCTCGATGAGCGTTGAGAAGCACCGAGGGAAATTGCCCCAAAGCCCATCGACATGGTCACGATCACTCCAGCAGCAATCAGCAAATCCCTCTCTAGAGCAGGCGTTGGACTCCCGGCAGCAAAAGAAGCCGGAAGATGGACTCCGGAAATTGCACCTGCCATTACCACCAGAAACACCAGGCTAGACCAGCGGGGATATAGTCCTAAAACAAACAAAATGCCTGCAATCACTTCCGCAATGCCAGTGATCGGTCCCATAAAGCCAGGGAATCCGAGACTAGAAAACATTTGAGTGGCCTGTCCCCAGTTAAAGGCTTTTCCTACTCCGTGGTAGAGAAATATGAAGGCGATCGCACTATCTAGCCCGCCTGCATCGCAAAATGCTTTGCTATTCAAAGACCGTAGAAATGCTGTCTCATTCTGTGCGACTGTTACTTCACTACCTCAAGTTTAATGATATCTCAATCGCAGCAAGGTTCATCTCCTGATTTAGCAACGCCATAACTTCAAATCTTTGGCTCCTTTATGAAGAAAAGATAAAGCACTATAACTATTTGCCCTCATATTTAAAGAATTAGTAAAGCTCACCTGTCTTTCGTATTGAAAGACACTGTAGATTTTCGGATTTCACCCAAATATCGTTTCTAGTTCCATCTAGAGACAATGCTTATGTTTAAGTCTGTGAGACATGTCGTTTTAGCAGCAATAGCTCCAACAATTGCGATTTCAGCAACAATAACAGCTAGCATAGTTGAGGTCGCACAAGCAGCAATTTTTAAGCTTGAAGAAGCCACTATTGCAGATATCAATCAGGCTTTTGATGCTGGAGCGCTAACATCTCAACAACTTGTCCAGCTGTATTTAAATCGAATTGCTGCCTATGAAGATGGTGGCCCATTCCTGAATTCCATTACGACAATTAATCCAAATGTACTGGAGACAGCTGCTGCACTAGATTTAGAGCGCCAGCTATATGGACCTAGAGGTCCACTGCATGGAATCCCCGTACTATTGAAGGACAACATTGATACTTTTGATATGCCGACCTCTAATGGTTCTGTCATCCTGAAAGATGCTATTCCACCAGATGATGCGTTCATAACACAGGCGCTACGGGATGCTGGAGCCATTATTTTAGGTAAAGCCTCAATGGGAGAGTTCGCTGGGAGCAGCTACAATACTATTGATGGCCAAACCCTCAACCCCTACAACTTCAATCGCAATACGGGAGGGTCTAGTAGTGGTTCAGCTGCGGCTATCGCTGCAAATTTGACAGTTCTTGCGGTTGGAACTGATACAAGTACCTCTGTTCGTGGACCTGCTGCATTCAATGGCATCGTTGGGCTCCGACCCACAACTGGGCTGATCAGCCGTGATGGTATTGCTCCCAAGAATCTGACGTTTGATACGGCAGGCCCAATGGCCCGAACCGTTACAGATATGGCTCTATTGCTCAATGTAATTGCTGGGATCGATCCAAATGATCCCATGACTCCTACTAACCCAGACCTAGTCTCTGATGACTATACCCAATTTTTAGTTCAAGGCTCTCTGCAAGGGGCACGTCTTGGCATTGCGCGAGACTTTTTTGGTGGCAATCCAGAAATTGATGCACTTGCAGAAGCGGCGATCGCTAAATTGGAAGAACTGGGGGCGGAAATCATTGATGATGTTTTCTTTGACCCAGAGTTCATTGATTTTTATGTCCGCAACGGAACACCAAACATTAGAAGAATTGCAGATTATCGATTTAAGGAAGATTGGGAAGCATACTTAGCAACCTTCGGACCAGAAGTCCCCAAGACAGTAGAAGAATTTCTGGAGATTTATGAAACAGAAGTCATCAATTCTCCGCTTCCGGTACAGGAAAGTGTTCTAGGGTTGCTGCAAAGGTCTCTCACCACATCTACAGATGACCCAATTTATAGAAACCTGATCGAGAACCTGCTGCCTGAAGCAACTGAAATCAAACTTGCCCTCTTCGAGAAGTATGATTTGGATGCTATGGTTTTTCCTTACACCTCCAACTTCGCTTCTCCAATCAACAACCCGGTCTACTCAGTTGACGATCCAACGTATCAATCTTTTCCTGGCGTATCCAATGCTTCCATTGTGGCGGGCTACAGCTCAGTTGGATTCCCAGGTATTGTGGTGCCAATGGGATTTGGTTCTCAGGGATTACCCATGACGCTCTCCTTCTTTGGAAAGCCTTATGAGGAGGGTAAGCTCATTAGCTATGCCTACGATTACGAACAGGCTACAATGCTGCGCCAGCCTTCTCCCCTAGTGCCATCACTACCAGGTGAGACGATTGAGTATGAAGCAGTTCCCGAGCCTGGAATGGTCTCGGCCCTAGCTTTCATCAGTCTGGGAACTCTTGGATTGAAAGGTTTGAGACGTAAAGGTACCCAAGATAAAAAACCCTCAGTTGCTGCATAGCTGGAAAATCTAAACTTGTAGAATGCAGTAGTACTGCTTGAGAGCTTCAATATTCCTCTCAGGTACTTTTCCCCGGCGATCGCCGGGTTTTTTATTGTGCCAATAATTAATTGCTATCTCTACTTTCGCAAATGGGTAATACCAGCTTTCCCATCAGAGGGTTTATAACGAGCTTTGAACCATAACCAGACGACCTCTAAACTGAAAAGGGCAAATAGCCTCCGCACGCCACGCAAGCACAATATGGATGATTTTTTAGAGAATTTGAAGATCTCTTCGATCAGGACGTTGAAGGATTCCTTTCAAAGTATGGGGTTGCACCCAGTAATAGCGAATTCGTGTTTCTGTGTGTATGTAAACCTCTGACAGTACAGAGGTTGAACATACTCTTGTCGGGAAGCAAGCTACAAAGTCTGCGGTAGGGCATTCTGTGGACTCAAAACAAAGCTCAGGTAATGTCTGATACAGCAACAGGAGTCCCTGAGAAGCTTACGCTCTATACGGCAGCATGAGCGGCAGGAGTATGTCATGAGTCTGCTGGGGCCTCCGGGCGACTTGGAGAGAGCACGACTAGGGAAGTGATCTTTTCCTTGCGGTCAGACTTGAGCAGGCGTTTGCCCGTTGCACCCTTTCCGGCAGCTGTGGTTTGATCGATTGACAAACAAGCAGCCCGATCCGCATCGGTGATCAGCATGACTTCTGTTCCGGGGGTAGCTAGCACAAGACCTGCAAGGCTATCCGTCTTGGTTGCAAACTGCATCGCCTGTACTCCAATTTCGCCCCGGTTGGCAAGCCGCAGCAGATTGACCGATGTGCGCTTGGCATAGCCTTGAGCCGAAATCAGCAGCACGTCATCTTCTGGACTAGCCGCCACACAGCCGACTAGCTCTTCCCGTTTTCCTAATCGCAGTGCCTGTAGGCCCTGAGCCGTGCGGCCCATCAGAGGCACTTGGTCGTCGTTGATCTCAAAACGCAGCATCCGTCCACCCGAACTTGCAACCACAAGCTGAGTTTGGGCTTGGGTTGGAATGACATAGAGCAGATCGTCCTCGTCTTTGAGTTTGAGGGCTGTCAGGCCGCGCCCTGTGAGGTTGGTAAACTCTCCTAGTGGAAGTCGCTTGATCTTGCCGCGTCGAGTCAGCATCACCAGGTCTAGATTTTCTGGGTTGTCTGGTAATACCAACTGGGCGGCGATCGCCTCTGAAGCACCTTGCACAGCAGCAGGGAGAAGACTAATCAAGGCTGTGCCCTTTGAGTTGCGGGGCGTGGGTGGAATATCGCCAATGGTAACGGTGTAAGCTTTGCCGCTGCGGGTGAGCACGAGCAATTCTTGGCCTGTAGTGGCCGTCTCGACCTTTGTGGTGAAGTCGTCTACGTCCTCAAGGGTAGTAGTCGCTCCATTTGGCTGAGCCTCCTGCTTGGCCTGTTGCCGCTTAAACGCTTTGGGCGAGAGACGCCGCACGTAGCCCCGCTGCGTAAACTCTAAAATGGTTTCTTGCTCGGTTTCTTCTACAACGATTTCAGCAAGAGCCTGCGACTCCTCTGCCTGCTCGGCTTCACTGACAATTCGAGTCCGGCGCGGATCACCATATTTGCGTTTGAGCGCCCGCAGATCCTTCTTGAGGGCTTTGAGCAGTTCGCGGCGGTTGTCAAGCAAGAGTTGAAGTTCTTGCATAGTTTGCTGCAAATCGTCGTGCTCGGTTTGCAAATTTTGCTGCTCTAGCCCAGTGAGGCGACGGAGGGGCATGGAAAGGATGGCGTCGGTCTGGCGATCGCTCAAGTTCAGCCATTCTTGCAGCGTTACCTTAGCCGCCGTCCCATCTGCTGCATGCCGCAGAATATCAATCACATCATCGAGATGGTCTAGGGCCATCAGCAACCCCTCGACCACATGCAGCCGTCGCTCTGCTTGCTCTAGCTCATTGCGATATTGGCGAGTTAGCGTTTCTTCGCGGAAGTTGAGAAACTGCTGGAGAAGTTCGCGCAGCGGCATCTGGCGAGGCTGTCCATCGGCCAAGGCGAGTAAGATCGCGCCAAAGTTGCTCTGTAGGGGCGTGAGCTTGTAGAGCTTGTTTAGAATCAACTGCGGTGTAGCTTCCCGTTTCAGCTCAATGACGACTCGCATGCCGTCGCGATCGCTCTCATCGCGAATATCTGAAACTCCCTCGATCTTGCCGTTGTTTACCAATTCAGCAACTTTTTCGATCCAACTGGCTTTGTTGGTCTGGTAGGGAAGTTCGGTGACGATAATGGCTGTCCGACGCTGGCGGCCTCCGCCTCCCGGGATCTCCTCAACTTGGGCCACCCCTCGCATTGTGATGCTGCCGCGACTGGTGGTATAAGCATCTTGAATCCCTTTGGTGCCAATGATTTCACCTCCGGTAGGGAAGTCTGGCCCTGGAATGAGGCTAAACAGTTGGCGATCGCTCAAATCAGGCCGATCGATCAGAGCAATTAGCCCATCAATCACCTCTCCCAAATTGTGGGGTGGGATATTTGTCGCCATTCCGACCGCAATGCCGGAAGAGCCATTTAGCACCAAGAACGGAAGCTGAGAGGGTAAAACAATCGGCTCTTGCTGCGAGTTGTCAAAGTTGCCGATGAAGTCAACCGTCGCTTCGTTGATTTCGGAGAGCAACCCTTCATTACCAATGGATGCCAGCCGCGTCTCGGTATATCGCATCGCCGCAGGCGGATCGTTATCTACCGAGCCAAAGTTGCCATGCCCCGCCAGAAGAGGATAGCGACTCGAAAACTCCTGCACCATCCGCACCAAGGCATCATAGACAGCCTGATCACCGTGGGGATGGTATTTACCCAACACATCTCCTACCACACGAGCACATTTGCGGTAGGGGCGATCAGGCGTTAGGCCCAGCTCATGCATAGCGTATAAAATCCGCCGATGTACTGGCTTTAGCCCATCGCGCACATCTGGCAGCGCTCGCCCGACAATGACACTCATGGCATATTCCAAATACGACCGCTGCACTTCTGTATGCAGTGCAGTCGCAATCACCTGGCCTGATGAAAGAATATTTAACTGTTCAGCCATGAATTTTGTTCCTTAAGTTCCCAACTTCCAAATCACTGCCTTATAGTTATCCTGTTAACTTCTGTAAACTCGCGCATTGGGTCGTAAACAGCAACATCGGATATGAATCTGACCTCTATCTGACTCACATAGGAAAGTACACCCACGAAGAGGCCGTCAGAACAACTGACTTTTGCCAGATGTTTAGTGTACGTTTCACAGTAGTATCAAATCGCAAAGCTTGAAAATGCTTCATCCTAGAATTAGCTAAAAGAGGAAAACGCCATGAAAACTGTTTTGATTGTGGAGGATGACCTGATTAACGCACGGGTGTTTTCAAAAATCCTGACGAAACGGGGTGGGTTGGAAGTCAAGCATACCGAGAATGTGGATGAGGTTATGCAGATTGCCCAGTCTAGGGAAATCGACATCATTTTGATGGACGTCTCTCTCTCACGCAGTGTCTACCAAGGCAAACCCGTTGATGGTATCAAAATTACTCAGATGCTGAAGGCCGATCCCCAAACGGCCAACCTGCCCATTATCCTGGTGACGGCACACGCAATGGAAGGCGATCGCGAAAATTTTCTCAAACAAAGCGGTGCAGACGACTATATCTCGAAGCCAGTGGTGGATCATCAGAAGTTTGTTGAACAGGTGATGGCGTTGCTACCACAAGAATAGATCATATGTACTACCATTATCTATTTTGCCAAAGTTTTATTCTCCTGACATAGCTATCTTTACCCGGAAACACTGTACACCCGGAAGCACTGTACAGGCGTCTGGCACATCCTCTAAGCGGTTTGCGTCTATCTCTCCATCTATCGAAGATAGAAACTATCAATTGCCATTAAAATTTTGTGAAACTTAAGCGGCGGGTCTGGTTAGCGATTTTGTTGGGAATCGGACTAGCCTTCGCCCTGATCGGACATTCTCCCATCCTAGCCAGCGCCCAGTCTGCACCAACTCCCACCGAACTGAGAGGAGTCTGGCTTACTAATATCGACAGCGAGGTGCTGTTTTCTCGCCGCAATCTGACTCAGGCCGTGCGGCGGCTGCATCGCCTCAACTTCAACACGATTTACCCTACCGTCTGGAATTGGGGCTATACGCTCTATCCAAGTCAGGTGGCGGAACGGGTAATTGGGCGATCGCTTGATCCCCATCCCGGATTGCAGGGGCGAGATATGTTGGCAGAGGCCGTGGCTCAGGGCCATCGACGCGGACTAGACGTGATTCCCTGGGTCGAGTTTGGCTTCATGGCTCCCGCCAATTCTGACTTGGCGCAGCGTCACCCCGACTGGATCACTCGCCGCCGAGATGGCAGCCAGGTGGTGATGGAAGGCACTCATCCGCGTGTCTGGCTAAACCCAATGCATCCAGGGGTGCAGCAGTTTATTCTAGACTTGGTGACTGAAATTGCCGCCAACTATGACGTAGACGGCATTCAGTTTGACGATCACTTTGGTCTGCCGTTTGAGCTGGGCTACGACGCTTACACTGTTCAGCTTTATCAGCAAGAACATCAGGGCAGACGGCCTCCTACCAATGCGGCTGATCCGGAGTGGGTGCGCTGGCGAGCCAACAAGATCACCGACTTTATGGCGCGGACATTCTACGCGATCAAGGCCCAAAAGCCTGACTGTCTGGTGGCGCTCTCGCCCAATCCTCAAACCTTTGCCTACGAAACCTACCTCCAAGACTGGAAAACTTGGGAACGGCGGGGCTATGTGGAAGAGCTGATCGTCCAGATTTATCGCGATAGCTACAGTTCATTCCTCAATGAGCTGAGCCAACCTGAGGTGCAGGCCGCCCGGACCCATATCCCTGTGGGGGTTGGAATTTTGACGGGCTTAAAGAATCGCCCCGTGAGCATGGAGCAGATTCAAACCCAGGTGCAGACTGTCCGCAGCCGCCAGTTTGCTGGAGTTTCTTTCTTTTTTTATGAGACTTTGGGCGATCGCGATGCAGCCTTCCAGCGCCTATTTCCCACTCCTGCCATCCGCCCCCACGTCTGACTTAGCTGCGGTTGCCATTCCAACTGATGGGGGGCACCGGAGACGAGATGGAGTCGGAGTGAGTGGACTGAGTAGCCCGAGTTTGGACCTGAGTTTGGGCTTCTGTATCTAAAACTTGAATGACCTGGTTGTAGATATCCTCAGCCTGTTGGGGAGAGTCGCCAATGCTGGTCAGACCCAGTTTGCCAAATTCGGAAAGGCAGCCCATCAGGTGAAACACAGACCCGGTTTCGGTGGTGCTCTTAAAGTGCAGCCGATTGAAGGCGATGATGTCCATCAAATCGCTGGGCAGCAACCCTCGGTAGTGCTCTTTGTGGAGGTTGTCTGAAGCAATGTAGTACTTAGGAATGCCTTGCTGGTTGTAAAACAGCCCAGTCGAACGGTCATAGCGGCCATTGGTGAGCAGCTTCAGCGCCATAAAGGGGTGAGTCGTCCCACCTTTACGCAGGTTGATTTCGATCGCCTGCAAATCCCAGCGCCTACCGGAGGGAGCCCCTTCTGGCTGTCGCACCGCGATAAAGTCGGCACTAAAGCGCTCGATGGCTCCTTTCGCTGCCAATACCTTGCCAATTTTGTAGCCCCACTCTTGCAGACGAAGACGGTAGGTTTCATCGGCAGGAAACTGACAACCCAGGAAAATCTGCCCGTCTGGCCCACCCAAAATCTGGTCGTGGGTGGAGAGGATTTCGACTTCTCCTTGGGGCGTAATGCGGCCTTGGACGCTGGGCGATCGCTTCTCTTCCCCTTCCACAAAGGCTTCCACAATCGCACCCAGTTCGGGAATGCGGCTGCTGAAGTTGGCCCAGGTTTCCCGGTCGGACTGGAAACTCAGCTGCTCAAAGCGATCGCGAATCACGGCTATTCGTTCGGCAGTCGATGCCGATCCAGGAGCCACATTTTGCAAGGGTCTGAGATCGAGAAGCGCATTCCCTTCACCCGAAAAGCCTTCGTTGAGCTTGACAACCATTCGCTTCAGGGTAGGCTGTCGTTCCCAGAGATCCGCCGCTACCGCCGCTAGATCTTCATCCTGCCAAACCAACTCACTGCCGTCTGGATAGGGAATCTCGCTCTCAGCAAAGATTTCGCGACTACCGCTCTTGGTTCCCCAGTAGAGCAAATCAGGGTCTAGAGCCAACAGCGGCACATTCAGACGCACTGATAACTCTCGCTCCATGGCTGTGGAGTTAAAGCAGGTCATGTAGGAGCGATCGGAGCGGAGGGCTTGGCGGATGCGTTCGATCAGGCGGGGGCGCTCTAAAATTTTTTGCGTCAGCGCTTTGTAGGAAGAATCGTAGGTCGATAGTAGCAACAGGCGATCGCGCGCATGGGAAAACGGCACCCCCGGCAACAACTGCAAGTAGTAGTCAATAATGCTGGGATGGATCGGCTGAGAGGTAACGTAGATAATCCGGGTGCGAGGATTACGGAGACGAATCAAAGAAAACAGGAGACGTTCTTCGTAATGGTGAATGCCCTGCACCTTTCGGAGTTCTCGTTGATCGAGACTCAGTGAGGGAATGACCAGAATGTCGTAGTCTGCCCGATCAAATTGCTCAATCGACTGCCAGCGATCGCCCAGCCCACTCTGAAGCTGCCGAAACTGCGCTGCTTGTTCTTCCAGGGAAAGGATCATTTGCATTTGCAGCCCATCTCTGCGCCCATCACAACAGTACCCCGTGATTTTACCCATTGATGGGGGCTTGTTTCCGCCTTCCCTATGAATGAATTTAGAAATACCTAATGGGTGATCAAACCACCATCTTTGACCACTCTCCCGGATTTACCTGCAGTGAGGCAGGATGACTGAATGGCAATCATTCTTTTCCTGCCACATGGTCTATCGCGCTTTAAAGAGTCGGTTTGGGCGGGCGATCGCCCAACTCTCCTACCTACCCCAAACCTTCCGCTTGATTTGGGCCGCGTCTCATGTTTGGACCCTAGTTTGGCTAGGGCTGCTGTTGGTTCAGGGGCTTTTACCCGGCGCTATTGTTTACCTGACGCGGCTGTTGGTGGATGGACTCGTTAGCGCGATTGGGGCAGGCATCAGCTGGACAGGAATTCAACCCGTTTTGATGCCAGTTAGCTGGATTGTAGGCTTGCTGCTGGTCATGGAGCTGTCACGAGGCGCAATCGAGTGGGTACGCACTTTGCAATCAGAACTGGTGCAAGACTACATGAGTGGGCTGGTTCATCAGAAATCGATTGAAGTAGATTTGGCGTTTTATGAGTCTTCCGACTACTACGATCATCTCAATCGAGCGCGGAGTGATGCGAGTGGGCGATCGCTGGCACTGCTCGAAAATAGCGGTGGGCTGCTGCAAAACGGTATTACGCTAATTACAATGGTGGCGCTGCTATTGCCCTATGGCCTCTGGCTGCCTCTGGTGCTGTTGGGGAGTACACTACCAGCGTTTTATGTTTTGATTCGTCTCAATCGTCGTCAGCACGACTGGTGGCAACGGAGGACGACCGATCGCCGTTGGTTGCAATATTACGAGCTGTTGCTCACCCAAGGCCCGGTTGCTGCTGAGCTGCGGTTGTTCAATTTGGGTCCCTACTTCAAGACAGCGTATCAGAGCTTGAGAGCAAGACTGCGCGCCGAACAGATGGCCATTGTCAAAGAGCAAAGCCTGACACGATTGGGGGCGGCAGCCATCGGGTTGCTGATTTCGGGGGTGGCGATCGCCTGGGTCGGGCGACAAGTACTGGCAGGGGCAATGACACTGGGCGATTTGGCATTGTTTTATCAGGCCTTCAATAAAGGACAGGGGATGATGCGATCGCTCCTCAGCAACCTAGGCCAGATTTACAACAACAGCCTATTTTTGGGCAACTTATTTGAATTCTTGCAGTTACAGCCGCAGGTCATTGATCCGGCTCAACCACAGCCCATCCCTCAGTTTTTCAAGCAAGGCATTCGGTTTCGGCAGGTGACGTTCCGCTATCCAGGCAGTACCCATCCAGTTTTGCAAGACTTTGACTTGTGGCTTCCAGCAGGGAAAGTAGTGGCGATCGTCGGAGACAACGGAGCCGGGAAAAGCACCCTGATCAAACTGCTCTGCCGCTTTTACGATCCGGAGGCTGGCTGCATTGAGATTGATGGAGTTGATATCCGAGATTTTGCTGTTGCAGAGTTGCGCTGCCTGATGACGGTGCTGTTTCAAGCCCACATTCCCTACTACGTCACCGCCGCTCAAAATATTGCGCTGGGCGATCTCTCCGCTCAGCCCACCAGAGCTGAAATTGAGGCTGCAGCACAAGGGGCAGGCATTCACGAGGCCATTAGCCGTCTACCGCAAGGCTATGACTCCATGCTGGGAAAATGGTTTCCCGGTGGTAGCGAACTTAGCGGCGGAGAATGGCAGCGTTTGGCGCTGTCTCGTTCTTTTTTGCGGCGCGCCCAACTCATCATTCTAGATGAGCCGACCAGCTCAATGGATCCCTGGGCCGAATTTGACTGGCTAGAGCGGTTTCGGGCCTTGGCGAATGGACGCACTGCTCTCATTATCACGCACCGATTTACCCTAGCCATGCGGGCTGATGTCATCCATGTGATGCGAGCTGGGCAAATTGTAGAAACGGGCACCCACGATGAGCTACTAGCTCAGACAGGACTTTACGCCCAATCTTGGCAAAATCAATATAAAAAGCTTGAGTCGGCTAGCCAGAGGTGATACTCGCGCCGTGGGAGAGGCCCGCGTCGTGGGAGAGACCCGCACCGTAAGATTGCATCAGTGTCAGGAAAGCATCGGGAAAGTGTCGCGTGCAACCTGGCCCACCTCGTAGGCTCAAAGTAGTCTTGCTTGCGATAGAAAATAACAAAATATTAAGGGACCTCCAGCTTAAGGATGATGCTAGCCAAATCTACATTTGCCTAGCATTAGTGCGAATAAGCCTATCTGGAAATCTAAATATGAAACCCAGTCAAACCGCACTTGCAACCAAAGATCGTCCCAGCGATCCAAGAAACAGAGAGGTCGTTTACCCCTCTGGCAGTGATCCACAAATTGGCAATCTAGAAACTCCTATCAATGCTTCTAACCTCGCCAAAAAATATCTCCATAGCCTATCGGCCTACCGTGACAACGTCAATCCTGTTCGCAGAGGGCTTGAGGTAGGAATTGTCCACGGACTAATTGTATTTGTACCCTTTGCCACACTTGGCCCCCTGCGGGATACCGATACTGCCAATCTGGTTGGTTTACTTTCCAGTATTGGCCTGATCCTAATTTCGGCAGGTGCAATCGTGCTCTACGCAATGAGCCATCCTCCTAAGCCAGTTCACACCATCACCACACCCGATGCTCCTAGAGAGTTTCACCATAGTTCGGGCTGGAGCCAATATGCTCTAGGCTTCTTGTTCGGAGGGGTAGGCGGCAGTGCTCTAGCTTACTTCATCTTCAATACGATGGGTATGTAGTTTTAGGCAGGCGATCGCCCCCAATGGATGATGAGCAAAGAGGTCTGGCAATATTGCTGGGCCTCTTTCAGTAGTAAAATATTTTAAGCAAGCATTCTAAAGCTCACTTGGAATGGAAAAGCTAGCTATCAAAAATCTCCTCCCCCCAATTGGATCGAGGAGAGGAGATGGAATTTGGCTCAGTTCTGGCTCAGTTGTGATGACTTAACTCAACAGCAACTCAAGAGACCCTAGGTGCGATCGCCAATGGCATCCGCTGCGTCTTCAGCAGTTCGCTGAGCTTGCTTGGAAAGATCACGGCTGGCAGATTGAGCGCGATCGCCAATAGCATCTGCTGCGTCTTCAGCAGTTCGCTGAGCCTGCTTGGAGAGATCACGGCTGGCAGATTGAGCGCGATCGCCAACTCGCTCAGCCCGATCAGCAGTGGAGTCAGCTGCATTTCCAATATTGCGGCGCAAATTCTTGACGCCCCGCTGCGCTCCTTCTGCGAAGTCTTCTGCTGTATTCTCAGCAGCCTCGCCCACTCGGTCAGTTACATTCTCGGCTCTCTCGCCAACGGGTCTGCCTCTGCGATAGTTTTCAGCAAAATCTTCGGTGCTATCAACCTTGCGGAGGTTTTCCTCAGAGCGGTTGATTAGGTTTTCAGCTTTGCGCTGTACGCGGGAAGCATCCCGACGCGGATCAGTGTCGCTGTACTGATTCATGCCGCCTTCGCGAGGCTGAATGGTTTCATACAGATCGGTATTTTTCGCAACGGGCTCATGGTAATCACCCCCTTTTCCAGATACCTCAGGTGAGGATGGATTACAGGCCGTGGTAATTAGCAAGACCACAGTTGCCAGACAAACAACCAAGATGCGGTCAAGTCGAAAACGCTTCACGAAGGAAGTTAAGGTGTTCATAGCAATACTCCGTATTGTCTTTATCAATTCAAATCAATTCAATTTTTGGGCTGATTTCCAGTTACATTCATGCATTGATTAGATGAGATAGCAGCTTCGAAATCAGCCTCACTCTCTTGTTTAGTCCCCAAGCCAAAACATTCAAAGGACATTCAAAAGACTATTCGGTTGCAGACTCGGCACCATCCTTTATAAATTCAGAGGCATCTTCAAATGCTTGGCCGATCTTCTCTAGAATTTTGGCGTCCGGGTCACTCCGATCTAGGATGGGTTGAGGTTGGGCAGGGATGCGCTGAGTATCTTCAATAAACCGCTGCTGGTCGCGAGCACCAATATCTGGGTTGCTAGTCGCCGTCTCGCGGTCACCGGGATATAGCATCCGAGATGCGTCACTTTTGATGTCATGAGTCGCAATCAACGAGTCCATCGACAAACCTAGATCGGCGCGATCGCCCGTTGCTTTTGGCCCTGCCACACTTGGATCAGGACTCATTTTATAGTTGGTGTAGCCATCACCCCCAACCATGTGTGGATTGTTGCGTCCACCCATTTGTACGGGAGGATTATCTGGTCGAGCGCCACGTAGATCACCGTTGTTGCAAGCGGTGGTCATAAATAGCGCAATTCCAGCTACAAAAATAGCCATGATCTGGCCAATTCGTAACGTTTTAAAAAACGAAAGTAGTCTTCTCACAAATAGACTCCCTAGGTTGCTGCAATAAAGCTCAGACGACAGAGCCTTAAGCCCTGACTGAGATCTGTAGAATTAATGTTTATCTACTAAACAAAACAAAGCACCCTATCTGCATCACTTTCAGCAACTTTGGAGAAACTGAGCCAGATTGCTTGCTCTGCAAAGAGAGGCACTTTTTCAATCCTCATAAAGCTTAGAAGTCGAGCCATGATCGCTCCTCTAGCGCAAGTCACATTCTTTGTGCTTTCAGCGAATAACTTTATCTAACTCTGGAGAGATTGCCTAAAAACAGAGAATAAAGCTCGTAAATGCTACATATTGGCAATAATTTTGTCTCACCTTAGTTCTAGAATCCTCCCCAATTGCATCTTGAAGGTAAGATTCGATTTTTGCCATTTTGCTGAGATCTAACCTAATTTTCCCAAGAAGGCACTACAACTACTTCTTTGGATCGAGGCTTAGGTGTTTTAGAAGCGATAGCAATAAGATGGGGTGGTTCAGCAATACTCTCTCAGTCTCTCAGTCGAGCAAATCTCAATCGAGCAAAACTTAGAGCAAAATGCCTAATTCGCCATCTCTATTTTCGTAAAAATTGTTATGCCCAACCCTGGTCTGACTCGGTCGCCCTCTACCAAGCTTCAGGAAGTCGCTGAGCGGCTCCGACTAGGAGGCTGGATTAGCTTTTGGATCCAGTTTGTCGTCACGATTGCAGCGCTGATCATGTTGGGAGTTTCCATCTTCGGCAATGTTGTTGCTGAGGATGCCCACAACCCCATCACGGGATTTAGCATTTTTCTATCCGCCTGTGGCACATTTGCACTTGCGTTTAATTCATTTCTGTCCTTTCGCTATACCCATCTAGCGCGTCGGCTGCGGCATCCCGATCCGGCTCGACATCCTCAGAGGGGAGACACATTTCGCAGCATTCAGATTGGGTTGATTGTAAGTCTGGTAGGTACTGGCATCACGCTGCTGGGAGCTCAGATGGGGATTGGTATCCTGCTAGCCAAACTGCTGACCCAACCGCAGGGTGTCGCGATCTACAACCCAGAGCAAATTATTCGAGTGCTAGATATTGTGGTGGTGCTGTCTAACTCGACGCTGGCGATCGCCCACTTCATAGCTAGCCTGACCTACTTCTGGCTGCTCCAACGGCTCCCCTAAGCGGAAACTTCAACAAAACTTCACTCATCCAAGATTTCTCTCCTGACCTTGACTCGTTTGCGTGAAGAGAGTAGACAGTCAAAAGCTACGGGTCTGCCGCAATGATATTATTTACAGTGCAGAAAACAGTGCAGAAAAGTTGAAAAACTCAACTGGGGCTCTAGCTCGAAATTTTTTTGCGGTCAAGGCTGTTGGCGTTACAAAAGGAGTTATCTATGAGTTTAAACCACCGCGGCGTGACGGTTTGGTTTACAGGTTTGAGTGGCGCAGGAAAGACCACTATTCGCATTGCAGTAGAGCAAGAGCTGCGAGATAGAGGCTACAAAGTTGAAGTCCTGGATGGAGATATCGTGCGTCAAAATTTGACCCACGGTCTGGGCTTCAGCAAGGAAGACCGGGATGAAAATATTCGCCGCATTGGCTTTGTTTCTCACCTCTTGACCCGCAATGGCGTTATCGTGCTGGTCTCTGCAATTTCTCCCTATCGCAACATTCGCGATGAAGTGCGTGAACGGATTGGAGATTTTGTAGAAGTCTTCGTCAATGCACCGCTCGAAGTGTGTGAGCAGCGAGATGTAAAAGGACTCTATCAGCGTGCCCGTGCTGGGGAAATCAAGCAGTTCACCGGAATTGATGACCCTTATGAGGCACCCCTTACGCCTGAGATCGAATGCCGAACCGACCTGGAAACGTTGGATGAAAGCGTTGCCAAGGTTTTGACGCAGCTAGAGGCACTGGGATATCTGGAGTCTGATGCTGCGGCTGTCTTAGGGTGACATCCTCCCGACGCTCACCCTAGCGGGTAGAGCGCGGGCTTCCTAAGATCGCTCTTGAGGTTTCCTGCTTCATTGCCACCCCAACGGGTTCGACTCCACAGGCATCAACGATGTGTCCCACCGTTCTAATATCGGCGTCCGGTTGCTCCTCGGTTGAGCAAGCCCAAGACGGCTGAAAAAACTGCCGCACCTAAAATCGACCAGATGACAGGAAACGTGTTTCCCCCGACATTAAGGGCAAAAAACGTAGGTAAATCGAAGCTTCTGGCTGCCCACAACCCCAAATAAGCACCCACCACGCCAACGATAATAGAGGTTAGACACCCTCCGACTGAGTACCCGACTAGAGCTTGACCGAGTGCCCCACAGATAGCCGCGATCGCCAGCAACAGCACAATTTCTAGAAGTGTCATTTTGATTAAAGGTTAGGGTTAGGAGCTAAGCCAATTCCTTCGTAAGGCTTCTGCTATCCGGATTATCTACGAGTAATGATCCAGACAGCGTGAATAATGCCGGGAATGTAGCCCAAAAGCGTTAAAAGGATATTGATCCAAAATTGCGGCCCAATCCCGACCTGAAGAAATACCCCTAGCGGCGGCAGAAAAATAGCACAAATAATTCGAACAATATCCATACGTTTTTGCCTAATCGATACATGTAAGTCTAAAAGCTAAGCTGAATTTCCCACGTTTTCATACCAGAAAACATCTATCAGAGGAGTTATAAAGCCGATTAAATGATCAAAGTTTCAGAAACTTGATCACGATAGAGAATTAGAAGGACTTTCTTGGAATCATTCATTCACCTGAGGCCTGACTTTTGACCGATTTGAGCCTGCAAATTTGTTTGTATCTTGTTGAAGAATAGAATCTGCCCGGTGCACTGTGTTGCTGGAATGTGTGCTGGAATATGAGTCGTATTTTGTAAATAAATTTAGATCTGTGAGTTAGGTAGGTGCATGACATTTGATTATGATTTCTTTGTGATTGGTGCAGGTTCGGGTGGGTTGGCTGCAGCAAAGCAGGCGGCGGCTCATGGGGCGCGGGTGGCGATCGCCGAACGGAATCACATTGGTGGCATCTGCATCAATCGGGGCTGCATTCCCAAAAAATTGATGGTCCATGCTTCTAGGTTTTCTCTATTTCCGCAGGACGCAACAGACTATGGCTGGAATCTGAGTGAGAATAGCTTTTTGACGGCTGAGCAGTTTGATTGGCAACGTTTTATTCGAGCATTGCACGATGAAATCGATCGCCTTAATCAGGTTCATCAAGACTCGCTTCAGAAAGCAGGCGTTGAACTGATTCGAGGGGAAGCTGTTTTTCAAGACGCCCACACGTTAGAAATCGCTGGAAAGACAATCACCGCAGACAAAGTTTTGATTGCAGTGGGCAGCAAACCCATCAAGCCGCCCATCCCTGGGATCGAACATGCGATCACCTCTGACGACATCTTTGGCCTACCGCAACAACCCCGACGAGTGGCCATCATTGGCGGTGGATATATCGGCGTAGAGTTTGCCTGCATCTTGACAGGGATGGGTTCCCAAGTCATTCAACTCGTCAGGGAAAGTCGCCTCCTAGACTATTTTGATCAAGATGTGGCATCTGCCGTACAGGCTGGAATGACCCGCCAGGGGGTCGATATTCGCCTGAACACGGAGGCCAAGGAAATTCAGGCAACTGCCAACGGGCTAGAGTTGGTTTTATCTGGATCGCATCAACAACCGATCGAGGTTGACATGCTGCTAGCCGCCACAGGGCGATCGCCCCACCTCAAAAGCTTAAATCTAGAAAAAGCAGGCGTGGAGCTGGTTCCAGAGGATCAAAAGCGGGCAGGTGCCATCCAGGTGGATGACAGACATTGCACCACGCAGTCTAATATTTTTGCCGTTGGGGACTGTATCGATCGCTGGAATCTAACACCCGTCGCGATTAGAGCGGGTCGAGCTGTTGCAGATACCCAGTTTGGCGGCAAGCCCTACCGTTTTAGCTATGACCATATCCCAACCGCCGTTTTTTCTCTTTCCGAAGCCGCAATGATCGGTCTGACAGAGACTCGCGCCTGCCAGCAATATGGCTCTGAGGATGTGCAGTGTCATTCACACCAGTTTCGACCCTTGTTTTACAGCCTCACCACTCGCGATGAGCCTGCCCTCGTCAAGCTCGTGGTCCAGCGCAGTTCGGGTCGGATTTTGGGGGCTCACATGGTCGGAGACTATGCGGCAGAAATTATGCAGAGTTTGGCGATCGCCATCACAATGGGAGCCACCCAGGAAGACTTGGAAGCCGCGATCGCGCTACACCCCACCTCGGCGGAAGAATTTTTGTCACTGTGAATTACCCTGCAAAGATGCAATGAATCGCGTCTCTACAGGGTATGTGGCAAGAAAATCTCACCGCAAATTTAACAGGGCGTTGGGGCAAATAAGGCAGACTCGATGCGTTCGAGAGCTTTTTCCAACTGGTCGTTGACAACCTGGGCGTCAAACTCGTTGGCCGCGTCGATTTCATCCTGTGCGCGCTTGAGACGACGGGCGATCGCCTCTTCAGAATCCTGGCCTCGATTACGAAGCCGATATTCTAGTTCGGGCATGGAGGGCGGCAGAATAAAAATACGCAGCGCATCAGGGAAGGTTTGGCGAATTTGTCGCGCCCCTTCTAGCTCGATTTCCAGGACGATCCATTTGCCCTGCTGAATTTTTTCCTCCACTGGTTGACGAGGCGTCCCGTAGCAGTTTCCGGCAAACTCAGCCCACTCCAACAGTTCCCCCTGATGAACCATCTGCTCAAATTGAGGGCGATCGGTGAAATAATAGTGCTGACCATGCACTTCTCCAGGGCGAGGGGCACGGGTGGTGACAGAAACCGAAAGGCACAATTTGGGGTGACGCTTGAGGAGCGATCGCACCAATGTTCCTTTTCCGACACCACTAGGTCCAGTTAAAACAATGAGTCTGCCTTGTCCCATGCTCTCTCGTAATCCAAATTGCAGCGAAGGTTCTTATTCTTCCATCTTGCGGCAATAGAGGAACACCTGACAACTTTCAGTCACCTAGACGACTAAATTTTGCTCTGAATCTTGACATGAACCTTGCCCTAAATCTTGTCATGAACCCTGCCCTAAATCTTGCCATGATCCGATCAGATCGGCGATAGGCTGGGATAGATTTAGCCATCGCCATGACCGTCCTTACTGATCACGAAGCGATTAGCAACGGTTTCAGGCTGGATGGCGGAAAGAATGATGTGGCCCGAATCAGTAATGATGACGGCTCGGGTGCGACGACCATAGGTGGCATCAATCAGTTGGCCGCGATCGCGAGCATCGGTGATGATGCGCTTGATAGGAGCAGACTCTGGACTAACGATGGCAATGACTCGGTTGGCAGAAACAATGTTACCGAAACCGATATTAATCAGCTTAATATCCATAGTGAAACGTAGTGACCCAGCCGAGTGGTGAGCCTTAAAAGACTTAAGGTTAAAGAGATTACGTTTAATGGTATCCACAAAAAATTTGGTCTACAAGCCTAAAAGAGGCAAAAAAACCTATTCTTAGGGCTTTTGGGGTGGTTTTTCTATCTTTTGGCATAGATGCTTAGCCTTAAGAAGGCAGGGACAAAGAAAGTTGAGCATACCAGGAGCTACCTTTTTGTCCCTTTGGAGTTCTGCCCCCCTGATCAAGAAAAGCTCAAACCATCTCATCCTGGTCATCTCGTTTTAACGATGTTGTTTCGCTGAAAAGTTTTCTGTTTTGCAACCTGTAGACTTCACGACACTGACAGCGGTTTGCGCTGAATTGCGAGCTAATTGGCTACCCGCACGGCTAGAGCAGGTCTATCAGCGCGATCGCCACACGATTGCTCTAGCCCTGCGAACCCTCGATCAGCGGGGTTGGCTGACGCTGTCTTGGCATCCGCAGGCAGCTCGAATCGGCATGGATGCGCCCCCTCCCCGCACACCAGACACCTTTACGTTTAGCCAGCAGTTGCGCCATCAGCTGAATGGGCTGGCCTTGGTGGCCATTGAGGCGATCGCCCCCTGGGAACGAGCTTTAGATTTTCAGTTTGCCCGTCGTCCGGGAGACGATCCGCTCTGGCATCTCTATGTCGAAATCATGGGCACCTACAGCAACGTGATTTTGACCACTGCCGACCAACAAATTGTCACCGCAGCCCATCAGGTCAGTTTGCAGCAGTCGAGCGTCCGCCCGATTCAGACCAGCCAGCGCTACGAATTTCCGCCTGCAATGACCGATCCAGCCCCCAGTCTGGACGAGTCGCAAGACCGCTGGCAAGAGCGCGTTAGCCTGATTCCGGCTCCCCTCCGCCGCAATTTGCTGAGAAACTATCGCGGCTTGAGTTCCGCCCTGACTAACTCCATCGTGCGGGCCGCAGGGCTTGACCCCGAGCAATCGACCGATAGCCTGAGTGACGACGAGTGGAAGCGCCTGTTTGAACGCTGGCAAGAGTGGCTACGACGGCTGCAACAGGAGGACTTTGAACCGGGCTGGCTACCCGAAGGCTACACCGTCATGGGCTGGGGCAACGTTCAATCAGCGCCAACCGTCCAGGAAATTATTAGCCAGTACTACACGTATCAGCTCAATCGGCAGGAATTTTCGCAACTGCGCCACCAGCTCAACCAAAAATTGACCAACCTGCTGAAAAAGCTGAAGGTAAAGCGGCAAGATTTTCAGTCTCGATTGCAGCAGTCTGCCGAAGCCGATCGCTATCGAGCCCAGGCCGATTTGCTAATGGCGCATCTCCACCACTGGCAACCGGGGATGAAGGCAATTACGCTCTCCGATTTTGTCACGGGAGAACCCGTCGAGATTCCGCTGAATCCAGAGCGCAATGCGGTGCAAAATGCTCAAGCCTTCTATAAGCGTCACCAAAAACTAAAGCGATCGCGTCAAGCCATCGAGCCGTTGTTGGCCGAAGTGCAGGCTGAGATTGATTATTTAGAGCAAATCGAGGTGGCGATCGCCCAGATCGAGCACTATCAAGACCCCGACGATTTAGGCTCTTTGGTTGAAATTCGAGATGAGCTAATTCAGCAAGGCTATCTAGCAGATCCCGATCAGCGCATTCGCCCAGTCTCACAAGAGACCGACTTTCATCGCTACCAAAGTCCCAGCGGATTTGAGATCTTGATTGGCCGCAACAACCGCCAAAACGATCAGCTCACCTTTCGACTCGCCAACGATTATGACCTCTGGTTTCACACCCAAGAAATTCCGGGTAGCCATGTGTTGCTGCGGCTAGAGCCTGGAGCCGTGCCCGATGACGCCGACTTGCAGTTTACCGCCGACTTGGCTGCCCGCTATAGCCGTGCTCGCCAAAGTGAGCAAGCGCCAGTGATCTACACCGAACCCAAGCATGTCTACAAACCGAAGGGAGCCAAACCAGGCACTGCTATTTACAAGCAAGAGCAGGTGATTTGGGGAAAACCTCAGCGGGGCGATCGCTACCCCCGCAAGGAAGCTTAGCTCACTGGCCTGAAACCCCAACAAGATAGCGATCGCCTACCAGGATTCAAACAGTTAAAGTTGACAGAACTTGCGCTCGCGATCAGATTGCGGATCTTGCCACGAGTAGGCAAAGTGGCTCACCGAGTTGATTTGCGGTGCCACCTGACGGATGGCCTGCATCTGAGCCTCCAGTGAAGGACGGTTGCTGACCGACTGCCCCCAGGTTCCAGCTAGCACAGGCTGCACTTTGGTTCCAGGCTGAGCTTGCGACACCACCCGCAGCACCTGCGACACGATACAGCTAGTGTTGCCACAAGTGCCATACACCATCGGGTGCCACTCCAGGCTATTGGAGAACCGATCCCAGGGCTGAAGCCGAGAATCGTAGCCGCTTTGCCCCACCGACTGGTTGCCATCGGGGAAGAAAACCGCTCCTGCCGGAATTCCCTGCCGCTGCACGGGTAAGGCCGCCATTGCCAAAAAGTCTAGTACACCCTGAACCGCATGGGCTACACTCAACTGCCAGAGTTCCCACTGCAAGACGGCTTGGAGCTGCGGTGCAGGCGTAGAAGCAAAGCTCACCGACGGCGTTCGGCCTTGCCACATCGGCTCGCCCTCAGTGGGATAGAGCGCCTTGACCGCCGCAATATCTCCCGCCGTAATGTAGCCCCGGCTGAAAAATCGACGAATCAACTCCTGCCCCGACTGGTTAGTAGCCCGATTCAAGAAAGCCTGCTGGGCAGAAGGGCCATAAATCCAAAGATCTTGCACTCGCCCTGCCACCGAAGCCGACCCTGTGCCACGAGGGTAGCGAATGTAGTCAAACAGCACCCCATCGGGCCGCCGCTGCAAAATGGCCTGCAGCAAACCATAGTAATCTTGCTTCGCCTGCAGGCTATAGGGATCAACAAAGGCTTCCTCAGAGCCAGTGCCGCTCAGGTCGGTACTCAATCCTGCCGTCGTGCGAGCATTTAAACTATTTTGGCCTTGCCCGTTGCGAGCTAGCGCCTGCTGGCGATCGGGCCGCTGGGTATAGGAGTAGCCATAGTTGAGCGAAAACATCCAGGCATAGACTTTCAGCCCTCGCTCTCGGCCTTTGCTAATGGCCTGTTCCAGTAGATCGGCCTGCTCATGTCCGGGATTGCGAACCACAGAAGGCCAAGGGGTTCGGTTTTCGGATGCAGGCAGCAAGACCTGACCGTTGTAAAACACCTCGACATAAACCTGGTTGTAGCCCCGGCTCACGATCCGATCCATCAGCGCTTCTAGAACACCTTCCCGCAGATCGCAGGGATAGAGTCTGAGCCAGATGGCCTGATTCTGGGGCCAGTTTTCTTGCCGACAGCGCCGAATCAAATCAGCATGTTCGGTCAGGATGGCTCTGTAGCGGTTTTGGGCATTGCGATCGCCTGCAAGGGCTTCTGCTCGTAGGGAATCTTTTTGGGCGATCGCCTCTGCTGAAAGCTGGCAATATTGAGAGATCGTTTGGGAGGCGGTTTGGGCCTGAGCATTTTTGCCCCAGCTCAAAGGACTGATCAGGCTACTGGCTACAAGGGTCGCTGCCAGACCACTTTTCAATCGGGGATGGCGACGTAACGCGGAGAAAGGACGCACGAATCTCATAAAACGCTGATCACTCCTTCACACGGACAAGATTTAAACTGGGATACCCGTCGCTCCCACAGGTGAGGTCAAACCACGATGCACCCCATCTCATGACGGATTTGGCCTGTTGCTATAAACAACAGAAAACGTGAGGCTAGTGTACCCTGTTCGGGTCACTTACTCCTTTGCGGAACCCCAGAGCTTCCTGCAAGGAACATTCCTGTGTAGACGCCTAAACTCCCTCTTCAGTTGCCAAACCCTTCGATCCGGCTGTTATGACGAAAAGGGGGGAGGGCGATCGCTTTCTGTTCTCAAAGATAGGAATAGTACCGTCGAGTTCCTGAAATCTCAACAGATTTGAGTAAGTAGATGAGCTTAATTATTTGTAGGATGTGTTAGCCAGTAACGCATTAAAGCCTGGGGAATGGTGCGTTACGGCTACGCCTAACAGCACCCTACAGCATCATTTATTTATGTCCACCTACTTAGCTCTAATGAGATATCTCTCTAGTCGGATATACAAATCTGCGTAAAATTCGCAAAATTTGAGACAGCCTGGTGAAAAATCAGACTTAACTCACTGCTCAGATTACGTTTGCCTGTGACGTCTGTGCCGTCTTAACTCACTGCTCAGATTACGTTTGCCTGTGACATCTGTGCCGTAATTTTCAAATTCACCTCATATAGAGAGACATCTATGGTATCCACTCCTCCTTCTCAGTCCGCTTCCAATCAGTTTGAGGTGCCCGTTGCCACACCCGAAGTAGAAGCTCGAATTGCAGAAACAGCTCAAGAAAGCGATATCGATTTAGAGTTTCTCTACACGCGAGATATTGAATTCCGGCAGGAAACGATCTATTTCCTGGTGGTCGATCGCTTTCATGACGGCGATCCAGACAACAGCGAAGGCCCAAACCCAGAACTATACGATCCTGAGCGGCAGGAGTGGGGCAAATATTGGGGAGGAGATCTGCAAGGCGTAATTGATAAGCTAGACTACCTCAAAAATCTTGGAGTGACTGCAGTTTGGCTCACGCCCTTGTTCGAACAAATTGAGGATTTGTTCATCGAAAGTGCCGCGATTCATGGCTACTGGACGCGAGATTTTAAGCGCCTTAATCCTCGCTTTATTGGTCAAGATGAAGACCCTTCTCTTAACAACACTCAAGAAACCCGAAATACTATCTTCGATCGCCTGATTGAAGAACTCCATAAACGCAACATGAAGCTGGTGCTAGATATTGTCTGCAACCACAGCAGCCCCGACATCAGCGGCAGCAAAGGAGAGCTTTACGACGATGGCGTCAAGATTGCTGACTTTAACAACGATCAGGATAACTGGTATCACCACTACGGCGAAGTTACCAATTGGGAAGATGAGTGGCAGGTACAAAATTGCGAGCTATCGGGGCTAGCTACTTTCAACGAAAACAACAGCCAGTACCGTGAATACATTAAGGCCGCGATCAAACAATGGCTTGATCGGGGGGTCGATGCGCTGCGGGTAGACACCGTGAAGCATATGCCAATCTGGTTTTGGCAAGAGTTTAATGCTGATATTTTGGCTCACAAACCGGATGTCTTTATTTTTGGGGAATGGATTTATAGCCATCCTGCCGATGAGTTTTCGGTCGAGTTTGCCAACCATTCTGGGATGTCGATGCTGGATTTTGGTCTCTGCGTGGCGATTCGCGGGGCGTTGGCCCAGGGAGCAGAGGGTGGTTTTCACCTGATTCAAGACATTTTTGATCAGGATCACTGCTATCAGGGCGCAACGGAGCTGATTACGTTCATCGATAATCACGACATGCCCCGGTTTCAGAGCCTTAACCCCGATCCGGCTATGCTGCGGGTGGCGATCGCCCTGATTATGACCTCGCGCGGCATTCCCTGTATCTATTACGGCACTGAGCAATATCTCCACGACGACACCGATGGCGGCGACGATCCCTACAACCGCCCCATGATGGAAAACTGGGATATGGAGACCGACCTATACTGGTGCATTCGGCTGTTGTCGGGCGTGCGACGGCTCAACCCAGCGGTTTCTTTGGGCAGTCAGTGGCAGAAATACATCACGCCAGATGTTTATTGCTATGTGCGCCGCTATGGCAACTGTGCCTGCTTTGTCGCGCTAAATCGGGGCGCAGCCGTCACAGTGGAGTCAGTGATGACCGACTTACCCGACGGTGAACACACCTGTGTGATGAGTCGCCGCAAGTTTGAGGTCAAAGATGGCTGCATTGAAAACCTGGAATTGGGCGATCGCGACGTAGTGGTAATCAGCCATGTTGGCGAACGGGTGAAGGGTCAAACCTTGGTGCGGGTGCAGCTCAACGGCGTCGATACCCAACCGGGTGAAACCATCGTCGTGACCGGAAACTGCCCCGAACTCGGCAACTGGGATATTGGCAAAGCGTACCCTCTGGAATACATCAATTCCAATACTTGGTTTGCTGAGATTCCGTTCGATGAAAGTGCTGGAAAACTGATTACTTACAAATACGCCATGTGGCGGGATGGACAAGCGCCCCTACGAGAAAATCTAGTGGCCCGTCGCTGGGTGCTCGCCAGTGAAGGCACGGTTAAGTGGCGAGATACCTGGGCTCCAGGCCGCGAATCTTAGTCCCTTTCAAGCCATCGGAGGAATCTCTAAGCCTTGGAGCGATCGCCCCTGCTCTGCTTGGGTCAAGCCTTTGCTCTGGATCAACACCATGAAGTTGCCCAGACCCATCGGATTCATCAAAGCGTGCAGGGCATCGCGGCGGCGGAGAATGTCGTTCACACTTTGGCCAGGGTTGGAAAGCGCTGTGAGGCGATCGCCCAACCCTAATGCCATCAAGAAAAGCCCTTGTTGAGTAGAGCCAATAGTCTGGAGGTGGCACCGTTCCCCTTGCCTTTCGAGGGCGGTGAAGTTGACATGGGCGGTCAAATCTTGCTGGCCAATGTAAATGTAAGGATCGGAATGGTGGGAGTGTTGGTAGTAGCACTGCAGGGTGCCTTGGTTGCGGGTGGGGCTGTAGTAGCGGTGGGCCGGATAGCCATAGTCGATGGTGAGCAGATAGCCACGTTGGAGGCGATCGCTCACAGTTTTGAGCCAGTCGAGGGCGGCTAGATTGACCTCACTGCGATAGCCATCTGGGTAGGAATCTGCTGATAAATCAATGTCGATGAGCCGGAAATATTTAGCAAGTTGGGGAGTGGAGGGAGGGGCGATCGCCTCCTGAAATTTGCCGTTGGCTCCGAGGGTGACGTAGACTTCCTGGAGCTTCCCATCTTGCAGCACAATCTGATGGACAGGGAAAGCATCAGGCAGTTCGTTAGAAAAGCAGCAGCCCACAAGAGAATTTGAGGGGATTTCGGCCCAAGTACGCCACTGAATTTTTTCCTGAGCAATTTCCTGAACGATTTCCTGAGCAATTTCCTGAGCAATTTCCTGAGCGATCAGGTTGGCCAAGTTCTGCTGCTGTTCAGCAATTAGAGCCGCTGATTTTTCAATAATCAGATACTCTAGCGCTTCAAAACAGTCGAAGTGGTGACGGTGAAGATGCCGCAGAATGTCACAAGCCAACACCCCTTGGCCCGCCCCCATTTCTACGAGGTGAAAAGGAGCGGGATGGCCCAAAATCTCCCAGATTTGAGCAAACTGTGCTGCCAAAAGTTCGCCAAAGTCAGAGCTGAGATGAGGGGAAGTGACAAAGTCACCCTGCATGCCAATTTTATTAGGGTGGATCGTGTAGTAACCCTGTTGCGGATGGTAGAGCGCCCAGTCCATATATTCAGCAAAAGTAATACGTTGCTGCGGGCTGTTTGCGATCTGTTGGGCGATCAGGCTGTAGAGAGCGGGATTGCTGCCGTTAAAGGTTGGGGGCTGTGCAGTCATGGTCGTTTTGAAGAGTCGGTCTTATTGTTGCACAGCTCAGATCTTAGAAAATCAGGCCTAGAAAACCAGGCCATAGAAAACTCGTAGGGCAAGACCGAAGCAAACCCTACGAGCGGAGGAGCAATTATTTTTTTTGTGCGTTAACTCAGCAATCCCGACAGTCCGAAAGCCAGACCAACGCCGACAACGTGGCCAAAGCTCATCGCGCCTAGGAAGGCAGGTACGCTGATGTCGTTAAACAACACTGAAGAAAGCGGCAGCGGCATTTTGGGGCCATCGTGGGGACGGTCAACTGTGCGGCTAGCAATCAGCAGCATGACGATGCAGGAGGCGGTAATGATAGTCATGGTTTGCCAGTTGCTGAGACTAACAGGCACGATGTTTGACTGAGCTGCCAACAAGAGTGAGTGAATCAAAGTTCTGATCTCCTAAATCAAAGGGAAGATGGGGCAAAAATAATGATGTAGAGCCGTTGCAATCACCTGGCCAACTTCCTGACGAACGTATGGAAGCCCAGATGAAGCTATGAATCATAGTGATCTGCCTGACGAGCTGCTACCTCCTTCCACCGAAAGATTTTAAAGAATTCTTTTCCAAAAATTTTTTATTGATTGCTTTCAAGGCTCTCCTGCTAGAACAAAAGCCGATCGTTTGCCTTGCCACTTCTCCTGGCCACTCCGCACATTGAGGGATGCTAGCAGGGGCGATCGCCTTCTAATCTAGTCACGTCGAGTCTTATCTCAAGAGAGGCTAATATGGCTGTTCAAATTTCGCCTCCCCTGCCCAAGCCCGATCCGACCCCGATGCCAGATCCAATACCTAACCCCACTCCAGATCCACTGCCATCGCCATCACCGGTCCCCAGCCCAGTGCCCGAACCTATTCCAAAGCCTGTGTAACCATCATGATTTTTCCAACCCCCTCGCCCGGACCAGAAACCCCCATCCCGGAGATTCCCGATCCCAACCCCAATCCGCTACCCAGTCCAACACCTGAACCGACCCCTGAACCTGCACCCGACCCCGTGCCTGAACCGATTCCTAGCCCTGCGCCAGAGCCAATCCCCAGCCCCGTGCCGGAACCGATTCCTAGCCCCGTTCCCCAACCCGTTCCAGGGCCAGTTCCCCAACCCGTTCCGGGTCCAGTTCCACAGCCTATCCCCAATCCGGTCTAAAACCTGCAAAACTGGGGTGTAGACTAGATGACTGACTCACCTTAAAGATTGACATGCTAAGAGCCGGGATTGTTGGACTTCCCAACGTAGGTAAATCGACATTATTTAATGCCTTGGTCGCCAACGCTAAGGCTCAAGCTGCAAACTTTCCGTTTTGTACGATTGAGCCCAATGTGGGGATCGTGGCGGTGCCAGATCAGCGGCTAGAAACCTTGGCAAAGATCTCTAGCTCAGCCGAACTTGTACCTGCACGGGTTGAGTTTGTTGATATTGCTGGATTGGTGCAAGGGGCTAGTCAGGGAGAAGGCTTAGGAAATCAATTTCTGGCCAATATTCGCGAAGTGGATGCCATTGTCCACGTGGTGCGCTGTTTTGAGGATGATGACATCATTCATGTTTCTGGATCGGTTGATCCGGTGCGTGACATTGAGGTGATCAACCTAGAATTGGCCTTGTCTGATCTAGCCCAGATTGAACGTCGAATTGAACGGGCTCGGAAGCAAGCTCGCACCAATAAAGATATTCAGATTGAGCTGGAAGCTTTAGAGAAACTTACTCCAGTTCTAAATGAGGGCAAACCGGCTCGTCAAGTCACGTTGACGGAGGAGCAGGAAGCCATGATCAAGCCGCTGGGCCTCCTGACTCAAAAGCCAATCATCTACGCCACAAATGTCTCTGAAGAGGATTTGGCCACGGGCAATCAGTGGGTAGAGCAGGTGCGCCAGATTGCCGCCCAGGAAGAAGCTCAGGTGGTGGTCATTTCGGCCCAAGTAGAGTCTGAGCTAGTTGAACTCCCCGAAGAGGAACGCGCTGAGTTTTTAGAATCTCTAGGTGTGGAAGAAGGTGGCCTGAAGTCACTCATTCGCGCCACCTACGAGCTACTCGGACTGCGAACCTATTTCACCAGTGGACCGAAAGAAACCCGTGCTTGGACGATCCACGCTGGAATGTTGGCTCCTCAAGCCGCAGGCGTCATTCACACAGACTTCGAGCGGGGCTTTATTCGGGCAGAGACAGTTGGGTATCAAGATCTCGTCACCTGTGGCTCGATGGCAGCCGCCAAGGAAAAAGGCTTGGTTCGCAGTGAAGGTAAGGAGTACACCGTTCAAGAAGGCGATGTGATGCTGTTCCGCTTTAACGTGTAAGGGCTCGTTTGAACGTGGGGAGTTTTTTAGCGCGATCGCTCCATTTCTTCCACAGACTTGGGTACACCTGCCGTTAAAACCTCGTGACCCGCAGCCGTCACTAGCACATCGTCTTCAATCCGAATGCCAATCCCCCGCCAGCGCTCATCAACTTCGGGCTGGCCTTCGGCAGCCTTGATGTCGGGCGCGATATAAAGCCCAGGCTCGACGGTTACCACCTGTCCCGGTTCCAGCGGATGGGGGGTTTCGCCATGCTGATACACGCCCACATCATGCACATCAAGCCCGAGCCAATGCCCAGTTCGGTGCATGTAGAAGGGCTTGTATTTTTCTTCTTTGATGATTTCTTCGCTGTCGCCCTGAAGTAGCCCCAGGTCGAGCAAGCCTTCTACCAGTACACGCACCGCTGTATCGTGAAACTGGCTGTAGGGCTGGTTGGGAGCCACTTGGGCGATCGCCTCTAGCTGAGCCGTTAGCACAATCTCATACAAGGCTTTTTGTTCGGGCGAAAACTGGCCACCCACCGGAAAGGTGCGCGTAATATCAGAATTGTAGTAATCGTAGGCGCAACCCGCATCGATCAGCAACAACTCTCCATCCTGCATCTGGCGGGTGTTTTCGGTGTAGTGCAAAATGCAGGCGTTGTGCCCTGAGGCGACAATGGAGGGATAGGCTGGCCCCATTGAGCCTTTGAGTCGAAAGGTATGTTCGATCTCAGCCTGCACCTCGTATTCGTAGCGCCCCGGACAGGCAAATGCCCTGGCCCGATTGTGAGCCTCAGCCGCAATCGTTGCAGCCTTTCGCATCAGCTCTAGCTCAGGAGCGCTTTTGATCTGCCGCATGGCATGGAGTTTGGGACCCGGATCTTCAAGGGCGATCGGGCCTGTACCGCGTTTGGGATATCCCGCCATCAACCGCTGCCAATGCCGCAGGACGGTGTCGTTGAAGGGGCGATCGCGTCCCAGCCGATAGTAGATCCGATCGGCTTTTTCTAAATACTGGGGCAGCTTCTCATCCAGTTCTTGAATCGGATAAGCTTCATCTGCGCCGTACTTTTCCTTAGCGGCTTCCACGCCGATTCGATAGCCCGTCCAGGTTTCGCGTTCCGGATCCTTAGGCTGTACAAACAGGATAAAGCGATGTTCTTCGTGATGGGGAGCCAGCACCGCCACAGCCTCTGGCTCATTAAAGCCAGTCAGATAAAAGAAATCACTGTCTTGACGAAAGTTATATTCCACATCGTTGTGCATCACCGCCATCGGCGCACTTCGAAAAATCGCAGACCCCTGCCCCAACTTGGACATCAGCTGCTCACGACGATGGATATATTCTGCTTGCATGGCTCCCCTTCTGATCTGAATACAGGCCCAGATACTAAGCTAGAACCTGTAGCTCAAAACTTCAATCCTGGAGCCGCTTTCTGGTAAATCTGCGCTGCCGAGAGAGAGAGAATCGGTTGTGCGTCGCACCGGAGTGCCTTCCATTAGCGCCAAAAACGCATCCAAGCCCCCAATATCACAAGCGGCGTCATCTGCGGCCTGAGTCCGGTAGTGAGACGGAATAATTACCCTGGGGTTGAGCGTCTGAATCGCCTGACGCGCTTCCTGCGGATCGTAAGCCTTAGGTCCACCCCCAACCGGGATGATCAGCACATCAGGACGACCAATCAAAATTTGTTGCTCGACCGTGATGGGAGCCGCTGCACCGCCCATATGCAAGATGTTGAGTCCAGCCTGATTCCAACGCCAAACGACATTGCGACCAAAACGCCGTCCCCCCACCCGATCATGATCGGTGGGAATACCTTGAACCTGCATCCCAGTAAACTGATAGGCTCCTGGCTCTGCTAGCAGCCGAGGATTGCCTGGAACGCCTTCTACAACGCCTTCATCTAAAAGACGGCTGCTGATCATGACCAAATCGGCGGCGACTTGAGGAGGCCGATATCCAGCCGTGCAGCCGATCGGACGGAAAGGGTTGACGAGAATGCGGCGACCATCACCTGTGAACAGAAAACAGGTGTGTCCCAAATTTTGGATGGAAACAGAATTGCTGGTTTGAGCCTGGGCTACCTGAAGGTTGGTAGCTAGTCCAGCCCCGACTGCGGTGAGCAAGCCTGCGCCTGCGTAACGGATCAATTGTCGCCGCTTCATGGTCTCCTCAAGTTCGTTGTTTTGCGATCGCCATACGCCAAATCGACACCGCCAGGAGTCTTACTGCTAAAGCGAACTAGCATCTACCGATGTGCCCATTCCATCAGCGCTTGGCGTTTCTATCCACGTGAAATTTGCAACTCTAAGCTTACACGGAGTTGCCCCTGATTGGCCCCTGACTTGACAGCCTCTTGACAGCCTCGTTGCGGCCATTGGAGATCGTTAGCTGCTGACGGCAAGCTGGCGATCGCCCACAGAGGCCAAGAAATTCTTCAACAGCTGCATTCCCGCAGTCGTTAAGATACTCTCTGGATGAAACTGGACGCCTTGAACGTGAGGATAGTTCCGGTGGCGCACCCCCATGATGGTGCCATCGTCAACCCAAGCCGTGATCTCCAGCACGTCCGGGCAGCTATCGCGCTCAATCACCAAACTGTGATAGCGAGTCGCCACAAACGGATTGCTCAACCCCGCAAAGACACCAATGCCCCTGTGGGAAATCTGAGAAACCTTGCCGTGCATCAGTTCGGGGGCCGAGGTGATTTTTCCGCCAAACACCTGACCAATGCTCTGATGTCCCAAGCAAACCCCCAAAATTGGGCAGGTTGGCCCCAGCTCTTGAATCAGCTGTAGCGAGATTCCAGCATCTTCAGGGCGACCTGGCCCCGGTGAAATGACGATTCCGTCAGGTTGCAGCTGCCGCACTTCGTCAAGCGAAATTTGATCGTTGCGATAGACCTTGATTTCTGCTGCAACCGGAAATTTAGCTCCCAATTCTCCGAGATACTGAACGAGGTTGTAGGTAAAGCTATCGTAGTTGTCGATAACAAGAATCATGAGCTTTTGGCAACCGGAATAGAGTTAAGAGCTTAGCGTGACGGACTCTCTACAGGACTGACTGGATAAAGGCAACGAGTGGCGGCAGCAGTAACGATCCGGCCACCAAAACAGCTGCTAGGGCCGCAACCAAAACAGCGCCAGCCGCACAGTCTTTAGCAATTTTAGCTAACTCATGGTAGCTCTGCTTAACCGTCAGATCGACAACCGACTCTAGGGCAGTATTCAGCAATTCTAGTGTTAGTACGGCACTTGCCGTCAGGCCAATGATGGCAATCTCAACGGCAGTGAGCTGCAGAAAAAAGCTGAGGGCGATCGCCACAAAACCCACCACTGAATGAATTCGAAAATTTCGTTGGGTTTTGAAAGCGTAGATTAATCCAGCCCCAGCATACTTAAAGCTTACAAACAAGCTAGAAGCAACACGCCAAGACATCTCTCGGTCGTTTTTACTCGCTTTACCAGAACGGGATGGCGTCTCTGTCGAGAGGTGTTGGGACATAGACAGAACAACAAAACATGAGGGACGAGTGAGCAGCGAAAACAGATTTTGATGAAACGGATGAACTCGACGGCATCGCTGGATAGAGGCTGGATTCAGTAAATACCGGACTGGTTAGATGAAGTCACGAGTCAACAGTGGGATTGAGTCTCGAAGTTAGATGGAGTTGCGGCAGGTGAACCTATGGTACAACCTACTTTGTTTTGGTCAAAACTTTTGATCAAAAATCGTTTTCCAGCCCTACATCAACAGTCAAACCAACAGCAGTTAACAAAATTAATTGCTGTTTTAGCATGCATACCAAACTTTCATCATCCGGATGATCCCAGCCCAGCAAATGGAGAAGCCCATGTGCCGCTAGCCAAGCGAGTTCATTTTGAAGGGAGTGACTCTGCTGTTGGGCCTGCCGCTGGGCAGTATCCACAGAGATCACAACATCCCCCAAATATAAAGGCTGAGATGCCTGGATTTCATCCAACTTTGGATAGTCTACTTCCAAAGCCGCGAAGGCTAGAACGTCTGTAGGCTGATCCTTTTGCCGATATTGCGCGTTGAGAGCCTGAATTTCATCATCATCAGTCAACCGTAGACTCAACTCATAAGCCTGAATTGGAGAAAACTGAGGCTGTAGATGCTCGATCCAGCGTTGAAACCAGCCACTCCACTGCTCAGGCTGAATCGGAGCCAAACCCATGTTCTCAGCCGCCTCTGTGTCCTCAGCATCCTCAAAGAAATAATCCTGCACATTGATTTCAACATGAATCGGCTGATGCTCTGGCATGGATTCTACCGCGTTAGATATGAGAGCCCAACCAGCACGCCCAGCAGGCCGAAGGCAGTCAGCGCAAAATGAAAGAGCGACGTACCCCGTTTCCTAACCATATTTCGCATGGCTAGCTTGACGTAGGTCGGCTTTGGCTCAGTCGATTGAGTGGCTTCAGTCGCTTGAGTCGCTTCGGGGGCTTCAGGGACGGTCTGTTCCGGGGTTTCTGAAGAAGGGGAAGACATAGTAAAAGTTTTGGTGAGAGTTTTGTGTTACGCCAGATGGAGGGAGCGATCGCCCATCCAGTCAAACTAGCTACGAAAACAGATTGAATCCCAACATTGGCTATACGACGCTGCTGTTCTCAACCATCTGGTTATCTTGACGCAAAGACGCCTCAATGAAGGCATCTAAGTCACCGCTCATGACATCTTCAATGGCGGTTGTTTCCGTGCCTGTCCGCAGATCTTTGACCATCTGATAAGGATGGAAGACATAGTTGCGGATCTGGTTACCCCAAGCCGCTTCGACCATGTCGCCTCGAATATCAGCGATTTCTTTCGCTCGCTGTTCCTGCGCGATGATCAAGAGCTTAGCTTTGAGAATGGCAAGGGCTTTTTCTTTGTTTTGGAGCTGCGATCGTTCCTGCGTACAGCGCACCGCCAAACCCGTCGGCAGATGCACAATCCGAACAGCCGTCTCGACTTTGTTGACGTTTTGTCCGCCTTTGCCGCCAGCCCGTGAGGTCGTCACTTCCAGATCTTTGTCAGGAATATCTAGCTGAACATCCTTATCCAGGATAGGCATAACCTCCACGCCTGCAAAGCTGGTCTGCCGTTTGCCGTTGGCATTAAAGGGAGAAATTCGCACCAGGCGATGGGTCCCTTTTTCAGCCTTGAGATAGCCGTAAGCATACCGACCTTCAATCTCCAAGGTTGCGGACTTTACCCCAGCTTCGTCGCCCTCTGAGATCTCCATCAGATGGACTTTGTAGCCTTGGTTTTCAGCCCAGCGAGTATACATCCGCAACAGCATTTCTGCCCAGTCTTGGGCATCCGTGCCACCCGCTCCGGCATTAATCGCTAACACAGCGCCATCAGCATCGTAAGGGCCTGACAACAGTTGCTGTAGTTCCCACTGGTCGAGTTCACGACTCAGGTGGCTGAGATTAGTTTGAGCTTCCTGAAGTAACGCTTCATCGGCCTCTAACTCAAGCAATTCTAGAACGGCTTTGGCATCTTCCAGATTAGACTGCCAGGTTTCTAGCTGCTGCAGATGAGACTTGAGGTCATTGAGTTCCTGAAGAACGCGTTGGGCCGTTGACTGATCGTCCCAAAACTCAGGTTGTGCGGCGAGCTGTTCTAAGTCTTGAATTTTAGCGGTCAGAGCCGGAACGTCAAAGATAGTCCTGGGTTTGACCCAGGCGCTCAGACAACGTTTCGACATCTCGCTTCAGATCGAGGGCTTCTAGCATAGCTGCGTTCGCTTTAGTAAAACCAGGCTGTACATTTCATTCTTCATTGTAGCGACAGGTGTTGCTCCAGCTAGAAACAGTTCAAAACAAAAAACGGCCCCTCCAAAGAGAGACCGTCCGGTCAACCTATCACCCATCTGAAAGGTATCTGAAAGGGCGATCGCCCCTCTTAGTCGCGGTTGATGGCGATCAACAAACGCAGGATAAAGACAAACAGGTTGATGTAGGTCAGATACATCGAAAGCGCGGCAGGCAGATATTGCTCATCTTTGTAAGCGCGCGGTAGAACGTAAAAATCAACCACGGCTGCTCCGGCAAACAGGAAAACGTCAATGCCAGAGATACCAATTTCGAGCCAGCTGGGGGTGTAAACGCCAAAGAAGGAAAGTAGGAGTTCCCCAACCAGCACGACCAACAGCGCAATAATACCGAGTTGGACAGTCTGCGCTAGGGCCAGCCCGTCTTGCTCGGAGAGATTGGAGCCGATCTGGCGAGCCACGATGAAGGTGACACCGCAACCCAGAGCGGCAAATCCAACGCCCGCAATGCCGACGCCTCCCGTCCCTAAAGCTACATACACAAGACCGCTGAGCGTATAACCCGTCAACAGGCTGTAAGTGGCTAGCAGCGGCAGGGTCATGCTGTTGTCGCCTTGCTCAGCCACACTACGGGCTACAAAAAACAGGACGAGTTGGAGCACCATTGCCCCCACAAAGGTGGGCATGAACAGGCCAGGATTGGTATGCAGAACGCCCAAGCCGCCATAGGTACCTAGCGCTGTGAGGACCAGACCACCGCCCAAGAAGGGCAGCGCATTCTGAATTACGTTGGGGCCCGATCAGGGCTTGATCTTTAGCCTGACGGATTGCATCTCGAAAATTGCTGGTGTTACTCTTGACATCCTCTCTATGCAAATCAAAGATGATGCATGGAGATTCCCTGGGTCGCCCCAAAGAGTTCCTGCTTCCAAGCTTGCCAGCTAGACTGAGTGACCTCAGCCCCCGCCGCATCAGCTCCACAGGCAGTTTTTATTCC
>JBGTGR010000041.1:0-401600 GCA_041746655.1 Elainellales cyanobacterium | reverse complement strand
ACATAAATAAATGATGCTGTAGGGTGCTGTTAGGCGTAGCCGTAACGCACCATTTCCCTTTGATGCGTTACGCTGGCGCTTTTCTGGTATGCCGGAACGGCTTTACACATCCTACAAATAATTAAGCTCATCTACTTAGCTAAGCGCCATCTAACTGAGCACCATGTGGTTTAAATGTTGTTTGTATCGTCGCAAAACTGAAAAACCATAGTCGGAGATACTGGGGTAGGGGTGGCCGTTGTAATATTGGGGCCGCGTGGAAGTGTAGTAGTAAGGATTGCCGCTATACCACCGAGACGCCACCTGGCGCACCGTCACATCCTCATCTCCGCCACTCACTTGCCAAGCCGCTTGCCAATACTGGTTTAGCTTGTAATCAATCACCTGCAGTTGAATCTCAGGACTGTTGAGAAAATCTTGGGTCGAAACTGTATACCCCAGTGCTTCGCGAGTCCAGGACGGCACATTGAAGGGCATCACCTGCCCATATCCCAACGCTCCCGAATGAGGATTGACCGCCAGGAAATTAGCATTGCTCTCCTGGCCAATGATTGCCCTACGCAGCGCAACAACCTGGCTGGGCACCGCTGCAGCCGTAACTTGCTCTGACTCATTGCTAGAGAACTCAACTACCTGACTGGGGGGCGAGCTGACAAATAGGAGGCCGATTCCACCGATTAAAGCACCCTGGAGCAACAACGCACCTAGAGACGAGAGGGGATGGGGGCGGACTGATTGCTTTGCTGACATCCGATCTTCCTGAAGACAAACATCTACTGGTTGAGCAGTACACCCTACTCAAACCTTCCCTACAGTGCCTCGATTCTTCAGCCCCGAAACCCGTGGATTTACGCCTTGTTTTGCCCAAAGTCTTTCAGGTCTAATCTCTCGATTGCTCAGACTAGTTGCCAGTTGCTCAGCCATCCTCTAAAAATCACCCTTTGGGGTGAGTGCGGAACTAACCCGTAGTATTACGGTGATCAAAAATTGGAATATATGCAGAATGGGGCCAACTTTACCTTAAATTTACAAAGTGGCATATGAGCAGGTAGTGAGATAAGTAAATATGCTAGGGCTACGCATGGGTGTAAACCCTGCCACTCCCAGCCCAACCTCGCTCAGTGTTCTGTGATAAGGGACCGCACAAGCTTGAAGACGGGCGATCGCCCCCTTCTTTCCGTGTTAATCTCTATGAAGAAAGTCGGTTCTGGTGGGGAGCAGCCATCAGACGTAAGGGGGAAAGTTCGGTGCAAACCCGGCGCTGTCCCGCAACTGTGATGAAGGTGTTTTGCTTTCTGAGTCAGGATGCCCGCCGATGCCTATGACTTGCTTGCACCAACATCTGCGAGGTACAGATTGTGTCTAATTTTGTGTCTAATTTTTTTGCATCTTTTTTGATGTGCTTGCGTGTGCAAAGCACGTAACTTCAAAGCTCCCCCAATGCGAAGTTCCCCCAATGTGGAGTTCCCAAAAATAGAGCTTCCCAAAGCAGAGATCCTGGGGGCAAAGCCTTTGGGGTGAAGTGAATTGTATTAGTGTTGCTAAAAGCAGGCTCAATTGTTATTGTCATGGGTTTATTTGTTGGATTTGGAATTCTTCTCTTAGCAGCCGGAATCACGCTGTATCTGATCACCGCTCGCCGCTATCAATCGTCTGATTCGGTCGCCAATTCCTATGACCAATGGACAGACGACGGAATTTTGGAGTTTTATTGGGGCGAACATATTCACCTGGGTCACTATGGCTCACCGCCGCAGCGGAAAGACTTTTTGACGGCCAAATCTGACTTTGTGCATGAGATGGTGCGTTGGGGCGGTTTGGACCAACTCCCGACTGGCACCACCCTCTTAGATGTAGGCTGTGGCATTGGAGGCAGCAGCCGAATCTTGGCTGAAGATTACGGGTTTGTAGTTACCGGAATTACCATCAGCCCCCAACAGGTCAAACGCGCTCAAGAACTCACGCCTGGTGGGCTGAGCGCTCAGTTTCAAGTCGATGATGCGATGGCGCTGTCGTTCCCAGATGCAAGCTTTGATGTGGTCTGGTCGATTGAGGCAGGCCCCCACATGCCCGACAAAGCTATTTTTGCCAGAGAATTGCTGCGCGTCCTCAAGCCTGGTGGTCTGCTGGTTGTAGCAGATTGGAATCAGCGAGACGATCGCCAAAAGCCGCTCAACTTCTGGGAAAAACCAGTGATGACACAACTACTCGACCAGTGGTCTCATCCTGCCTTTGCCAGCATTGAAGGATTTTCTGAACTGCTAGAAGCCACAGGGTTTGTCGAAGGCACTGTGATCACCGCAGACTGGACAGAGCCCACGCTGCCTTCCTGGCTCGACTCAATTTGGCAGGGAATCGTTCGACCTAGCGGGCTAATCCGGTTTGGGCCATCTGGCTTACTCAAATCTCTGCGAGAAGTGCCGACCCTGCTGCTGATGCGGTTGGCCTTTGGTACGGGGCTGTGCCGATTTGGGATGTTTCGGGCTGTCCGCAATCCGGGAGAATCCGCCCACCTAGGGCGAGAAGTAACCCAGGCAAATGTGAAAGCCTAGGAAAGTTTGAAAGCCTAGGTAAATGTAAAAGCCTAGGTAAATGTAAAAGCCCAGGCAAATTTGAAATAAAACCTATTCCATTCCCATCCCTTACAGGAAAATCATGCATAGATTGGCAGCAACACCGGGTGGTTGGTCTCCCGAGACGGATGGCGTGATTTTTGTTGAACAATCTCCTGCGCCGATCGTGCTGATTACCGCAGCAGATACCGACATTAGTGCGATCGCCCAAGCCATTCCCTATCTCCCCAAAGGCTTTCCAGCCCTGCGAGTGGTCAATCTATTGCAACTCCAGCAGCAATTGTCGATTGATACCTACGCCGAAACGGTCTTAGAACAGGCCCAGGTGATTGTGCTACGCCTACTAGGCGGACGGGCTTACTGGTCCTACGGATTGGAAGTGGTGCGCGAAACCGTTGAAAGAACTGGGGCAACGCTAATTGTTTTGCCAGGAGATAACCAGCCTGATCCGACGTTGAGTAGCCATTCTACCTTGGCGATCGCAGAGGTCAACCAAGGATGGCGCTATTTCCTGGAGGGCGGAGTGGAAAACATGGTCAATGCTCTGCGCTGGGTGGCCCATCATGGCATCTCAACAACGTATACCTATGACCCGCCGCAGCCTGTGCCATTGGTGGGGCTTTATCCTTTTCCGATTGCACCCCAACTGCAGAGTGCGCCCCAAGTAGGGATAGTCTTCTATCGAGCCCATTATTTGGCAGGCAATTTGGCTCCCATTGATGCCCTGTGTCAAGCCTCGGGCGATCGCGGCCTCTGTCCTGTCCCGGTGTTTGTTTCTTCCCTGCGGGACCCAGACGTTCAGGCAGATTTGCTCAATTATTTTCGTCCCAAAGGGGCAGATGGCATTCAAGTTTTGCTCAACACGACCAGTTTTTCCCTAGCTCAACCGCTGACGCTGAATCGAGGAGCTTTAGGCGAAGAGATGCCCTCCGAACTGTGGCAGCGGCTAGATGTCCCTGTGCTGCAAGTGATTTTAAGTGGGGGCAGTTTGGCGCAGTGGGAGCAGGAATGGCGGGGTTTGTCGCCCCGTGATGTGGCGATGAATGTGGCATTGCCCGAAGTGGATGGAAGAATTATTACCCGAGCGGTTTCCTTTAAGGGGGTACAGGGGTGGAATCCAACGCTGGAAACGGAGGTCTTGAATTATCAGCCTGTGGGCGATCGCATTCAGTTTGTTGCAGAACTCGCGGCAAATTGGGTGAATCTCCGGCGGGTCAACGTTGAGGAGCGCAAAGTTGCCCTAATTTTAGCCAACTATCCCATCCGCAATGGACGGCTTGCCAATGGCGTTGGATTGGATACTCCCGCGAGTTGTGTGGCGATTTTGCAGGCCATGCAACAGGCAGGCTATCGCGTGGAAAACATTCCAGATAATGATGACGAGCTGATTCGGCGGCTTACCGCAGGCGTCACCAATGATCCTGAAACCAAAGGGGCCAATCCAGTTGAGCAAAGCCTGTCTCTCGCGGCCTATCAAGCCTGGTTTGAAAGCCTGCCAGAAACTGTCAAAAACCAGGTGCAACAGCGGTGGGGAGATGCACCTGACTCATTTGCGATCGCCGGAATTCAACTGGGCAACGTCTTTGTCGGCATTCAACCTGCCCGTGGATACGACAATGATCCAGCCTTAAATTATCACGCCCCCGATCTAGAGCCAACCCATGATTATCTAGCGTTTTACCATTGGTTGCGCTCCGAATTTGGTACCCATGCGATCGCCCATGTCGGCAAGCACGGCAACTTGGAATGGCTTCCCGGCAAAAGCATTGCCCTCTCTGAAGACTGCTATCCTGAAATTGCTTTTGGGGCGCTCCCCCATCTTTATCCGTTTATTGTCAACGATCCGGGCGAGGGCGCTCAGGCCAAACGGCGATCGCAAGCCGTGATCATTGACCACCTCACCCCCCCCATGACCCGTGCCGAACTGTATGGAGGCTTGCAGCAGCTTGAGGGCTTAATTGATGAATATTACGAAGCTCAGACCCTTGACCCATCAAGATTATCAGTGATTCGCGATCGCATTACGGCCCTAATTCAGAAGGAAAATCTGAGTCAAGAAATCAAAGCCGTGGCAGGCAATTTGCAAGGTCCAATCACGCCTGCCCTCTTGAGCGAACTGATTACCAACGCAGATCGCTACCTCTGTGAACTCAAAGAATCCCAGATTCGCGACGGACTCCACATCTTTGGACACTGCCCCACAGGCCCCCAACTGCGCGATCTAATCGTCTCAATCGCCCGTCATCCTTGCCGAGGCAGACTGGGGCTTACCCGTGCGATCGCTGAATCTTGGGGGTTAGAGTTTGATCCATTGACAGCAGATCCAGCCGAGCTGATTGAAGATTTAGCTTCTGTTCCTTACGCTTCACTGAAAAACCCTTCTTCCTCCCCTCTCACGCCCCACACCATCGGAGATCTGATTGATCTGATTGAAACCTACGCCGCAGAACAGGTTGAGCACCTGTTGCTAAATGGGAAAAGTGACGCAGCTGCTCATGATCTCGTTGGGGCAGAGTTGGCCTGGATTGGCGATCGCCTCTGGCCCGATCTGCAACGTACCGAGCAAGAAATGCACTATCTCCTGCATGGGTTGGCGGGAGGCTATGTCCCGGCGGCTCCATCGGGTGCGCCGACGCGGGGCCGTCCAGAAGTATTGCCCACAGGCCGCAATTTCTATTCGGTAGATATTCGAGCTGTGCCAACGGAAAGCGCCTGGGATGTAGGCCGAAAGGCCGCAGAAACCCTAATTGAAACCTACACCCAAGAACACGGTGAATATCCCAAAACATTAGCGCTGTCGATTTGGGGCACCTCAACGATGCGAACGGGGGGAGACGATTTGGCGGAGGCATTGGCGTTGCTGGGTGTACAGCCTGTTTGGGAAGGTGCTTCACGCCGAGTCATCGATTTTGAAGTACTGCCACTGTCTGTCTTGGGGCGGCCACGGGTCGATGTAACGCTGCGAATTTCGGGCTTTTTCCGAGATGCTTTTCCCAACTTGATCGATTTATTTGATCAAGCCGTTGGAGCGGTGGCGGTAGTGGATGAACCCGCAGAGCAAAATCCCTTGGCGGCCCAGGTACAGCAAGAAACCCAGGAGTGGCAGCAGGCTGGCCTCACCCCAGAAGAGGCTGAAAGGCGATCGCGCTACCGTGTCTTTGGCTCCAAACCCGGTGCCTACGGAGCCGGACTCCAAGGCCTGATCGAATCGCAAAACTGGGAAACCACCGAAGATTTGGCCCAAGCCTATCTCAACTGGAGCAGCTACGCCTACACGGCCCAAGGCGTGGGCTATTCAGAACCAGAAGCCTTTGAACGTCGCCTTACCAATCTGCAAATCGTCCTACAAAATCAGGACAATCGCGAACATGATTTGCTTGACTCAGATGACTACTACCAATTTCAAGGGGGCCTAACCGCAGCTGTGCGTTCCATTCAGGGACAAAACCCGACCGTTTATTTTGGCGACCATTCCCTGCCCGAAAACCCAAAGGTGCGATCGCTGCAACAGGAAATTGCACGGGTCTACCGCTCACGGGTCGTCAATCCCAAATGGATTGCTGGAGCCATGCGCCACGGCTACAAGGGAGCCTTTGAAATGGCAGCGACAATTGACTTCTTATTTGGCTACGATGCCACCACCCAGTGTGTTGCAGACTATATGTATGAGGGAGTCGCCGAAGCTTATCTCCTTGATCCACAGGTGCAAGCCTTTGTGCAACAGAAAAATCCTTGGGCACTCCGCGATATGTCAGAACGCCTCTTAGAAGCCCACCAGCGAGGACTTTGGGAACATGCAAACCAAGATTTGCTCGATCAGCTGCGATCGCTCTCCCTAGAAGCCGAAGCGGAAATTGAAGGAAGAATTGGCGAATCATTCATTTGACGCTGATCCAGCTAGACACAGAACGTTAGCTAGAGATTCCCTAAGCCAGCCTTCAAGCTAGCCATTACGTAGCTAACGAGCGTCACCTAGCTGACGATAATCCAAGCATAGGTCAGAGCACCGATTAAGCCCAACCCAACCACAACGTCTCGTTGCTCGTTCCAAAATCTCTTGAGATTGGCAAAGAAAAACCGAATTGCGGCGCGGCGTTCTTGCCCCAGTTCAGCCATCAACTCAGCAACACGACGATCGACTTCCTGCAGTGAAACTTCGCCGCGCTGGTAGGCTGCCTCTAGCTCATTAAGCTGATGCCAATAGTCTTGAGTTGCTTCTAACAAATTGGGAAACATGATCGATTACACCTAAGAGTGGCCTGCTGTAAACAAAGGTTTACATATGTTCACACCTTAACGTACAAATCAGGGCAGTTGCTCTGCAATCGGTTAGAGCTATTCGCTGCTATTTACAGAAAACGTCGTAAAGCCCACATGCTTTAGCCGTGGGATATAAGGCGGTGAGTCGTAGGCGAACGATCTTAGGCTGGCAGAGATCTAATGAACTCTCTGAGGATATCAGTCTGCGTTCTGCCAGTTTTTTGGCAATACTGATCGAGCTTGTCCTTCTCCTCTTTTGGTAGGCGAATTTGCACAGTTTCCCTGCTATTCATTGGTTGTAATGTAATGCTTTATGCACTACAATGGTAGCATGAAGACCATGAAGTTTAAGCTCTACAGCCATAAGCGGAATCGATACCTCAAGCGCACCATCAATGCGGCTGGGGTGATCTATAACCACTGCATTGCCCTCCATCGACGGTACTACCGAATGTGGGGCAAGCACTTGAGCTGTGCAAAACTTCAGGCTCATATTGCCAAGCTGCGAAAGCGCCATTCATTTTGGCAACTGGTCGGTTCTCAGGCTGTGCAAGATATTTGCCAGCGTATTGACAAAGCCTATCAACTGTTCTTCAAACACCATAAAAAGGGAGTCAGACCACCTGGGTTCAAGAAGGTGAGACGATACAAGTCGTTCACACTCAAGCAAGCTGGCTACAAGTTTCTAGGCGGCAATCGGGTGCAGATTGGCCAACGGGTTTATCAATTCTGGAACTCCAGAGAGATCGAGGGCAAAGTCAAAACCTTGACCATCAAACGCACACCCCTTGGGGAGTTGTTCATGATGGTTGTGGTCGAGACGGAAGTTGAGCTAGAAATCAAATTCGAGACGAGTAGAACCGCTGGGTTTGATTTCGGCCTCAAGGCGTTCCTCACTTGCTCAGAAGGTTTCAGCGTTGAATCACCGCAGTTCTTCAAGCAATCACTCGCGGCTATCCAAACAGCTAGTCGCAACCATTCCCGCAAACGTAAAGGCTCGCACGGTCGCGAAAAAGCTCGATTGAACCTAGTTCGTCGGCATGAAGACATCGCCAATCGTAGACGAGACTGGTTCTGGAAGTTGGCACACAAGCTGACTGACCAGTTTGATGTGCTTTACTTTGAGACGTTGAACCTCAAAGGGATGCAGCGGCTCTGGGGGCGAAAGGTGAGCGATTTAGGGTTCCGAGAGTTTCTGCAAATTCTGGAATGGGTTGCCACAAAGAAGGGGAAGCCTGTTGCCTATATTGACCGCTGGTTCCCCAGCTCCAAAGCTTGCTCAAACTGTGGCCATGTTTTGGAGTCGCTGGATCTCTCAACCAGACAATGGCGTTGCCCCTCCTGTCAGTCTGTGAATGACCGAGATGGTAACGCCGCAGTGAATATCAAAAAGGTTGGGGTCTCAACCTTGGGAGTAGGAGATGTCAGTCAGGCTCAGCCTGCAATCTCTGCTTGAGTCCCGAATCTCACCGACTTTAGCCGTGGGAGTGGATCAATGATTAATCAACAAAATTTTCTGTCTTGCGGCTACCAAGTTACAGCCCTCTCCCTCCCACCAGCGGCACAGCACCTTGTACTGCTCAGCATGCGCAGGAGCCAGAGCAATTAAATGCCGCTCAAACGTCCTTTCCGCAGTGGGAAAAGAATTTGGGTGAGGGCCGAAGACTTGTGTGCAAACATTTCGCGAAAGATGCAAGACAGACCTGCTAGCTCATTCAAGCTGCCGAAAAACATCTGCTGCCTTTGATGGGGACAATAATCTCATTGCCGCAGACGTTTTTCCGAGTTGCTGACGTTGTCCAATGACAAGCTAGCAAGTTGGCAACTTGTCTAAGAAGCTAGATCAGCCGCTGCCGTGTCGGGGGAAAGGCTATAATGACCCGCTTTACCCCGGTGCCACTTGTTGGTCTTTAAACCGGTTGAAAGGATGTTGGAGACCCGGTTTTGGGCTTGACCCCGAACTTCTCTAGGCATCTCAGATTCAAAAACCGTATTGATGACTTCAGAGGTGCTGAAGACTTTCTTTGGTTGGCTTTCCATTACAGAAGAGACAGCTTGAGGCAATGAGGTGTCGCGAAACTTTTCGCGTACATAGTTTTGCCATGCTTGTCCTTTTTGGGGGGCTCTGCCTCTCGTTGGCTTGCTGGCTTTGGGCGCAGCAGACTTAGCTTTGCGGCCTCTGCGGGGTTTCTCTGCTTTGGCAGACTTCCCACTCGGTGCATCCGCCTCATCATCTTCGATCGCCGTCTCAATGGAAGAAGGCACCCGTCGTTTGGATGGAGTCCGAGTTGGTGCCGTCGTAGCCGTAGGAATGTCAATCTCATCCAGTGCAGCACCAGCTGCTGCTTTGGTAGAAAACATATCAATGACCGTTTGCAGACTTTTGCGCGTCTCCTGCATAGCCTGCAGTTGAGCCTCTAACTCAGCTGCCTGAGTCGATAGTAGCGATTCTGCCTCAAGCAATTTGCTCAAGGTTGGATCAAAACCATGGCCTGAATTGGACGAATCTTGCATAATTGAGGGTTCCCGTATAAACAAGTCAATACTTGATTGTAAGTAAAGAGATGATCTCTTGTACACTACAAATTTAATTGTTTCAAGAAGTAGAGGATCTTTATTCACAGAAGTTAGCGTTTCAAGACGATACTTCTGAGGCGGTGTAGGCAATTTCGCCTGTTTGCTCAGGCTTGTCCTGTCAACTGAAATACTCAGACTATTTAAGGAACTGTTTCAGGATCGGAGTATTTGAGCGGTGAGTGCTTGGGAAGCTTAGTCTAAAAAATAGGTCCAAAAAATTGGTTGGGCGATCGCTCACCCAACCTTCGCTTGAGATCTTTGTGAGATCTCAGTTTAGATCTCACCGTTTAATCTCACTGCTAGATCACACGGTTCTGTCAGATCTCACTGCAGTGACTGCCCCTATTGGAGCCTAAGCTTGAGGTTCTAGCAGTTGAATATTTGAGAAAAGAAACTCCTGAGTCGAAGTACCCTTGTCGGTTTCCGTCTCAATATAGCGACGATTGAGTATGAAATAGTTCCCGACTTTTTCATACTCATCTTCAAATTCGCTTTTGCCACCTTTTTGCTCACCTGTTTTGGGGTCGTGGTAGACCGAGTCATAACGGTGAGATAGGTAGCCCTCTCCCGTATTGTGGCTGCTGAAAGTATTGATTGTAACGACGACACCGTGAATGTGACGGTGAACCAGGCAGACCTCGTTGTCGCGCACTTTGTAGCGATCGCCCTCAGACTTCCCGCCCATCAAAATTTCGACAGCTCCTGTGTCGTCGGTTTCTCCATAGGTGAAGGAATTCTTGCTATGAGTTTCTTCAAAGCTGCGGCGAATTCGATGGATAGTGATTTCAAACAGTTGGCCGTTGATCGCCTGTTTGGCTTGCTCATCCTCGATTCCAGAGATTTCGGACTTGAGATCGGGATTGACCCGAATCTGACCCGTCACGGGTTGTCCATCTTGCTTTAGCGTTACATCTGCCGTATAGCCTGGAAAGCTTTTGTCCCAGGTATAGCGGTTATCGTAAGCAGCCCGGAAGAGGTCCTGAGCTAATACTTGTGCCGTTGTCATGCGCCTTTCCTGCATCATTTGCTGATCGTGACGTACTCCCACGCTGCCGCAAGCAGACAGCAGGGACTGCTCTCACCGGAATTGTGAGCCCTGAATTGTGAGCACTGCATACCGAGTTCGAGCAGTTTATAGTGACCCGCACGCCTTAGGCCACTGTGAACAATGATCTCCACAAGGGAAGCTTGCTATTTTGAACTTGCTCTCTATCTTAACGCTGGAACTTAACGCTGAACTTAACGCTGGAAATGAGAGGCTTGACGGCGTCCCCACAGGGAGCAAAAACCTTGTTCCCCCATAAGCAGCCCTAGACTAGCTTATCCCCGGCTGATAGAGCGGGATTTCAATCCGAAATTCTATCCCTTCTTCAGGTTGTGGAATACACTGCAGTGTTCCACCATGCTGATCTACCACAATGTGATGGCTGATTGAAAGTCCTAGCCCAGTGCCCTTGCCCACGGGCTTGGTGGTAAAGAAGGGATCAAAAATTCGAGGCAGCACTCCTTCAGAAATACCCGCACCATTATCGAGCACCCGGATGACTGCCCTGGGCTCGCCTGCCTCTGTTTGAGACAACGCCGTTTGAATTTTGATTTCTCCACCCTGAGGCCGCACAGCGTAAAGCTGCTGTAGCTCGACCGCATCGATCGCATTGCTCAACAAGTTCATAAATACTTGATTGAGCTGGCTTGCGTAGCACTGGACCAGCGGCAGGTTGCCATACTCCCTGATAATCTCAATGCTGGGTAGATCTGATCGTCCTTTTAAGCGATGGTGCAAGATCAACAGGGTGCTGTCAATTCCCTCATGGATATTCACCGACTTGATTTCAGCTTGGTCATGACGAGAAAAGTTGAGGAGTGACAATACCACCTGTCGAATTCGGTCTGCCCCTGTTTTCATCGAGGCCAATATCTTCGGTAAATCCTCAGCAATAAACCCAATATCAATCGCCTGTTCCCGTTCCTGAATGGTTGAACTGGTTTGTGGAAAAGCTTGCTGGTACAGGCTCAATAAACCCAGCAGGTCATCAACGTAGTCGCGGGCATGGCTCAAATTGCCGTAGATAAAATTAATCGGATTGTTAACCTCATGGGCAACGCCTGCTACCAATTGCCCTAGGCTAGCGATTTTTTCTGACTGGATAAGCTGGGTTTGCGCCTGCTGTAGATCTACAAGGGCTTGTTGCAGCTTGGCTGTTCGTTCTTGAACCTGCTGCTCCAGCGTCGCATTGAGTAGCTGCACCTGCTGATGCATCTCATATTGCTGAATTGCGGTGGCAAAGTGGGACCCTAGTGCCTGTGCCAGTTCAATATCGTAGGTAGACCACTCGTAAGCTTGGCCCTGCTTTAACTCTCGCCAAATTTCAAATGACAGCCGAGCCTGCACCTGCCGCTGATCAGGGTCACACTGACCTGCCCAGAGGGTTTCAGTTTCAACTTCGTTGCGGAAGATAGTGAGATATCCCAGCAATTTGCAGTCGTATCGGAGGGGCACGACTAACATGCCGCGAATTGAGGTGGGCCGAAAGGCGGGTTGGAGGTTTCGCAACTCTGGCACCTGATAGAGGTTGGAAAGTGCCCAAACCTCTGGTTGGTGAGTGTGTTCTGTTTGAAAGTATCGGCACCAAGCGTTACATTGTTCGATCTCCTGAAAGCTAAACCCTTCAGGCACAACGGGTTGATCGCCACAGCAATATAAACTAAATGCACTATCAAATGCACTGTCAATAGAAGAATCAGGGGGAGCCTCAGCAGGCACATTAGAATTGCGGCCTAATCGGGATGGCATGTAGAGCCTTCCTCCAGCGCCTTGCAACTCTGCTACAACCGACTCTAGGGCAGCTTGCAGGTCAATGTTGGAAAGGGAGTGGAGGGCGCTAGCAATGCGGTTAATGGTTTCTTCTCGTCGGCCTTTTTGGCGGGCTTGATTGAGAAGCTCAGATTGGGCGATCGCCACTGAGAGTTGATCCACCACCATCTGCACCCCATGCAAGAGCTGCTCAGAAGCTGACCAAGACTCAGAGTGATGGGCTGCCAACAGTCCCCAAAGCTGCTCCTGATGAAAGATTGGCACCACCAGTGAAGCCTTGACTCCCATCGCTGTCAGATATTCTTGATGGCAGGGGTCTACCGGACGAAACCGCACCTCTTCCGGCACCACTTCCCCCGTCTCCGGATCTCGCAAAAATTCTTGGCCCAGTTGACCTATGGTCACATTCACAATCGAACGCATCCGGGCTTTGACAAAAAGTTCACGGGCATGGAGTGGAATGTCATCTGCTGGAAAATTTAGCCCCAGCAAGGCGGGTAAGCGTTCTTCATAAATTGATTCGGCAACAACCTGGCCACAGCTATCAGGATGAAACTTGTAGATTTTGACGCGGTCGATCTTCAAAAAAGTCCGAACCTCGGCTGCAGTTGCCGTCAAAATATCCTTTAGCTCTAGGGATTCAAGAATACGACGAGTAATCCGACTTAGTAAGCTCTCAATATCTAAGGAATTTGACAGGCTGACATCGCTCAGCTCTGGCTCGTTGACAATACTCATGTCAATTACCGATTTAATTTGTGAAGAACAACCTAACACTTCAAAATATCCTGAAAGTGTCAGCTTTTATTGACTTATTTTGCCCAAAGTAAACTCTTGGAGGTATTAGTTTACAAATATTAAGAAAACATTTCGTTTGGAGTTGGACTATATCAGTTTTGAACAATCTGCTAAATGACTGTTAGGACACAGGTAAAGATTGGCTCGCAAGTTGAGCGGAGTCGAAACCTGAGCAACGAAAGTTCTAGGTTTTGAGAGTTTTGTCAGTCAACCAGCCCAGAAGCATCAAAAAAGGCGATCGCGCTGAAGTTTGCGTTGATAAGCATACTGGCCATGTACGTTGACCAAGTAGGGCATCACATAGGTTAGAGCCGCTGAAGCCCAGCGTTCTCGGTTCATTTCACCCCGCAGTAAGGCTGGGCCGTGATTGATGCAAAAGAGGAGAGAACCTACCAGGGCAGCCGTTTTTAAGCCTGTCTTGGCATATTTTTGATCAACCAGACTGACAAGATACCCTTGGACGGCTTGCATGGACTTCTAATCTTTTCCTGAAGAGGTTTCAGCTTTTAGCTAAGCTTAATCCAGAGTCTAAAAACGTAATTTTGACTACCAAACAACATTTAAGGCGGCTCTCGCGATTAAGAAAGCATTATCTAGAAGAAGTCCGGCATCCACGGAGATGGACCTGCAAAGAGCTGAGTGGCGATCGCCAGCGCTGTTTCTGTCGCCTCGAGTTTGCCGACTTGCTGGAGTTGATGCGGTGTAAACAACCCAGAATAGAGAGGGCCAAGACTCTGAATATCGAGCTGTAGGTCACCTCTTCCGCCAGTTTGGACCTGTCCTTGCCCATCTGCCACCGTCAGGATGAAACGGCCATGATTGGCAGGCAGAAGTCGATCTTGAACCTGCAGGTGCAGTTCTGCTGTGAGTTGGGGGTAGCCTCGCTTTTCGAGGGCACTGCTCAGACTGACGATTCGCAACATCCATCGTTCTACGCTTTGGAGCTTGGCAGACTGTTCGGGCAACAGGAGAGAAAGCCAATCGTGGGCAGAACTGCGCCAAGAGACAGTATCGACCTGAGACCGATGATCGGCCAAAAGCGTCCACAAGCTCTGAGCAGCGGCAGGCGTCGTAACGGCCCAATCACGGATGTGGAGAATGCTGCCCGACCCAACTCGGGACTGACTAAAAATCACATATCCCTGAGCATCATCGGCTGAGCCCAGACGGTAGGCATAAAGTGGCTCCGTCGCTTCAAAATGCAGCAGATTGGTCCAGCCAAAAGTCGAACGGTCTAGATATCCATTAATCGTTTGCGCCTGTTGTCGATAGAGCAACTCGAAAGTCTTCCGATCTAGTGACTCCAACGGCTCAATCGGAAGCGATCGCTCTTTCATCTGAATTGCCTGAGCCGGAATTTCCCAACGGCAACGATGGCCAGCCTGCTCATACCCTGCTTTGCGGTAGAGACGCTGCGTCGCGGGATAGAGAGCAGAAAGGGCAACTCCCTGTTGGTGTAGCTCCTGGAGTACAGACTGGATGAGGGCGATCGCCGCCCCTGACCCACGATGTTCTGGTGCAATTCCCACAGAAGCGATGCCAGTCATGGGCACGCAAACCCCACCCCACCACTGGCCCATCTGTAGAAGTGCCAATCCACCCGCCAACTGCTTAGGGGTGCGAACAGTGCGAAAGTTATCCACCCCAATCCAGTCCAGAAACATTCCTTCAGAACCCGCCGGACTGATGAAACACTGAGTAAACAACCTGCCCAGCTGGTGAGCTTCAGCTTGATCAGTCAGAACCCCATATTTAAAGCGTGACATATCAATAAATTTCCCCCAGCGACTCAATTAGCCTAGACGAGAACATCGTCCCCCACTTCACCCAACTGATTCATTCCAACAGGTAACTGAGGGCCTAAAATCGCTATGATCTAAATCTGAAAATAATTCCCACAGGAGATACTCCAACGGTTTACACACGCCCTCTCGCTCGTCTAATTGAGCAATTTCAACGATTGCCGGGTGTCGGTCCAAAGACAGCCCAACGGTTAGCGCTGCACATTCTCAAGCGCTCCGAAGCCGAAGTTCAGGCGTTGGCTCAGGCACTTCTAGACGCGAAGCAACAGGTCGGCTTTTGCTCCATTTGCTTTCATCTATCTGCTGAGCCAGTTTGTGAAATCTGTCGGGCTCCCAGTCGCGACAACCATACCATCTGCGTTGTTGCCGACTCCAGAGACGTGATCGCGCTAGAAAAAACCCGTGAGTACCAAGGGAAATATCACGTCTTGGGTGGCTTAATTTCTCCGATGGAGGGTATGGGGCCAGATCAACTGCACATTTCCCAGCTAGTCCGGCGAGTGAGTCAGCAAGACATCAAAGAAGTCATTCTGGCGATTAGCCCCAGCGTCGAGGGAGAAACAACAACTCTCTATGTCGGTCAGTTGCTCAAACCCTTTACCCGCGTAACTCGAATTGCCTTCGGACTGCCAATGGGAGGAGATTTAGAGTATGCCGATGAAGTGACACTAGCTCGCGCATTGGAGGGGCGGCGAGAGCTCGATTGAGGGCTTACTCGTTGCCTTGGCGTTCTGGCTCTCCTTTGATCGAACGGTGGATCAAACGGCAGGGCCAGGAGAAGGCTCCACAAATACTGACAGCCGCGATCGCCGTCATTAGTCGCCAACCTGCCACAGGCTCCGTGGAGTCTGTAGATAGATCTTGAGCTTGTTGCGCTAGCTCTGGAGCAGAATGAGTCAGCTGGCGAGCTGCAGTCACCCCTTCAACGAGACCTCCAACTAGATACGCAACCAGAGCGATACTCAACCATAGATTCATGGTTTGTTGCAAGTCCTAGTGGATGGGTGTAGTGAAAACCTGAGTAAGTGTTGCAGCTAAAAGTGCTTTGGCTGAGCTGAGCTACGACCTTCAGCCGTGTCACGGATCAGTGGAATTCTAGACTGAATATAGTGGTTTAGATTGCTTTGGGCCTGGTCATCAATCGGTTGCTTTGCCACAAACCGCTTTAGCAAGAGCTGGACAAGAGCAGAGTCATCGATCTGAAGCAGAGTGTTACCCTGAACGGATTCGATTACAGCCCAGAGCTGTCGCATCATATGTGGGGTCATCGAGAATCCTGCACTTAAGCTTTTCTTTATAATTACACGATTCTCGATGAGTGCCAGATCTTTACCCCTTCAGACATATTTCTACATGAAAGCAAAAAGGCTCTCATCCACCGCAATGCTGAAGCACCGTCCCTATTTCAACTTTTGCTTGATGAAGGTAAGAATCTGCGACATTTGCTTCTTCAGCATGTCAATCTCGGCCTGCATTTTGACAATTTTCGCGTTGAGCGCCTCAACCTCTGCAGTGCCAGCAGTAGAACTGGCGACATCTGCCGCAGGTGGAGATACCGCAGCAACAGGCTGAGGACGAGGCAATCTGGCTTTTGCCATTGCAGCCTTGATTGCATCAATTAGTTCTTTTTGCTCAAAAGGCTTTTCGATAAACTCAAAAAACTCAAACGGTTCAGAAATCTTTTCGGCGACTTCTTCTCGGCGACCCGACATGAGCACCAGGGGAATACTTTGCAACTCGGCACTTCCCTGGATGTGCTGGAAAACTTCCCAGCCACTCATGCGCGGTAGCAGGAAATCGAGCATGATCAAATTGGGATGTTCCTGGCGAATCGCGTTAAGTCCTTCAATACCATCTTTGGCTTCTAGAACCTGAAAGTTACCCTTGGGCAACATGTCTCGGACCATATTGCGGATGACTCTGCTGTCATCAATAACCAGGATTTTGTGACTTGCCACGTCGGACTCCTCTGGTAGTGACTGAAGGAACAAGGAAAGGGTTATCGTTCCCCCACATTATCCTTTGTTAGTCCGGATGAAGACTGCAACCTGAGTAAAGGGGGTAGATCAAAGATATCAAGCTGGTGAGCAAGAAACCAGGGTGATTAGCAGCGGACTAATGGACCGTAGCTTTCTTTGACTGAACTGATGTGCCTATTTTTAGATATCCCAAATCCTACCGCTCTCTACCCATCTTCGCCACTGAAGGCCCATAATCCTTATTTTTAACCTTAGTCGGTGTGGTGTATTGGTGTATCGGTGGTAGATCTGGCACTCCCCCGGTTGATCCTGAATGTTCCGAGGCTAGAATGAGGAGTCTGTTGCCTCACAGAACCCTGTCTCACAGGTGCTGCCTCACAAGACTCTGCCTCACAAGACCCTGCCTCACCGTACACCAGCAGTACACCAATGGACTTCGTTGATCTGGCTTTTACCCCTGCTTTAGAGCAGGCTCGTCTCATTCGCAGCAAAGAGATCTCCCCTCTGGAACTCGTAGAGCTATATCTCGACCGCATTCAACGACTAAACCCACAGTTGGGAAGCTATTTTACGGTGGTGGGCGATCGCGCTCTAGCCGAAGCCAAAGCCCAGACCGAGCAGTTGGCGCAAAAAAACACTGAGCTGCCGCCTTTCTTTGGCGTGCCGATCGCGATCAAAGATCTTCATCCCGTGGCCGGGATCTCCTGTTCCTATGGGTGTCGAGCCTTAGCCGATCAGGTGGCCGTCTACGACAATGCTGTGGTCACCCGCATCCGGCAAGCGGGATTCATCATCCTGGGCAAGACGGCAACCTCCGAAGTCGGATCGCTCCCCTATACCGAACCGGACGGATTTCTCCCAGCTCGCAATCCTTGGCATCTGGACTACACACCTGGCGGGTCGAGCGGTGGGTCGGCGGCAGCGGTGGCGGCGGCTTTGACGCCCATTGCCCACGGCTCTGATGGGGGTGGCTCGGTGCGGGGACCTGCGACGTGCTGCGGTGTCGTAGGGATCAAACCGTCACGGGGGCGAATCTCTGCGGCTCCGGTAGGCGACAACCTCAGCGGCATGGCGACTGTAGGACCGCTGGCTCGAACGGTCGCAGATGCAGCGGCACTCCTAGATGTAATGTCGGGTCATATTTTGGGAGATCCTTACTGGCTGCCCGATCCGGCTCCGGCTTTTGGAGAGGTGGCGATCGCAGCGGCTAGAGAAGGTTGCCGTCCCCTCAAGATTGCCTTCACAACCGAGTTTGCGCCGATTGGGTCAGCAGATCCAGTTTGTCGGCAGGCTGTGTTGGAGACGGTTCAGCTTTTAGAAAATTTGGGCCATCACGTTGAGCCAGGATGTCCCAGTTGGGAAGGGTTAGTTGAACCGTTTATCTTGGTTTGGCGAGCGGGGGTGGGGGCGTCGGGCCTGCCTCCAGCGGCATTGGGTAAGATGAATCGTTGGCTCCTATCCCACGGTGATACGAGTGGAGACTACGTGCGGTCTGTGTGGACGATCCAGACGATCGCCCGCCGCATCGTTGCCTTTTTTGAAGACTATGACGCTCTGGTGCTGCCTGTTTACGCTCATCCCACTATTCGCGTCGGAGAGTGGGCCGACCTCAGCCCGGAGGAAACAATGGAGCGAATCGTCAACTGGGTCGCGCCCTGTCCGCCGTTTAATGCCAGCGGGCAGCCTGCGATCGCTATTCCCACAGGCTTTACCTCCGCAGGTTTACCCGTTGGGGTGCAAATTGTGGGTCGCCCTACCGAAGAGGCCACCATTATCGCTCTAGCTGCTCAAATTGAAGCCGCCAAGCCCTGGAGCCAACATCGTCCAGGGATGGCGATCGCCTAAGTAGAAGCCCGAAGGCAGGGTAGGCCCAAGACCTACCCCGAAAACCTACTCCGACATTGTGCCGCTTAGACTTTCTTGAGCCAGCTAAACATCGCCCGCAGATCCTTACCGACTTCCTCGATGGGGTGCTCAGCTTCGCGGCGGCGCATAGCGTTGAAGCCAGCCTTGCCAGACATGTTTTCCAGCACAAACTCGCGGGCAAACTGTCCGGTTTGGATTTCTTTGAGCACCTGGCGCATTTCGGCTTTGGTCGCATCAGTCACAATGCGAGGGCCACGGGTGTAGTCGCCGTATTCTGCGGTGTTGGAGATGCTGTCGCGCATGGTGGCCAATCCACCTTCGACGATCAGGTCTACAATCAGCTTCACTTCGTGCATACACTCAAAGTAGGCCAGTTCGGGCTGATAGCCTGCTTCGACCAGAGTTTCAAAACCTGCTTTGATTAGAGCGCTCAAACCGCCACAGAGCACGGCCTGTTCACCAAATAGGTCTGTCTCGGTTTCTTCCCGGAAGGTTGTTTCTAGAATGCCTGCACGGGTGCCACCAACCCCTTTGGCATAGGCCATAGCGCGATCGCGAGCCTGCCCAGTCGCATCCTGATAGACCGCAAACAAGCAGGGTACGCCCTGTCCTTGCTCGTAAGTCCGTCGCACCAAATGTCCGGGGCCTTTGGGAGCCACCATGATCACATCTACATCAGCCGGGGGAATGACCTGAGCAAAGTGAATGTTGAACCCGTGGGCAAATGCCAGCACTTTACCCGCTGTCAGATTTGGCTCAATCTCTTCTTTGTAGACTGTTCTTTGCACTTCGTCCGGTAGCAAGATCATGATCAGGTCTGCCGCTGCTGCTGCGTCTGCAACGGGCTTGACCGTTAGGCCAGCAGCTTCTGCCTTTGCTGCTGATTTGCTGCCTGCATACAGCCCGACAATGACATTGATGCCGCTGTCTTTGAGGTTGAGGGCATGGGCATGACCTTGAGACCCGTAGCCAATGATGGCAACCGTTTTTTGGGCTAATAGGTCAAGGTTGGCGTCAGCGTCGTAGTACATGCGGGCCATAGAATATCTCCGTCCAGCGAGCGTGGTTATTGACTGCAAGCTTTTGATCTTACCAAAATCTGTCAACCCCCCATAATCTGTCTGTAAGCCATCTATCTATAAGCGAAAGGCGGACTCGCCCCAATGCGGCCTGTCCCAATCTTCCAAATTTCGCTAAATTTAGGATTTTTCGAACGGGTTCAGTGAGTGAAACATGCAAAAGCAACTGAAGGAAAGGTCTGAGTCCAGTCCAGTCAATCCGGTTTGGGGGCTGGCGGCGATCGCCCTAGCTGCAACTCTCTGGGCGTTGGGTGGAAACGTGGCTAGTGATCTATTTCAGTCGGGGGTGCGTCCATTTGAGCTGGCAATGGCACGAGCTTTGATTGCGGCGGTGGGTCTGGCGATCATGACTAAGGCTTGGGAGCAGCCTCGCAAGCCTCGCCTCGATTGGTCAATGTTGGTGTTGGGTCTATCGATTGCCCTCGTTACCTTTACTTACTATGTGGCGATCGCCCGCCTATCAATAGCTGTGGCGATCGTGATTCAATATACGGCTCCGGCAATGGTTGTGGCTTGGGGGGTGCTCAAAGCCAGACAAATGCCGTCTCGCAGTGTCTCACTCGCTTTGTTGGGGGCGATCGCAGGCGTCGTGTTGATTTCAGAACTATTTTCAGGAGACTTTCAGTTAGATAGCCTCGGTCTGATCATGGCCGGATTGAGCGCCCTATTTTTTGCAACTTACACACTATTGAGTGAGGTGGTTGTGCCAACCTATGGCCCAATGGGCGTCATGTTTCGAGCCTTCACGGTTTCGAGCCTGTTTTGGTTGGCCTTTCAACTATCGCAAGGATGGCCACAAGCCATTTTTGCACCAGACAATTTTTTGGGAATCTTGTTTGTTGGAGTCGGAGGAACGTTGGTGCCGTTTTCTCTCTTTTGCTGGGGCATTCAGCATGTGCGCTCTGAACGAGCGGCGATCGCAGCCACGCTAGAACCTGTGATTGCGGCGATCGTGGCTTGGTGGTGGTTGGGACAAGCCTTGACGCCTCTACAGCTAATCGGTGGCGCGTTAGTCTTGCTTGCAGTAATCTCTCTTCAGATTCGGCAAGCACCTGCTTAGCGTTTTTCACAGTTCTAGGCTTCTGCGTTAGCCACCCAGCTTTAGGTTAGATTGTTGCACCGATGGGCATCCTTGCTAACAGTACAGCGACAACGACCAAGTACTAATTCCAGTGAGCCTACAACAAAGGGAGCTAACATCAATGCTGGATTGGAGATTGAGGGAAGGATTTTATCCCGTTTCTCTGTGGTTGCATCGCGATCACATTAGGAAGCTAGGTTATGACATTAGCCAACTCACAGATGGGGACATGGAATACTTAGCGAAAAGAATTGCTGATGACTTTTTGGGGCAATATTACCAAGAAGCTCTGAGCAAAACGGTTGAGTACTACATGAAGCATAAAAAAGTGACGGAAGAGGATACTCAGTAAGTTGGCCTGGGTGTGCGATCGCCCCCTCTTCTTCCTACGGTTGCTAAATTGACTGAGGTGCGATAGGCTCGGAACTAATTTACTTTCGGCCCAAAATTATTGAAGCGTTCCCTGAAGGTGTTCGCAGCACCCCCAGAGAACTGACCTCTACACTGAGAACGCAGTGCGAGGCTATGTGGATTTTACACTCCAAATAGCCACCTCATCTGCATGTCATGGGGTGGCTTCGTGGTTTGGGCTTCCTTCCCATACTTAAATTGGAGTGTAAGCCATGTGTACAGAACAGCCATTTCTTGATCTGCGCGATAGTGCCCATCCTCACTTATTGCGAGTATTGACGATCGGTTCACCCACCGTGGTTGAAGACTACATTTTGAGGCAACATCAACTGGGCTATGCTGCGCCTCACGAATGGTCGAGGCCATTGCCCACCATCAATCCAGGCGAGGTGATGCGAATTCTAACCAAACGATCGTTGATGAGAGTAGATCAAGGGTAGAGGCAACGCCTTTATTTTCCCTCCAGGTGCTTGGCGGTGCATTGGCCTTGTTTGCAGTGATCTCCCTTCAGATTTGGCCAGCACCTGCCTAAGTTTTGGGGGGTGAGAGGAATCTCGTCTAGTTCAGCAATTAGTTCAGCAATGTCGAGCATCGTTAGACTCTTACAGATCCTTAAGATATAGATCACTGCTTTCTTCATTTCTAGCCCTTGCGCCCTATGAGTGCTGTCACAGTAAATCTGTCCCCTCCATTTGATCTAACCGATGAAGCTTTCTACCAGCTTTGTCGCAACAATCCTGAAGTTAAATTTGAGCGCACGGCTAGTGGAGACCTGGTCATCATGACACCTGTTGGTGGAGAAGGTGGTAGGCGAGAAGCAGATTTAATTGTTGATTTGGGTTTGTGGAACCGTCAAACCAATTTGGGAGTAGTCTTCAGTTCTTCGTCTGGCTTCAAATTGCCCAACGGTGCAGATCGATCGCCCGATGCGGCTTGGGTCCAACAAGAACGCTGGGATGCTCTCACTCCAGAGCAAAAGCGTCGATTTCCTCCAATCGCACCAGATTTTGTGATTGAACTCCGCTCTGAATCCGATGACCTGGCGATGTTGCAGGCCAAGATGCAGGAGTACATGGATAACGGAGTCTGCTTGGGATGGTTGATCAATCCCCAAGATAAGCAGGTTGAGATTTACCGTCAGGGGCAACCTGTTGAACTGTTGACAACACCCAAAAGTTTGTCGGGTGAGGAGATCTTGCCAGGGTTTGTATTAGATTTAAACCGTACTTTCTGAACGAACGAGAGCCTAGAGCAATTCCCCTGCGGTAGGCAACAGCACCGTATAGCGCAATATGATGACGTTGGGATTTTGGAGGTTTGGCCGCAGATTAGCTAACAACTACGGCATCTTTGGGATGCTTGCCCCGTAGCAAATCCATGATTTCATATTTATAATCTTGAAACTCTGGTTGTCGCTTGATCTCGTAGGTGCGATCGCCCGGTAAGTCAATCTCAATTTCGCGATCAACTGTGCCGGGATGAGCGGTCAATACATAGACCCGTTTTGATAGAAAGACGGCCTCTTCCACATCGTGCGTGATCATAAAGATGGTGGTTTGGGTGCGCCGCCAGATTTCTAGCAAAAACTGCTGCATAGCTTCCTTGGTTTGGACATCTAGTGCGCCAAATGGCTCATCCATGAGCAAAATCTTGGGCTGGGCAGCTAGAGCGCGGGCGATCGCCACCCGTTGCTTCATACCGCCAGAGAGTTCCTTGGGCAGAGATTGAGCAAACTTCGTCAGACCCACCACATCTAGATAGTAGGCGACCCGCTGTCGGCGTTCTTGGGGCGATCGCCCTTGCAACTTCAGCCCAAACTCCACATTTTGAGCCACCGTTTTCCAGGGATACAGGGTGTAATTTTGAAACACCATCCCGCGATCGGGGCCTGGGCCTGTGACCCGCACCCCATCGACCCGCACCTCACCCGACGTCGGTGCTTCCAGCCCTGCAATCAGCCGCAGTAGCGTAGACTTCCCCGAACCCGACGCCCCAACCGCACAGACAAGTTCGCCTGCGTCCACATGCAGGTTAATGTCTGCCAAGGCCACCAAAGGACCACTGCGTGTAGAAAATTCTTTGTGAAGATGAGCAGCTTCTAAATGCATAATTGTTTGAAATCAGGACAGCAAGCGTCAAAAACCGTTAAACCAGATCAGGAACGAGACCACCGACAAGACAACCTCAGTGCCAGCCGAAACAGCAGGTCAATCGTCAAACCAATCAAGCCAATCACGATTAGCCCTGCAAAGATTTCATCTGTCCTCAAGAAGCGCTGAGCCACGGTGATCCGCCGCCCCAAGCCTTCTGTAGCAGCGACCAGTTCAGAGACAATTACCAGATTCCAGGAAGCGGCCATGTTGACCCGACCCGCATCTAAAATGTTGGGCAGAATATAAGGAAAAATCACTTGGAGGAGTACTTGCCTGCGCTGTCCACCCAGCGTATATGAGGTTTCGATCAGCTCCTTGGGCACAAACTTGACGGAATCCATCACCATCAGCGTGTTAAAAAACAGCGTACCGATAAAAATCAGCAGCACCTTAGGGGTTTCGCCCAACCCAAAGTACAGGATCAAAAGTGGAATAAAAGCCGGCGCAGGCATATAACGAACAATGCCAATGATGGGCTCTAGGAGCGATCGCACGCTCGCAAACGTTCCCATCAAGGTTCCCAACGGGATAGAAATCAGTGCCGCCAAGAAAAAGCCGCTCAACACCCGAAACAAACTATAGGCCGCATCATTCACCAAGCTGCCATCCGCCCAGAGCCGTTGGAGCGCAGATCCCACCGCGATCGGCGTGGGTAAAAATAGCGGTTGCTGGATCACGTTTGCCACCACCCACCAAGCTACAAACGGCACCACAATCGACAACACAATCAAAACCCAGGCCAACTGCTTGGGAATATCTTCCGCAATCCGCCAGAAAATGCTGGGCGGCAGCATCCGTTGTCTCCCAGAGGTGTTGAGATGCTCGATGGGTTGTACAGAATGATTCATAGAGGTTCAGCCCCTTGGAAGGGAGGTTAAGTCAATATCAAGCCTTCCCAGATGCGGTCGCGTAGGCTTGCACAAAGCGATCGTCAAACAGTTGGGTCAGGTCTGGGCTTTGCTGGATCAGACCGCTTTCTAGCAAGAAACTACTAATCTCTGCGGCGGCGTAAGGCAAAGAGGTCATGTCATCTCCGGGCTCAAATGTCTGGAGATTATCTTCAATGCTAAAAATAGTCGTCCCTGCGTCATAGTCTTTATATTCTTCAACTGAGACGCCCGCTCGTTTGGCCATGATGTCGTAGGCTTTATCTGGCTCGCTTTCCAGAAAGGCCAGCGTATCAAACCAGGTGTTTACCAGTGCTTGTACGTCATCAGGCCGATCATTAATCATGCGACGACTCACCACGAGGTGATCCGGAATTGCGCCCGGAAAATCAGCAGAGCTAAATAGTTCTTTGCTGCCCGATCGCTCTAGGGCTTGGGTCGTAAAGGGGGCAAATACTCCCACGGCATCGAGTTGGCCTGCGGCAAAGGCGGCGGCGGCGGCTCCTGTTTCTAAGGGCTGAAAGTCAATATCTGCCTGAGTCATGCCCTCTTGTTCTAGACCTAGCAGCAGCAGGAAGTGATCTACTGTGCCCTCTTCAGCCGCAACTCGCTTTCCGCGTAGATCTGCAATGGAGTTGATTTCTGCACTCACAATAATCTTGTCGTTGCCTGTGGAGTTGTCATTGACTAAGACAATCACCTGATCGGAGCCAGCCGCAACTGAGCTGATCGTGTCATTTAGGGTTTGGGTATTGGCATCAAGCTGACCTGCCGCCAAAGCATTAATCGAGTCGAGATAGCCGTCAAACCAGCGGAGATTGACCTTGACATTGTTGGCTTCAAACAAGCCTTCTTCCTGGGCGATCTGCCACGGAATCCAACCGGGCCATGCACTAAATCCCATGTTGACGGTGTCACCAGCGCTGCCGCTGCTGGAGTTGGGAGAGGGAGCGCAGCCAATCGATAGAGCCAAACTTAGGAGAAATACAGCGCTCCAGGAAAGTAGCTTGCGAAGTTTCATTCTGTCTCTCGACTCTAATGGGAACATTTATCTAATGGACAGCCACCTAATTGGATAGCCACAAATCAGCAATCCATTGAGCAAAGCGGGGAAGATCTCAGGTCAAATCTTCCCCGCTTGAGTCAGGCTTGGGTTTGGAGGGCGATCGCCTCCCCCTTTTCTTCATCGTGGTGGTGATGATGATGATGGCGATGAGCGGCGGCTTTCTGAGGCTGCGTGACTTGCGATCGCACCCAGTTGAGCCAGTCCTCTAAACCTGCTTCGGTCTTCGCCGAAACCATAAAAATTGCGACGTGAGGATTCATCTGCCGCACATTGGCCGCAATTTGCTCAATGTCTACATCCAAGTAGGGAGCCAGATCAATCTTGGTGATCAGCAAGCAGTCTGCTTCTTGAAACATGACTGGATACTTCAGTGGTTTGTCTTCCCCTTCAGTGATGCTCAGCAGCGCGACCTTGAGATGTTCTCCCACCTCAAACTCAGCCGGACAAACGAGATTGCCCACGTTCTCGACCAACACGATGTCAAATTCAGCTGGGTTGTAATCTTGCTGCAAGCGATGAATGCCGCCCGCCACCATCTTGGCATCCAGGTGGCAAGACCGACCGGTGTTGATGGCAATCACTGGTACACCATATTGCCGCAGGCGATCGGCATCTAGCTCAGTGGTCATATCGCCTTCAATCACCGCCACTTTCAGTTCACTGCTGATGGCGGCTAAGGTGCGCTCTAGTAGGGCCGTTTTGCCAGCGCCCGGACTGCTCATTACGTTGAGGCAGGTGATATCCCACTCATCAAAGTGAGCGCGATTGTGGTCTGCCCCAGTTTGATTGGCATGGAGCAAGTTGATGCCTAAAGCCGCGTCAAAAGTTTGATGCATAGGTTTCCGCAGAATCAGAACAGTATTCAATCCGATCAATCTTGAGTTCTCGTCCTGAGCGGATGTCTTCCATAGGAGACTCACAATCCGGGCAGGCATAGCGCAGACCTATGGCAGGGGTATAGTCCTGCTGGCAGCGATGGCAAAAAGCAATCAAAGGGGTTTCCTGAATGACCAGCTCTGCCCCATCTAAAAAGGTATGGCGCGTCTGCACTTCAAAGGCAAACTGGAGGCTGACAGGCTCGACACAGGTAAATTGCCCCACTGTCAGGTGAATCTTTTGAATGGCAGGTCGCTCGGTCTGTGCCTCCCACCAATCTTTCACAGTCAGAATCAGGGCTTTGGTCATGTCGGTTTCGTGCATGGCGTCAGCTCCAAGCTTTGTCCACAGTCATGTTGGCTTCGGCGTGAATATAGGCGGGTTTTTCCTTGCGAGGTAGTTGGCCCGAAAGCACCAGATGAGCCATCGTGTCGCAAATCACGCGGGTTGCCATCAGGGAGGTAATGTCGCTGATGTCGTAGGGGGGCGAAACTTCGACCACTTCTAGGCCGCAAACCGGAGCCTTTTGGACGATCTTGCCCAGCAGATAGAGCGCTTCCCGAGGCATCAGTCCACCCGGTTCGGGCCATCCGGTGCCAGGGACAAAGCCCGCGTCAATGCAGTCAATATCAAAGCTGATGTATACACAATCTGTGCCGTCTAACGCTCGCTCTAACGCAAAATCGACGGCGGCATCTAGCCCCATCTCCATAATGTCGGTGACGGTCAGGATGTTGGTGGCTCGCTCCCGACAGACCTTCACCCCTTGACGAGGCACTTGCCAGCCACCAATGCCGAGCTGCACCAGGTTTTTGGCGGGTGCGTTGGCCATGTTGGTAGCGTGAAACCAGGGGCAGGTGTGCATGCGCTCATCCAGGTCGGTTTCTTGGGTGTCTACATGGCGATCGAAGTGAATAATTCCTACTTTTTTATCGCCCAAGTGACGGCAGACGCCGCGCACAGTGGGAAATCCAATCGAGTGGTCTCCGCCCAAAATAATCGGGAACGCACCAGAGCTAAAGATATGAGCAATTCCTTTGGAAATCTGGTCGAAAGACTTCTCGTTGTTGGCCGGGATCGTGAAAATATCACCCACGTCGCAAAGGGTAATTTGTTCGCGCAGGTCGATTCCTAGCTCAAAGTTGTAGGGGGTGTAGAGGGCTGAGATGCGGCGAATCCCCTGGGGGCCAAACCGAGTGCCGGGGCGGTAGGTGGTGCCGGAGTCATGGGGCACGCCGACGATCGCCACGTCATACTCTCCCACTCTTCGCACATCTTCGAGATAGGGAGCTTTCAAGAAGGTGTTGATGCCTGCATAGTGGGGCAATTCTCCTCTCGAAAAGGTGGGAATAGAGCGATCGCGAATACTAGCAGCGGCTTCCAAACCAAACTCTAGCCCTTGGGAAACCTCCTGCTGCCAGCCTGTTAAGGGCAAGTGGGTTTCGAGTTCGAGGGCTCGTTGGGCCTCGGTAGAGGGGCGATCGCTGGAGTCTGGGCTTTGAAACAGTGGATTTTCGGTCATAGGGAGTCCCCCAACAAGGAATTAGGTAGGCTGAAAATGGGCTGATGAAAGGATCAGTGGCATCCAGCACAAGCCTGCAAAGGAGAGCCTCACAGGTGAGGGGCGATCGCGCGGCTTGGGGGCAGGGATGCAAGGCAAAAGCCCAGGAAAACAACCCAGTCCTAGTGACTGTGTTTCTCCCGGGCTTTTATCCCGCCGTGTGGCTAGCTTGCCTTTCAAGCACTTTCAAGCAATTGAAGAAGACTGTGGCTAGCTTGCTTCTCTCGGACCAGACACCCACCTAGCAGACAACTCGCCTGCAGCTAAATCGGAACCCTAGAAGCAATTTTCCCTATTAGATTGTTCTGTTTTTCCTGAGCCGAAACTTGCTCCACCTGACCTGCTGTTTCCCTAAGAACTGTTTGTTCTTAGTATCCTTACTATTTAGAGTTACCAATGGATCGAAATAAAAAATGTGTCCAATTTTACAAAAAGCCACTTAGCCTGTCTACGGTTGGGAAACGGTGATTGTGGGCGATCGGCTTATCGGCCCAACAGGCAAACTACGCAAGGACTTGTGGTGGCAGGTCCGAAAAGCGAATAAGATAGTTAAGAACAATAAACTTTAAACGTTGTTTGTTTCCTGACTTTGAACGTTGTTTCCTGACTTTTGCAGCCCTCCTCTTGTCCTGGATTCATGACCTCAGCCGACCCCAAAAGTATTCAGTCGATTCACTATCCTCGCCAAACGGTAGAGCGAGCGGTGAGAGCCGTGCGATGTGCGCCATTCCAGATGTCGCTATTTATGACGATGCGTTGGCAAAGTGTGGATTTGCGGGCGATCGCAGGCTCTCCGGGCGTTCAGCATGGCTATACACGTCGCTTCCTCGCCGAGCTGGTTGCCGAAAATGAGTTGCTCTGGCTGATTCAGGTAGGTTTACTCAGACGAGAAGTAGACGGTCAGGGCTTGACAGACAGTTTTCGACTGACGCCCCTCGGCCATCAACTCGTTGAGCTATGGCAATCTTCAGGAGCGGGCTGGCGTGGACCTTCCTGGCGCGATCGCCTGTATAATTTCTTGAGCCGTTGGCTCCGCTTACCGAGCTGGGTGCAGTAATTTAAAGCAGCGGCGAACTAAAGCAGTGGCATCTCTAGTCAGCGACAGTTAAGGTTAGAGTCAAGATTTGATTATTTCTGTGCCGCTCTTTTTATAGTTTTACGGCTTATAGATAGATTTACGGCTCACGGATTTACAGCTCACGGATTTACAGCTCACAGATTTACAGCTCACAGACTCTTCGGAGGTTTTGAATGAAGGCCATCATGGTTGTGGGGACGACATCCCATGCAGGGAAATCACTCCTGACCGCAGCACTATGTCGAATTTTGTGTCGGCGTGGGTGGCGGGTTGCTCCCTTCAAGGGGCAGAACATGGCGTTGAATGCCTATGTGACAGCCAGTGGTGGTGAAATTGGCCACGCTCAGGCCGTACAAGCTTGGGCCTGCGGTATCATGCCTCGCGTTGAGATGAATCCTATCCTGCTCAAGCCCCAGGGAGACATGACCTCTCAGGTTGTCCTAAAAGGCAAAGTCGTGGGACGAGTCAATGCAGCAGATTACTATGAACAGTATTTTGAACCGGGCTGGCAAGCGATTGAGGAGTCGTTGCAACGCTTAGGAGAAGAATTTGATCTGCTTGTCTGCGAAGGCGCAGGGAGTCCAGCAGAGATCAATCTTAAGCACCGCGATTTGACCAATATGCGGATCGCCAAGCACCTCAATGCCCCGACGTTGTTGGTCGTAGACATCGATCGAGGGGGTGCATTTGCCCACGTCATCGGCACACTGGAGCTATTGGACCCGGACGAGCGAGCGTTAGTCAAAGGCGTCATCATCAACAAGTTTCGCGGCCAGCGATCGCTCTTACAGTCGGGCATTGATTGGCTGCAAGAGAGAACAGGCATCCCAGTGGTGGGGGTGATTCCCTGGCTCGATCATGCCTTTCCGGCGGAAGATTCTCTATCGCTGCTCGATCGCAACGTCAAAGAAAGCAGCGAACTGACGGTTGCGGTGATTCGACTGCCTCGAATTTCTAACTTCACCGATTTTGACCCCCTAGAGTCAGAGCCTTCCGTCACCGTCAAATACGTAGGCTTGAAAGATTATTTGGGCTATCCCGATGCCGTGATCTTGCCTGGATCAAAGGCTACCATTCCTGATCTGATCACCATGCAACGCACCGGAATGGCTGAGGCGATCCAAAACTATGCGGCGGCGGGTGGAACGGTGCTGGGGATCTGCGGCGGTTTTCAAATGATGGGCACGATGCTGGCTGATCCGGAAGGGCTAGAAGGCCAGGAAGGGCGCTACAAAGGATTGAGCCTGGTGCCACTCAAGACGGTGATTACGGGGCAAAAGGTGGCCCGTCAGCGTCTGGTCACGTCCAATTTTCCGCAGGTGGGGCTACCTGTGGGAGGGTATGAGCTCCATCAGGGCCGCAGTCAGCTCGCGGAGCCCGATAGCTCAGAAAATGCGCTCATTTTCAAGACGCTATTTGATGATCCCAATTTGGGGGTCGTAGATACGAGCCAGTCGATCTGGGGTACGTACCTGCATGGCATCTTTGACAATGGCCCTTGGCGGAGAGCCTGGTTGAACCGTCTACGTCAGCAGCGCGGGTTGAAGTCTTTGCCGACGGGGATTTCCAATTATCGGGAGGAGCGGGAAACGATGCTGGATTCCTTAGCCGATACGGTAGAGGCGTATCTGGATCTAAGCTCGATTCAACCTTACCTGGATTCGTGATTGGACTGGTGATTGGACTTGTGATTGGACTTGTGAGTGGATCTCTTTGAGTAGTTATGAGCGTTGAGATTCGATTTCTGCCAGATGATGTCACAGTGCAAGCAGAGGTAGGGGAGCCGTTGCTTGCCGTTGCAGATCGGGCAGGGCTTTCGATTCCTACTGGGTGCCTGATGGGGTCTTGCCATGCCTGTGAGGTGGAGTTAGAGAGCGGCGAGACAATTTGCGCCTGCATTAGTTCGGTTCCACCGGGGCAAACAGAGATGACGATTAACTTGTTTGTTGATCCGACTTGGTGATTTTGACGGTGCTAGTGGGCTGCTGCATCAGGTCGGAGATGGTTTGGATGAGGGTGGCAGGTTCTACAGGTTTGGAGAGGTGGTGCTGGAAGCCTGCGGCGATCGCCCGAGCTGCGTCTTCCTGAGTCGCGTAGGCGGTGAGGGCGATCGCAGGTAGATCGCGCTGAGGTGCCGGAAGCTGAGTGCGAACCTGTCGAATCAGCGTATAACCATCCTGTTGAGGCATACCAATGTCGCTTAAGAGCAGGTCGGGGGTAAATTGCTCTAGGGTCGATAGCGCTTGCTCCGCAGAAGAGACGGCAGTGACGGTGGCACCAAATTCTTTGAGCACAAACTCCAGAAAGTCGCGGGTGTCAGCTTCGTCATCGACAAGCAGAATTTGCAAGCCGTTCAAGTTGCCTGTTGCCAGGGGGGAGAGGTCGCCTTTGGTGTGATCGGTCGAGTTCTGAATCAGCGGCAGCTTCACAGTGAAGGTTGAGCCTTGGTCCTCACCTGCGCTATCTGCCATCACCGTGCCGCCATGCAACTCCACCAAATGTCGGACGATCGCCAGCCCCAACCCTAGCCCGCCAAACATCCGGGTGGTAGTAGAGTCTGCCTGTCGAAACGACTCAAAGATATAGGGCAGAAAGTCAGTCGTAATCCCTTTACCACTGTCACTAACCTGGATGATGGCATAGCAGTTGTGGTCTTGGAGGCGAATTGTGATGTGACCGTGGGGCGGTGTGAACTTGACCGCATTGGATAATAGGTTCCAGACGACTTGCTGCAACCGACTGGCATCTCCGGCCACCGAGCCGACGCTAGGGTCCAGTTCGATTTGTAGGGTAATGGATTTTGCTTCGGCGGCCAACTGCACTGTTTCAATGGCAGCCTCAATAACGTTAGCCAAGTTGACAGGAACGACATTGAGACTTAGTTTGCCGCGCAAAATTCGGGAAACGTCTAGCAAGTCTTCAATCAGCTGGGTTTGATGTTTGGCATTGCGCTCAATGGTCTCAAGCGCACGGCTTTGAGTGGGTTCGTCATATTGACGGCTCCGCAAGAGTTTGGCCCAGCCTAAAATAGCGTTGAGGGGCGATCGCAACTCATGAGACAAAACGGCCAAAAATTCATCTTTCACCCGATTAGCAACTTCGGCTTGCTCACGGGCAAGTTGCTCTCGCAGCAGCAGCTGTTCTCGCTCTTGTTCGTTCTGTTTTTGCTCGGTGATATCGTAGAAAGTGACCACCCCCGCCACAATCTCTCCTCTCGAATCTCGAATAGGACTGGCATTGCAGCGAATGGTTACAGAACGGCCATCCTTGAGGTGAATCTCAATATCTTCATTGGGAATATTCTCACCCGTGCGGATAGCTCGCGTCATCGGCCATTCTTCGGGTGTGTAGGGCCGACCGTCAGGGTGAAAGCCGACATACTGGTCATGATGGTCAAAGTTACGGGTGGGGTCAATTGGCTCTCCCAACAATTTGGCAACTTGCTGATTGGCCAGCAGCAATTGCCCTGAAGTAGCTTCCGCAATCACCACGCCTCCGGGCATCTGACGCAGGACGGCTTCAAAACGCGATCGCTCGATTTCGAGTTGATCTAGCAGTTTTTCTCGTTCAGCTTCCGCTTGCTTGCGATCGCTAATGTCTTGAAAATAAATCGCCAAACCATCTCCAAACGGATAAGCTTTGACAGCCAGCCACAGGTTGAGGATTGGAGACAGGGCCTCAAACTGAACGCTAACGTTCTCAGCAACCGCATGGTGATATTGCTCATAAAAAATAGAATCAACCAGATCTGGAAACACGTCCCACAGACGCTGACCTAGCATTTCTTCAGCCGTCAAACGCGAAAGGCGGGCTGCTTCTGAGTTGACGTAGGTATATCGCCAGTCTGCATCCACCGCCACAAAGGCGTCCGTGATACTCTCTAAAATATTATGGATTTGTGAGCGGGCCGCCTCAGCTTCAGATCGCGCGGTCCGTTCTACTTCATATAGTTGGGCTCGATCAATCGCCTGGGCACACTGTTGGGCCAACGCCAACAACAACAACTTGTCTTCCTCGGTGACTGGCTGAGCCTCGTCGAAGGTGAGACTGAGCCCACCGACAGCTCGCCCCCTAATCACGAAGGGAAGCGAAACCCAGGAAGGGTAATTGTAGCGAGCATAGATCTCTGCCAGATGAGGATAGCGCGCTGCCCGCTCCTGGCTCGACTCTGTCCAGATAATTTCTCCAGTGCGGACTGCTTCTGCAAGCGGCACCTGCGCTGAGAGCGGAAAGTATCGCCACTGCGCTATCTCAGTCTCTAGGTATCCTGCAGAGCGGACAATTTCTAGCTCGGTGCCAGCCTCATTCAACATCACCACCATTGCTGAGTTAGCATTCAACGTCGCGATCCCCTGTTCTAGAATCACATCTAAAACTTGCGTGGGGGAAAGAGACTGCGAGAGTGCTGCTGTCACCGCTTGAAGTCGGGCCGTGCGTTCGGCAGATCGTTCGGCGGACTGTTGGGCCTGCTGGGTAGCCCAGTAGAGCTGAGCATGATCGATGGCGATCGCCGCCCGCCCTGCCAACTCCTCAGCTAGGCAAAGATGGGAGGGGCCATAGCGTCGATGGGGAACAGTTGTGATCAAAATTAGCGCTCCCAACACTTTTCCACGCACCGAGAGCGGCAAAATCATAAACGACTTGGGGTCGAGGGTCTGGTAAAACGCCAGCAGCCTTTGGTCATCCGTCACGGCTGCAGCCAAGTCGTAAGACGCCTCTGAGACAAGTAGAGGCTCTCCTGTGCGTAGGACTTTCGCTGTTAAGCTTTTAGGATTTTGAACTTGGCTACAGAACAGGTCAGATACCTCTTGTAGCGCCGCTTGTTTCTCCGGATCTCGATGAATAGCAGCGAGCAGGGAGATGTTTTCCCTAGGTTCGGTGACACCGTCGTTGCAGTCATCGTTGAAGCTACTATCTTCGTACCCAAGATCTTCGTATCCCCGATCTTCAAGTTTGTAAATTAAACAACAATCGGCCAGAACTTTCAGAACAAGCTGGACTACCCTAACCAGAGTTGTCTCATAGTCAAGCGAAGAAAAGAGAATGTCGCTGGCTTCAGCTAAAAGGGCGAAGTGACAAGCAGTGTCTGCTTCCGAGGGGGCAAAGGGAAGGGGCTTTGAGTTGGGAGATCCTACCTCGTCGGTCACAGTTGTTACTCCTACCGGAAATATTGATTTAACAAATTTTGGCTGCGATCGCGCGTATGGGCAGAAGGAGACTCTGCTAGCTGGATGAGCATATCTTCCAACAATTTCATTGCCATCGGCGACGGTACAGCCCGCCCATTTTCCCAGCGATTGACAGTTCTAAACGAAACTCCCAAGCGGGCAGCAAACTTTTCCTGTGACAGAGCCAGGTGCTGCCGAATTTCTCGGATCAGGTCAGTAACTTGAGTAGATTCTGCTGAAGCCATCGTCCTTCACGGGTGCTTTCGCTATCGCGTACTTTTGCTATGAAGCTTAGGACACCTGTCATAATGAGTGTCTCTATCGGAAGAGGTGATTTTTGCCACCTGCTCTGCGCAATTTACTTACGGCTGTCGCTGAATGATTAATCTGCTGAAAGTCTCCGATTAGAATAGGGAGCGAGTGCAAAACCATGCATCCTACCTTTGCTACTCCAATGGCGACATCATGCCCGCAGCCGACTTTTCTGCTTCTGACTTCAAGTATCCTCATCGGGTGGCGATCGCCCTGGGTAGCAACCTGGGAGACTCCCACGCCATTTTGGATCATGCGCTTAAAGCTTTGGCTCAAACGCCCGACCTGACGCTGGCAACCTATTCCAGTCGCTACCAAACCGATGCCGTAGGGCCACCCCAGCCCGACTACCTCAATCAGGCCGCTATTCTCTACACCAACCTGTCTCCAGAGGCGCTGCTCACGAAGCTGCTAGAGATTGAGACAGACTGTGGCCGAGTCCGGTTAGAGCGGTGGGGGCCGCGTCTGCTCGACCTCGATCTATTGCTGTTTGATGACTTAGTTCTGAAGATTCCCAACCTGCAAATCCCCCATCCTCGCTTACACGAACGGGCTTTTGTGCTGGTGCCGCTCTCCGAAGTTGCCCCAGATTGGATTGAGCCTGTTTCAGGAAAAGCGATCGCAGAATTGCGCCAGACTGTAGACTGTTCGGGAGTAAGAAAGTTGTGAACTGCCATGGCTGTCGGTCGTGAACCGCCCCAACTCCTGAAACGCAAACTGTTTTATCTGGGCCGCAAGTTTAGTTTTGAGGTCAATCGCCTGCGCCTTCCCAACCGAGCCGAAGGGGATTGGGAATGTATTCGCCATCCAGGAGGAGCCTTAGCCGTCCCTGTCACACCAGATGGCCAGTTGGTGATGGTGCGCCAATATCGCTTTGCCGCTCAGGGCCGCCTATTAGAATTTCCGGCCGGAACGGTTGAACTCAACGAAGATCCGTTTAGCACCATTCAGCGAGAGATTGAAGAAGAAACGGGTTATAGGGCTGGGTCCTGGCAAAAGCTAGGCCAATTTTTTCTGGCTCCTGGCTATTCCGACGAGGTGATCTATGCCTATCTGGCACAGGATTTAGAAAAGCTAGATAGCCTCAATCTCGAAGCAGACGAAGATCTAGAGATTGTTTTAATCACTCCGCAAGCCTTGGAAGCAGCCATTCAAGAAGGCGAAGCGATTGATGCAAAGTCGATTGCTAGTTTCATGCTGGCCCGACCGTTCCTAAACGCAGGTTAGCGTCTGCTCCACAGTGAACCCAAGCGGTGGGAAATATCCACTAGAGACATCCCCTAAACGGGTAGGTGTGGCAAAACGGGCGATCGCCTTCTGCTAGCTCATATATATTAATTTTTTGTATATCTGACTACAGAAATACCAATAGATCCCAAAAATAACCTAAATTAGTATCTATAGATACCGTTTTTGCCGTGCACTTATATGGATTTTCATGTGGATTTAGATTGGGACGAAGCCTTTGAGTATCGCACGGGACAGACTGTCGAACTCAAATCAAACCCTGGCACCTTCAGCACCATCGAAAGCTATGAGGTGACAATGGTGCCGCCCATTTGGTTGGAGAACGATCCCTGCCCTCGCTATCCTCATGAGCTGCGCGTCGTCACACCTTCTGAAGTCGAAATTGACTTTCCGCGAGAGTGTCTGCTTCCAGCGCAGCGCTAAAGAAGATTGGCTCCCCAAAGCGCACCAATCAGACGACTTGCCAACTCAGATCCGAGCAGTTTGCTAGCCATTTGGTTGCCCGGATCGCGTTCGGCAGCAATGCGGCGCATTTGTAAATCTCTGGCTGCTAAGGAAGGCTGAGCTTCAGGCGCAACAGGCGTTGCCGTATCGACCCAGCCTAGCCAGCGATCGATCATCTCATGGGCGATCGCCCGAATCAGCGGCACCCCCTCTTCTGCATTAAAGCAGGTATAGCAAAGATTAACGGGCGATTGCACCTGCCGGACATAAAGCCCCTTACTGACAAACAGAGAAAGCTGAGGATGATCTCTCAGCTTCAAATAGGTTGGATTGACAGGCTCGTAGTAGCGCTCCAAATAACTTAGATCTGTCCAGATATCTACTCTGGGCAAGTAGTCGATATAAAAGAAAACCGACGGCATTGTGCCAAACTCAAACACCAAATGCGGTACATCAATACGGGAACTCAGCCACGTCGTCAGGCGCATCGTGCTGAATCCCTGAGGGTTCTGCAAACAAGAGCAGACTAGCCATTCGATTTCTGGACTCGAAAAGGTATTAAGTCGCCCAGAAATACTGCCATCGCTATTGGTAAAGGTTTCTAGGGGCTGCTCTGCAGGTGTGGGATGTAGCTCAAAGTGGTGATTGAGCTTTTGCTGTAGCTCTGCCAAAATTTTCCAGAGCTGATCGAAAGTAGTAGCAGGATTAGGGTTGTGTTGCGCGTTGATCATAAGTTACCTCGTCAACTGCATTCAAAACAACCCTATCACTCAAAAATGAGTTGTTCCTGAGACTATCCCTGAGCTAGGGCCGACTTCTGCTTGGCCTCATAGAAGCGGGAGGCAACATAGCCCAATGAGTAGATCAAGGCGGCGTTGTTAGAAGCTCCGACAACAGGGCCAACTAAGGGCAACAGTTCGGCACCACCTAGGCCCACCTTCAGCACTCCTGAACCACTGAGGGAAAGGGCGAAGACAGCTAACACCTCACCCCGACGAGACGGTTCGTGCAGCGGGAATCCGTAGATCGAAGCGATGCGGTAGACCATTTCGGCCTGTAGTGCTGTGACTGCAGCCAGATCGATCGCAAATAGAGTTAGCGCAATTGGGGGAATGATGTTTGTCACTAAGCCAACGCCCCCGGCCCGAATGGCTGTCTCTACCATGACGCGATGGGCCAGTTGATCGGGCGCTTCGGCAGGGTATTTTTGCCGCAGCTTCTCAACGTCGCGCTGCACCTGACCTGCATCGACTTGCCCGACCGCAGCCAGCAATAGCTTGACGCCCGGAATCTTCCCAGCATATTTCAGCAGCGGGTTTTCGGCGATTGGCATGACGACTCTGCCGACGGTTTCTGTGCCTTGCTCTACCCATTGCTGAGTAGTAGGGCCGACCGTTTCTCCTACGGTATTGGCGGCCTGAGTTACGCCATCTGCCGCAAAGCGCACTGTTTCAACAGCGGCTTTGGTGGCGAGTGAGCCGAGTAGGGTGGCGGTGGCGATCGCCTCATTGAGTTGCTTGAAATGATCGTCGGAGTTGGCCTGGGCTGTCATAGGTGTAGGTCGATTTTGGATCGGCTGCAATGAGTCTTCTCAAGCCTACCGAAAACTTTGAGTGGGCAGACTCTATCCCTCGATAGGAATCCTGGCCCTCGACAGGAATCTTGGTAGCTGTGCCAAATCGAACCTGAAATTAAACAAATCTAGATTCAGAAGAGGCTTAAAACAATGTTAAGTTTGATGTAGTTGACAGCTTAGCCGTTGGTTTAATATGCCTGTGTTCATGCCTGTGTTTCAGCGTTTGTTGGGTCTTCTTTTCGCTCTAGTTCTCATTTTGGCTGCGCCTCAGCCTGCCCAAGCGGCTAGTTCTGCAGCAATTCGGGCCTACGACGATGTCAATGTGATGTCTAAAGACTTTTCGGGCCAGAGTTTGCTACAGGCCCAGTTTAATAATGAGAAGCTGGACGGGGCCAACTTTAGCGGAGCCGATTTGAGAGGAGCGGTCTTCAATGGCTCAAATTTAGCCCACGCCAACTTTCAGGGCGCAGATGTGAGTGATGGCATCGCCTACATCACCAATTTTGCGGAGGCCGATCTGAGTGATGCAATTTTCACCTCTGCGATGATGCTGAAGTCCAATTTTCGGGGTGCTATTGTTACCAATGCCGATTTTAGCGATGCGCTGCTCGATCGAGATCAGCAGATCCGTCTCTGTGAATCTGCGAGCGGGGTCAATTCGGTGACAGGTGTAGATACCCGTGAATCGTTGGGTTGCCGCTAGCGCTTGAGCGCCAAGGTCAAACCATCTGCAATGGGCACCAGGCTTACGGTCACACGATCATCCTGGTGCAGTTTTGCATTGAAGGCGCGAATGGTGTTGGTGCGGTTGTCTTGCACGTCAGGGTCAGCAACTCGGCCCGACCACAAGACATTGTCGATCGCGATCAATCCTCCGATTCGTATTAGCTGAAGCGATCGCTCGTAGTAGTTGTCATAGTTGCTTTTGTCAGCATCAATGAAGGCAAAGTCAAAGGTTTCGCTCTGCCCTTCGGCAATCAGTTGGTCAAGCGTCTCTAAGGCTGGGGCAATTCGCAGATCGATTTTGGTGTCAACCTGGGCCATCTGCCAGTAGCGACGGGCGATCGCCGTATAGTCTTCACTGACATCACAGGCCACAATTTGCCCATCCGGTGGCAGTGCTAGCGCCACACAAAGGGCGCTATATCCGGTAAAGACGCCAACTTCGAGGGTTTTTTTGGCCCCCATCAACTGCACCAAAAGCGCCATAAACTGTCCCTGCTCGGGGGCAATCTGCATCTGGCTCATGGGCTGCTGGAGGGTTTCCTGCCTCAGCTTTTGCAGTACTTCCGATTCGCTGAGCGAAACAGAAAGCAAATAGTCATAAAGCTGATCGGTAAGGTCAAGCGTTTTTTTAGACATAGTTTTAGAGATTAATTCTAGAGGTTATTTCTAGAAATTAATTCTAGACATGAGACATAACAAAGTGAATCTCAAATGAGTGGTTGGTGAAAACCTGCTGGGCTACGGCGAGTCGTGGAACCAAGAATCCTTGCACCTTTAGGTCGAGGAGTGTCAAACTAGCGCTGGAGTCCAACCGGGTATAGATACGATGCGGGTGATTGTGGCAATAATCTTAGCAGTCGTTTTGACGGCTTGTGGGGCAACGGTCGGCCCCAGTCAAAAGCTGGTCAAACAGGCGATCGCCGTCCAAGTGAGTCAAACCCAGGCGCAGTTGAGTCAGGAACTCTATCGAGAGTCTACTCAGCCGCCTCAGGTCAAAATCGATCGCATTGACATTACGGAACGTGAACCGCTGACCATTGAAAGTCTAGAGGCTTACCGCATTCGGGGCACCTACGACCTCACGCTCAACTTTCCAAGACGCAGCGTTAGCCAACAGCAAAACCCCTTTGAGGTCTATTTGCAGCAGCCGATTGAAGGCGACATCTGGCAGCTAGCTCGTCTGCAACCCGATGGTGAAAACTGGGTGACACAGCAACTGCCTCAGTAGGAACCGTAGGCAATATGTAAAATTTTCATGAAAGGTTCAGTAGATTCGGAAACAGTTACGGCTACTTTGCCAGTCAACTCTAGCAAAACTTGTTTTCTTGCCATGCTCAAAACGTTTCGTTTCGTTGCGCTGTTATCCTCGGTTGTTTTATCTACGGTGGGTATGACTTTCAGCGCCCAAGCGCAGAACGAAGCAACGGAAGTGCCGCCTGATTTTCTGGGCATTTGTGGGATCAGCAACTATTCTGGCCGCTGGATTATTGATTCTTCCGGGCGGCTCATCGATCTGTCTGAGGTTTGTGCGCGCAGACTTGCAGCACAGGAAGCCCAGGAAGCCGTTGTTGTTGCTGTTACCAGTACCGACGGCAATCTCTTTTGGCAGGCCTTTCTCAATGTGGCCAGTCCAGAGGCGATCGCCTTTGCTCGCAACACCGGACAGCCAGCTGTCGTTGAATATGGAACTACGATTTGTCCCCTCCTGCAAACCGGAAACTCGATGCAAGATGTTCGAGCTATTCAACTGCAAGGTGGATTGCCTCCTGCCTTCGACGCGGCTGTCAATGTCGCTGCCATCAACACCTACTGTCCGCAATATCAAGCTCAGATTGGGCGCTAAGGGTTGGCCAGGGGAATCGTAAACCAAAAGCTGGCTCCCTGGCCCGGTTCACTATCGACCCCGATCGCTCCACCGTGAGCGGCAACGATCTGACGGCAGAGGTAAAGCCCCAGGCTAATTCCGGTAAGCTGACGCGCTTGAGAGCCACCCAGCCGTAGCTCAAATAGGCGATCGCACTGTTCAGGAGAGAGGCCCACGCCATCATCTTGGACGGTGCAGCGAATCCAATTGGTTTCGACTGCGGCCTGGAGGGTGAGGCCCACGCCTGGAGGGTTGTGCTTCAGCGCGTTTGTGAGCAGACTTTCAAACACCCGCCGGAGCTGGGTTGCATCTGCCCGAATCAACGGCAGCCTCAACGGAGCTAAATTTGTGACCGTAGCTTGGTTTGTGGCCACTAGCGGTTCTAGATCTAGCAGGACAGATTGGATGAGGGTATTCAGCGGCAGCGGCTCTAGATTGAGCATCATGCCCTGAGTTTTGAGGGCATAGACCTCGGACAAAGAGTTGAGCTTGCTAAGCTGCTGTTCGGCACATTGGATCATGCGCTCCAAGATGGCCCGCGATAGCGCCACAGAGTCACCTGGTTGGGTCTGCAGATTTTTGAGCACCAGCAGAGTGCCCATCACGGTGGTGCGGAGGTCGTGGGAGACGGCATGGAGAAACACATCGCGTAGTTGGCTTAGCTCCTCCAGTTCCTGCATTTTTTGCTGCAGCTCATGGGTTCGCGCCTGCACATCCTGCTCCAGGTTGGCGTTGAGTTTCTGCACTTGCTGATAGAGTTCGGCTTGTTGGATGGCGATCGCCACCTGAGTCGCCAGTTGGTCGATCAAATCCACTTCTGACGTTTGCCACTGACGCGGACCCGAGCACTGATTCACGATCAGCAATCCGACCAGTCGGCCTCCTAGCAAAATGGGAACCCCGATTCCAGCCCGCACCTGATAGCAGTCGTGGTATTGCTTGAGGAAAGGCGATCGCTCAATCTGGCTAGTGTCGTTGACGACGCGAATATGATCGTCGGTTACTAATGCCTCAATTTCGGGGTAAACGGCTGCATCGGTCTGCCAACCCAAGGTTGCAGGCCAACGAGCATCTACCGACTCGGCCACGACCTCACCCCGCCCACTGGGTTCAAACCAGCTGATAAACACCCGATCGGCTTGCAAAAACTGCCGGACTTCCCTCACTGTGTTGTCGAGGATTTCTTCGAGGTTGAGCGATCGCCGGATTCGGAGGGCAATTTCACCTAGCAGGCGATCGCGCTCTGCTGTCAACCGCAGTTGGGCTTCGACCTGCTTGCGTTGGGTGACATCTTGAACCGTTCCAGTGACGCGATCGCGTTGAACCGCCGCCTGTTCAAACAAAATGCGTTCTTGGCCATCTGGAAGCACCACTCGGTACTCGATTTGGTAAGGTTCCTGCTCCCACAAGGCTCGTTCGAGGGCGGCATGAACGCGATCGCGATCGTCTGGATGAACAGCTTCAAAAAACGCTTTCTGACTAGGCTCAAACGCTCTAGGCATAAACCCCAGCAGTCGATACAGCTCTTCAGACCAAGACCACTGCTGCAAATCGGCATCAAAATCCCAGTGGCCCAAGCGGGCAATGCTTTGGGCATTAATCAAGCTTGCTTCACTGCGGCGCAGCCGTTCTTCGGCCCGCAGTCGTTCGGTCACTGACGCGGCCAACACCAGGGCCGTAATCGTCGTCACACTGGTAAAAGCCTGCAATAGCAGCACCGCCTGATTGGTCGTCAGGGCTCGGGCCACAAAAGGTCCATATCCTGCCACAGATCCCCCGATGGCAATGCTGTTGACCAGGAAACTCGCCAAAACTGCGCCCGGTGGCCCCAAGCGAAGAGCCATCGCGACGATAAAGGGCAGCGGCAGATACTCAAGAGGATATTGGGCGATCGCCTCTCCCGTGGGCGAGAAAAACACAGCCCAGCTCACCACCACCAGCAGACTCAGCCACAATCCGCCTTCAGCTACCTTTGGTCGAGATGGGTGTCGAGATAGGCGCAGCGGCTGGCCAGCAAACATCACCAACAGCAGGGGCGTCACAACCAGAATGCCAGTGCTGTCTCCCAGCCAAATGGTGCCCCAGTTGCTAGCAAATTGTTGCCCGTCGATGATCCCTGCCAGTGTGGCGGTAGAAGTCCCCAGGGTGGCATTGATTACCGGGGCAATGATGCCCGCCACCACAATTAGCCCTAGTGCGTCGTGCAGCCGTTCTAGCGCTAATCCGACTCTGAGCCGGCGCAGAAGTGTCGCTCCAGCGATCGCCTGCAACGTATTTCCCAAACTTGCACCCAGCACTGCCAGCCCTGCCACATCTAGCGAAACGTTGAGCCAGAGGCTTCCTAGCAGGATTCCTGGCCAGTAGCGGACGCCTTGCAACAACAGAGCCGCCAGCGCAATGCCAGCCGGAGGCCACACCGGGGAAGCTGAAAAGCCCAACTCTAGGGTCGAGAGCGTGAATCGAGCTGTGCCAAAATAGGCGATCGCGATCGCGCCTACTGTGATGAAATATTGGATGGGTTGTCGCCTGGAATCGAGTCGCCTGGAATCGAGTTGCCTGGGATCAAACTGGCTCAACTTCATAAAGTACGCAATCATTCGAATCGAGGGGAGGTCGGGGCACCCGAGATAGCTTTGACTGCTCCGGATCTTAAACAGTTGCCTCTATACTGCTGGAGTGAAAGATTGAGAGAATAGCGGTCTTCTGATCTCAGAAGCAAACTCGGTATAAGAATAGAGTGAACGACTTCAGATGCTTCCGCCTTCCTCCAGGTGGATGAGCCAATGTTTGCACCAATGTTTGCACCAATGTTTGCAATATAACCACCACAACCTTTCCAAAATATTTTATGAGTGAATCTTTAGAACTTAGACCGCTCCGCATCCTGATTGTTGAAGACGACCCCATGATGCAGCTAGGTTTGGAGCAATCCCTCGCAGCCTATTCTGAAATTACAATTGTGGGTCAGGCTGAAGATGGTTATTTAGGCGTTGAAGCGGCCAAGCGGCTGCAGCCAGATCTGGTCGTGATGGATATTGGGCTGCCTCGCCTAGATGGCATTGCTGCAACCCAGCAGATCAAAGCAGCAGTTCCTGACGTGCGGGTGGTGATGCTGACGTCTCATACGGCTGAGACTGAGGTGGTGGCAGCGCTTTCGAGTGGGGCGGATGCCTATTGCATCAAAGGATCGAGCGTTGAACGACTAGTGCGGGCGATCGCCGCCGTTCAAGATGGGGGAGCCTACCTCGATCCACAGGTAGCCCGGAGTGTGATGGATCATCTTCAGCCCCCCGCTCCCGAAAATAAGTTTGATCTGCTCTCCCAGCGAGAAATGGAAGTGTTGCGACTCATCGTTGATGGGCACAGCAATCCTGAGATCGCGGCCAAGCTTTACCTGAGCCCGAACACGATTAAAACTCATGTTCGGGGCATTATGAACAAGCTCTCAGTTGATGATCGGGTGCAAATTGCCGTCACCGCCTTGCGATCTGGGCTTGTCTAGGGTTCTTGCGGCTGCCGCCAGTGTGCATAAGACTGAGGAGCCGCCGCACGCAATATCCATTCCGTTATGTCAGGCACTAACCGACTACACCAAACCGCAACATGGCTTTGCCAACCGACCAGGATCTCGTTTGAGTCGCGACGCAGACCTTTGATCAGGGACTGCGCGACCTGTTGAGGGGTCATTGGCATCACCCAGCGAAACCATTGAAAGTTGCGGACCATATCGGTGTCTGTCAAGGACGGCAGCAGCGCCACCACTTGGACATTATATTCGGCCAGTTCGTTGCGGAGTGCTTGGGTGAACCCCACAATGGCAAACTTGGTGGCAGAATAGGTTGCCATTGTGGGGGCAGCCACTTTCCCCATCAGGCTTGACACGTTGACAATGCGGCCCTGGCGCTGAGTTGCCATCCGGCGGGCCACAAGTCGGGTGATGGTATACATACCAACCAGATTGGTGGCAATTTCTTCCTGCACGTTGCTCAGTCGCGACTGCAAAAAGGGTGATTGGTGGGCGACTCCGGCGCAGTTGACCAACAGATGCACTGGGCCATAGTCTCGCCATGCTTTGGCGATCGCAATATTAACCGCAACCGTTTGAGTTAGATCTAGGGGCAGTGGAATCACTTCGATATCTAGCCCCAATGACTCAATTTCGGCAGTCACTTCAGCCAGTCGGTGGCCATTGCGGGCTACCAACAATAGACGTTTCATTCCTTGAAAAGCTAGTTCGAGGGCGATCGCCCGTCCGATTCCTCGGGAAGCACCCGTTATCAAAGCAGTCTTACCGTGAAGATTCATCGCTTACGACCTCCAGAGTTGAAGTCTTACTGATCCGTCCGCAGCACCATTGCCGACGCCAAGGCTGAAGCCACCTAGGCCGCCTCACAATTGCTTGAAAGTCACCCCTTGAACTGAATGATGGTTTTCTATGCCAATGTTCTGAGCTAATGTTCTGAGCTAAAGCGGCACGTTAGACCTCATGGCGCTTCATTCCTACCAAGAAAACTGCTAAGAAAACTTGCTAGAAAAAAGGCCTTTAGTAGAGAGATTATGCAGCTCGAACTTGAGGAATTGGGCTTACAGGTGAAGAGGAATTGAGTTCAAGGGCAGGATCAGCAAGACGTATGTTTACTTGCAAACTGGAACACCAATTCAAAGGCGAACAGAAAATAGAAACAAAATATTTTTGGGCCAGATAGATGGGAACTCGCTCCATCCCGGCCATCAGATCAACGTTTCTGCAGAAACAAGCTCAACCTATTGCTTCTTGATTTTGCGGTTTCAACATTGAAGTTCAATCTCCTGACAAGCGTTGAGCAGAAACAGATTTACACCTACATACGCTAGCAACGGGATCTAGTAGTTGCAACACTTTTTAACAAAAGAGCTGCAATGTTACATCCCTTCATGATTGTCTCAGAGAGCTGCATCAGGGAAAGAACTTCCCAAGATCTACCTAAATGATTGCGTAGAGCAGGTTGGGCAATAGAGAGACTGATCCCTGAGCGATCGCCCAAATGAAAAGCTGTAGTCTGAACAACCTGCTAGTTAATTTCTCTGCACAAAGCAAAATTCCGCCTTGTTAATTGCGATGTCCTGATTCTGGAGAGAATTATTTGGGGAGGATTTCAAACAATATAAAATGCCTACCCTTCGCAAAAGGTAAGCAAGTTGGCCCTAAGGGCAGCAAGATCAGCAGCAATAAGCAATTGTGATCTTGCTAGCGAATCGTAACAGGCTGCTGCACCAGTAGATTGAGTTGGTCGCAGTAAAAGCTGAGCCAGGGTTGCCCCAATCCTAGGTCTGTAAATGGGCTATCGTAGGGCACCTGCCAGTTTGCGCCTAGTAGTGAAACCTGACCCTTGCTGCGGGTGTCAAAAAACTTCAGGCTAGCGTTTTGCTTGCTAAAGCCTCCCATTGAGATGGGGAGCTTGACTCCCGGCATCTGCCACTGCGACTGCAAACTACAAAGGACGCGATCGCCCTGCCGCACCACGACGCCCGGATGCCTGCTGCTGGACCAATCAAATAGAGCTAACTCTTTGGGTAAGTCCCAAATTTCGCGCCCGCCCGCCACCGAATCTGGATTATCGACATAGATATGAGAGATCCAGATTCCAAGTTGGCTACCAGAGCGAGTTAAAGCACTGACCACAATCAGTTCGTTGTAGGTCAAGACTGAGCCAATGCCATAGGATGCTACATATATGCCGCCCACCGTTTTTCCAGGCCAGAGGGAAACAATTTCTAGCTCAGCCGGAACCTTTGAACGAACCTGATCAACCTCTAGCGGTTGCAAGCTTTGCACCGCATATCCTCGTAGAGTCCAAGGTGCAGAAGGATAGGCCATAATAACTTTCCTCAACGGTAATGTTGGTAGTCTCTCGCTACGCCGTTGGGCCAACAGTTAGCCGTTGAGTTCAGCCAACGGTTGGCCATTACCAACGGTGAGACGCGATCGGGGCTAGCTATCTTTCCAAGTTTGAGTTGCCCAGAAAGCTAGGGCTGCTGTTGTGGCGATCGCCCCCCACTTCAGCGCCGGGTTTTGCTCCAGTTTATCCGTCACGCTAGGGATTGTGAGGTGGCCAAAATCTCCTTCGATCCGGTCGTAGCCATGTTGGGGATCAACAGGTTCAAACAGGTTGTTGGGATCGCTCGCAGACTTCGGCTGGTTAGTTCGCTGTCCTGGAAAGGCCACCCATCGCAAAATTTCATCGACCAGCGTCGGTGAGACTCGTTGCATAACATCCAAAATCCGACCTACATCGCCCACAATAAAATCTCGGGTTGGATGCTCCGCAACATATAGAATCGCATCTGCAACTAGAGCAGGCGAGTAGTAAGGGGGCATTCCAGTGGGCTTAACACCCAGTTTGGTTAGGCTCTTGTTATAGAAGGGGGTATTGATCACGGCTGGCAAAATGCTCGTGACGCTGATCGGCACTTGTTCGTGCTGAAGCTCCACTCGCAACGATTCTAGAAATCCTTCAATGCCATGCTTCGCCGCAGAATAGGCGCTTTGCAAGGGTAAAGAACGCCGTCCCTCCATTGAGGAAATATGAATCATTGCACCGCGACCAGTTTGCTTCAGATGCGGCAGCGCGGCCATTGCGCCATAGACCTGTCCCATGAGCGTCACATTAATGACCCGTTGAAACTCTTCTGGCGTGATCTCTTCAAAGGGGGCCAAGATTGCCGTTGCCGCCGCATTGATCCAGGTGTCCAATCGTCCGTAGGTCGCGACGGCTTGATCTGCGATCGCCTTCACCTGCTCAAACTCAGCTACATCGGCAACGACTGCGATCGCCTCACCGCCCATTCTCTCAATTTCATCAACCAGTGACTTTAGGCCTGCTTCGCTGCGAGCTGAGACGACAATCTTCGCACCCCGCTGAGCAAACCGCAAAGCCGTCTCGCGCCCAATGCCGCTAGAGGCTCCTACGATGGCTGCAACCTGTTGATTGATTGGCTTTAACGTTATCTCCATGATGATTGTTGGGGGGTTTCTCCTAAAACTGCTTCTTTATTTCAGTAGGCGAGATTCAGCGATCGCCGACATCATTCTCAAGACTGAAGCCTAGATCTGCGCCGCAAATGCTAGAAAACCTTAAACCTGAACTCAGCCCCGACATTAACCAGAGACTATCTCTTTTGAAAGAGCCTCAAACTACAACTTTGGTAAGACGCCAGGATAAGAGGGCGTTTCTACCCTTTAATCACCACGATCAATCTAAACTGCATTCGTCACACCTGTACTCGTCATATCAGCGCTGTTTTGAGGATCTCACCTATGGAAAAAGTTTCAGGCCAGCCCAATCCAGACAATCAGGCCAATGAGAATATGAGTGACGTGGAGCGGTGGGGATCTCTGATTGGGGGAGGAGCGCTCGTCTTAGCAGGTCTCAGTCAACGTTCCTTGCGGGGAGTCTTGACTGCAGTAGCAGGCGGAGGGCTTGCCTACCATGCCGCCACGGGGCAAAAGAGCCTGAAGGATGCCATTGATTTAAATCAAGCCATGAAAGTTGAAAAGACGGTCACTATCAATAAACCTGCTGAAGAGCTTTATCGCTTTTGGCGCGATTTTGAAAATTTGCCGACCTTCATGAAGCACCTCAAGTCGGTCACGGCCTACGACAACAAGCGCTCTCATTGGATCGCTAATGCACCCCTCGGCAACAGCGTGGAATGGGACGCCGACATTATTAAAGAAGAGGAGAATCGGCTGATTGCTTGGGCTTCTGCCGAAGGTGCAGATGTTGACAATTCAGGGTTTGTGCGATTTCAGGCAGGGCCTCCGGGTCGCGGGACGGAAGTCAAAGTGGTACTGGAATACAGTGTGCCGGGTGGGGCGATCGCCGCAGGAATAGCCAAGCTATTTGGTGAAGAACCTGAACAGCAAATCGGGGATGACCTCAATCGGTTCAAGCAATTGATGGAAGCAGGCGAAATTGCCACCACAGAAGGGCAACCCGCTGCTCGGTAAACAGACTTTTTATTGGCAACTTATTTCATTTCAACAACTCATTTCAACAACCAAACCAAAAACTTACTGGAGAGAAGTAGATGAAAGCGCTTTGCTGGCATGGTGCAAACGATGTGCGCGTTGACACAGTCCCCGATCCCAAGATTCTCAATCCTAGAGATGCCATTGTCAAAATCACATCAACCGCGATTTGTGGCTCTGACTTGCATATCTACGATGGCTACATTCCCACCATGCAGGCGGGCGATATCCTGGGCCATGAGTTTATGGGCGAGGTGGTTGAATTAGGACCTGACGTGAAGAACTTGCAGGTGGGCGATCGCATCGTCATTCCCTTCACCATTTCTTGCGGAAGCTGCTTTTTCTGCCAGAAACAACTCTGGTCCCTGTGCGACAACTCCAATCCCAACCATTGGATGATTGAGAAAATGTATGGCCATTCTCCCTCTGGGCTGTTTGGCTACTCACATTTGTTTGGAGGCTATGCCGGCGGACAAGCCGAATATGTCCGTGTACCTTTCGCCGACGTTGGGCCTATCAAAATTCCGGACGACCTGACCGATGAGCAGGTCTTGTTCCTGACCGATATTTTCCCCACAGGCTACATGGCCGCCGAAAACTGCGACATTGAACCGGGCGATACCGTTGCGGTTTGGGGATGTGGCCCTGTAGGACAGTTTGCCATCCGCAGCGCCTACATGCTGGGAGCCGAGCGCGTCATTGCGATCGATCGCATTCCTGAACGGCTCAAAATGGCCAAAGAGAAAAGCAAGGCCGCCGAAATCATCAACTATGAAGAAGTCGATGCTGGCGAAGCAGTCAAGGAAATGACGGGCGGGCGAGGGCCGGATGCTTGTATTGATGCGGTGGGTATGGAAGCCCATACGGCGGGTCCAATGGGCATTTATGATCAGGTCAAACAGGCGGTGCGTCTAGAAACCGATCGCCCTACCGCTCTCCGACAAATCCTTTTGGCCTGCCGTAAAGGGGGTAAGGTTTCTATCCCAGGTGTTTACGGTGGTTTCCTCGACAAAATTCCAATGGGTGCAGCTTTCAATAAAGGACTCACCTTTAAGATGGGGCAGACCCACATGCATCGATATCTACGCCCTCTATTAGAGCGAGTTCAAAAAGGTGAGATTGATCCGTCCTACATCATCACCCACCGTCTGAAGCTAGAAGATGCTCCTAAAGGCTACGACATCTTCAAAAACAAAAAAGACAACTGCATCAAAGTTGTACTGACGCCCTAAATCTCTTTTTTGGTCTGTTTTTTGCCATTTTGCGTTTTATCGTTTCGCGGCAAGCCTAACTTGCCGATCCCCACTTCTTTAAAGGAAGCTGGGGACTTTTTTTAAAGTTCTAAATCAAGCCTCTATTTCTCAAGCACCTACTTCAAAGCAACTATCTCAGGATAGATAAAAGTATCTCAGTCGCCAAATCAAGTTAACGCAACCAAGAAGCAAAATTTCGCTTGCACCAACTATCTAAAGATAGATATTTGTAAAACGCTGTATTAAATAATATTTAGAAAGTAAATCTCCTAACTTGTACTTCATCCAGAAAGCTTCTATATCAGGAGGTTTAGCAGTCAAAGCTAAAAACTTAATCAGGTTTTTTGCCCTCAGGCATTCGCTTCACGGAAATTTTTCAAAACTTTCTAAATGTGTTTTTCCTGTAAAGATACAGTTTCAATACTAGGTTGAGGCATAGGCTTCCGATAAAATCATTTCGGGATTTGCGGAGGTCTTTTGCTCTTGGTTGAGTTGAATAATCTTTTTGTACAACTCAATCCAAAACGTTAACTCTTTCGAAAAGCAACGCCAATTCAAAACCCTAATTCAAAAGTATCTTTCACAAAAGCTACTACCAAAAAACATCTTTTTCGGGCTGGTGCGCTAGCTCGAAAGATCGACATTTGTTTTGATAGGCACCGATTCATGGGCAATCAGGGGATGAGAGGTAAAGACATGAACCAACCCATGTCTCAATCAGAGCAAGATACCGCTTCATTGATTCCATTTGTATCAGTTATTGTTCCAGTCTTTAATGATGCCAAACGGCTCAAGCTTTGCCTGAGAGCTTTGGCAAGTCAGACTTATCCAAAGTCTCACTACGAAGTGATTGTAGTGGATAACGGTTCAGATGATTTGGGAGCGGTGAAGGATGCGGCGGCTGGGTGTTTGGGGGCGATCGCCATCCAAGAACTTACCCCCGGCTCCTATGCCGCCCGCAACAAAGGCATCTCTTCATCCAAAGGAGAAATCATTGCATTCACCGATGCAGATTGCATCCCGGCACCTGATTGGTTGGAGAAAGGATCTTACTACCTCCGCAGCGTTCCCAACTGTGGCATGGTGGTGGGCAAGGTTGAGATGTTCTTTCAAGATCCCAGTCGGCCTACCCTCGCAGAGTTTTACCAAAGCGTTACGGCTTTTCCTCAAGAGTGTTGGCTTCAAGCCTTTCGAGGGGGCGCAACCGCCAATGTTTTTACCTGGCGTCGAGTCATTGATCAAGTTGGGATGTTTGACGAGCGCTTGAAATCCTTTGGTGATATGGAGTGGGGCAAGCGAGTCCACTTGGCTGGATATGAGCAGTTTTATGCGGCCACAGCTCAAGTCAAACATCCGGCCCGACGGACTTGGGCGCAGCTACGTCAAAAAGCAATTCGCACGGCAGGCGGAATGTACGATCACTTTGTCAGACAAGAAAACTCCTTTCTACGTCGCAACAAAGCCTTCGCCTATCTCCTCTTCTACGATTTTCTGCCGCCCGTCAAATTTGTCATGAGTACCTTCAAGAATCCCAAGATTGAAGGGTTTGGGCAAAAGGTCAAGGTCTCTCTGCTGTCCCTCCTACTGGGCTGTGTGAGTGCCTGGGAAAAAATTAGACTCAACTTTGGAGGCGTTTCGACTCGTGCATAGTGAGTTCCTATTGAGCTATGAGGGGCGAATTCTATGAGAATTGCCTTCATTGTGAATCAATTTCCGGCCTTGTCCCAAACCTTCGTGCTCAACCAGATCACCGGATTGATCGATCGCGGTCATGAAGTCGATATCTACGCTGAACAGCGGGGAGACGAAACCAAGGTTCATCCGGATGTGTTGAAGTACGGCCTACTCGACCGCACCCATCAACTCACAACGGTTCCGATCAACCGGATTTGGCGGCTGATCAAAGGGATAGGTTTGTTTGTCCGCCACTTTCACAGAGCCCCCCATCTATTTTTGCAGTCTCTTGATATTCAAAAACATGGCTCTCAAGCCTTTGGGCTGTGGTTGATGTATGCGGCGATCGCCCTCATCGACAAACCCCCTTACGACATTATTCACTGCCAGTTTGGCACCCAAGGCTACCGGGGCTTGTTTCTCCGCAACCTCATTCAACCTCGGCCCAAGCTAATTGTCATGTTTCGCGGTCATGACATCAGTCGCTATCCCCGAGAAATGGGGGCAGATATCTATGATGATGTTTTTGAAGCAGCAGACTTTTTTCTGGCCAACTGTGAGTTTTTTCGGCAGCGTGTGATTCAGCTAGGTTGCGAGCCAGAAAAAATTGCTGTACATCGATCCGGCCTAGACTGCAGCAAATTTACGTTTGCGCCTCGGGTACTGGCCTGCGATCGCCAAATTCGCATTGTTACAACGGGCCGCCTAGTCGAGAAAAAGGGCATTGAATATGCGATTAGGGCGATCGCCTCACTGGCTCAGGCCTATCCCCATCTAGAGTATTTGATTGTGGGCGACGGGCCTCTCAAAGACGAGTTCTCAGCCCTAATTCGGCAACTCAAAGCCGACTCCGTTATTAAGCTAGTGGGTTGGAAGACTGAGCAGGAACTAATTGAAATTCTCGATCGCGCCCATCTCTTTATTGCGCCCAGCGTGACGGCTCAGGATGGCGATCAGGATGCTCCCGTCAATGTTTTAAAAGAGGCAATGGCAATGGGTTTACCCGTGCTGAGTACCTACCACGGGGGCATTCCGGAGCTAGTGCAAGACGGCATCTCTGGATTTTTGGTGCCTGAACGCGATGCTGAGGCACTTGCAAAAAAGCTCAAATACTTAATTGAGCATCCAGAAGATTGGCCCAAGATGGGGCAAGCAGGCCGTGCCTTTGTAGAACAACACTACGATATTCATCGATTAAACGACAGGCTAGTTCAGCTCTATGAGCGACTTCTACAAGAGCAGGATAGGGAGCGATCGCCCCTTCCATCCCAGGAGACCAGTCACTCTAGATATGTCCCAGAAACTCAGTACCCTCAGTTACAGGAAAAATAACTATGTCAGTAACTATGTCAGAGCCAATTGTTACTATCGTTGTTGTCCCGCGTGAGCGCTTTAGCTGCACCCAGCAGTCCCTCGAAAGCATCTACGAGCATACCCAAATCCCCTTCAAGCTCATATATGTAGATGGCAATTCACCAGACTCTATCCGCCACTATTTGGAGGCGCAAGCCCAAGAAAAACAATTTAAACTGATTCGCAAAGACTACTATCTCTATCCCAACCACGCCAGAAACATTGGTTTGGCAGAAGTTGATACTCCCTATCTCGCCTTTGTAGACAACGATGTGATTGTCACGCCCGGATGGCTGCAAACCCTGCTCAATTGTGCTGAAGCAACAGGCGCAGCTGTGGCAGGGCCGCTGATGTGTCAGCACGAACCCCTCCATCAAGAAGTTCACTTTGCGGGGGGCGAATCTCATATCTGGGTCGATCGAACTGGACGGCGACGCCTGCGCGAAAAAATGTATAACCAGGGCAAAAACGTTGCTCAGATTCAGTCTCAGCTTCAGCGTCAGGAAACAGAACTGGCTGAATTTCACTGTGTCCTGGTTCGCAAGTCGATCTTCAACCAAATTGGGCCACTCGATGAACAAATGTTGAACACCAAAGAGCATCTAGACTTTTGTATGAGTGTCCGGGAAGCTGGAGGCACCGTCTACTTTGAGCCTGCCTCCCTCGTCACCTACGTGCCAGGGCCACCCGCTGAATGGAGCGACTTGCACTACTATATGCTGCGTTGGAGCGATGACTGGACATTGAAGAGCCTTAACCACCTGCGGGAGAAGTGGAATTTGGCAGAAGATAGCTACTTCACAACCAAATACAAAAAGCTAGGATGGCGACGCAAGATGACCATTGTAGCCCCGATCATTTCTCGACTCACCTTCGGACGCTATAGCCTCAAACTAGAGCGGTTGTTGATGGGAGCCGATCGCCGCTTCAATCGCTACTTGACAGCTCGCCATGCCAAGCAGCACCAAACGTTTACGCTCTCCTCTACTGCTTTAGCCTCAAGCTCTGCTCAGCGTTAAACCCACCATTCAATTGTCATTTCTTGATTACTCCGTCAGATCAGAGGAATCCCAATGCCGCCTGAAGTCCTGCATACCCCCGATAGCGCGCTCAGACATCCCCGCTTGCTCGCCCGTCTGATGTGGCGAGACCTATTAGCCTCCCGTGAGCTGGCTTGGCGTCTCATGGTCCGCGACATCAGTGCCCAATATCGTCAGGCCATGCTCGGTGTCCTCTGGGCTTTTGTGCCTCCCATCGCGATGGCGGTAGGATTCACACTGGCCAGTGAAGCGAACGTCATCACCATTGGGGCGACCGATATTCCCTACCCAGCGTATGTCATGTTTAGTACAGCGCTCTGGCAAACCTTTGTAGAAGCTGTTAGTGGCCCAGTCAATGCGGTGCTTCAGGCCAAACCCATGTTAGCTAGGGTCAATTTTCCGAGAGAAGCCATTATCTTGGCCAAGCTTGGAGAAGTTGGCTTCAATTTCGCGATCAAGCTGCTTTTAATTGTCGGCTTGTTTCTCTGGTTTCAGGTGCCTGTGGGTTGGTCTGTCATTCTGGCTCCAGTAGCGCTGATTCATCTGGTCATGCTAGGAACGCTGGTGGGCGTCTTGCTAGCGCCTCTAGGCGTGCTTTATCAAGATGTTTCCAAAGGCTTGAACATGCTGACTGGCTTCTGGTTATTCATTACGCCTGTGGTCTATCCAGTTCCGACTGAGGGGCTTTTTAGTCGCTTGGTCGCGCTCAACCCCGTCACACCGTTGCTGGTAACGACACGGGAGTTGGCAACCACAGGTCTAATTTCAAATCCTGGCAGCTTTTGGTTAGTGAGTGGGCTGACATGGGTCGGGCTCTTGCTAACCTGGGTGTCCTTTCGGACTGCAATGCCGTATGTAATTGAGAGGGTGAGTGCGTAATGGCAGTCGGAATTCGAGATCAAACCATTCTTCCTCAGAGTCCTACAGATGATGTTGTGCTCTCAGTTGAGCAGGTATCCAAGAAGTTTTGCCGAAATTTAAAGCGATCGCTTTTTTATGGTGTTCAAGACATCGCGACTGACTTGAGAGGAGGCCGTCGCCAGACAAAACTGCGGCGAGAAGAGTTCTGGGCGCTCAGTGATATTGGCTTTCAACTTCGCCGAGGGGAAGCCTTAGGATTGGTGGGTGCCAATGGGGCTGGAAAAAGCACCTTGTTGCGAATCATTAGCGGCTTGATCAAACCTGACTCAGGGCTGGTCAGAATTCGAGGCCGAATTGCACCCCTGATTGCCCTGGGAGCAGGATTTAACCCAATTTTGACTGGGCGAGAAAATATTTATGCCAACATGTCAATTCTGGGCCTGCCAACCCGCGATATCAAAGCAAGATTTAATGACGTTGTGGATTTTGCAGAGATTCACGATGCGATTGATGCTCCGGTCCAGAGCTACAGTTCTGGCATGGCTGCACGGCTAGGATTTGCCTGCGCCATTCACATTGATCCAGAAATCTTGCTGATTGATGAGGTTTTGGCTGTTGGAGACGTTCAGTTTAAAATGAAGTGTCATCACCGCCTGGCTCAGCTCCAAGAGAAGGGGACGGCCTTCATCCTGGTTTCCCATAATCCTTACAATGTATTGAATGTCTGTGATACATCGATTTACCTCAAGGGTGGGGAATTGATCACCCAGGGAGATTCTCAGGACGTGATTCGTCGATATGAGACGGATCTGCGTCTGGATGGTGCTGAATCGGTATCAGGCTGGATCAAGCTACCGGAAAAGTCGGCCTCTGAAAGCCTGGGCCTAGATATTCTTTCTTTGTGTTTTAGGGATGATGCCGGCAATATTTTAGAAACCCTGAAAACAGGAGAACCTGCCCATCTTTGTATTGAGTGCAAGGCCCATCGCTATCTAGAAAATGTCAACGTAGGATTTATGCTCTCGGCGACTTCGAGTGGGGGCGATCGCGTTTTGAGCGTCACTTCCGATAGCGACAACTATCCGATTCGATTGTCTCCAGGTAAGCATGAAATTCGGATGCGAATGCCCTACTGCTGTCTCTTACCAGGTGCCTACAGCGCTAGTATCTACTGCAGGCAAGGTGTGCTTTCTTTTGATAAGTTCAAGTCGTTTCGGTTTAAAGTTGAATCCGAAAAATCCACCAGTCGCAGCTTTTTCTACCAACCCCGCTCTTGGGAGATCAAGTCTTGAGCAAGGCTTCCTCTTAAGTTCTTGCTGCTTTTAAATTCTTGCGGCTTTTACAAATGCCACTATCTCTGGTGTCAATTGTTCTGCCAATTGCTGGATTGTAGCTCGATCAAAATCAGTCCATACTCGCGGATGGTCAAATACTGAGGGTTGTAAGATGCCCCAGAGTTGGCCCCCAGTGCAAATGTGGGCGTGGACCAAAGCTCGATGCTTGAGATACTTGCGTTCAAACTCGACATTCACCACGTCTGGACTCGCCGTTTCAACATCTTCTACAAAGACAGAGGGAGCGGTTCGCAAGGCCGCTGCAAACAGTGGATCTTCTTGAGGCAGTGAGTCTGGCTCTAGCTTCCAATCGGGATCGGTGACGTCCAAAAACTCAGGTTTGCGTCGCCAGCAAAAGGCTACTTTTCCGATGTGGGTCTGAGGATTGCGAAGGTATAGAAAGCAGCGATCGCACTGTAACACCTCCCCCAAGGTGGGCAATAGCGCTCGAAATTTATCCTCTGTGGGTAAATCGCGCTTCAACAGTGTTTGCAGAGAGGTGGGTAAAGTGGTCGTCATAACTAGAGATAGATACTGGAGATAGATCAAACCAAACTTGTTCTCCAGCATATCCATCTGCAGAACACTCGCCTCTCTAACCAAAGGAATATGTCCTTTAGCCCCTAACCCCACCGCAGAGAGACGATTCAAAAAAAAATATTAAGCTATAACCACAGTAAGCTTTAACGTTTGACAGATAAAGCTTCCGGGCTCACTAAAGCCGACCCCGGTAGGGCATTTATTTCTGAAGCACTACAGCAGTCGCCCCGCTATCCGTGGGAGCCTTCGGCTAGCAAATCATTCTTGAGTTGATGGGCAGGATATGCAAACAAATCAATTTGCAAATCAGCAGGTTACAGAAGAGATCGTTGCTCACCAAATTGAGCTAAGCGAGTCGACGCCGCCTAATCGCCCTCACAACGAAGTACTCATCTTTATGGGAGGGCTTTGGCTCCTTCCCCTTGTTTTTGTGGCGACGAGTTGGATCGTTGTACTGATGAAGCAGTCGGCCTCGTGGAAGATTCTCCGCAGTCGAATTGCAAACCGCGACCGCTTTCAGCAAATCCCCTGTACAAATTGTCAATTTTTCAACAACAGCCCCTATATTCAATGTGCCGTTCATCCTTCTAGAGCGCTAAACTCAGCCGCGATTGACTGTCCCGACTACTGCCCCAAAAAGTGCTCCAAAAAGTTCTCCAAATAGGGATAGAAAGGAAGTTGGCCGCTTAGCCCCATCCCCGTAGCTTTTGATGGACGCAAGCTAAACGCCACATGTAGTCGTCAATCGGATATTGATCGGCAGCAGTCGTGATATGAGCTTTTGCCTGTTCTTCGTTTTGTGCAGCTTCAAACCAGAGCCCTACATAGAGATGGCTATAGAATAGGCCGCGATCGCCTTCCTCTGTTCCAACGGCCAGCACCTGCTCAGGTAGGGCGTTTCCGGCATACAGGTCATAGATCGATCTCAGTACGGGTCTCGGATCATCTTGCACGGCTTGAAGCGACTCCTGGGCGATCGCCACCCCCTGCAACCGAGCCATACAGAGATACCGCCACACCGTTTCTTCTACATCTTGGGCATTGACCGTCAAATCAATCTCAAACTGCGCGACTCCCTCTGCAAATCGGTTTGCATAGTAAAACGAGAGCCCTCTCTGCCAGAGGCGAGGCCGAAGCTTAGGATCGATCTGCTCGGCTCGATCAAAATCCCGAATCGACTCGTAGATTTTGGCGAGCTTAAAATTAACCATTCCTCGTCGGACATAAGCCGCTGAATCCTTAGGCCGAAGTCGAATAATGTGACTCAATCGTTCAAATTCGGTTTCTAGAGGCGTGATCCCTAACATGGGCGAGTCAAGCAAGATTGTTCCACCTAATCTAACAGGCAAAGGCAGCATTACCAAACTTAACTTAAGAAAAGATGATATGTAGAAAAACCCTTGATAGTGGACTAATTCACCTTCAAAGGCCAAAATTCCCGAATATACCTTCAGATAGAATGACAAAATCGATACCAGATGGGTACGATTGCTTCAGCTTTGTTCCTGAAATTGTACAGGACCATGAAGATTCAAAAAACTTCATTACAGGCTGAAATTAACCAGAAAACATCCAGAGGTATTGATATGAAATGTGTTTTTTCAAGAGTTGCTCGTGTATTTTGCAACATTGCCTTAGTCTTTAGCCTTGCCGCTTTAATGCTGCCGATTACGTTTATGCTGAGTGCTCAGCCGAGCTATGCAGACATGCAGCCGGACGTGACGGTACAGGAAGATATGGGTAGCATTCAACAAGAAGCAGAGAGCCTACAAAAAGACTATGATGCAGAGGCGAGTGCAGTGAGCAACCCTAAAGGGGTAGAAAAAGAGTACGAGGAAAACTTGGCTGACTATAGAAAAGCGCATCGCGGCGAAAATAGCCTAGTTGAAGAAGCTAAACAGCTAGTCGAGAAGGTAACAGGTCGCGACGAATAGGAAAACTTCTTTGTTGGCTATCTTTCGTTAGCTACCTAATTAGCTAGAATAATCAAGACCCTTGAGACTTTTTAGAGAAGGCTTAGTAGTTTGTCAGAGTTTGTAATTGAACTCTGACATTTTTTATTACTTTTGAAGGATCCCATCCAAGCCAATAATCTACCCTTTGGCGTCTTTGGTCAGCCTAGAAAAATGCAAATATCACAAGTATCAACTTACTGGCCCACCCAGCTAGCTTCCATAGACGATACTGTTTACTTCAACCCTGCTGGCTGCAAAGAAGATGATTACTGCTGCAAGATCCGCCATATTGCTGAGCAGTCCACTCCTACGAATGGGCACAGTGAAGCTAATGAAATCTCCCTCTAAGGCACTGCGTGTTACCAGGAGTGCAATTTCAATGAGCAATCAGTCTAACCTAACCAATCAGGGCACTAAGGGCGATCGCAAGGCTTTAAAGCCTAACCCTTTTACCACCTACCGGGATAGCCAAACTGGTCGGTGGATTGTCGTGAAATCCGCCAGTTGTGGCAGAGTTGTATCTCCGAGTTATCAAAATAGCCTTAATTAGCTGCGAACTGGACTAGGAGAGATGGCCCTGCGAGAAGTAGAGAGCCATAAGCCATAGCACAATATTAAGTCTCTAAGCAGGGACTATGACCCACCCCTAGCCCCTCCAAGGAGGGGAAATGCTGGAGAAGCCCTCTAAATCCCCTCTTGGCAGGGGTTGGGGTGGGTTCATCTTCGCCAGCTTGCACAAGTGGGTTGCTCTCGACTAGCTTTGTTTAGGGGCGATCGCCGTTTCTATCTATTTGCGCTGTTGCGGCCTGTTATGGATTGACCAGATGTGGATTGGCGAAAGCTATCAATAAGATTAATTTTTGCTAAGTTAGTTTTCAATTTTTTTGTATTTTCTTATACTACACTTAATAATAGATGAAAAATATGGATGCCCCCATGGAGTGATCTGGGTAGGCTTCCACAGGTTTCACTAAGGTGAAAGGAACATGAGCTTGAGTGACCTGTTTCGTTCCCTGATGTAGGGTCCAGTGTGTTGGGCACTATGTATGACGTTAAGCTCTGGTTAGAGAGGCAAATAGAAGCGTGAGCGAGCATCAACTTGGTCAGCTAAGGCGCTACGATCCGCAGGCGATCGCCCGGTACTATCGCCGTCGTCCTTGGTTAGCAGTTTGGCGTGCTCTCAGTGTAATTATATTGTTCGTTGGGTTTATCTTGGGATTGCAGCGAGATAAGTGGCTGCATCAAGTCGAAACGAACAAACTCAAACGAGCAGTCCAGCTGCGCAAACTTTTGACCCGCCTCGGTCCTACTTTTATAAAAGTAGGGCAGGCTCTGTCAACCCGCCCCGATCTGATCCGCAAAGATTTTCTAGAAGAGTTGGTCAAGCTTCAAGACCAACTCCCCCCGTTCCCAACACCCCACGCCTTTGCCATCATTGAAGCCGAACTCGATCGCTCCATTGAAGAGACCTACAGCGAGATTTCACCTCAGCCGATCGCAGCAGCTAGCTTGGGGCAAGTCTATCGCGCAAAGTTGCACAGTGGAGAAGATGTTGCGGTTAAGGTCCAGCGCCCTGGTCTGATTCCAATTTTGGCGTTGGATTTGTATTTGATGCGGTGGGCTGCAGGCTGGATGGCTCCTTTGCTACCGCTCAACCTGGGCCATGATTTGACCCTGATTGTGGATGAGTTTGGTACAAAGCTGTTTGAGGAAGTTGACTACCTCAACGAGGGGCAGAATGCTGAAAAGTTTGCTGCTAACTTCCAGAACGATCCGCAGGTCAAGGTTCCTGAGATTTACTGGCGCTACAGTAGCGTCCGGGTGCTAACTCTAGAATGGATCAATGGCTTTAAGCTTACCGATACTCAAGCCGTAAAGGCTGCGGGACTCGATACCAATCAGCTCATTGAAGTGGGGGTCACGTCGGGGCTACAGCAGCTTTTGGAGCATGGTCTGTTTCATGCCGATCCACATCCTGGCAATCTGTTTGCGATGGCGGATGGCCGCATGGCCTACATTGACTTTGGCATGATGGATCAGCTCAGCGAGACGACTAAAGAATCTTTGGTAGACGCGCTGGTGCATCTGATCAACCGGGATTATCTCGATCTAGCGGCGGACTTCGTCAAGCTGGGCTTTCTGACCCCCGACACCGACATTTTGCCGATCGTTCCAGCGCTGGAAGCTGTATTAGGCCATGCCATTGGCGAAAGCGTCGGCGATTTTAACTTCAAGACGATTACCGATCAGTTCTCAGAACTGATGTACGACTATCCTTTCCGGGTTCCAGCTCAATTTGCGCTGATCATTCGTTCACTTGTGACACAAGAAGGGTTGGCCCTGAGTCTCAATCCCAACTTCAAGATTCTTGAAGTGGCCTATCCCTATGTGGCGCAGCGTTTGTTGACGGGTGAGTCACCTGAGTTGAGACGACGCCTGATTGAGATTTTATTTAAGGACGGCAAGTTTCAATGGCAGCGGTTGGAAAACCTGATTGCGATCGCCCGCTCCAAAGAAAACTTTGATCTACTGCCCACTGCTCAACTCGGTTTACAATACCTTCTATCTGAGGAAGGAGAATTTCTGCGGCGGCAGCTGATTTTGGCCCTGATTGAAGACGACCGTCTACATACCGAAGAAGTTCAGCGACTTTGGAACCTGATTAAGCCTGAACTCAAGCCTGCTCGTATTTTTAGTGCAGCTCTCGATGCTCTGGCTGACTTTTCCACCGAAAGAGCGGCTGCTTTAATTCCGGCAATGGCCGCATTTACGGTCTTTCCTGGAGCCAATGACTCTCCTTCCTAGACTGAAGCCGCCCAACTGACCCAAAAGGAGTGATCTGTGCCCTACGATTTCATGCCGATGTATACCCCTCCATACTTTCTGCTTTTGGCAGGCTTATTGGCTGGGATCACCTCAGGCGCAGCCTTTGAGGCCACGCTAAAACAGTCTGTTCAAGATTGGGCTCGCAACCGCTCTACCCGCACGTTGGCAACCCTCAAAGGCCCCCAACTGCTGTTTCCGTTCCTGGGAATGGTGGGTGGGATCTGCATCTTTTTGGGAGCAGGTCTGGAGATTTTCGGGTTTCCTACCTGGTTGTCTTACAGCATTGCTGTTCCCCTCACCCTATTCGTCGGGATCTTAGTCTGGACTCAACTTGGCAAAATTTTGATCCAGCTAGAACAGGGGGGTTCCAAAGCTCTAGATCTCGATTCTTTCGGCTAGGCTGACGGCTAAACTGACGGCTAAACTAATCTCTTTTCAGTCAACCCATTTTTCCTGTAGAGACGCAACTAATCGCGTCTCTATATTTTTATGCTCACATTTTTCCTATCAATTATTTGAAGTAAATCAGAAGGTTGAGCCCTGGGATGGTGCGAGATAGCGTCCAGAGCAGCAGGGTGAAGTAGAGGATGCCTAAACCCCATTGGTACCAGACGAGAGTCGTAATCAGGCCGGGGATGTGTTCGTCGCGCAGGCGAATGTCGTTGAAGCCAAACTTGAATAGGTTGTTGAGGCTGAAATCGTAGTAGTTGAGCCAGTTCCAGTTGCGCTCCCAGAGGATGGGCATGTGGCGATCGCGAAAAAAAGCATAGCGCGGCATGATCGGTAAACGCCCAATCAGAAACCGGAGCTGACGCAGGCCCGCATCTTCCACAAAATAGCTGCTGTTCATGAGGGAGTGGGTTCGTTTTTTGCGGTAGATTAGCCCCAGCAGCAAGCCCGGAACTGGAACCACTAAGAGACCTAAAGATGCGAGGGTGAGTCCTGGCTGATCCGATGCGCGCGAGATTGCTGAGAATCCAGCTAGTAAAAATAGGCTAAAGCTGCCCAAAACCCAAGAAGTTTCTTTCCAGGTGGGTCGGATCGGGTGGGGAGACAGTTGCCGTAGCCGATCGACGAGCCAGAACAGCAAGCCAAAGTAGGCGATCGCCACAATTCCCACCCCAAACACTAGCCAAAAGCTGGTGCCGTAACGACTCAGCAACAACAGCAAACTCAACCCGACCCAATGCAGCGCATCCAACAACCAGGCAAATGAAGCACGCGGCGCTCTAGCAATCAGGCGATCGCTTACCCTGACATAGGTGGCTAGATCAATGCCATCTAGCTTGAGTAAATCGGTGAGGCTACGAAACGGTTGCTTGATCCGGGCTTTCACCAAGACTTCGATTTGCTCAGCGGTAAAGCCTACCTGCTGGAGTTTCTGAATGGATGCGGTGTTGATATTGGTCCCCAGGAGTCGCAGCCGCAGATCGCGCAGTCGCAACTTTTCGCGGGTGTATTCTACCTGATTGGCATCTGGGATCTGTTCTAGCAAGCGAAAGTTGCGAACCAGATTGCGGAGTAGGGTTTCGTTACCCTCTAGGCTAGGGACTGACAAAACCCGCCCCACCCGGCCCGGATCTCCTAAAATGCGGGACTGTTCTGAGTTGAACTGTAGCCCTGACACGTTGAGGTAAGCGCCCACCGAAAATTCGGCATCACCAAAGTCGGCCTGCTCCAAAATTGTGGCGGAGCGGAGATTAACAGGTTGGCTAAACTGTGCCTCTCGAAACGTCACCAACTTATCAAATGTTGCTTCTGTCAAAAACAAAGACTGGGCAAACTGATCTTTGTTGAATAACGCCTGTCCTTCCCAGCGCGTCTGAGCAAAGTCGGCGTTGTTTTGCCACTGGATTCGAGCCAGGTTGGCCGTCTGCTGAAAAATAGCTTGACTGAAGTTGGCGGTTTGCTGAAATTCACTACTTTGAAAGTTAACTCTTCCCTGAAACTGCGCTTGGTTAAAGGTGGCTCGCTCAAAAAAAATGGCGTTACGAAACCGAGCCTCCCGCCGAAAATTTGCCCCAGAAAATGTAATGGGTTGGCCAAACCGCGACTCAGACCAATCTACGTCCTGGATAAAATCTGCGCCCTGAGCATCCAATCGACCCAGAAGAAAGGTGTTAGTAAAATCAACAAATCCTTCAAACCGGGTTTGCTGGAGGTTTAACACCCCTCGAAACACGGTAATTTGTAGCGGCACAGGCTGGGCTTGGGCTAGGAGCGATCGCGATAGCTGACTCAATTGGGATAATCGGCGGCGATCGCGCTGCAGTTGTTCTCGTTCGGCATCCGACAACATGGGTGAGATGGCATCTCCATAGAGGGGCGATCGCAGCCCCAACTCACTCATCTTGAGGTCGCCCAGAATGATTGAATAGCTGAGATCTAGCCCCAATGGCGCACCAGAACCCCGTAACTGAGATTGAAGCTGTCGATAAAACTGCTCCCGAAACTCCCCATTTTCAGACCGCAAATCAATCTTGAAGCGGCGCAAGTCAATGAGACGTACTCCATCACTCTGAAGAGGAGTCTTAAGCTGCTTTTGCAACAATTCCAACGTCAACGGCACCTGATCCGGCTGCGCCACTGCTGCATCGGCAGGCAAGCTCGCGCCCCATCCGAGCCACAGCCAAACAGTCAGTCCTATGAGCCATAAGGTTCTCACCCAAAATGCGGCGATGGCTTTGTCCTCCCCTTCGGCAATGCGTCATTCTCAACCAGTTCTCAACCAGTATTGATCGCAACTGCCGCTCTCACCAAGTTTCATCTCTGCAAAACTTTTGACGGTGTTGTATTTCGGTGAGGCATCAAGAGACGCGATCGCCTCTTTTGAATGGAAATAGCCAATCCCACAAAAGCGCGTGGGTCAATAGATTTAGGCCGAAGGGTGGGAGAAACATCACCAGACAAAAATAAATGACAGAGCGGTTGTATTCCAAGAAATCAAGACCCGACGTAGCATAAAACAGCGCACCATTGGGGCCAGGTGGCTGGGCTAGATTTGTGGCCAAGACAATACCTCGACTCCAAAGGATAAAGAAGGCGATCGCCGCTATCCCTAACCCAATCGGACGCAAAATTGGCCGCCTAAACCAGGGAAGCCACAGAGCTGCAAACAGAAAATAAATGCCTGTTGCGCCGAAAAAAACAACGTTCAGTGCAACAGGCAAAAACTCAATCCAGGCCGGACTGGCAGACGGTTCTGCAACTTTAAAGAAAAGCCACTGTGCAAAGCCTAGCCATAAGAGATTGAGCAGGACAAACCGAATGGTCATAATGGGTCAACGCAGTCCATCTTATTCGGCCACTCGAATAAAGGTCGCCATATTTGTGACATCCGAGGGGATATAAGCGTATTCAAAACTATCGATCACAATGGTGACTTGCTGATTGGCGGGTTCGCCTAATGCTTGTTGGACAGCCTCTGCATTGTCAAAGCAAAACCAGCTATTGCGCTCGTCTTCTGGGAATCGGGGGAGCTGTGCCGCTGAGTCTTCATCAACATTGAAGCAAGGGAAGCTCTCGTTTGTATCGGCGGGAGTGAAGGCAGAATAGGTGCCGCTGAGGGTCGTCTCTCCCTCAAAGACCACAGTCCCGACATATCGCTCTTGAGATTCAAGCTGCGCAACATCTACGCTGACGACTTCTAGGTTGAGGACGCGATCGCCCGGTTGTACCTGAGCCGGATCAAACACATTGTCAGAAGTGGAAGGTGGGGGAGCGGAAGGTGTTTCGTCGGTGATGGCATTACAACCCGTGGCGATCGCCACCGTTCCCAAGCAAACTAAAGCAAAGATTCGTCGCATTGTTCGTTCCGTAGGAAGAAGAGAGCGGCTGTCAGGAGTGTCGTGACCTACTGCCGCTCAAGTTATACACAACTTAGAGGAGATGGCTCAGCTTAGAATTTTTGTCGTGGCCTGATTCTGCATGGCCTCATTCTTCCCTGAGCTGATTCTCACTCTAGAGTTAATAACATTGGTCTCAATCCAGGTTACGGAAATCGATACGGCTTGCGATTACAGTTTGCGATTACGGTTGGCGATTTTAGCCGCGTTTGAATAAAGACGAAAATTGCGATTGAATTTGAGAGACAACTGCCTTAACACCGCCACCGCTAGAAGCTTTGGGGCGCTCTGCAAGCTGGATCGGTTCATCTTTAAATTCTTTGAGGCGATAGCCATACTCTAGCTGGTTCTGGTTTTTCCGGAGGATCGGGAATAGTCGGAAGGCTCCCTGCAGCAGTTGTTGTTCGCTATCGAAGATCGCATGGGTGATCTTGGCAGAGCGTTTGACGGCGATCGCCCCCACGGGATACCAATTTTTCTTGCCCTGGATGCGGATATAAACTTCAAACTCTGGCACACCCTCCGTCTTCATCTTCTCAAAGCTCTTAGTCGCTTGAGCACGTTCTGTAACGCGCTTGGAGGGTTTAGGCTGAGGCTGAGTTTTTCCAAATCCAGGCTTGCTAGTCATTGCAGTTATCCTTCAACAATTAATAAAAGTTTACAACTTTTTAAGAATTTTGTCTTGGCCGAGCAAGCCCTAGAGCGAAGGGGGTGGTTCAGGGCAATGGGGTTTACACAACTGTTTAATCTGAGTGAACTGGTAATTGTAGGCTAGGCGACTGAGTTGATGGGCCAGATCAGCAAAATCCTCTGGAATGTGCTGCAACACTTGCTCAACCTCTTCTTCATCTCCCAGTTGGGCCGCATGGTAAAGGGCTCTGATCCAGTCGGGAGACATCACCGCTAGGCTTTCGGGCGTTAAATTGCGATCGCCCGTCCGTGCGTCTAGGGGGTTGTCTGCATAGATAAAGCTGATGCCCAAATGCTCTGCCAACTTCTCATAGAGCATTCCTGCCCGAAACGGCTTGGAAACAAAGTCATCACAACCCGAAACGAGCGTCAACGTGCGATCGCTCATAGAAGCCTGAGCCGTTAGCGCAATAATCTTAGTAACCGTGGCTTGATCGTCACCCAGGCTCTGTTCTAATTCTCGAATCTGCCGAGTCGCTTCATATCCATCGATGATCGGCATCCGAATATCCATCCAGATCAAATGAGGACGCCACTGCTGCCATTGGGCGATCGCCTCCTGCCCATTTTCAGCTTCCCGCACCTCCAACCCCACCTGAGCCAGCAACTTCACCAAAATCAGGCGATTTTCAAGCCGATCATCCACCACCAAGATGCGGTAGAGCGGCTGCCCTGGCGTCAACCCAACCACCTGGCGTTGCGATTTCGGGACTGACAGGTGGTTGGGTTGAGCGAGCTGCACTGGAATCTGAACCTGGAACAGGCTCCCCTGCCCTAGCGTACTGTGAACGGAGATTTTCCCTCTCATCAATTCGACAAAGTGACGGCTAATGGTCAGCCCCAACCCGGTTCCTCCCGGCGTAACTTTGCCAGCACGGCTCTGCGTAAATGCCTTAAAAATTGTCTCCACTTCATCATCAGCAATCCCAATGCCTGAATCTTCTACTTCGAGGACCAAAGCTTCACGATCTGAAGCGTTATTCTCGTAGGTCTCAAACTTTTCATCACTTGACGCGGCCTTGTCCCCTCTCTTGACCCGGACTGTCACCTTACCTTGATCTGTAAACTTAATGGCATTGCTCAGTAGGTTGATCAAGACTTGGCGAAGTTTATTGCTATCGGCGGTGATATATTGAGGCACCTCCGGTTCAAGTGCTACTTGAAACTGCAACCCCTTAGATTCAGCGGGTTGACGTAGCATTTCCTCAACAGAATTGACTAGGGCAAACAAATCAAAGCTGTTTTCCTCTAAGGTGGCTTGTCCGGCTTCAATCTTGGATAGATCAAGAATGTCATTGATCAAGTGAAGCAAGTGTTCACCACTGCGGTGGATGATTTGGATCGTTTCTTGATGCTCTGAGGAAAATAACGGATCGCGGCGGATCACCTGCGTAAAGCCCAGAATTACATTGAGCGGTGTCCGCAATTCATGGCTCATATTGGCCAAGAACAGGCTTTTGGCTTGGTTCGCTGTCTCTGCGACTTCTTTAGCCTGCTGCAAGGCTAGCTCCGTTTGCTTGATCTCGGTGATATCAGTCATGGCTCCCACAACGCCGCTGATGTGGCCTGCTGAGTCCCGAAAAGGATTAATCACCGTCTGATACCAGTGAGTTTCACCATTGCTGTCCACAATGGCTTGCGAAGCGATCTTCATCGCCTCACCTGTTTGGAGCACCTGACGGTTGACTGCCAATACCTCTTCTAGCTGTTCTGCCGAGAAGTTGGGATTGAAGTCGATTTCTCGCTTGCCGATCATGGCCTCAACTGTCGTGCCATGCATGGCGGCACCTGCTTTGTTGGCAACCAAAATTCGGCCTTCTGCATCCTTAACCCCAATCACGTTGGGGACTACGTCAATCACCTGACGCAAAAATGCACGCTGTAGCTCTAGTTCTGATTCGGTCCGTTTGCGATCGCTAATATCGGTATGAGTCCCAATGACGCGCAGAGGTTTCCCCGCCTCTAACCACTCAATCACCTTACCGCGATCCAAAATCCACTTATAGGAGCCATCTTTGCAGCACATGCGATGCTCATTTTGATAAATTGGCGTTTCGCCCCGAAAGTGTCGCTCCAAGTCTGCATAGCACTGAGCTTTATCGTCAGGATGAATCCGCGCATCCCACTCCTCTAGAGCGTCGCCGATCTCATGTTCTTTGTAGCCCAACATCTTTTTCCACTGAGGGGAAAAGAAGACTTTGTTGGTTTGGGCATTCCAGTCCCAAACCCCGTCACCTGAACCACTGAGGGCAAATTGCCAGCGGGCTTCACTTTCCCGCAGGGCTAGTTCGGCCATCACCCGATCTGTGACATCTCGCACCATGATCAAGACTTCATCGGCGTCCAGAGGCACAACACGAGTCTCTTCGTAGCGCAGCTCATGCTCAACTTCAATGGCCTGTTCATAAATCTGGCGCGTCCCAGTCTCTAATGCCTGCTTGATAAAGTACATCCGCTTGTCAGCGAGTGGCTTAGGCAGGGTGTCGTAGATCGACTGCTGTCGGTTACGGTTGACGCTCTGCAGCAGCTTAACATCGCCCCCTGAAATCAGGTTGAGGCGAATCCCGTCACGATTGACCCGAATCAACAGGTCAGGAATGGCTTCCAACATCGCCCTTTGAGTGGTCTCACTCTGTTGCAGGGCGGCCTCAACTCGCTTCAGATCCGTGATATCTCGGGTGTAACCTTGCCAGAGGATGCTGCCGTCGGCTTCTCGCTGAGGTGTCGCTTGAGCCGCCAACCACATGGGAACCCCGTTCGGTCTGCTCACTCGATATTCGCACTGCCAGGTCGTCAGCGTTTCAGCGGAATCAGTGATGGATTGCGCGACTCGGTCGCGATCGCCAGGGTGAATCTGCTCAAAAACGGCAGCAGCGTCTTCTTGCACAGCGCTAGGTGGAAGGCCAAAAACATTGAAAATCCCAGGACTAGCGTAGGGAAAATGGGAGGTGCCATCGGGCCGCAGACGGTACTCATAGATAAAGCCAGGCAGGTTGCGAGCAATTTGCTCTAAACGACGGTCGGACTCTACTTGAGCGGTGACGTCAATGACCGTTGTCACCAGTTCTAAGATACGATGCTCGCTGTCTCGAATGGCGGTGGTGCGAGCGTCTGCCCAAATCCAGGTGCTGTCTGCTTTACGAAAACGAAAGGGTAAGGTGATATAGCCTGATGCGCCATTCGCGATCCAGGCATCAAAGCTTTGCGCCACTGTGGGGAAATCATCCGGGTGGATATTGTCGTGCCACCAACCGGGGTTTTGCAGAACTACGGCTGGATCGTAGCCGCAGATTTGGGTGATGTTGTCGCTGATGAAGCGTATGGAGTGGGGAGGTTCTGCGCCAATGGCAAAAATCACAGCGGGGCTGCCCTTTAGTAGAGCTTGCAGATGCTCCTGCGTATCAAGCAATGCAAGTTCAATGGCTTTGCGATCGCTCGTATCTTGCAAATACCCCAGGAGTTGGGCAACCTTTCCTTCTGCAGTGTAGATGACGCGGGTAAAGTCATAGACCCAGCAATATTCACCGTTGGCGTGGCGGAGGCGATATTCCTGGGAAAAGTAAGCTTCTTGGTTGTCGAGGCGCGTTTGGACATCTAGAGCGATGCCCGGATAGTCCTCAGGATGAATCAGCGCTGCAAAGCTGACGTGCTCAGAAAGGAAGTCTTCAGAGGAATAACCTAGCTGCGATCGCACATTGGGTGACACATACTCCACTGGCCAACCCTCTGTAGGTCGCCACTTAAAGATCATGGTGGGGCCACCCACAAACAGACTCCGTTCGGCCTCAAGGACTTGCTCAACCTGTTTGCGATCGGTGATGTCTGTGGCGATGCCATCGATGCGAATCGGTTCACCAGCGGCATCGTAGACAAAATGGGCCTGTCCTTGCAACCAGCGAACTTGGCCATCTGGGCAAATGATGCGGTACTCGTAGCGGATCCTGGGCTGGGTTTTTAGCTGCCTCATGCAGTCTGCAACAATGGCGCGATCGTCGGGATGTACCACCTTTCGCCAAAGGGTTGGGTCGGTGAAGAAGTCTTCAGTGGGATGGCCGTAGAGCCGCTCTGCAGCCGCATTGAGGTAAAGTACCCGCCATGTCTTCGGCTGTATCGACCAGACTACCCCGTCGATAGAGCTGAGAATGCTATCGAGATACTGTTGCTGCTCTGAGATGGCGGTGCTGATAAAGTGCGCTTCCGTAATGTCGTGGCCAACAGACTGGATTTCAATCAGCTCTTTAGCCTGATCAAAAATTCCTGTACTAGTCCACTGCTGAAGCGCTTTGTAGCCTTTTGGAGTTTTGGCCAAATGCTCATGCACCCGAATGGGATCATCGGGGGTGAGTGCCTGAAGTTCGGTGAGCTGCTCCTGCCGCAGGTTTCGACAGCGATCGGGCACCAAATCAATCAAGTTTTGGCCCAGCAGTTCGGCCTCTGAGTAGCCCATCTGCTGACAGTAGGCCCGATTGACAAAGGTGAGGGTGCCATTTGGCAAAAACCGACAGATCAGCGTTGTCTGTAGGTCCAAAATGGACCGATAGCGATCGCATTCTGCCTGCAATTTGGCCTGGTTTTGCATCAGAGTCTGAGTTCGAGCCTCAACCTGCTGCTCTATGGAGTCAAGCGGAAACACCATAAGTTACCTACAAGCAATCGAGCTACCTTATGTTTAATGTACCCACAGCAGAAACCGTCTACCCAGTTGGAATAGGTAGCCCACGCTCAATCAAGAAAGCAACGCAACCGTAGTTTTTGCATAAAAACAGGGACGCTACTTACAACGCCCCTGTAACAAGAGATTCTTAAAAATCGTGAATGAACTAAATGCCGAGTTCTGCCAAGATGTCGGTGGCGTGGGTGTCAGTTTTCACCGTTTCATAGACTTTGATAATTTTGCCTGCGCCATCAATGACATAGGTCACTCGCTTGGAGTAGCCACCACCATCAACATCATAGGCTTGGGTCAAAGCGCCATCCGTATCGACTAGCAGGGGAAAGGGGAGGCTATACTTTTCGGTGAATGCTTGGTGAGACGCCTCATCATCTTTGCTGACGCCAAAGACAGTAATATCCTTGCCCTGATATTCGGCGTAGGAGTCCCGGAAGCCACAGGCTTCTTTGGTGCAACCAGGAGTGTCATCTTTGGGGTAGAAGTACAGCACAACCGTTTTACCAGCGTAGTCCGCCAGTGAGACGGTGTTGCCGTTGGTATCTTTTGTTATGAAGTTGGGAGCAGTTGTGCCAACCGATAGAGGCATATCGTTTGTTTCCTTCTGGTTAAAGTTCCGTTACGGATTTTAACGCTATTCCTGAGCCCAAACATCTTGCCCGAGCATCTTGTTGATCTTACCTCTCGGCAAAAGTCGGTAAAGAAATTATCTTAAACGGGATAGTCGTGGGTGAGGAATGCAGGCGGGTGGAGGCTCTGGTGGAGTTGATGGGCGATCGCCTTAAGCAATGGCCCCTGACTGGTCTGGAGAAAGAAGTGGTCGCCGGGAAATGTTTGTAGGGAAAAAGCAGCACGGGTTTGGCGACGCCAACCTTCCATTAGGTCGCAGATTTCGAACGGATCTTGGGCACCATAAAAAACAGACATGGCGCAGTCGAGGGGGGCTTCTTCTCGATAGTGGTAGGTTCCACAAACTGAGAAGTCCGCTCTCAGCCGAGGCAGGAGCAGTTGCAGCAGTTCAGCGTTTTCTAGCACAGGGGCCGGGGTGCCATTGAGATGCTTCAGCTCTGCTAGAAATTCAGACTGCGGCAGGGTATGGAGGTTGGGATTGCGATCGCTCCGATCAGGTGCCCGACGCCCCGACAGAAACAAATGCAGTGGCAGTGGCTGTTTTTGTTGTCGCAGTTGACGCGCTAGCTCAAAGCTAATTAAGGCTCCCATGCTGTGGCCAAAAAAGGCAAAGGGTAGATTGAGCGCTGGCTGTAGGTTTTGGGCGAGGATTTGGACAAGAGGCGCTAAGTGGGTAAAAGGCGCTTCTCGAAACCGATCTTCTCGTCCGGGTAGCTGAATGGCGCAAACTTCGACTTCAGGCGGCAGGAGATCTGCCCAAGCCCGAAACAAACTGGCGCTGCCTCCGGCGTAGGGAAAACAAAATAGGCGAAGTTGAGCATTGGGGTTTGGTTTGGGGCGTTTCACCCAGGTGTCAAACAAGTTTGCCATCTTCCATATGAACGATACGATCAGCAACATCTAAAATGCGGTTGTCGTGAGTCACCATCAACACTGCACAACCCTGCTCTCTCACCAACTGTTGCATCAAATTAACCACATCTCGCCCAGATTGGCTGTCTAATGCAGCGGTGGGTTCATCAGCAAGCACTAGCTTGGGATGGCAGACGAGGGCGCGGGCGATCGCCACTCGCTGTTTTTGGCCACCCGATAGACTCTCTGGATAGTAATGGATGCGATCGCCCAACCCAACCGCTTCTAGGGCTGCATCTGCCTTGGCACAGGCTTCTGCCTGAGAGATCTGATCATGAAGTTGAATAGACATTTGGACATTTTGGCGAGCCGTCAAAGCCCGCAAAAGATTGTGAGACTGAAAAATATAGCCAATATAGCGACGCACCTCTATCAATTGCTGATCGCTGGCACCAAACAGCTCTTGCCCAAAGATCTTCAGGCTGCCCTCACAAATTGATCGCAGCCCTCCGGCCAAGGTAAGCAACGTTGTTTTACCGGAACCTGAGGGGCCAGATAAAATCACAATTTCTCCTGGCTGAACTTGAACATGGATGTCGGACAGGACGGGGCGACGCAACGCACCTCGACCAAAATAGTGATGCAAGTTTTGGATTGCAACTACTGCTTGCGAACTGACAGAGGGTTGCGTAGAGGCTCGGATAGATGGTTGCACCGTGTTCAAGTCATTACTTAAATCACTACTACCTAAATCATTACTTAAATCACTTATTTTCACAGGTCTTAAAAAGAGGATTGGAAACAAGCAGATCAGATCAAAAAATATCGGCTGGATCGGCTTGGCGCAGGCGGCGGACTGCAATTAAGCCTGAAACAGAACACATCACTATCGTTAAGATCAATACAGTTAGGGCTCGCATTGCTTTCATTTCAATGGGTAAAAGGGTGGCGGATTGGGTTAAGTCGTATAGGCCTAGGGAAAGTGAGAAACCAGGAATAAATCCCAAAACAGCCAGCAAGATAGCTTCTTGAAAAACGACAAGTTCTAGATAGAGATTTTTGTAGCCCATTGCTTTTAGCGTTGCATATTCTGATAAATGATCAGAAACATCTGAATATAAAATTTGATACACGATCACAGTTCCGACAATTAAGCCCATCCCAACGCCCAACATGAAGATGAAGCCAATTGAGGTGCTGGTTCTCCAGTAGTTTTTCTCGAATTCTATGAAATCTGTGTGGGTAAAGACCCTCACATCTTCTGGCAAAATCGCCTGGATCTGTTGCAGAGCCAACTGGATATCGGCTTGAGGCTGAAGCTGAATTAGGCCAATATCAATTTCTCCCAAGTTTCGCTCTGGAAATAGCCGCAGAAAGTTGGAATCACTGGTAATGACATTGCCGTCTGCCGCAAAGGACGGCCCCAGCGTAAACAAGCCCACAACCTGCACGGATCTGCCGCCCAACTCAGTGGCGATCGCCCCCTGCTCCATTCGTTCTCGAATCGGCCCATAGGTCTCACGCGAAGCTTGATCAAACAAGATATTTTCACTGAGCTGGAGCTGGCTCAAATGCTGAGTCACCTCAGGAAACCGAAACGATGCCCTACCGGGTTCAAACCCATAGACAAAAATAGCTCGAAAACTTCCATCAATTGGGTTGCGCCAATCTCTAAATCCGACATAAATCGGACTAATCGAATCAACACCAGACACTCCCAGTGTTTGGTACAAACGCCGCCAAGAAAAGGTGCTCATGTAGCCGAGCGACTTAGAGCGGGTGCTGATTAACACCAAGTCACCCTGAAGGCTCTGGTGAAAGCGAGTGGCGCTATCATAGAGCGCTTCTTGAAAGCCGAGCTGCATGAAAATTAAAATCACGGCAAACGCAATCCCGGCCAACGCCACCAAGAGGCGAATCTTTTCTCGACTGAGCTGTAGCCACGCTAAAGGAATATTGAACATTAGATATTAATGACCACATTAACCTGGAGATTGGTCAATCCTGTCACCTGCTCGCTGGCGGCTGGATCGAGACGAATTTTGACTTCAACAATCCTGCGATTAACATCTGCCGTGGGATCAGTGCTGAGAATTTCTTGAGGATTGATCTGTAAACCCACTTGATTCACAGTGCCCTGGAGGCTACCTGGAAAGGCGCGACTGGTAATCGTGGCGCTTTGGCCGGGTTGAACATACCCTATGTCTGATTCATAAACTTCGGCAATGACCTGCATTTGCTGGGTTTGCCCCAACGCCACAATGCCGCGATCGCCCACTGTCTCTCCCGGTCGGGTATGAATTTTGAGCACTTGCCCTGCTGTGGGAGCACGCACGAGGGCCAGTTCTAGGTCGGCTCTTGCTTTGGCCGTGTGGGCGATCGCCCGATCGACTTCTGCTTGGGCGGCTCCCACGTCGGTAGGACGCACTTCAGCAAGCTGAGAAAGGGTCGCTCGCGCTTCCCGAATGCGTTGTTGAAAGGTGGTCTCAATTCGATTTAGCTGTGTCTGAGCTTCGTTGAGTTGCTCTTGGGCTCTAGCCAGAACCAGTTGTTGACTATCCCGCTGCGAGGCGGCCACTGCCCCGTCTTGATAAAGCTCCTGATAGCGCTGATTCTCAACCTGGGCATGATTTAGCTCTGTTTCCAAGCGGGCGATCGCCTGCTCCTGTGCCCTCAGTTGGCCGTCGCGTTCTGCTTCCAAGTTGGCGATCGCCGCTTGTTGAGCCTCCAATTGACCTGTTTGTGTCCCTGCTTCCACTTGAGCCAGACGAGCACGGGCTACACTAACGTCTTCCGAGGCAAGTTCAAGTGCTGCTTGCAGGTTTTGGTGGGTATCCAAAATAGCCACTACCTGACCTGCTTCAATCAGATCACCTTCCTGTACTAAAAGTGCGTCTACCCGGCTACTGCCCAATCCACTCACAGCAGTGGGAGGCGATAGGGAAATCACTTCTCCTTCCGGTTGCAACCGTCCTAATGCCGAAACGGCTCTGACTGGAGCAACCTGGGGCGTTGGCGCAGTCGAGGAGGAAGTATTCGGTTTCAACCGAATTACATGGCGAGCCGTGACACCAACCACCGCCAAAGCGGCAAGACTTAATGCAGCGATCGCCCAGCGTCCCGTTGGTTTCAGTAGGGGTTTGTGGTCTGAAATGAGGTTAGGCTTCACATTCGTTGTTTGAGCAGAATCAAGAAGTAAGAGCTTCAAGTCATCCGGTTAAGGTTCCTCCAGGACTGGGGCGTTGTTCCGTGATATTTACGAAATTGACGGAAAAAATGAACAACATGGTGATATCCCACCTGAGCCGCAATCTGCGAAACATCCTGGTTTGTTTCTAAAAGGAGAGCGCGTGCAGCTGCCATGCGGCGTTCAATGATCCAACGCTGTACTGTTTGTCCTGTTCGGCGTCGCACCAGGTTCGTCAGGTAGGCCGGAGAATAGCCCACGGCTTGAGCCACATCATTGAGTGTGATGGCCTGATGGTAGTTCTCCTCAATAAAGTCAAAGACATTACTAAAGCGAGGAATAGAAGGCCAAATGGATGGAGCGGTTGGGCAAGGAACCACGTCTGCCGATCCACCAACCGCAACCGCTTGAGGGCGAGGAAGTTGCCAACGCCTCTGGAGCATTTGCTTTTCCAACTGAACAGCGATTGTCCGCGTCAATTCCTCAATCGTGAAGGGCTTTGTCAGATAGTCGGCTGCTCCCATTTCAATCGCTTTGCGTAGACTGGCGCGAGAGGTTTGAGTCGTAATGAACACAAGTGGAATGAGCGCTGTAGCTGGATTTTGTCGCAGTCTGGAGAGAACGGTATAGCCATCAATATCGGGTAGGGTGATCCCACAGGTAATCACATCCGGTCGATGTTCTTGGGCTTGTTGAAGGCCGAACTGGCCCTGATCAGCGCTGATTGTAGAAAAACCTTCTGCCGCTAATCCTTCCAACAAATAGCGACGAGTCGCTGCCTGTTCTTCAATGATCAGAATTTTTTCCACAGTCACTCCCTTTATCGTTACACCCTACAAAGCTCAGCCTGACTTGAATTAGTTTGGGGATAGAAACATTGAGCTTGCGGGTTGCACTATTTTCCTGCAGATAGCTTTTGCAGCACTGAGTCTACCTCCGCTTGCAGATGAATGAACTTTACTTTGCCCTGCGGGTTCTCGCTCCAATCCTCCACCACAGTCAGGCTTCCAGCTAAAAAGCCAGCTCGACAAGCATGGCGCTGAATCTTGCCGCTTGACGTTTTAGGAATACTGCCCGTCTTGACCAACACTGCCGCATAAACCTGAAGTGCATGTTCTGCCGCTACAGCTTGGCAGATATCTCCAACGACTTCCTTGACATTCAAACTACGTAGGTAGCTGCGCTCAACCTCTTGCACAATCACTAACCGCTCTTTGCCTTTGACTTCGACGGTAAATGCTGCACCACAGCCTAGGCGCAGGGCTGGATGGCTTTTCTCGACGGTTAGCTCAATATCTTGCGGATAATGATTTTGTCCGCGAATGATGATCACATCTTTGATGCGCCCTGTGATAAATAACTCTCCTTCTTGCAAGAAGCCCAAATCGCCCGTCCGCAAAAAGGGGCCTTTATCACTATCTAGTCCTTGATCACTGTCTGATCCTTGATCACTGTTATCACTTTCTGCCCCTGCGCCACTATCTGCCAAGTAGGCGTGAAATGCTTGTTGAGTTTCTTCTGCTCGGTTCCAATATCCTTGAGCCACACTCGGGCCGGACACCCAGACTTCTCCAATTTGATTGGCAGCACAGGGAATTCGAGTCTCTGGATTCACGATCAAGATTTTCTGATCGAGTTGGTTTTGACCACAGCCAACCAGTGTGCGAGTCCCATCGCGATCGCCATCAACAAACACGGTTTGGTTCCGTTCCAGGGCGCTTCCATCTAGATGGCGAATGACAGGAGCAGTACTCTTTAAGCCACCAGATACCATCAGCGTAACTTCGGCCATGCCGTAGCTCGGCATAAAAGCTTCCCGCCGAAAACCGCAGGGGGCAAAGGTTTCTGCAAATTTTTCTAAGGTCTGAGCCCGAACCGGTTCAGCCCCCGTAAAGGCGAGCTTCCAATGACTCAAGTCAAGTCTTTCGATCTGTTCAGGTGTGATCTTGCGCATGCAAAGATCGTAGGCAAAGTTAGGCCCTCCACTGGTGGTAGCCTGAAAGCGCGAAATCGCCTCCAGCCAACGAAACGGCTTTTGCATGAAGGCGACGGCTGGCATCAACATCATAGGAGCCCCGACATAGAGCGGCTGCAGCACACCTCCAATCAAACCCATATCGTGATAGGGCGGCAACCAACTCACGCCTCTGCTCTCAGGCGTATCGGCAAAGCAATTGTGAATCAGAGAGGAATTGTGTAAGAGATTGCCGTGGCTCACCATGACGCCTTTGGGAGTACCCGTCGAGCCTGAGGTGTATTGCAGAAACGCCAGAGTGTCAGAAGTGATGTCAGGTTTTTTCCAAGCTATAGCTTGATCTAGCGCCAGAGAATCTGTTGCCAGCCAACTGAGATGAGCTAGTTCGGGATCTTCTGCAAAGCGGGTTTCAATATCCTTTAGAAGAGGGCTGGTGGTGAGTGCAATCGCAGCCTGAGCATTGGTAATGATGGCCTGTAGCCGAGACAAGTTTTGATTGCGTCGAGGGGGATAAGCTGGAACTGCTACAACTCCCGCATAGAGGCAACCAAAGAAAGCCGCCACAAACTCTAGACCTGAAGGATAAAGCAAGAGTGCTCGTAAGCCTGCTAGGTTCTGCTCTTGAAGCTGAGTGGCGATCGCCCGTGCCCGTTGATCCAATTCTTGATAAGTGAGTTTCCCTGTTTCGGTATCGGCATCTTGTAGAAAAGTGTAAGCCGTTTGATTGGGTTGGTGATTAGCTCTGTAAGCTAGTAGGTCTACTAAGGTCGAAACATCCCATCCAACCTGAGGAAACCTGTCTAAATTAACTGTCATTAAGTATGCCCCTTAGTCATTTGGTGTTGGCACGATACATCCAAGCTTTACAAATCCATCTTTCCCAGGATTTCCTAGCCCCGCTTGTTTCAAGAGGCTCAATCTATACTGAATACCTCTCTCAAGAGAGTAAAAACCTCATGATAGATTCTATCTAACTAAAATCTTGGAATTTATTTTAAGTCATTTAATCGAACTTTCGACTCAAAAGTAGTTACCTACTATACCCAACTATTTGATCTATTCGATTTGCTAAGAGGCCTGCTTCAATCGAAGAGAATCTATACAAACCATAAGACTTGATAAATTACATCATTAGCCAACATCATTAGCTAAAACATAACCCGCACAATCATTTAAGCATTCCTATTTTCTCAGTAATCTATCTAGAGGTAGAGCCACTGTTACATTGGTCGGTGCAAATAATTGGTTGATAACAGGTTTGTAAAGAGTTGATAAAGAAGAATACTTTCAATGTATTAGAAATAGCAAAAAGGCATCCCCTGACTTTTCAGCGTCTATAAAATATAAAGATAGCCTAGCCTGTAAACCTTGAGGCATTTACTCTGTAGCTAGAACAACACTCTATCAAAGATCCTGTGTGAAGATTGTATGAATTTTTAGCTTTGGAGATAAGACAGAAAAACTTTGAGCTAAAAGAAGAAGTGTAGTGTGCTTACTTTAAAGCATTGCAGAAGAACCTAATGAGGAGTAGATCAGATTTAGTTGGGATGGGTCAGCATCGCTAAGATGACTTACTTACTTTTCCTGAGTTCAGAAGTGATTTCTTCGCTCAAAACTGTTTGAGTCTTCGGTTGTACCACTCTAAACAAGAGCAAGATCTAAGGAAAGGTTAGTCCAACCGAAAAAAAGTTCATTGTAGGGATGCACAATTTTAGTTAGGCTTCTCTGAGAGCGCCGTTTTAATTTTGGTATTCAGTAGTTGAGATTTTGGGTGGCGTGAGTAGCAAGTCGTTAGAATCTACAAATCGCGAGGGATATTCCCAAAAAAATGCATGAATGATTAGAATGGCTTTCTTTTTCTGATCTCAGCCTTTTGAAGAATTTACCATGATATCTCCAATTGATGTAGTCTCTATACCTATAGAGCATCCTTAGGGAGATTCAAAATATCTCTGTAGTAGATGCTTAGGCTTATATTCTCCAATAGCAAAAACTGAGCTGTTGAGGTATATTTCCTTAGCTTTTCAGTCACCACTTTTGATTGGGCGGGTATTCTCTTGCAGATCGTTTGAAGATTTGAAGAGAGGATAAGCCTTTACAAGAGAGGTTGAAACGTAGCTTCTCTGGCGTCCTTGTTGGGTCTAATTGTTTCAGAAATTACATGATGAATAAACAGTCTTCTCAAGTCATTGTGTCTAAGGCAGAAATTCAAGCCTGGATTGTTTCCTATCTAGCTGATTTGCTGGAAATTGATCCGGAAGACGTTAATGTCTCAATTCCTTTTGATCGGTATGGTCTTGATTCAGCCACAGCAGTTGGGTTGACTGGTGATTTAGAAGACTGGCTGGACAGAAAACTTGATCCAACGCTGCTGTACGATTACCCAACCGTTGAGACATTTTCCCAGCACCTTGCTGAAGAAATCAAAGCTGAGACTTGATCGTTTGTCGCAAATTCAAATCAAACTGCACTCTCAGGAGAAAATTGTGGTCAATACTATTCGATCCCCACAGTCTCAGGCACAGTCCACCGCGTTTGAGGCTAAGACCAAGAAGCATATCAAGGTTACAGAGATTAACTATCGGCGTAATGTTGAATCTGACTTTACCGAGAAAATTGAAGCGTTAGATCAAGCGTTTGACTACGAGCGCGATCGCGACCACTACTGGAGTGAGCCTGAGCTTTCACTCCTCTATGGCACGCCCCTGTATGACCAAGCTTCTCCCACGCAGAAGAAAGCGCTGAACCATCTCTATTGGGCTACGCAGTATAACCAGACCGCTGCCACCGAAGCCAATGCCGTGCTCTACAACCAAGTTACGGCGGGTGTCTTTGAAACGATGGGCGGCTATGAGACCCTTTGCCAGGAGCTTGATCTAGAAACAGAGCAGGAGCGTCATCACATTCATGCCTTCCACATGATGGGATATAAGACAAAGCGGGCTTTGCTTGGATCTTCTTTCCATGCATCAATGCAAGGGAAGGGGAAGTCTAAGCCGCGTGCTTCTAAGGGATCACTTGTGGGAGGGCGATCGCCCCTGTTTAGCTTCGGGTGGGATAGCTCTCTGATTTCCTCGTTTCAAGATTATGCCTTTCGCTTTGTCACCAATAAAGTGATGTTGAGGCAGCAGGCTCAGTATTACTCCAACTATTTGAGTCAGCTGGAGCAAAAAGGGGAACCGATTCCCGCTCAAACCACGGGGTTACTGGGACAATTGGGACCCCGGCCTGTACTGCAATTTTTCACCCTCAACTGTGGTAGCTCACCCTTCTTGGCCTGTGTGTTTTATGTAACCCGCTTCATGGCTAACATGCTGATCAAGAACTATGAGTATCGCTATTCGCAGTATCATAGAGAGTTGGAAAGACAGGGGGAATATATTCCAGCGCCTCTTGCTGTTTCCCACTATCATCTTTTGGATGAGGCGTTTCATACCACGACTTCCCAACTGATTGCGCAAGATCTATACCACGACTTTCCCAAGCCTTCTGCCTACGAAAAGTTTGTCGCCAATCTCACCATCTACAAGTCCCAGAAGGTCGGCTTGAGTGGGCTTTCGGGTGGAATCCCCGCAATTTTCCGTAACGATGATGCTTTCCTGCTCTCGTTTTATCGATTGCTGCAGTCTCCTGTTTTTGGCCTGTCTAATTCGGATGCGCTGCATTGGTTGGAGCAGTGTGTCTGTCAGGAACATGAAGGATTCCATGTGACGCTTCGCTATCACCACCGTTTGCTGACCGATATGCGGCGACTGTTTGAAAATATTGATTACCTCTGGCCCGTCAATCGTGAGATGAACTTAATGGCAGCAGGCGGCTCGCTCGAAAAGGCGCTCCAGCATAACGCTAAGGCGTTTGAACAGTTCTCCAGGACGGTCGCTTGCGCCGAGGCGTAATTGCCTTCTCCAGCAAGACCTAACGCAGTTGTTCCAGAGAGAGGCTTTGCAGTGGAATCCATAGCAATTATCGGCATTGGTTGTCGTCTTCCCGGAGCGAGCGATCCTGAATCCTTTTGGCAGCTTTTACAAAATGGGGTAGATGCGATCGCCGAAGTGCCCAAAGATCGATGGGATATCGATGCCTTCTATGACCCAGAGCCCGGAGTGCCCGGAAAGATGAGCACCCGCTGGGGAGGATTCCTAGACCAAGTGGATCAGTTTGATCCGCAATTTTTTGGAATTTCTCCCCGCGAAGTAGAGCGCATGGACCCGCAGCAACGCCTCGTGTTGGAGGTTGCGTGGGAAGCCATTGAAAATGCTGGACTCGCCGCTGGGGCTTTGAGCGGAACCCAAACTGGGGTCTTTATGGGCGTCGGCAACTATGATTATTGCCGGATTCTCACCAAAGACATTAATCTGGTCAATGCCTATGACGGCACGGGCAACACACTATCAATTACGGCCAATCGCTTGTCTTATCTGTTAAATCTGCGGGGACCGAGCACTGTTATTGAAACAGCCTGTTCTTCATCGCTGGTGGCGCTTCATTTTGCCTGTCGCAGTTTGCAGACGGGAGAGTCTGATCTGTGTCTGGTGGGTGGGGCCAGCCTGATGCTGTCGCCAGAACCCTTTATTGCATACTCCCATGCCCGGATGATGGCACCTGACGGTCGCTGCAAGACCTTTGATGCCCGTGCAGATGGCTATGTCCGGGGGGAGGGCTGCGGCATGGTGGTGATCAAGCGACTATCGGATGCAGTTCGCGATCATGACAATATTCTGGCAGTTGTTCAAGGTACAGCAATTAACCAAGATGGTCTCAGCAATGGGTTGACGGCTCCCAATGGCCCATCTCAGCAAGCCGTGATTCGGCAAGCGCTCAAGAATGCCGGAGTTTCGCCTGCCGACATTAGCTATGTAGAGACGCATGGTACCGGAACGTCGCTCGGAGATCCGATTGAGGTAAAGTCGCTCAAAGCGGTGTTGATGGGCGATCGCCAGCCTGATCAGCCTTGCTGGATTGGCTCAGCCAAAACTAACATTGGTCACTTAGAAGCCGCTTCGGGAATCGTTGGGTTGATTAAAGTTGTGCTGGCCATGCAGCATCAAGAGATTCCGCCTCACCTACATTTTGAGCAGCTCAATCCTTATATCTCGCTGAAGGGAACGACGTTTCAGATTCCCACCGAGCGCCAACCCTGGATTGTCAACTCAGGGCGACGACTAGCCGGAATCAGTGCCTTTGGCTTTGGCGGCACCAATTGTCACGTCATCTTAGAAGATTTTTCCTTGGGATCACACGGGTTAGAAGCGGAGCGTCAGAGCGGTATGAGCCAGACCTCCGCTTCTAGCCATTTCTCAATTACAAATGGAGCGACTTCTAACGGCGCTACCTCCGGAGCTGTAGTTGCTCAACATCCAGTTCGGCATGTGGAAACGGGCGATCGCCCCTACCACATCCTTACCCTCTCCGCCAAACAAGAAAAGGCCCTGCGGGAGTTAGCGCAGCGCTACGCCGATTATTTGACTGCTCATCCCGATGTTGATCTGGCCGAGGTTTGCTTTACAGCCAATACGGGGCGATCGCACTTTGATCACCGTCTTGCAGCCGTAGCAGAGTCCACCGATCAGCTTCGGGAGCAGCTAGCAGCGTTTGCCGCAGGTAGAGAGATCACAGGTGTCAGCAGCGGCCAGATTGCTAAAAAGCGAGCCAAAGTTGCTTTCTTGTTTACGGGTCAGGGCGCGCAGTATGTGGGCATGGGTCGTCAACTTTACGAGACTCAACCCGTCTTTAAGGAAGCGCTTGATCGCTGTGATGAAATTTTGCGTCCCTACTTGCAGCGATCGCTCCTGTCTCTGCTCTATCCAGATTCCGATCAAGATCAAGCGGCAGAAAACACGCTGCTCAATGAAACGGCCTATACCCAACCTGCTCTATTTGCGCTGGAATATGCCCTGGCTCAGGTCTGGAAAACTTGGGGCATCGAACCCACTGCCGTGATCGGCCATAGCGTTGGGGAATATGCAGCAGCCTGTGTGGCAGGGGTATTTGGTCTGGAAGAGGGGCTAAAGCTGATTGCAGAACGGGCGCGTTTGATGCAGGCTTTGCCGCCTGATGGCGAAATGGTGGCGGTGTTTGCTAGTGAGAGCCAAGTGCAAGCGGTGATTGAGCCTTATCTGCAAACAGTGGCGATCGCCACTATCAATGGCCCTCAAAACACCGTCATTTCTGGGCAGCGAGAGGCGATGCAATCAGCAATTGCAGCATTGAAAGCAACTGGCCTCAAGACCCGTAAGCTCACCGTCTCCCATGCCTTTCATTCACCGTTGATGGAGCCAATGCTGGCTGAGTTTGAGCAGGTGGCCGCGACGGTTAACTATGCCCCTCCAGCGCTGAAGCTAGTCTCCAATGTGACGGGAGAGGTTGAAACAGAGGCGATCGCCACTCCAACCTATTGGCGCGATCATGTGCGGCAGCCTGTACGGTTTGCGGCGAGTCTAGAAACGCTGCACAAGCAGGGCTACCATACCTTTGTAGAAATTGGTCCCAAGCCGACGCTACTGGGGATGGGGCAATATTGTCTCACGGAAGGGGCGATCGCCTGGTTGCCGAGCCTCTCTCCCAAACAAGCCGATTGGCAACAGATGTTGCAAAGTCTGGGATCGCTGTATGTGCAGGGAGCTACGGTTAATTGGGCCACTTTAGATCAAAGATCCTCGCGTCGTCGCCTACAACTGCCGACCTATCCTTTCCAGCGTCAGCGCTATTGGGTTGAGTTTCCTGAACAGGCGGCAGCTGAAATCGAGAAATCATTCTCCCCATCCGCCCAAACTCGCATCACAGAACTGCTCAATCAGGGGCAGGTGCAACCGCTAGCCCAACTGCTAACGCAAACCAAAACCCTTTCCAACCAAGAGTTAGAAGTCTTGCCTAAGCTATTACAGCTTTTGGTGAAGCAAAACCAGCAGCAGCAAACCGCAACAAGGCTAAAAGATTGGCTTTACAAGATTGAATGGCAACCTCAGCATCGTCAAGAAACTCCGCCTAGTAATGGGCATCGTCAATCTGGAACCTGGTTGGCGTTTGCAGATCAGAGCGGTATGGGCGATCGCCTCGCTCAATTACCAGATTTTTGGCCAGATCGTTGCTTCTTGATTTATCCAGGCGAGACCTACCAACAGCAGGGCGATCGCACTTGGACCATTGATCCCGCTAATCCAGATCATTTTGATCGGCTCTTGCAAGAAGTCACCGCTCTGGATAGCTCCCTGCAAGGAATTGTTCATCTCTGGAGCTTGGAGGCTAGTTCAACCGATCACCTGTCGCTGTCTGGGTTGGAACACGCTCAAAATCTAGGTGTCAACAGTACGCTGCTCCTCCTTCAGGCTCTTGAGCGGCAAAAACTCATTGCCCCAAAGCTATGGCTCGTGACCAGTGGGGCTGTACCAGTAGGCGATACGCTACCCGGGATCGCTCAATCTCCCCTATGGGGACTGGGCAAAGTTGTGGCGCTGGAATATCCCGACCTGTGGGGCGGCATGATTGATCTTGATCCTGGCGAAATCAATCATCAGGTAGCAAATGATCAGATGGCAAATAATCAGGTGGCGATCGCCCTAGCTGCCGAACTCCAGAATTCTCAAGGAGAAGACCATCTTGCTTTTCGGCAAGGACAGCGATTTGTGGCGCGTTTGGTGCCGCAACAATTGCCCGAATCTAGCGGCGTTTCCTTCAACCCAGATGGCACTTACCTGATCACAGGCGGACTAGGAGCCTTGGGATTGAAAGTTGCCCATTGGATGGTAGAGCAAGGCGCAAAGCAGCTCGTGTTAACTGGACGGCATGGGCCTTCTGGTCAAGCCCAAGAGGCCCTTTCTTTATTGGAGCAAGCAGGCGCGAAGATTTTAGTAGCTCAGGCCGATGTTTCTAGCCAGCCAGATATGGTGCGGGTATTGGCAGAAATCCAGGCCACCCTTCCTCCTCTGCGCGGGATCGTTCATGCTGCCGGAGTTCCTGGCTACGATGCGCTCAAGGAGATGGAGCCGCAAACGCTAACAGCCGTGCTACAACCTAAGGTGAAAGGGGCATGGCTCTTGCATCAGCTCACACAAGAGATAAAGCTGGATTTCTTTGTCAACTTCTCCTCTATTTCCTCAGCCTGGGGATCTAAAGGACAAGCTCACTATGCGGCAGCCAATCACTTTTTAGATAGTCTGGCCCACCATCGGCACAGCCTGGGCCTGCCTGCTCTCAGCATTAACTGGGGGCCGTGGGCTGGAGGCGGCATGGCGATCGCCGAGTTTCAAATGTGGATGTCTCGCATGGGTGTAGAAGGATTGCAGCCAGAGGAGGCGATCGCCACCCTAGACTACTTGCTGGGTGCCGATCAAGTGCATGTCACTGTCGCCAATGTCAATTGGAGCCTGTTCAAAGGCTTACTTGAAGCCAGAGGTAAACGTCCGCTCTTAGCACTTTTGGGTGAAGCGCCATCCACCCCATTAGATCATCCTGCCGCTGAGGTGACATCAGTGACATCAGCGGCCCAAAAATCAGAGATCCTGCTTCAGCTCGAAGCGGCTGCGATCAATGAACGCTATGCCCTCCTTGTGGCGCATCTTCAGCAGGCTGTCACTCATGTATTAAAACTCTCACAATTGCCAGATCCGCAAGAAGGACTGTTTGATCTGGGGATGGACTCCCTCATGGCGATTGAGCTAGTAGGGGCGATTCGGACACAACTGCAGACCGACCTGCCGATTGGCGACTTCATGCAGGCGACTAATATTGCACTTTTGGCGAATCTCTTGTTGAAGCAGTTGTCGCCTGAGAGCGTATCAGAGGGCAATGCTGATCTGACTCCTAAAGTGTTAGATCTGGCTCAGGAAGCGGTTTTAGATGAGGCGATCGCCCCCACCTCTGCAACTGAACCCACCCCAGTGCAAGCGGTGCAATCGATCTTGCTGACGGGGGGAAGCGGCTTTCTGGGAGCTTTTTTGCTGCGTGATCTACTGGAGCAAACAACAGCCAAGCTCTACTGCCTGGTTCGGGCTGCCGATCAAAAGTCGGCCATGCGAAAGCTACAGCAAAACTTGAAAGCCTATGGTCTCTGGAAAGAACGCTATCGGTCTAAGCTGATCCCAATCGTTGGCGATCTAGCTCAGCCGCAACTGGGCATTGCGCCAGAACAATTTGAGCAATTGGCGACTCAGATCGATGTGATCTACCACAATGCCGCCGTTCTCAATTTTGTTTATCCCTACTCAGCATTGAAATCAACCAATGTGCTAGGAACTCAAGAAGTGTTGAGGCTGGCTTGCCACAAGAAAATCAAGCCGCTTCACTATGTTTCTACCGATGCAGTGTTTGATTCATCGGCCTATTACGGCAGAGAGGTGCTGGAGTCAGAACCGATTCTTTATACCGAAGGCATTGATCTGGGCTATACCCAAACCAAGTGGGTTTCTGAAAAATTGGTGACGATTGCTCGCGATCGCGGCCTTCCAGTTGCCATCTATAGGCCTCCCTTAATTGCGGGTGATAGCTTGAGCGGAACCTGGAACACCGACGACTTTACCTGCCGCTTCCTCAAAGGCTGCATTCAAATGGGCAGTATGCCGGATATGAACTGTGGCCTGACGTTGGTTCCGGTGGATTATGTGAGCGGGGCGATCGCCCACCTCTCGCAGCAACCCGAATCTTTGGGCCAAGCCTTCCACCTCAATAATCCTCACGATTCGAGCTGGGCTGACGTGACTCAATCGATCAACGAACTGGGCTTCTCGGTCAAGCAAGTGCCTTACGAAGCTTGGGAAGCACAGCTAATTGAAATCGCTGGAACAGAAGAGAATGCCTTGAGTGGCCTGCTTCCCTTCTTCTTGCGGCGCTGGTCACAAGAACAGCTCACCTTTGCCGGACTCGGTCAGCGCAGAGTCAAGCTCAATTGCCAAGAAACGGTCGCTCGCTTGGCCAACAGCTCCGTCTCTTGTGCGCGGGTCGATGCCAAACTACTGGATACCTATTTCTCACAGTTTGTCCGTAGCGGTTTTCTTGATGCCCCCAAAGTTCGGCTCTGAGTTTGCTCGTCTAGCTCCCTTTTAATCATGAAGCCTCCTAAACTCATTACGCTTGCTTTTTTGGTCACAGGTTTTCCTCCCGATGTCAGCGGTGTTTCTCACTTCAACTGGGAGCGAGCCCAATGGTTTGCCAACCAGGGCATTTATCGAGTCATTGTGTTTGCCCCCGATTGGCAAAACTCACCAGAGGCATCTCTGACACCTTCCCAGCCAGACAAAAACCTGATCATTGAGCGCTACCCTTCTAAGCCCTGGGCTCCCTATCCGCTCACGCATGTTCCCACCTTCGGAGCCGCACGGTTTATTCGTGAAAAGCTAGCTGACTATCACCCCGATCTAATTGTAGTCACGGATGTAGAACGCTTTTTCTTGCTCAGTGCATGGCAATTGCCCGGTAGACGCTACGCCAAAGCGCAGAGAATTCCTTATCTGGCTGAATATCACACTGACCTATACAACTTTTCGGCAGCTTATCCAGGCTGGCAATGGTTACGCAATTTTGCTCACAGCTCTCAACTCGCCAATTACTTATATCGGGGTATTGATCAAACCGTTTGTTCGAGCATTGCTGCCAGCAAAAGCTGTGAAGAACTAGGAATTACCAATACTCAAACGATTCCCTTTCTAGGCATTGATGTTTCCACCTACAGTCCGGGTTGCCGAAATCGTCAAGCATTAAGCCCCTGGCTAAGCGATCAAGAAAAGGAGAATAAGATCCTGCTATTTTTGGGACGACTCGGCTTTGAGAAACGAGTAGATTTGTTGATCAAAGCTTTTGCATCACTCACGCGCAGAGATCCGCACTACTCGCTGATCATTGCTGGCGATGGCCCAGATAATGTTGTGAACTCTCTCAAAAAATTGGCAGCGCCTATGTCCAATGTTCACTTCACCGGGTTTCTTTTGGGAGAAACGAAGACAAATGTGCTGGCATCTTGCGATCTGTTTTGCAGCCCATCGCCCTATGAAACATTTGGACGAACTGTGGTTGAGGCGATGGCTTCCGGAATTCCGATCGTTACAGTCAACAGTGGCGCGGTGTCTGAATATATCTTGGATGGCGTGAATGGCTATCTCGTCCCGCCCGACAGCGAGGAAGGATTGGCCAATGGTATTGAGCGAGCCTTGGCTAGCAACAACAAGGATGTGATTCAGCAGGCAGTTCAAGATTCTAAACAGTTTTCACTTGATCAGGGATGTCGCAACTTGAGCGACTATTATCAACAGCTATTGGGAGTGCGTCGAGAGGCTGAAGACTTAACCCGCTTGAGTCGAACATGAACAAAGGCAAAATCCTACGATCACCTTATTTGTACAATGACCTTACTTAAATCTCCTGCACCGTCACCACCCAGCCCCAAAGGACGTTTTTTTGTCGGCAATTTGCCCGACTACTACCGCGATCCCTTAAGTTTTTTAAGCTATTGCGCTCGTGACTACGGCGATATGGTTTGCCTGCGGTTTGGGCCAATTGTCTCTTATATGGTCAATCATCCTGATTCCATTGAAGAGGTATTGGTCACAAAACACAGCCAATTCCATCGCGCGCTTAATCGGGGCGGTAGTGAATGCCTGTTTGGCAACGGGTTACTGACGAGTGAAGGAGAATTTTGGCGGCGGCAACGTCGCGCTATTCAACCCGGCTTTCATCGCGATCGCATTGCAGCCTACGCTGACACCATGATCCGGTATACAGGCCAAATGCTGGCGACCTGGAAATCAGGCGATACGCTAGATATCCACGAAGAGATGATGCATCTCACCTTGATTTTGGTGGCAAAGACGCTCTTTGATACCGAGCTAACGGAGGATGTCGAAGCGATCAATGTGGCGCTGACCACCTTGACCCAGCATTTCAATGAAAGTCGAGATAGCAATGCCCAGTTGCTAGGGTTGCTTTTGCCTGCCTGGGTGCCTACGCCTCAACAGATGCGCTTTCGCAAAGCCGTTCAACAACTCGATCAGATTGTCTATCGCATCATTCATGAGCATCGAGATGAGCAGCAAGCGGGCGATCGCGATCGAGGCGATTTGCTCTCAATGTTGATGCATGTCCAGGATTCGGACGGTAGCGCAATGGATGACCAGCTCTTGCGAGATGAGGTGATGAATCTCCTGCTGGCGGGACATGAAACGACGGCAAACGGCTTGTCTTGGACCTGGATGCTGCTGTCTCAACATCCTGAAGTTGAAGCGAAACTGCTGGAGGAATTGCAGTCTGTCTTGGGCGATCGCCCCCCCACCCTAGCTGACTTACCGCAGTTGCGCTACACCGAGCGAGTTGTGATGGAATCGATGCGGCTCTATCCTCCAGTCTGGGCAGCCAGTCGCCAAACGGTGCAAGATTGCGAAATTGGCGGCTATCCCATTCCGGCCAACACCATTGTATTTGTTAGCCAATGGTTGATGCATCGCGATCCGCGCTATTTTGACAATCCAGAAACCTTTGATCCCGATCGCTGGGCCAATGATTTGGCTAAGCGGCTCCCGACCTACGCCTATTTTCCCTTTGGGGGCGGCCCCCGCATTTGCATTGGCAAGTCCTTTGCCATGATGGAGTCGGTTTTGCTGGTGGCTATGATTGCCCAGCAGTTTAAGCTCACCCTCGTGCCCGATCATCCCATTGAGCTACAACCTTCCATTACGCTCCGTCCGCGATATGGTATGAAAATGACGCTAACTCGGCGATCGCCCCAAAACTCAGAACCGCTGCGTTCTACTCTATTTAGCCAAACCCACCCTTAGCGTCTGGTTCATTCCGGGTCAGGTTCAATGTTTGGAGACTTTTATGATTTACGATCGAGCCCTCGTTCCAATTGAGCAAGCAATGGAACTCCTCAATCGCTCTGCGGGGTCCTACAATGTTGTCACCCTGAGCCGGATTCAAGGCCCACTCACGCCAGCTATCCTGCGGCAGGCATTAGACATGGCCCAGGCCCGACATCCTCGACTCAACTCTCGCATCGTCGGCTCTCTAGACGCGCTCCGATTTGAGACAGAAGGCACCCAACCCATCCCGCTGCGCGTAGTTCACAAGCAGGATTGTGAGCAATGGCAGGAAGTGGTTCTAGAAGAGATGAACGAGAGGATCGAGAGCAGCAAAGGGATGCTGCGGGCGGTGCTGGTTGAGTTCAGCAGCGAACCCGACACCCACTACTTGCTCACTTCACTCCATCACGCCATTACAGACGGACTGTCAGGAATTCAGCTCCATTCAGAACTGTTAACTTACTGTATGAATCTGGCAACGGGCGCTCCTGTGGCTCCAGCGCCCAGCCTACCTGCGCTGCCTGCTGTTAATGATCTGCTGCCTGCTTCAATGCGAGGCTTTAAAGCCACAATCAATAGTATGTCGTTCTTGTTACGTCTCACGCTGAAAAAGCTCTGGTATCGACCGAAATCACTAGGCTTTGAGCAATACGTTCCCACTGAACAGCGACGCTGTGGCATGGTACACCGCCAGCTTGATCCAGAATTGACGCAGCAGTTGGTAGAGCAGTGTAGAGCAGAGCATGTCACTGTGCAGTCTGCCCTCTGTGCAGCAATGCTACTGACCGTTGCTAGCAAGATTACAGAACCCCAAACCACCGATGTTCGTCTTAGCTGTCAGTCGTTTGTCAACTTACGTCAATATCTTACACCCGCAGTCAGTCGGGAACACCTGAGCGTCCTGGCTTCTTTTGTGCCGTCATTTCACACTGTCAGCACTCACACCTCTCTCTGGGAGCTGGCTCGTGAAGTCAAGCAACAACTCAACGCGGGCCTCAAACAGCAAACAGATCTGTTCGTTCCGGTGTTGCTGTTTAGAAAATTGGTCGAATCTCTATTAGCCCAACCCCAAGAAGTTCCGGTCACAGTGGCGCTGAGTAACGTTGGGCGCGTCACGATTCCTAGCGATTACGGCCTATTTCAGCTCAAGGAAATTAGCTATGTCCCAGCTCAGGCTGTGTTTGGCGGCGTCTTTGCGGCAGCGGTTTCCACATTTGCAGGAACGATGCGATTGAACTTTATCTTTTCTGAGCCTGCTATCAGTCACGAGACGATGGAAATTCTAGTCGATCGCACTCTAGATTTCGTCAGAGCAGCGTGCGATCGCCCCAGCACCTCTCCCCCACCGACCTTAGAGCCTGCCCAGCTTTCAGCTTAACTTTAAGAATGGAGATTAACGATGTCAACTGTACTTGACGTTAATTCAAACCCTGCTGCTGTCACGACTCCTGAACAGCATCAATCTGCCTCTACGCTTTTAGAAACTCCCCAGATCACCCTTACCCTGGAAGAGATTCAAGGGTTATTGCCCCATCGCTATCCCTTTGCTTTGGTAGATCGCATTATTGAATATATACCGGGAGAGCAAGCAACAGGAATTAAAAATATCACATTTAACGAACCTCAATTTCAAGGACACTTTCCAGGTCGATCCATCATGCCGGGAGTCATGATGATAGAAGCAATGGCCCAAGTGGGTGGTATTGTGCTCACTCAGATGCCTGAAACCAGGAGTGGACTATTTCTATTTGCTGGAATTGACAAAGTTCGATTTCGTCGTCAAGTGATTCCCGGCGATCAACTGGTAATGACGGTGAAGCTGCTATGCGTCAAACGGCAGCGGTTTGCCAAGATGGAGGCCCGAGCCGAGGTGGATGGCCAATTGGCAGTTGAAGGCCAGTTGATGTTCTCCTTGTTAGAGGAATAGCCCAAAGCAATGCAACCTATAAAACTTTGCTTGGTCGGACTTGTTGCGGCATTCAATTTGATCGCCAGCGCGGCATTGAGTGAGGAAACGCCAACTACGACCGTCTTTTGTCAGGGTGCTGAATGCAATGAGCAAGACCCAATAGAGGCTGGTTGTGATGTCGATGCCTTCGTCGTTACAGAGATGACAACGACGCTGTCTCGCTGGCAAGATTCTTGGCAACCCAAAGAAATCATTATTCAAAACATGCATTCAGAGCTGTGTCAAGCAAGCTGGGCTAGAGCCTATGTACCCGACGAAACGTTTCTGTTTGTGAGAACGCATGACATGACAGCAGGGCTGATGTCTGCTCATGGCCTGGTTAAAGCCACTGGATCAGAATACTTTTGGGCTAATAGCAACATGACAAATGGTGATGCTCCCAATCAAGCCTGCGTCGCGCTTTCGACGGGCCTCTGGTTTTGGTTTGATCGGTATTGTACTGAGGTATATCAAGGAGAAGAGCCGCAAGTAATGCAAACGACGCCACCTTAATAGCCCCCAATCGTACTTGGCAAAGTGTCTACTCATCACTACGATGTCATCATCATTGGCACGGGAGCAGGGGGAAGTACTCTTGCTCATCGTCTTGCACCTAGTGGCAAGAAAATTTTGATTTTAGAGCGAGGAGGTTTTTTGCCGAGGGAGAAGGAAAATTGGGACTTTAGTCAGGTTCTTCAGAGAAGACGCTACCGCACCACTGAAAGATGGCTAGACAAACAGGGAAAAACTCTACATCCCGATACAGGCTACTATGTGGGCGGCAATACCAAGGTGTACGGCGGCGTTTTGTTTCGGCTTCGAGAACAAGATTTTGAGACAGTCTATCATTACGGTGGTGTTTCTCCGCAGTGGCCACTCAGCTATCAAGATCTTGAACCTTATTATACGCAGGCAGAAAAGCTATATCAGGTGCATGGTCAACATGGGCTTGATCCAACTGAGCCCAAGCGGAGCGAACCCTATCCTTTGCCTCCTGTCCAGCACGAGCGTCGCGTTCAAGAAATTCACGAGCAGCTCAAGTATCAAGGGCTACATCCCTTTTACTTGCCTCTGGCAATTCAGCTTGATCCGGGCGATCGCACCCTGAGCACATGTATTCGCTGTAACACCTGCGACGGTTTCCCCTGTTTGCTTCAAGCCAAATCAGATGCAGAGGTGACCTGTATCCGTCCGTCCTTAGCCTATGACAATGTCACTCTACGCACCAATACTGAGGTTGTGCGTCTACAGACCAGCCCCTCAGGACAAGAAGTGACTGGCATTGAAGTCAAACAGGGAGATCAGCATCAACATTTTTCTGGTGATATTGTCGTGGTTTCGTGCGGTGCCATCAACTCAGCAGCGCTCTTGCTCCGCTCTGCGAACGAGCAACATCCCTACGGATTGGCCAATCGTTCCAACCAGGTTGGCCGAAATTTAATGAAGCATCAGCATGGTGTCATTTTGAATTTGACGCATCGGTTAAACCTGACAGTTTTTCAAAAGACATTAGCGATCAATGATTTTTATTGGGGAGAGCCAGAGTTTAATTACCCGATGGGACATGTTCAGCTATTGGGCAAGGTCAATAAAGAGGCGATCGCCCTAGAAGCCTCCAAGCTGATTCCAGGTTTTGTCTTAGCAGGCGTTGCCTCCCACTCTAGCGATTGGCTCGTCACAAGTGAAGACTTACCTGATCCCAAGAACCGCGTCCGGCTCAAAAACAATCAGATCGTCTTAGATTACACCACCAACAATACCAAAGCCTTTGATCGTTTGATGAAGCGCTGGCTTGTAATCTTGAAACAGATCAATGCTCAAGATGCAATTGTGCCCTATTCGCTCTCCTTCTACAAACGGATGTCGTTGGAGAGAGTCGCTCATCAAGTCGGCACATGTCGCTTTGGCAGAGATCCCAACACTTCAGTGCTTGATCCCAACTGTCGCACCCATGACATCCAAAACCTTTACGTTGTCGATGGCAGTTTCTTTCCCTCCAGTGCTGCGGTTAATCCATCTTTGACAATTATGGCGATCGCCCTACGAGTAGGCGATCACTTGCTAGAACGATTGCAATCAAGCAGTGGTCATGCATGAGTTTTACCCCACACATGACCAGCGCTTAATTAGGATTCAACACTTGAACGCTGCGATCGCTTCAGCATTCTCCCGGCGCAGAACACTGCAGCCAGTGCCAACAATCCTAAGCCAGAAGCAGGTTCCGGCACAGAAACAGGTGGCGGTGGTGGTGTGATTCCGTAGGGATTGCTCAACAGATTTTCAATTCCAGAGCCATCAGGCTGTAAGCCCAAGCTAGCAATAAACTCCTTAAAGAAATTCGTAATGTAGTCTACATCTTGCTCTGTAAATTGAGGCTGAGTAGATGCCGTATTCCAGGAGTTAGTAGACGAAGAATTACTGCTGTTGCTGAGCAACGACAGACTGGATGAATTTGCAACCGGATTGGAAACACCCGAGAAATTCAGCAACGATCCGGTTGTTGAGTCTAGTTTAGCGGTCCAGCCATCAAACGAACCGTTATTGGTTGAACCAAACGAACCTTGAGTGACCCCCGTTATAAAGAGATTTCCATTGTTGTCACCCGTAATCCCATAGGCCTGATCAAAATTGGGCGTACCAAATTGCTGTAACCACAGTTGCTCACCTGAGATATTGAACTTTGCCACCCAGGCGTCAAACGAACCAGCATTTTGCCCACCCAAATTACCATTGGTATATCCGGTTAGGAAGATATTATCTTCAAAATCAATGAAGATATCAAAGGCTTCGTCTGAACCCGCAGAGCCAAACTGTTGCAGCCAGAGCTGTTCGCCTGCGCTACTGTAGCTGGTAAGCCAGACATCATGCGCGCCAGCACTTTCTCCACCCAAGTCGCCAAGAGTCCATCCAGTTGCATAGACATTGCCCACGCTATCGGTGTCAACTCCCCAGCCCCATTCATAGTCAGATGTGCCGAACTGTCGAATCCACTCCAGATCACCATCATTGTTGAACTTGCTGATGTAGGTGTCATAAATTCCCTGATTAGCACCGGGGGCTTCCAGATCTCCTAAAGTCCAGCCCGTTGTGTAAACACTGCCGTCATTGCTGACCGTAATCGCATACGACTCATCAAACGTCTCTTGAATGCTACCAATTCCGTCTGTAAACCATACTTGGTTTCCATTGGTGTCATACTTGGCAACCCAAAAATCATCAATTGCACCTTGAGTTTCAGACGGCTTAACATCAATGCCAGTGATGTAGGCATTACCTTCTGCGTCTACGTCGATGGCAAAAGACTGGAAGATATCGTTCTGTCCAAATTGTTGAATCCACAGCTGATTACCGTCAGCATCATATTTTGCAATGAATGCATCAGAGGTGGTGGCTTGTTTGGCTTGGACTAGATTACCGTTGGTGAGGCCTGTAACAAACAAGTTGCCTTGAGCATCGGTTTGAATGCTTGAAATAGTGTCAGAACTTGAGCTGCCAAACTGTTGAGTCCACAGCAAGTTGCCACTATTGTCATACTTGGCAATCACCGCATCTCGCAGGCCTGTGTTTTCTCCTCCCAAAGAACCGGTTGAGCCGCCAGCAATGAAGACATTACCGGTCGGATCGGTGGCGATCGCAGGCGTGATATCAAACTCAGAGGTGCCCAACTGGCGAGCAAACGGAACAGCAGGACCTGGAGGCGGCGTCGTGCCTAAGAAATTAAAGTAGCTTGCACCTAAATCTAGACCCGTGTTGCCAAGCAAGAAGCCAACCGCATCAAAGCTAGTTTCTTGTTCTAAGAAAAGTGCCGAACCAACACCTACATCTAGTAGCTGATAGTTGTTGGCTGACCCAAACAACTGCACAGAGTCTAGAGTTGGATTGAAATCAAACACAAAGCCAAAGTCATTCAGGCCAAAGATGGTCGGTTCGCCGTTGTTATAGTAGGCACGGGTCCAATCCCCCAGAATAAAAGTGTCACTCCAAGACCGGAAGGCCGGATCGTCAAGAGGGACATCCCCGACGAGCAGGTCAATCTGGATTTGTCCCACCTCTGTTGTCGGAGGATGTAAACCGACTAAGAAATCTTCTCCGGTACGTCCCCAAATTAGCTGTCCTGGCGCAAAGCCGGCAGCCAGGTCGCTGTTGGGTGTATAGACAGCAAGAATCGGTTGATCTTCCACCTTATAACTCTCCTGATAGGAATGGGCAGCAAAAACTAACCCAAGTTTGCTTGGGATTCATTACTCTTCTTTCAAGTTCTAAGGGGGCTCATGGAAACGTAAAGCACGTTTCCTTAGTGAAAGGCGAAGTATTGTTTACCAGTCAGTAGGTACATCACTTTGTCTTAGGAAACACAAGACTGTCAGGATTTCAGGTAGGACCCCGGAGAAGACCTTCATAGATACTTCTCCCGAGGAGTTAAATTTTTACAGTGAGATTACTGAGGCTAGTAATCTTATTTCTCCGAAATCCTTAATTGAAGGCATCTTGGCATTCTACCCACAGAGAAGTCCATACTTTTCGACGAGTTCATTAAAAAAATATACTGGATTTACATATCATTCGCAAAAATACTGGGTTAATCTTGACTGTGTTAGAAAGTACATTAAGGCTTTACGAAATTGTACGGTGCAAGCCGGATTTTTTATGAAGAAGGTGTATAGTCACGGGTGTTTTTATTGACACTGTTCCCGCTAAAGGCAATTGAGTTCTGGGTTAGACTGACTAATACGAGATTCTACCTAGGGCACAAAAACTCCACACAAAACTAAGGGCATCTCTTAGGGATGCCCTTTCCTCATCATTCCTAAATCTAGAAATATGTGATTACCGTTTGATTATGGTTTGGTCTGACTTGAAGCGGGAGTTTGTGCAGCTCGACCTGTACGCATGTAATTGGGATCTTGAGTGCCGAGAATCTTATCCCAAAAGGTGAAATACAGTCCGTAGTGCATCGTGTACTTACGATGATGAATAGCGTGGTGATTTGGGCCAATCAACCATTTGCCTAGCCAGGATAAGGGGAGTGCAGCTTGAGGTTCTTCAAATCCTAGATGGGTGCAGACGGCCCAGATTGTCATTGTCATCAAAACAGCGACAAGAGTAATGAAGTGCAGCGGAACAATCAAGACGATCCCCATAAAGAAGATCGCCTGCACAATTGCCTCAGGCAGATCAAATGCAAAGGAAGTCCAGGGGGTTGGATCGCCCGATCGATGATGACCATGATGAGCCCATCGAAAAACCGATCGACGATGAAAGACGCGATGAATAAAGTAGAAGTAGGTGTCCTGCAGGAGCAGTACCAGTAAGAAGCTGACGCCTAGGTACCACAGACCATACTGGTGCAGATCTGTGTATAGAAGTGTCAGACCTGCGTCATAGCCTGACAAAATCAGGGCCGAACTGATGGCAAAGACAACTCCAGAGAGCATCGACAGCTTCATGTCTCTTTGAATCGACTTCCACTGGAGCGACTTGCGGTGGATTCCCCAACGGTCAAGGAATTCTCTCAACGCCGAGTAGAAGAGCCAGTGGGCTCCTCCTGCAATCAGAAAGTAGCGGCTCAGAATAATTCCGAAGAAGACAAATCCATAGAAGCAAAATGAGTAGTCCGTCAATTCAGCGTTTCCTTTGCGAAATCAGATGCTCGTGCTATCTGAGAGATCTCTTGGCCACCATTAATTTCTGGCGCAGCTTCGACCATGGCGAGCACCAGCTTGTTTCCCTTTTTATTGTCCAGCTAGCTACAGTGGCTCAAATCTTTCTTTGGGATACGATTTTGTGCGTTATACCCCGATCTTTACTCTGACAGGTGGTAGATCGGACGGGTAGGGATCGGGGCGATCGCACCTGAGCTTAAACCTGAAGAGCTGGGCTGACCTCCTCCTCGACTGTAGATTTTGCTGACTCGACAGCTAAATATTTCTCCAGCTGATCACTGATCTCATCGCGCACAATCTGGCGATAGTCCATGAAATGCTCTAGGTGAGCGCAGTTGACCAGATAATGCTGAAACACTTTAGGATTGTGTTTCATGATTGAAAAGAGCTGCCGCCAGAACTGGAAGCGGGTATCTCGACGAATGCCCTGCCGCCAGCAAATGATAAACATGGCCTGAATCTCCACCCACTCTGGCCGCTTGAATTTCTTCTTATGAGGTTTGGGGGCCATCTCCAGGAAATGCCGATAGACTCGCGCCAGGTAACGAGACGGCTCGTACAGATCCCAGAAACAGCGAATATATTCGTTGGCAATTTCTTCGAGGGGTCGGGTCGGCACAAAATTGAGCAGCGTGGTCTGATGAATGTTGGCTTCATCGCCAGTTGACAACAATCGACCTTCTTTTTCGAGCCTGTGCGATAGCGCAGTGTTGGGCAAGGCCTGCAACATACTGAAGAGAGCCTGAGGAATGGCAGTCGCTTCGACAAAGTCAATGATGCGATCGCCCGCCCCTGCCTTCTCTCCGTCAAAGCCAATGATGAACCCAGCCATCACCCGTAGCCCAGTTCGATTAATGGTTTGGACCGACTCAACCAAAGAGTTGCGCGTATTCTGAAACTTCTGCGTCAGAGAAAGACTGTCGGTATCTGGAGTTTCGATTCCCAAGAAAACCGCACTAAAGTTGGCCGCAATCATCAAATCTAGCAGCTCTTGATCTTGAGCCAAATCAACCGAGGCTTCTGTGGAGAAGCTAAACGGATAACCCCGATCCTTCATCCAGGGAATCAAGGCTCGCAGCATCAGCTTCACATTTCGCTTGTTGCCGATGAAGTTGTCGTCTACGACAAAGATCGACCGTCGCCAGCCTAGATCATATAGGGCTTGCAATTCTGCTAGCAGTTGATCCGGCGTCTTAGTCCGAGGCTTGCGCCCATACAGCACAATAATGTCGCAGAACTCACACTGAAACGGGCAGCCTCTAGAAAACTGCACCGACATATCGCTGTATGCCTTCAGATCAAGCAAATCAAACCGAGGGATTGGCGTCTGTGTCACATCTGGCTTTTCCCCATCGGACCGAAAGACACCGGATGTCTCGCCTCGCTCCAAAGCCGCCACCAGCATCGGCAGCGTAATCTCGCCCTCATCCAAAACCAAAAAGTCAGCCCCTGCTTCTTGAGCCGCCTCAGGCACAGAGGTGACATAGGGCCCCCCCACTGCAACAAGCTTGCCGCGTTGCTTAGCAGTCTCAATCAGGTACAACATGTCGGGCTTCTGGACAATCATTCCCGAAATCAGCACCAAATCGGCCCAGTACCAATCCGCTTCGCTCTCAAAACGAACATTGCGGTCTACCAGGCGAAAGCTCCAGCTTTGAGGCAGTAGGGCTGCAACGGTCGTGAGGCTCAGCGGCGGGAGAGAAACCTTGCGTCCGATTAGCTCTAGAGCTTTATCAAAAGACCAAAATGACTTAGGAAAAAGAGGATAGAGGAGTAAAACTCGCATGGATTACTAAGCCTTTTTAAAGGATGGGCGAGACGTGATTAAGGAATATTTGCCTCTCTCAGCCAGCATACTCCATACAGCCAAACGGCCTTCCGGGATACTTGAGAAGAGAAATGTGCTGTTCTGTCAAGTTAGTGGCTAACAAAATCAGCCTTTTAAGACTTAAGACTTTTAGGACTTTTTATTAGCGACCTTCAGGACTCCTAGAATTTGTGTTTAAGCCCTAGTTACCCATAGAAAAACTTCTAATTTGTTGCTCTATAGCATAGCAGGCAAAAGGCTAAAAGCAAGCTTGTACCAAGAGTCGAGACTGATTGGCTTCCCAAAAACGATTGGTTTTATTCCATATCTGCAAATAGTCATTTCTTGAGTAGATGCTCTCAACCTGCCAAAATCTATCAACACCATAAAATAGCTTGCAGGGCTCTTTTATCAACAAATTTTTAGGATCTTTTTAAGAAGAGAGTTTGTTTCTAGATGCTATTAGGACAAAAAATCCCCCGCCAGAACTGACAGGGGATTTTTAATTTTTGATCTTTATTCAAAGATCGAACTTTAAATTTGAAAATTTTGGGAGTTCCCCGCGACGCCGTCTTACCTCAGCTTTTGACCTGGAAAAATCCAGGTGGAACCTTCGGCCCTCAGTTTTAAGTTTCCGGGTACAAGCCCGGTTTACTGCCACTGGGACAAACTTAGCTCCTATTTAAACAAGGCATAGATCATAAAACATTATTGGCAGTCACCAACGTCACAGTAGAACCTGTTGTCTATTTTAGCGACTGAAGGGGGGAAACGTGCAAGGGGGGAAGAAAAATTTTGGAAATAGATCGTCCAGATGCCGTCCAGATGCTGCCCAGATTACGGTTATCCTTTGCGGACAAACTGCTTCAGGATCTCGGTGGGTTTGCGATCCCACTGGTCGAGGTGCTCGAAGATCAGGCCTTCTGCGTTGAGTCGGTAGGTTGAGGTGCCGTTGAAAAAGACTTGGGCTTTCCAGGGAACCCGCAGCGTACCGCGAACAGTCCAGGTGGCGAGAATGGTGTCTGGGGCGGTCTGCTGAACGTCATGCAGGTCAAAATATAACTCTGTAAAGAAGAGCTGCCCATGAAATCGCAGCGTCCAGAATATAATCCGGTAATTAAATTTGCCCTTGAACTGATTGACCGGATCGCGGAAGTCAATATCCTGACTGTAGATCTCATAGGAGATATCTTGCTCAAACAGGGTGGGCAGGTCTTGTTTGAGGGTGTGAATGATGAGTTCGATCCGCTCAGGACTGATGTGAGGGTGATCTGACGTTGTATTCAAAGTATTCAAAAGATTTTGGTAAAGGTTGCATCTTGATCATTTTCCCGTTTTGATGCGATCGCTTACAAATCTTTCTGCTGGAGAGGGACGATCGCCCTCAAATCATTCCCTATCGAAACCCGATTAATTGCGTCTCCCCATCGATTTTGCGGCATTTGCTAGACTGAACGAACAAGGGACATATGGTTGGTGTGATATCGCGGGAACAGAAACGATATCAGCCAAACCCTCTAGATTCTGCTTACAGAGGAAGTTTATCTATGCCGCCGACTCTACTCATTTCAAAAGAGCTGCCTGATCTGAAGTACACCTCAACAAGCGATCGCTTTGATCAGACTTGGCAGGCTCCTCTGTCAACGCTACTCGGCCTCGGACGGGCAGCAGGTGCAGACTTTATTGAGTTTTTCCTGGAGCGGATCAACTACATTAGCTGCATGGCCGAAGATGACGCCATCACCAGCATTTCGCCGCGCCTATCGACGGGGGCAGGGGTGCGGGTGTTTCGAGGCAAGGCCGATTGCTATGTCAGCACCAACGATTTATCTTTCACAGGGTTAAAGGCTGCACTCGAAAAGGGCTTATCGATTTTGGGGCTTCAGCTTCCCGCTCCAAATGCCTATGTTCCAGAAATCAATCTGGAGCTGATTCGCGACTATGCGATCGCCAAGAACAAAGAAATCTGGCTCCCCAACTGTAGCTCTATGCAGGAAATGAGCGATGTGCTGCTAGCGGCCAATGCTCAACTACAGAAAAAGGCAAGTCATATCCAGTCGCGCCGCGCCGTCTACTTCCGAGATTGGCAGGAAGTGTTGGTCGCCTCCAGTGATGGCACCTTTGCCAGAGACATTCGCCTCAATCAATCGGTGGGCTACAGCTTGCTCTGTGCCGATGGCGCAAATCGGGCCTCTATTAGTGAGCGGGTGGGCAGCACGAGCGATCCGGCCTTCCTGCGCGAGTGGAATTTTGAGGAGAATGCCGAGAAGGTAGCCGAGTCGGCGGGCAAGATGCTCTATGCCGAATATGTCGAGTCTGGCACCTACCCCATCATCATGGCTAATGAGTTTGGGGGTGTAATTTTCCACGAAGCCTGTGGTCACTTGCTAGAAACGACTCAAATTGAGCGCAAGACGACTCCGTTTGCCGATCGCAAAGGTGAAAAAATCGCTCACGAAAGTCTCACCGCCTGGGATGAAGGCCTCTCTGACCAAGCCTTTGGCACCATTGATATGGACGACGAAGGCATGCCTGCTCAGCGCACCCTGCTGATTGAAAATGGTGTGCTGAAGAACTTCTTGTCAGATCGGGCTGGATCGATTCGGACGGGGCATCCCCGCACGGGCAGCGGTCGCCGTCAGGACTACACGTTCGGAGCGGCCAGCCGGATGCGGAATACTTACATCGCGCCGGGAGACTATACGGTTGAAGAGCTGTTTGCGTCGGTCGAGAAAGGGATCTACTGCAAAAAGATGGGTGGCGGCAGCGTCGGACCCACGGGCGAGTTTAACTTTGGTGTCTCGGAAGCCTACTTGATTGAGAACGGCAAGATTACCAAGCCCCTCAAGGGCGCAACCCTGATTGGAGAAGCCAAGGACATCATGAACAAGATTTCTATGTGCTCTCAAGATCTGGGTCTAGCGGCTGGTTTCTGCGGCTCCATCAGTGGCAGCATCTATGTCACGGTTGGGCAGCCCCACATTAAGGTCGATTCCATCACGGTGGGCGGCAGATAGATGGGCGGCAGATAGGCGATCGCCCCATCCTCGTAGGGGCCAGTTTCCTGCCTGCTCAACCCAACTGGGATACCCGAAAAACTGGAGCACCCCTTGTGGATGCTCCTACAACATCAAACGCACTCTTCAAAGCAAACTATGCCTAACGTCAAAGATATTTCCGCTTACGCAGAAGCCACTGCACAGCAGATGGGCATTCAAAAATACGACATCTACGGTTCTTCGGTGGATGAAACCAGCGTACAGGTTGATTCTGGCGAACCCAAGCAAGTCAAGGCTTCCAATCGCTCCAGTGTCATTGTGCGGGTCTGGAATGAGGATAGCTGCATTGGTGTAACGTCTACTACCGACGTTGATCCGAAAGGGATTGAGCTGGCGCTAAAAACTGCCCATGAAGCGAGCTTCTTTGGGGCAAAAGAGCATGTGCCTGACTTTAGCCCTCAAGCGACGGCTCCCACGGCTGAGGCGAAAAACGGCAAATCTACTCAAGCTTCGGTTGATCAGCTGATTGCCACTTTGATTGATGCGGAGAAAGAACTCCTGGCGGCTCATCCGGCGATCGCCGGCGTTCCCTACAATGGTTTAGCCCAGCGCGATGTTGATCGCTTCTACCTCAACAGCATTGGTGCCCTGCGGCATGAGGCTCACTCCTATGCGTCTATCTATCTCTATAGCAAAACCGAAGAGGAAGGCAAAAAGCCCCGTAGCGCTGGCGCATTCAAGATTAGCCACGGCCTAGAGCAGCTAGATATTGAGGCGTGTTTGCAGGAGGCTGCCGAGAAAACGATTAGCCATCTCAACTACGCTAAGGTCAAATCTGGCAAATATCGGGTTGTCTTTTCGGCAGAGGCTTTCTTGAGCCTGCTGGGTGCATTCTCCAATCTGTTCAATGCGCAGAATATTCTAGACAAGCAAAGCCTTTCGACGCCTGACTCTCTAGGCACACAGATTGCTTCCCCGTTGCTGTCGGTCTACGATGATGCGCTGCATCCTGACAACATTGCGATTGAAACCTTTGATGGAGAAGGCACCCCGACTCGTCGTGTTCCCATCATTACAGAGGGGACTCTATCCGGGTTTATTCACAGCACCGGAACGGCCAAACGGATGAATGCTGAACCCACAGGTCATGCCAATATTGGCGCGAAGGTAAGTGTTAGCCCCCACTTTTATCACGTCATGCCAGGGCAGGCTCCTGAGCAGGAATATAGCCTGGACAGTGCCGAAAATGTGATTTGGATTGATGATGTCAGTGCGCTGCATGCGGGGGTCAACTCGCTGCAAGGATCTTTTTCCTTGCCGTTTGATGGCTGGCTGATCAACAAGGGAGAGCGCATCAGCGTTGATTCAGCGACGATCGCCGGAGACTTCCTAGAGCTGCTCAAATCCATTATCTATGTGGAACCTGAAGCCCAGATTACACCAGGGGGTGTTTGTCCCCGCATCTGGGTTGATGGGTTGTCGGTTACCGGAGACTAGAGAAGCGGTATGATTTCTGGATGATTTGGGCAATTTATGGGCGATCGCTCTGTGAGCCTGATATATTAAGCGACATCCCTTGTTTGGCTGCCTTGTTTGGCCGGTTGTAGGTAAATCATGAATCCGACGATCGCCTTAATTGCCCACGACAACAAAAAGGCTGACCTAGTAGCCTTTGCCCAACGCCATGCCACCCTTCTAAAGCAGTATCGCCTGATTGCCACAGGCACCACCGGGCAATATATCCAGCAAGGGACAGAGCTTTTGGTGGAGTCGATGCTATCGGGGCCGCTCGGGGGTGATGCTCAGATTGCAGCCCAGGTTGCAACCGAAAATGTGGTAGCGGTGTTGTTTTTGGTTGATCCGCTCTACGCGCAGCCCCATGAGCCTGATATTCGGGCACTGCTGCGAATTTGCGAAGTTTACAATGTGCCGCTGGCAACCAATCTGGCTACGGCTGAGGCCATTGTGGCCAATCTGGCTCGATTTCGAGTTGCCCATCTCATTTTTAATCCTGTTTCGGGTCAGGGAAACCCCGACCAGGAAATTGCCCAGATTCAAAAGCTACTCTCGACGCAGGTTCAGCTCCACACGCATTTCACGACGCCCGATATTGATCCGGTGCAGTTGGCAGAGTTGGCGATCGCCGCCCAACCCGATTTGATCATTGCTTCAGGCGGAGATGGCACAGTGTCAGCGGTTGCAGGTGCTGTATTCAATACTGAAATCCCGCTAGGGGTGATTCCTAGAGGCACCGCCAATGCTTTCTCGGTCGCGTTAGGCATCCCTACAAATATTCAGGGCGCTTGCGAGGTGATTTTGGCAGGCACGACGCGAGTGGTGGATATAGCCCTCTGCAATGGTAAGCCCATGATTTTGTTGGCAGGCATTGGATTCGAGGCCGAAATGGTGGATCGTGCCGATCGGGAAGCCAAAAATCGTTGGGGTTCACTTGCCTACATCTTGGCTGGAATCCAGCAGTTAAATGAGCAAGAACTATTTGAAGCAAGTGTTGAAGTGGATGAGGTCGTGAGCGAGTTTCAGGCTGCGGCTGTCACGATCGCCAACGCCGCTCCGCCGACCTCTGTGCTGGCCCAGGGCTTGGGAGAGGTGATCTCAGACGATGGCCTTTTAGATGTCACGATTGGCACCCCAGCCAACAAGCTGCAAGCCTTAAACGCGATGGTGAATCTGTTCGGTGCCGCTTTGATTAAGTCTCCGGCTAGCCGACAAGATATTGTGCAGTTGCGAACTCGGCGCATCAAAGTCACCACCGATCCTCCGCAAAAAGTGGTTGTGGATGGCGAAATTGTTGGCACCACCCCAATTGAAGTGGAGTGTGTTCCAGGCGGGCTAACGGTATTTGCTCCCTTGAGAACTTGAGTTGTCGCTTTTTCGAGACGTTGCGCTATGCAGGTAACCTCCGCTGGGCAGAAAAATAACCTGTCAAACCTGTTGTTTTAGCTTTAACTCAATGGGTTCTCCAGGTGGAGGGGCGATGACCTGGGTAGACAGGTTGTGTTGGGTGAGCTGGGCCTGAAATTCTTCTACACTGCCCACGGTTTTTAGAATGTTGATCAAGATGCCTTCGTACTGCACCGCTTCATCTGCTGCGGTGGGTAGAAATACTTGTGGTTTGAGCCATTCTGCCAAATGGATGGCGCTGTTGTGTCCTTGGAGGATAGGACCCACGACAGGCAGTGCTAGGTTGACGATGGGGCTAATCACCACATCGACTGGAGCGTAGGTCTTAATTTCCTCTGGCGGAAAACCGTGGGGTTCGTAGTAGAGCGTGGTGCCGTCGGTGAGCTGCTTGATGAGGTAGGCATTCTCACATTGGAGGCCAATCGGGGCTCCTGGCATGGCTCGAATTTCGAGGCGATCGCCAACTGTGATGGTTTGGCCCGGAGCCAGACTGGTGATCTGGCTGTAACCCAACTCTTTGACCACTTTGGCCGCACTGGGGGAAGCAACGACTGGAATCGCGTGATCTAGTTGCTCAAGGGTCGGACGATGGGCATGGTCGGGTAAGCCCTGGGAGAGCAAAATCAGATCGATGGAATCGGGGAGCGGATCAATGGTGAAGGGGCGATCGCCCTTAAACAACCAATCCAGGTTGCCAAAGGTGAGGGAGCCGACCAGCCAGGGATCGATGAGGATGCGTTGCTGGTCGATTTCGAGTAGCCAGCTATTGGCTCCAAAGTGGGTGAGGCGCATGGGCTAGACATGGGTACAACTTCACGAATTGTAACAAACTGGCGATCGCCCTTCTCATTCCAGCAGGTCCGGCTCTTCGCGAACAATCTTGTTGTAGAGGGGCTGGAAAGAAAACCAACCCATGTAGTGAGAGCCCACTTGGCTGTAGGTAAGGCTGGCAATGTCAGGATCGATTTTGACGGGTTGACCGACCGCTTCAGCCATGAGTTGAGCCTGACAGGTGCGATCGAGCGTAATGAACCACCAAGCCGCTTCATCGACGGTATGGCCCACGGTGAGGAGGCCGTGATTGCGGAGAATAATGGCTTTGCGATCACCCAGAGTTTCCCCAATCCGGCGGCCCTCATCGGTTTCGAGCACAACCCCCGTATAGTCATCAAACAGGGCATGATCTTCGTAGAACGAGCAGGCATCCTGAGTCAACGGATCGAGAAGCCGCCCCAACGATGACCAAGCTTTGCCATAAATAGAGTGGGAGTGAGCCGCAGCGATCGCATCGGGACGTGCCTGATGAATTTGGGAATGAATCGCGAAAGCGGCAGCATTGACGGGGCGATCGCCTTTGACAACTTCTCCCTTGTGGTTAACCAAAATCAAGTCTGAGACGCGAATCTGGCCAAAGTACATACCAAAGGGATTGACCCAAAAGTGATCAGGCCATTCTGGGTCGCGGGCCGTGATATGTCCGGCAATGCCCTCATCAAACCCATAGCGGGAAAACAACCGAAAGGCAGCGGCTAAGCGCTGTTGACGATGCAGGCGTTCGTCTTCTACTCGCTCAAAGCTCGGAGGCTGGGGAAGTTCGTGTGTGGCCATAAATTATGATTTTAGCGGCAGTGTGACTAGAGAGAGATTGCGAAAGCTGGGGGCATAGCTATCTAGTCTACATGGCCTATTGCCAGCACTAAGCCTCGATTACTACGCGCAGGTTTCCCCGTTTTTTCGTGACGCGACAGGCCGTTGTGGTGCCGGAGCGTTCAAACTCTAAATCCACCAATGTCGAACCGATTCTGAGGTTATGCAAAGAGAGGTGATTGATTGATTCTGGCAAGGTTGGATCAATCACTCGCAGGTAGTTGCTCGGTGCATCGGGCACCAAGTTGACCGTCATTTGTAAGAGCTGAAAGATACTGCCAGTGGCCCAGGCTTGGGGGGAACAAGCTACCGGATACCGGACAGGGCTGTTGTCGGCTTCCCGCTCGTAGCCGCAAAAGAGTTCGGGGGGTCGCTGGTAGGGTTGGTAGAAGGTCATATCTGTCAGGGCTTGGGCAACCTCGATCGCCTGATCAATGAGGCCGAGCGATCGCAATCCCATTGCAATCAATGCATTGTCGTGAGGCCAAATCGAGCCAATGTGGTAGCCCATCGGATTGTAAGCTGGAGACAGGCTGCTGAGCGTGCGAATGCCCCATCCACTAAACAAGTCAGGGGCGCGCAATCGTTCTGCAACACTGCGAGCTTTCTCAGGCGTCAAGATGCCGAGAGACAAACAGTGGCCTGGATTTGAGGTGATGCTGTCTACGAGCTGACCCTCTCCATCTAGCGCTAGCGCACAATAATCTTCATCGGCCATCCAGAAATCCCGATTGAACCGTGCCTTGAGGTCTCGCGCTTCTTGCTGCCAGCGATCAGCCAGATCAATGCGCTTCTTCATGCGGGCAATCTCGCTGAGGCGACTCTTCGCAGCATAGACATAAGCCTGGACTTCACAGAGGGCGATCGCCCCCTCGGCCATCTCACCTTTGCGATTGACAATGCAGTCACCCGAATCCTTCCAGCCCTGGTTGGCCAAGCCCCGCGACGACTTGCGATCGTAGCTGAGATACCCTGTTTTCTCGCACTGGCGATCGATCCATTCCATCGCGGCTAACGCATTGGGCCAGAGACGCTCTAGCGTTTCAGCATCGTGAGTCCAAGAATAATATTCTACATAGAGCATTAGCCACAGAGGCGTCGCATCGACAGTGCCATAGTAGGGCGTGTGGGGAATCTCACCACAGCGAGCCATTTCACCTAGGCGCAGCTCATGCAAGATTTTGCCCGGTTCTTCATCACGCCACTCATCATAATTTTGGCCCTGATAGTTTGCCAAAATCATTAGTGTCTCTTTGGCAATGTCAGGATCTAAAATCAGCGTTTGCGAAGCTGCAATTAAGGTGTCCCGACCAAACAAGGTTGAGAACCAGGGCACTCCTGCCGAAAGTGTTTTACCCTTGTTAAAGGTTTGCTGCAAGAGATAAATGTCTTGCTCAGCGCGTTCAATGATCTGATTAAAGGTGCGATTGTCAGACCGAATTTGGGTGACTCGATTGCGCCAGTCTTCCTCCTCCATGATCTCCGCTGCCTTGGCCTGCTTCAGCGTCGTGGGCGGGCTAACAATTGAAGTCGGACGATTGTTCGTAAAGGGTAGGAGCCGATATCCTAGCACCTGCGTTTCATGGGAAGCAAGTTCCAAATTCCAAATCACGGTGCAACCTTTAGCGGCATCCGGTTGGCGATGCAAGAACTGAATTCGAGATTCCATCAAGATGCCATCGAGTCCTTGGTAGGCCAGTAGCATCTCTTGGGGGGGCTGCCCCTCGTCCTCTTTACTCCAGTCAAATTCTTGCGGGGTCGTGTGGAGTTGGCTTCCTCCCATTTGGCTGTTTGAATCTGTGACTAGCCGCAACAACTGCCCTTGCTGCTCGCGTACCGCACCTCGAATCTCAAACAAATCGACAAAATCGGCACTAAAGCTGAGGCTTAGCTCAAATTGAACGGGCTGAGTACTGTAGTTGGTAAGGGTTACATCTTCAAAGAGTCCACCGTTGAGCACAATCTCCCGCTGGATGCCCACCGTCTCCGCTTGAATCCGGTCGTTAATGTGAGGATTGGCGCAGAGCACCGACAATGCAAACCCCCTTTGGGCTGTGCTACTGAGAAGAACAGGGGCTCGGTTCTCAATTTGGAGCTCCAGGCGACTCAAAAACCGAGTGTCTCGGCAAAAAAGCCCCATACTAGCAGTCTCGTCGTCTTCAAGCGATCCAGCAATGTTGCCTAAGGTATCTGTGATCAGAAACAGATCATTGTCTTTTAGGGTCAGTGTCGGTTGCGATCGCTCTGAGAGAACACCAGGCCATTCGGGTTCAGAGAACTCATCGGCAGCAACAAAGCTTCTACCGTCGATTTCGAGGATGTCAGGCATGGTTAAATAGTTGCTTCTCTTAACTTCAAAGACTGCAAGCGCTGGATCACTGGTTGCCTTGATCACTGGTTGCCTTGATCACTGGTTATCTTGATCACTGAATCAAATCACTGTACTAATCACCAGATCAGTATGACTCAATACAATAAAATCACAACCGACTCAAGACCTAATATTGGCCTGTCTGAATGTGGCCATTTCCACGGGTGGCTCGTGCAGACAAACTAAACTGCTCAGCACTAGGGCTCATTTGGCCCGAGACAATCTCCCGATAGACCGCTTCATAGCCGTCTACCATCCGCTTGACGCTAAAGTGATCTACAACGTGCTGGCGACAGTCGGCCCGATTTAGCGTCGGAATTTGCTCAAGGGCAGCCAAGCATTCGTCTACGGTCGAACAAAGAAATCCTGTTTTGCCATGCTCGATCACTTCTGGCGCGGAGCCTAAGTTCATCGCGATCACGGGTGTTCCTGTCGCCATGGATTCAATCATCACTAGGCCAAATGGTTCTCGCCAAGTAATGGGGAACAGCGTTGCAACAGCTCCTCCCAAGAGAGCAGATTTTTGAGCATGGTTGGCTTCACCCAAAAATTCAATTTGCTTTCCGTCAATGTGGGGCTTGATTTCTTGCTCAAAGTACTCAACATCTACCACATCTACTTTGCCTGCAATCTTCAAATGCCAGCCTGATCGCTTGGCAATTTCAATTGCTAGATGTACTCCTTTTTCGGGTGAAATCCGACCTAAGAAAGCAAGATAAGGAGAGGAATCTGGTTGTTCATAAAAGTCATATTGGGCAGGATCAGTGCCGTTGTAAACGGTCGCAACGTAGTTAAGCCCCAGCTTTAGCTCTCGTTGTGCATTGGAAATGCTGACGAAAGGCTGTTTGCGCCGGTGCATAAACATCTTTTGATTGTCGGATGTAAAAATACCATGCAGTGTATGAACCGTAGGCGTTTTCACCAGTCCCGCAGCGGGGAGTACTGAACAGCCCATGTGGGAATGAATAATGTCAAATTGATCTGCTTGTTCATAAACGCGGCTAATTTGCAACATTTCATAGATGCCGCACTCTTTAACGTTTTTATCGAGTCTTAAAGCCTGAGGATGAACAGATTCCAATTCTGCCAGGCTGCATGAGTCACCTGATGCAAACAAGGTAACTTCATGCCCTCGTCGAACTAATTCGTCGGTTAAGAGACTGACCACGAGTTCAACTCCTCCATAGGTATGGGGAGGGACTGATTCCCAAAGAGGGGATACCTGAGCAATTCGCATATAAATCTCCTAGTAACTAGAGAGGCAAGCTGACATGAGCACTCAAGAAGCTGCTTCATTCTAGGGGAAGTATTCCTCTCAACTCATCTTGCTGAAGAGCGAGAGAATAGGTTGCGTTTGGTGAACAATTCAGTTTCTCCTGTAGAGATTACCTCAACAGGAGGAATAAGTCTGTACGATTTTGTATCAAAGTTGCTCATTTACAAGAATACATTGAGTTATTCTCTGAGTAGACAGTATGACTGCCAACTGAGGTTGCCTAAACTTCAATGCTTTGTAGTGCAGGCGATCGCAGATTTTTCTTGCTTGAGTTGAAGAGCCTTGATTGCTTTTTTCTTTCTCAGAAAGTTCAACAAGCTCATCAAAGTCTCGTGACTAAGCCAAGGTTGCATCGCATTTCTACATCACCCAAAAGTACTAATAAAAGAAGCTTATTAAAATCTGTCGAGCCCAAGCCTGCTCTCACTCATCTGTGGGAGGCTTGCAGAATACAACCTCTCATCATGAAGCTCTCTTACCTGGCGTAGCCAAGGTGGGAGTGTTCCCAATGATACCGACAGCCTTAGCTGCCTGAGTCGGCACTATAAATATCTAAGTCTTGTCCAGATTACTCTTGTAAAGCTTCCGTGAAGATGTGATTTCCTTCATTGAAAGCTCCGAAATTATACTTAGGCTTATGTTACTTTGTACAGCGTGAGGTTCTAAACTCGGTAATCAACTAATGAACAGTGCGTATAGAAGTGGATTCTCAAGACTAGGAGTACTTGTCAGATTTGATTTTTCGAACCCTCATCAGAACAGGCCTTCAACTTGATTGACTGACAAATCTTTTCCCGTAGGTTGGGTCGAACAACGTGAGACCCAACCCTAGCCTATATTCTGTTGGGTATGTGATAGCATAACCCAACCTACGGGTGAATCGGAGTTTTAGGGGCTTTGTCAGTCAACTAGAGCCTTCAACCCCTTTTAATTACTTTTAAACAAGCTGATCAGACTCACAAGTGGGACTTGCATGAGATAAGCCTTGCTCCCAGAAATTTTGTGCTGCCAGACTTTCAAGCTCTCGCGCTTTGTTCAGTCTCAACCTATGGAATTTAGGGTGAGGATTTTACTTGCTTTTTGGCAACAGGAATCTACAGAGGTTATCAATGAATTATTTCAGCGTTTCTAAAGGTCAATCGAGCAAGTCCACTGTACAAGAGAAGCGTCTTCTCCCAAAAAGTTCCCAATGGCAGAACCACATTCGCAATGCGATTCGGTGGCAAAATGGTAGCCTATGGTTGAAGTCTATATATGCGCTGATTCTAGTATTCTTCTTATGGTCTCACGTTTTCTTCTGGCGATGGTGGCTTAGCGTTGATGTTGAAACATGGCTGCTATACATTCCATTTTCTGCCGCATGGATGTACGAAACTACTATTTTAGGGATTGCCACTCTGTTTTTTTGTTGGTACATCAAAGTTCCCGCCCGAAAAATCGCTAGTCCCTATCTTCGGGTCTCTCTCATCACCCTAACCGTGCCGGGGAGCGAGTCTATCGAGACCGTTGAAAAACAGCTTCGGGCTATGGCCGAGGTCACCTATCCCCACGACTCCTGGCTATTGGTGGATAAAGTTCACTCTGCAGAGCATCTTGCTCTTTGCAAAAAATACGGTGTGAAGTATTTTTCACGCCACGATACCGCAACCTGGGGAAATCAGCAAATCTCCCTGTGGAATCAACTAACGCCACCCTTTAAAGCCAAAACAAAGGCGGGCAATGTCAATGCTTGGCTAGATGCCTACGGCTATGAAAACTATGATTTCTTCGTCCAGTTTGACATTGATCATGCCCCAATTCCTGAGTATCTCGATTACACCCTAGGCCACTTTAAAGATCCAGATGTGGCTTGGGTTCAGGCTCCTAGCCTTTATAGCAATAGTGGTGTGAGTTGGGTAGCCAAAGGAGCTTTAGAACAGGAGGCAATTTTGCAAGGCCCCTTACAAATGGGCTTTTATGGAGCAACGGAAACTCCTTACATTATTGGAAGTCATTGCACCTACCGGGTCTCAGCAATTCAAGAGATTGATGGCTTTCAACCCACCCGGGCAGAGGATCACTTAGATACAGTCTATCTAGCCGCTAAAGGATATAAAGGCGTCTTTGTCCCTGATATTATTGCCCTAGGGGATGCTCCAGAAACCTTTGATACCTATTTGGGACAGCAATTTGCTTGGGCTTACAGCATGGCTCAAGTATTGTTTCTCTATGTCCCCCAGCAGATCAAGCATTTTCGAGGCTTACAGGCTATTCAGTTTTTATATTCTCAGACTTGGTATCCTCTATGGTCTTTGTCGATGGCAACGCTGTTTTTGACCCCTGCCATTGTTTTAGCTACCGGCCAAGACTTTGTCAGTGGGATTTCTGTCTGGGAATTTCTCCAATATTTTTCCCCTGCATTTGTAGCCAATACTTGTATTTACTTCTGGTGTAAGCAATACTTTCCCATGGGGTTAAGCACAATGACATGGCGGCAAATCTTATTGCAGGTATCTCGTTGGCCTATCGTGTTGATGGCGATCGCACAAATGCTCCTTGGCATTCAGAAACCTTATATGATTACACCGAAAGGCATCTCTACAGGTGTTGCTAGACCCTTCTCAGTCAAAGTTCACACAGTTTTTCTAGGTTTAGTTCTAATTAACGTCGTTTCAACAGTTGTTTTCGGCACAGCAGATTCATTGAGTTGGGTTATTTTTTCTCTATGGGGAGCGAGCTTTTTTGTATTCTTGTATCTCATCGTCTTGATAATGGATCTAAAGCAAATCTGGGCTGAGGGTTCTTCCTTCCAGAATATTATCGGCAACCGCTGGAAACCTATTTTGACTGGGTTTGTCCTGTTTGCCTTAAAGATATCCGTAGTTGCGAGTCAGGCTCCTTTGCTAAATAATTACATTCAAAGCAATCCAGTGATCGGCAAGAATACAACTCAGGAAGACGTAATTCGCAAAAACTTGCAGTAATAGCTTTCGATGCTTTCTGCTAATTATCATCTGTCCCAGTCTTTGATTTTTGTTAAAAATAGGAGCGGAATTTGATTTCTCGATCATGGCTCAAAAAGTTAGCTTCCCCGACTTCTCATGGTCTGTTTGCGTATACGGACTTAGTCCATTCGTCACTACTCGTTTTATGCACCCTTGCAGTTTCTTTAGTGATTGAAATACCATCTGCTTTAGCCCAAGATAGCTCTGAGCCAGATCGTGAAGTTATTGAATTAGATGAATTCGTAAATGACGGCGCTGAGTCTCTAGGGAACTCAGTTGAGGAGTTATTGCAAAGAGCAATCACCCAAGAAGATGAAGGCAACTTGCAAGAGGCTATTGCTGACTATGAAAGTATCCTTCAGCAAGATCCGGAGAATTCACTGGCTCGATTGGCCTTGGCAAGACTGTATGCCTGGGTAGGCAACTACGAAGCCAGTCTAACTCTTTTAGATCAGCTAATTTCTGAAAATCCAGATGACGTAGACTTAAAAATACAGCAGGCTCAGGTCACGAGTTGGTCAGGCGATTTAGAACAATCCATTCAGCAATACCAGTCGATAGTCGAACAGCATCCAGCTAATATCTTGGCGAAGTTAGGCTTGGCTGAGGTGTTGTCCTGGGATGATAGATACTCAGAGTCTCTGGCTATATATGATGCCATACTTGAACAAGAGCCTGCTCATCTCAGGGCTCGCTTAGGTCGAGCAGAAGTACTGCTGTGGGCAGGAGATAGTCGAGAATCTTTGGCACTCTATGAAGAATTGCGATCGCAATTTCCTGATTCTGTAGAGATTGGTTTAGGTTTGGCTCGCGCTTATGAGGCACGGGGGCGACGAGTTGATGCTTTAGCTATTTTGGCTCCCCTAGTGGCCGAAGATAATGCTGATGCGATCGCCATTCAACGTCGCTTGCAATCTACGCAAGTCACTTCAGAGTTTGTTTTAGATACAAGAGACTCTGGTGAATCTTCCCAAAGGATACAGGTAGACATGTGGACACCGCTACCCGGTAGCGATTTTCGGCAAACGCTTGGGTTGGGATTTGGTAACTTTGAGCAGACTGGTATCAGTCCATTACAAAACTATGAACTGGATGTTGGCCTAGAAATTCGTCGGGGAGATGTTGACCTTAGGGGAAGTGTTGGCGTCGATGTATTTAGCCGTGTTTCTCCCTCTCTCAGGCTAAATACAGGCGTGGATTATCAAGTTACTCCTAATCTAAATGTTTCTGCAGACTTTAGCTATGGAGCCTATAAAGACAATGCAGCATCATTAGAAAACCAAATTTCAGCATCACGATTGACTCCTTCACTATATTGGCAGATTGACCCTACTACAGACTTACTTCTGTCTTACACGTTAGGGTTTTATAGTGATGGGAATACAGAAAATCAAGCCCTTTTATACTTGAGCCGAGAGTTTGGCAGCTTCTACCTAGCGGGTCTGTTACTCTATTGGGGGTATGCTGACGACTTTGGCAACGGTTATTTTGCCCCACCTGACTATTTCTTGTATTACGGCGAAGTTGGTCTTAAAGAGCGTTTGACAGAGTCTATAGAATGTCGAGTCTCGGTAGGGCTAGGCCGCCAGCAATATGAGGATGTCAGCGAACAAACCTACAGCTTACAGACGGGATGCGGCATAGTTCTTCTGCCCAACGTCCAAGTTGATTTAGGATACAGCCTGAGTAACAATGCACGACTGTCTAGCGGCTCTGGAAATGGCTCTACTCAGCAAGTCTTGCAAGGCTCGGTCAATTATACCTTTTGAGATCTTTTTGAGGTCTTTTCAAGGTTTTCTCCTTAATTCATGATGATTAAGCGACTTGATTGAGCCGGTATCGACAATGTAAATATCTTTTCGGTCGAGGCCACTGCTTCGACCTGTTTATCTAAAACTGTCTGACTAAACTCCCAAACCTCTCGCTTGGTAAATCTTCTTGGGGTTTCGAAGTTGACCTCAAAGGTATAGTCTGTGGTTTGGCCATTCACTATTAACAGAAAAAATTGCCCCTGGGCATTCCGGGTGGCTAGAGACATGGCTTTAGAGGCACTGCCATTTACCCGCAGCACTTCACGCCCCCCCTGTAAGGCCCGAATGCCCATGCGAAAGGCATAGTAACCAAAGCGGCGGCGACCATCGGCGGTCACCAGCCCTTCTAAGTTATCGCCCCAATTATAGAGGGAAAAGAGGTGGCTACCTTCGACATGGGTAGGGCCTGGGCGCGACATTCGCAACATGTTTTTAATGAGGTCGAGGGAGAAAGCTAGGTCATCATAGCCACCTGTGTAGGTGCCCCATTCTCCTAGCCACAGGGGTGAGTTTTCATGGATTGTGCCCTTCATCCACTCACGGACTTGTCGCACATAGTCTGAAATGTCGCGTTCGTAATTGTGGACATTAATTTGGTCAAACTCTTGGGGGATTGCAGCCAGAGCTTGAGAGGGCCAGGCGCTGCCGCCGGTGGTTTTGGGAGCATGTATAGAGTACCTGCGGTCGGGTAGGTACGTATCGTATACGTGGGCGATCGCATCTTTAGCTACCCGTGCCAGCTCAAAATAGTCTTGTTGGTTACCCCCCCAGCCTTGCTCCCAGTTGTCGGGCTCGTTATGGATTTCAAAATCATCGACACGGTAGTCATTGCGCACGTTGAGCCAGTAAACCGTGGCAAACACATGCTCCCACCATTCGTTCCAGTCCTCTGCGGTACGGGGGGGGTTGAGCTGCAACGCCCACTCAGGATTCCAGCTGGAATCGACATTGCGCAGGGTGAGAACGGGCCGAATCTGGGCCTGCTTGAGGGTCTCAAAGATAGTGCGGGCATTACCCTGCCACAACTTAGCAGGATCACCCGAAAAGGCATAGTCACTGCCTCCTTTGGGGTAGGTCATGGCGGTGTCCCACCAGTCCCAGTTTACGCTGTCGGGATCGGCTTTAATTTGATCAATGGTGGGGTAGCCATACACACCGTCGTCGTCGCTCGTTTCCCAGCGAGACATGCCGCCATAGATGCGATAAGTATTAAGCCCTAGGTCTGTTAGATCGGCTAGATCAAAGTTGACATTGCCCTCACAGGCACCAATGTACCGGGTACTAACTCCTACGACCTCATCATGAACTGTCAACGTTATTTTTGCGGGAGTAGGCGGGGTTGGCCCACAAGCTATCCCTGTGATGCCACCCATAAGCATTAGACCTAAGCCCAGAACGAAGGGAAAACCTGCCCTCCTAAACCTGTTGTAGCTCCCTCCCCGACAAGCTTGTAACTGGAGTACCTTACTGGTGAGGCGAGCTAGTTGAGACACTGTACGCCGATAAGAGTTGAGGGCCCATTGTATTGACAAGAAAGCCATAGATAGGTTTTGAAATGGAGGGAAGAGGCGTACCGCATCTTCTCTTGTGGCAGCAATATGATAATCCCTCCTTAATGTAATGTCAGGGCTAACGATTAGGGTTTATGGTTTCTGAAAGCCTTGCTGATCAGCTAAGCCAATGATGAATGTGGCATTCTTTTTCCAATTGCTCGGCCAGTTGTGGGCTTTTCAAAGGGTGGGAGCCAGGGTCAACACGGTCAACTCGGGGGGGCAGAATAGTCGTCCGGGTAGGTAGGTTCCTAGACCACGATTGACATAGAGTTGGTTGGGGCCAACCTGAAAGTAACCCTGGGCCCATTCCCAATGTTTGACCACTTTGTAGCAGTCTTCTCGCATGTAAGGAATCCAAGGACGCAAGAGGCGAGGCACCCAGCGGCGACAGGCTTGATACCAGGTTGGCAGCGGTCCCAAGCCCGGAATTACGATTTGGCCTCCGTGGGTGTGGCCGGAGAGTTGGAGATCGACTCGCCACTGCTGAAGTTTGGCGGCGGTGTCGGGGTTGTGAGAAAGCACAATTCGGGGTGTAGTGGGATCAAGCTGATCGAGGACACTGGCAGGATTGAATTCCTTCGACCAATAGTCTGCTAGCCCCACCAAAGGCAACTCTGTCCCTAGCGGATAGCTGATTTGATTCCACAACACCTCAATGCCTACCCCCTCAAAGGCGGCGGTGATCTCGGGTTTGGAACTGGGGGTGTAGATGTCGTGATTGCCTAGAACCGCATAGGTGCCCAACCGACTTTGCATATGCTTGAGGCTTCGGGCGAGCTGATGGATGGGGGTGGGGTCATCCGTTACATAGTCGCCTGTGAGCACGATCAGGTCGGGCTGAATATCATTGCTAGCGGCGATCGCCTCCGACAGCAATTGTTCCGAGAGTCGCAGACCATCAAAGTGGAGATCTGAAAGCTGAACGATTTTGATCCCAGCTAAAGCGGGTGGTAGGTCAGCAATTTCAACCGTAAGTTGGTCAATCCGCAACGGTCCCGATAGTAGCTTGTGCATGACTCTGAGCTGTGTTTCTCCGGAGTAGCACCCCCAGCTTATCAGAGCAGTTGGACGGTCTGAACGATTAGTATCCGGTAATACATCTTGCTTTAATCGCGCAGATTTAATCGTGCAGCTTCAATTAAGGACATAAATAAATGATGCTGTAGGGTGCTGTTAGGCATAGCCGTAACGCACCATTCCCCAGGCTTTGATGCGTTACAGCTACGCCTAACACATCCTACAAATAATTAAGCTCATCTACTTACGTAAATTCAATCACGTAGGACATAGCCAACGCCGCGCACGGTTTGAATCAGACGTTTTTCGTGGTGGGCTTCTAGCTTGAGGCGCAGATAGCGAATGTAGACTTCGATAATGTTGGAATCTCCCATGAAGTCATAACCCCAGACTTCTTCTAAGATGCGATCGCGAGTCAGCACCTGACGCGGATGGCTGAGTAAGTATTCCAGCAAATCAAACTCCTTGGCGGTCAGCTCGATCAGGCGATTGTCTCGAAAAATCTCCCGAGTTTGGCGGTTGAGCGTCAAATCTTCAAAGCGCAGTAGCTCGGTTTCGTCGTCTTGGGTGCGCCGCAGATGAGCCCGGACGCGCGCTAGCAGCTCTTCGATGCTAAATGGCTTCACCACATAATCATCTGCCCCAGCATCTAGCCCAGCCACGCGATCGCTCACCTCATCTTTTGCCGTTAGCAAAATCACGGGCACCTTGTTTCCGGTCGTGCGTAGGCGACGACAAAGCTCTAACCCCGTTAGTCCCGGCATTAGCCAATCCAAAATAATCAGATCAGGGTTTAAATCTCGTGCCAGTGTCAGCCCCGATAGGCCATCATGGGCTACGGACGTGTCATAGCCTTCGTAGCCCAACTCAAGTTCAATAAATCGAGCTAGTTTCACTTCATCTTCAACAACCAAGATTTTGGGTGTCATGGGTTCAAGCACAGGGTAAGGTGACTGTAAAAATGCTGCCTTCGTTGAGCTGGGAGTGAACCGTGACTTTACCGCCCATGCCTTCTACTAGAGATTTCACAATCGCTAGGCCTAAACCACAGCCACCCGTTGAGCGCGCGCGGGCTTCATCAACTCGGTAAAACCGATCGAAAATGCGTTGCTGCTGTGAGAGGGGAATGCCGCAGCCGCGATCGGCCACCTGGAGCTTCACCCAGTCGCCTTGGTGCTGTAGCCTCAAAATCACTGGGTGAGCTGGATCTGAATATTTTAGGGCGTTGTCAGTCAGATTGAGCAAAACTTGCTTGAGACGACACCGATCGGCCTTCACCGTCACATTCGGGCCGTCGGCCTCTAGCAAAATGGGGCGATCACTATACTGCTCCGCCATTCCGGCCACCTCCAGCAATAGGTCGTGAACCCGCAGCGGTTCTAAGGTGAAATGAATGTGGCCACTGTCGGCCCTGGCGAGATCTAGCAAATCTTGTAGGAGGCGAATCGTGCGGTCTGCCTCTGCAGCAGCAATTTCTAGGGCTTCTCGTTGTGAATCGCTCAGGGTCTGACTTCGGCGCAGCGTACTTTGCAGGTAGCCATACACCACGGTCAACGGCGTCCGCAGCTCATGGGAAACATCGTGAAAAAACTGGCGTTGCTGTTCCCAAGATTCAGACAGCCGCATGAGCATATGTTCACAAGTCTGCACCAGTTCTGTCACTTCGGTGGGTGCCGATTCTAGTTGGAGCTTGACTTGGCCCAGGTTTTCTACTGAAACGGTTTGGGTCATTTGGCTGACTCGACGCAGGGGCCGGAGCGATCGCCGCACATACCAAGCAATCAAGATTGTTATACCCAAAATAGCCAGCACCGTCGCCACCGAGAGACTGCGAATGACAGTCGCAAACATCATCTGGTCGGTTGTAATATCCTGAGCTACATACAGTTGGCCGAGCGCTACATTATCGACTACCAGCGGTTCTGAACAGAGCACAACATAGCGCCCGTCTAAATAGACAACCTGCGGTGTGATTCGCTCGGCGGGCAAGGCCAAAATGCTTGCCATTGTCGGTTCAGGCCAGGTCAAATCAGATTGAGTAATCGGGTCACGGTCTGCATCACGGTCTGCGTCACCGCCTATGGTACTGTCTACGTCACGGACTAAAACGAGCAGATTGGGCAACGTCCGTACCTCAACGGCCCTTTGCACAGCCTCCTCTATAGGCATCATGTCGCTATACAGCACCACGTCCTGAGCAAAGCGAGCCGCCACATCGTGGATGTTTTGTTTGTGGCTATTAATCAAAATCTGACGGGTACGTAGAGTCGTCCAAGCTGCAACGCCGCTAATTCCGAAAATCGCAACCGCCGTAACGCCAAGGGTGAGGCGAACCTGTAGAGAATTTGGATCGATACGTTGCCAAAGTTGTTTCACAAAATCTAGATCGGGAACCGAGTATATCCCCAATCTAATCGAGCCAATCTGTTGCTAGATGAGTGTTTCCTGAGTAAGACGAGAGTTTTTCCTGAAGCTCAAATTTTGCTTAGAAAAACTTTGCAGAACAAAATTGCTCAAATATTGCTCAAATTAGGCCATGGTTTCATGGGGCCAGGGTTTGGAACAGGGTTTGGAACAGGGTTTGACGCTACTACTAGATCCGTAATACTACTGAATCAACTTTTTCTAAATTAAGATTTTAGGATTCAGTTTGTTGCAATAGCGAATTTGACTAGATAATTCGGGCAGATTAAATGATGAGACTGGAGATTAAACGTAGAAGAGACTCACACAAATGGGTGTAGTTTTACAAGTTGGAGACCGTCTAATTGAGGCAGAAGAAATCTTGCCACTACTAGCGGGCTACCAGATGTTGCCCCAGTTCCTCCAGGAACTCTTGATCGATCAAGCGATCGCCCATATTGACTGTACGCCAGAGGAGAAATCTCAAGCCTGTCAGCAGTTTTACGGTCACAATCAGTTAACGTCCGATGAAGCGCGTCGAGCCTGGTTGAGCCGCTATGGCATGACTCAGGACCAACTCGAAGCCTTGGCCACTCGCAGCCTCAAAATTGAAAGATTTAAGCAGGCCACTTGGGGCCACAAGCTAGAGTCCTATTTCCTGAGTCGCAAAGGGCAACTCGACAAGGTGATTTACTCCCTGATCCGCACGGCGGATCTGGGCATTGCTCAGGAATTGTACTTTCGGATTTTAGAAGGAGAGCAGTCTTTTGCTGAACTCGCCCGCCAGTATTCTCAGGGGCCAGAGGCCCAGACCGATGGATTGATCGGCCCTGTGGAGCTGAGTACGCCCCACCCGGCGATCGCCCAAATTCTGGCGGTGACTCAAACTGGACAGCCTTGGCCACCGACTCGCGTGGGTGAGTGGGTGGTAATTGTCCGTCTGGAGAAATTCATTCCTGCTCAGCTCGATGACCCGATGCGGCGACGATTAATCAACGAATGTTTTAACACCTGGCTCCAAGATCAGCTGCGTCAGTTCGGAACACCTACCCCCGGTTCTTCCTCCCTCTCTACTGCCTCATGACCTATACCAAAGCCTCTGTTCAAGACTTCCTGGCCAGAACGGCCCCCTTCGATCAGCTTTCTTCCTCGGCGTTAGATCGTCTGGCTCAGCAATGCCAGTTGTTGCGCTATCGGATGGGGCAGGCGATTGTCGTCCGGGAAAAAATGCCCGCTCAGATCTCCATTCTCTACGAAGGGCAAGCCCGGTTGCTGAGCTATGATCCGCGCACTCAGCGACCTGTCACGCTGGAGCTATTGCAGCCCGGTGGCATTTTGGGCTGGGTGAGTACGGTGCGGGGCGTCCCTTGTGAAACGGCGATCGCCTCGACTGAAACCATTTGTCTCACCCTCGAAGCTCACCATTTTCAAGCTTTTCTGGAGCAGGAACCTGGTATTGCTGTCGGTTTCCGCAATCGCTGCGCCTTGATTGAAGCCTTTGATCTTCTAGGGGCTGAGCTGTATCGGCAAGCGATGGGGGATATCAATCTTAAAGATTTGGCGATCGCCGTCCAAAGTGAGGCTGTGATCTGCAACTTGGCTCCTGGTACCATCCCCGTCAGCAAGCTGGGTGAAAACCGAATGTGGTTTGTCAGTGGGGGTGGGGCGATCGTCAACTTCCCAGTCGGTAGCTGCATCTCTCCGGCAGAGGCTCCACCTACGCTGGAGGTGATCGGCAGCCAACCCGCCCGTCTCGTCGGGTTTCGGGATAATGCGATCGCGGCTGACCTAGCTGAGACTGAAGCCGCCGCCGTGCCCGTAGACGTAGAAGTCTTATTAGATATTCCCTATGCGCCCGAACATCCGGCAGAGGCTCCTCCCGTTTCCCAACAAGACCAAAAGGGAGGCCACCAAAAGAAATATCCCTTCGTCAAAGGTCGGGGACCCACCCCAGCCGCGATGGCTTGCTTTCAAATGCTGGCCCAGCACTTTCACCTACCGTTTCGGCGGGATGTCGTGCAGCGGGTGCTCGTCAGTCAGATGGAGCGGACGGGCGGATTGTCTCTAGAGCTGTGCGGAGCGGTTGCCGAAATGATGGGCTTGCAGGCTCAGTTGGTGACGATTCCTGTTAGCGCCGTAGGCCGTTTGGAAGGCCCTGCCATGTTGCAGTGGCAAGATACGCCTGCGGTGTTGTATGAAGCGAGCGATCGCGAACTGGTGATTGCCGTTCCCGATACAGGCATGATTCGCCGTCGCCCTGAAGACTTCATCACGACCTGGGACGGCCCAAATCCGAATGATCCAGATGGACAGGGAGCCCAATATGGTCAGGTGTTGCTGCTCAAAGCCAACAAGCAAACCCCTCAGCAGCGGTTTGGCCTGCAATGGTTTCTGCCCTCTCTTTACAAGCACCGCCGAGTCCTAACTGAGGTCTTCATCGCCTCATTCTTCGTGCAGTTGTTTGCCCTAGCCAATCCACTGATGGTCCAGGTGATCATCGATAAGGTGATTGTTCAGAAGAGTGTAGACACTCTGCAAGTGTTGGGCATTTTCCTGGTGGTGATTGCGGTCTTTGAAGCCATTCTCACCAGTCTCCGCACCTATCTGTTTGTCGATACCACCAACCGGATCGACATGTCGCTGGGGTCCGAGATCATCGACCATTTGCTGCGGCTTCCCCTCCGCTACTTTGAACGGCGACCCGTGGGTGAGCTAGCGACGCGAATCAACGAACTCGAAAACATTCGTCAGTTTCTCACCGGGACAGCTCTGACCGTGGTGCTAGATGCCGTCTTCTCGGTGATCTACATCGTGGTGATGTTGATCTACAGTTGGCTGCTGACGCTGGTGTCGTTGGCCACGATTCCGCTGTTTGTGTTGCTAGCCTTTGTGGCATCTCCGCTGATTCGCCGCCAGTTGCGCGTCAAGGCCGAACGCAATGCCGAAACCCAGTCTTACTTGGTGGAGGTGGTGTCGGGGATTCAAACCGTCAAGGCTCAGAATATGGAGCTACGGGCGCGTTGGCAGTGGCAACAGCGATATGCTCGCTACGTCAGCGCTGGTTTTAACACGGTGCTCACCTCTACGACTGCCAGTTCTGCGAGCAACTTTCTCAACAAGCTTTCGGGCTTGCTGGTGCTCTGGGTGGGGGCCTACTTAGTGCTGCAGGGCCAGCTCACCCTGGGTCAGCTGATTGCGTTCCGAATTATTGCGGGGTATGTGACTAGCCCACTGTTGCGCCTGGCTCAGCTCTGGCAAAACTTCCAGGAAGTTGGGCTGTCGATCGAAAGACTCAGTGACATCGTAGATGCGGCTCCTGAGGCCGATGAGATCGATCGCCAAAATATTCCCATGCCGCTAATCCGGGGAGCTGTGACTTACGAAAACCTCACCTTCCGGTTTGGCACAACGGGCGCACCGCAGCTCACTAATGTCAATCTAGAGTTTGAGCCAGGCGTGTTTGTTGGCGTTGTCGGTCAGAGCGGTTCGGGTAAAAGTACGCTGATGAAGCTCTTACCCCGGCTTTATGATTTGGAGTCGGGCCGAATTTTGATCGATGGCTATGATATCAGCAAGGTGGAGCTATATTCCCTGCGGCAACAGGTGGGCATCGTGCCTCAAGACAGCCTCTTATTTGAGGGGACTGTTCAGGAAAATATTGCCCTCACCTGCCCCAATGCAACCGCAGAAGCGATCATTGAAGCGGCAAAGGTGGCCGCAGCCCACGACTTCATCATGAGTTTACCCAACGGATACAACACTAGGGTCGGAGAACGGGGAGCCTCCCTCTCGGGTGGACAGCGCCAACGAATTGCGATCGCCCGCACCGTTCTGCAAAACCCTCGTTTGCTGATCTTGGATGAAGCCACCAGCGCGCTAGACTATGACTCCGAGCGTCGCGTCTGCCTCAACTTAGCTGAAGCCTTTCGCGATCGCACCGTCTTCTTTATTACCCATCGCCTCAGCACCATCAAAAATGCTGACACGATTGTCTTGATGGACCAAGGTGCCGTAGTAGAGCAAGGTATTCACGAAGAGCTGATGGCGCTCCAAGGGCGATATTACTGCCTCTACCAACAGCAAGAAGCCCAACTTTAGCCCAACCTTGAGGCCCAGCCTTAAAGCCCAGCCTTGAAGCCCAACTTTCAGAGATCACTGCAGACCTTTGCCGCTCAGGAATTTTTTATGAAAGAGCCTTTGACCACCAACCAACCCAACGGCAACGCGGCTAAGCCCGACACGCTCACGACAACCCCATCGAGAGATTCGTCCGCCGCGCTGACTCCGCCTCCCGACTCCAGACAGGCCATTCGGACTGAAGCGTTTGATCAGCCTGTCCTCCTGCAGCAGACATCCCTGTGGTCGCGGTCGATTGTATGGGGCATTGTGGGCGTTACGACGTTTGTGGTGGCCTGGGCCTGTTTGGCCAAAATTGAGGAGGCCATCCCCGCCACCGGAAAACTGGAGCCGAGGGGAGCCGTTCAGGAGGTTCAAGCGCCTGTGGGGGGTGTGATTGAAGATATTTTGGTCGAAGAAGGCCAGCGGGTTGAGCAGGGGCAGGTTTTGGTGCGCCTCGATCCGACTGCTGCTCAGGCCCAGCGGGAATCCTTAGAGCAAATCCGGGCCAGTCTCCTTCAGGAAAATCGCTTTTATCGGACTCAACTGGGTGGCTTGAGTGCGCCCACAGCGGGAGAGGCTGCTCAGCTAGATCTCTCCCCTGAGATTTTTTCTCTCACAGCCAGTCGCGTTGCCTTAGCGGCTGAAAATGATCTATATCGGGCTCAGCTCCAAGGCTCTACTGGAGGCACCAACTTGACCGCAGCGCAGCTTCAGCGATTGCAGGCGATTCGAGCAGAATCAGATTCGCGGATGGATGCGGCGCAGCTAGAGGTAGCGCAGCTAGAGCGACAGCTCAGTCAGACTCAGGTGCAGCTAGCCTCTGCCAGAGAAAATCTGGACATTGATCAAAGCATTTTGGACGATATCACGCCACTAGTCGAAGAAGGTGGACTAGCTCGTCTACAGTATGTGCGGCAGCAGCAATCTGTGCTGAACAGCCGGACTGAGGTTGAGCGTCTGGACCAAGAGCAGGAGAGAATTCGGCTGGCGATCGCCCAAGCTCAAGAACAGCTACAAAACACAATGGCTGTTTCCCAAACCGACATGCTCAACCGGATGGCCGAAAACGACAAACGCATTGCTGAAATTGACAGTCAGATCAATCGGGCGATCGTCGAAAACGAAAAGCAGCTCGCTGAGATCAATAGTCAACTCAGTCAGACAGATTTGAATTTGCGCTACCAGGAACTGCGGGCTCCTGTAGATGGCACAGTGTTTGACCTGCAGGCCCAAATGCAAGGTGTGGTCAGCAATTCGGCTGTGCCTGTGATGAAGATTGTGCCGAATGAGGCTCTGATCGCAAGGGTCTATATCACCAACCAGGATATTGGCTTCGTCGAACGAGATATGCAGGTCGATGTCAGAGTAGACTCGTTCCCCTTTAGCGAATTTGGCGATATTCAGGGCCGAATCGTGCAGATTGGATCGGATGCACTGCCGCCCACCGAAATTCGCCCGTTTTACCACTTCCCAGCGGAGATCGAGATGGACCATCAACACATCAATGTCAATGGCCGCGAGATTTCGCTCCAGTCTGGGATGTCGATTAGCGCCAACATCAAAGTCCGACAGCGCACGGTCATTAGCATCTTCACCGATCTGTTTGCCCGCAAGGCCGAAAGCCTAACCAACACCCGTTAATCCCAATCGGGCGATCGCCCATCAACGGCTGCTTTCTACCTCAAACTCGGTAAACACCTTCGCCTGCTCTAGCTCAGGTCAGGGCTGGCGATGTTCAACCATACCCAAGAGCATTGAAAAGTTCTAGGTTATAGGTGCGGAATTTCGTCCGATCGCAACGGCGCTACCGCAGATTTAGGTACGGTAACGACATCAATGGATTCACCCAAGGCGTTAAAGACTTCGAGAATATAGCCTTCTTCAATGCCGTCTGGATCGGGAACCGTATCAACAAACGTCGCAATGTCACCCCGCTTGAGGTTGTATTCGGGGAAGTCTCGATTGAGCGAGATGCGGCTATAGAGTGAAATCGCAGTATCGTTCATCGTTTTGGTTTGAGGGTGACAAATTGAATGGTGCCGTCTGTGGTGAGCTCTATCCAAACTGTAACAACTATGAGGGTAGCATTGGGGCCGATGAGTGGGCCTTCGACGCGATAGTAGGTACCGTATTTGTCTTTGCGATCTGAGACTGCATCATGGGTCTGTGCTAGATCGAGAATGGCCTGTTTAAGTTGGTCGGGGTTGACTTGGGTGAAGCCAGCTTGGGCTAAGAACTTCGATTTATCGTCAGCTGGTCGAGGAACCAATAAGTACTGGGTGAGCTTGGCATCCGGGATGATGAGAGCACCTTGCAGTGTCATGATTCAGAGATGCGGAGTTTGCCACATAGCGTTTTGCAATCGGTCTTTGAGCGATACATTACTGAAGCTCTGGCGTTCGACTGGACAGGGAATAACCGACGTTGTAGCTTCTCCCTGTATCTTGTAAGCGATCGCACTAAGTATGTCAGTGCATTCTGGGGCGATCGCAGCTCCTTGGGTGTAGCATACCCGAGAGCCTTGAGAAGCCTTCATCTGCGCCGCCATCTCCGCCATTGTTCCCCCTCAGCCTTTATAGAACATCCAAAATCCTCTGCAAAGTTAGCTTCAGAGTAGGCAGATCCATCTGTGTCGTTTGCCATATAGTCTCCACATCCACCCGAAAATACTCATGAATCACCGCATTCCGCATTCCTCTAATCTGGTGCCACGGGGTCGCTGGGTCCGCCGCTTCTAACTCATCAATGGCACTGGCTACCGCCTCCCCAATTACCGCCAAGCTGTAAAGCACCACCCGCAACGCCTGCCGATTTTGAGCAAATGCCTCAAAGGTCAAGCCCTCAACCGTTTCCTCTGCCACGGCAATCTCAGCCAGCATATCCTGCACCCGCAGTTCAAACTCCCTAGACGGCACGAATCGCCTCCTTGAGCACCGTTTCTCGCAAGTGGGGGCGCAGAGAACTTGGCGTACCCACATCTACCGGACAGCCCAGAAGTTCCTCTAAATAAGCTTTCAACCCCAGCAAGGTGAATAACCCAACCGGGCGGGTGAACTCCACCAAAAAATCCACATCACTGTTTGCAGTAGCCTCATCTCGTGCCACAGAGCCAAACAGAAACAGTGCCTTGACCGCAAACTCATCGAGGCGATCCTTGTGGGCACTCAGTTTATCTAGTACCTGTTGCTTACTCAGAGGTGGGCTCATAAGAGTTTTGCCTCCGCCAATACCTGCTCCCGAATCAGCGGACTAATGTCCTTTTCTGTCAGAACATCCACTTACTGTCCGTCGTTAAAATCATTCATCTTTATCTGACAGCAAATAAGCCTTGATCTCTGCCAAACTTCCCCGTTTAGCGGTTCCTGTTTCCACAGCTTGAAAGGCTTCCTGAGCATTCGCTGCAATTTCAGCCCGTCTTGCCTCAATTCTGCGTTTGCGGATCAGCTCAAACAGCAGATCTTGATCTTCTTCAGACAAACCCTCAATTGACTCAATAATCTCTTGAAACGTCATCGTTCAACCTCCTTGGCTATTGCGATCTCAGCCAATATATCCTGCACCCGTGGCCCAAACTTCTCTAGAAAGCACGGATCGCCTCCTTTAAAACAGCGTAAACAGCCTACTGGGCGATCGAACCCTACTCTAGCTAATGGTCTGTGAAACAGGAATCTCACTCTGTACCGTAGGTCAGAGGGAGAGCGTCAATAACAAATCTACGATAGCCCCTCCAGCGAAAACTCACCTTCGCTAATTGGATCTTAATCTTCTCGTCTAGGGCTGTGTCTTCCTGCATTTGCGCTGCCAGTTCTGCTGTTAATGCTGACATCGTTTCTTCAAAGGAAGTCTCAGACTCCTCGTCGGAAATCCCTGCATAGGCCCTAGGGTTAAAACAAAGTTCTGCTTCTGGATATCCGCCACCGTTGCTGACTTACGAACCCCGTAGGCGAGGGGATGTGGTTTGATGTGGGATATGCCTGTAGTGCAGGTATACTAAGGGTTTAGAGGTAGACTGCTGAATCTGGGTTTCGACATGCTTGAACCGTCTTTACAATGGCAAATTCACCCCACGGTTGAAGTTCCAGCATGGCTCATTCAGACCTTGCAGCAGCACGTACCTGAGTTGGCGGGACAGTTTGCGGCGCAGCTACTCTGGCAACGGGGCATTCGTGATCCTGAGCAGATTGCTGGATTTATTGACCCAGGGGCGTATCAGCCTGCTAGTCCGTTTGAGTTTGGTGTTGAGATGGAGGGGGCGATCGCCCGTTTGCAGCAGGCCCGCGATCGCCAGGAACGAGTCGCCATTTGGGGAGACTTTGACGCCGACGGCATTACTGCCACATCGGTGCTATGGGAGGGATTGGGGCAGTTTTTTCAGCCTCACCAGCAGCTCACCTACTACATTCCCAACCGTCTGACCGAGTCTCATGGGCTTTCCTTTAAGGGCATTGACAAGCTGGCTGAGCAAAATTGCGATTTGATCGTTACTTGCGACACGGGCAGCACCAACCCGGTTGAAGTGGCCTATGCCCAGGGTCGAGGCATGGATGTGATTGTCACCGATCACCATACGCTGCCTGCCGATCGCCCCCCTGTCACTGCAATCATCAATCCGCGTTATCTGCCTGCTGAGCATCCCCTGGCGCACCTGTCTGGGGTTGCGGTCGCTTACAAGCTCCTAGAAGCTCTCTATCTGACATTGCCTGATGTCCCAACTCGGCCCCTAGAAGATGTGTTGGATCTGGTGGCGATCGGGCTGATTGCCGACCTGGTGCAACTCAAGGGCGACTGTCGCTATCTGGCTCAGCGAGGCATTGAGAAGCTTCAGCAACACCAAAATCTGGCTCAGTCGTCGCGTCCCGGCATTGCCAAACTGCTGGAATTTTGTAAGCGCAGTGGCGATCGCCCCACCGATATTTCCTTTGGCCTTGGCCCCCGCATTAACGCGATTAGCCGCATTCATGGCGATGCTCAGTTTTGTGTCGAGCTGCTGACCAGTCAGGATGGCGATCGCTGCCGAGAACTAGCCGAAGCCACAGAGCTAGCCAACTCGCGCCGCAAAGCCTTACAGCGTGATGTTGCCCAACAGGTCACGGCCCGACTGGCAGAATTGGATCTCTCTACGACTGGCGTGATCGTGCTTTTAGACCCACAGTGGTCGGTTGGCGTGTTGGGGCTGGTGGCCGGACAGATTGCCAGAACCTATGGTCGGCCCACCATTTTGTTGAGTACCGATGCGTTTTCGGTAGAGCCTGAACCCGCTGAGGCCAAGCCACTCCATCTCGCTAGAGGTTCGGCCCGGTCGGTCGATCAGATCGATCTTTATCAACTGGTTCAGGGCCAACAACATTTACTGCACAGCTTTGGGGGGCATCCCTTGGCGGCAGGGCTGAGCATTGCTGAGGAAAATGTGCCGCTCTTTGTAGACGCGATCAACCGCCAGTTTCGGGAGCAGTTTAGCGATCGCCTCGTTTCTTCCTCCCTAGCGGCTGATCTGACGGTCACGGTTGCCGACCTGGGCAAAGAACTTTTCCGGGAACTTAAGCTGCTAGAGCCTTACGGCATTGGCAACCCAGTTCCTCAACTACTCATTCAAAATTGCTGGTTTACGGAAATCAGAAATCGCAACATTCAGGATTTGCGTGGCCACAAGCTGCGCTACATCAAAACCGAGTTTCAACTTTGTGATGAAACCTGCGATCGCGGCTTTCCGGGGCTGTGGTGGGAGCACTACCGCGATGACCTCCCTGCGGGCCGTTGTGATGCCCTGGTTGAGCTAGATTTTAATGCTTATCAGAAGCAATATCAGGTGCGGCTATTAGCTGTTCGGCCAACCACTCAGGCAGACGCGGTCGAAATTCCGGCGACCGTAGACTGGATTTTGGACTGGCGCAATCCAGAGTTTTCTGATGGTGTTTCTAAAGGTTCTTCTAGTCAGAATTGTTCTGCTTCAGGGTTCTCTAATCCAGAGTTCTCTAATCAAGCATTGTCTAAACCAGCCTTTCCCGATCCAGCGTTTCCCAATGAAAACGGCACGATTTTGCAAATCACCCGCTGTCCGGGTAGTTGGGATGATTTGCAGGCGTGGTTTCGGAGAGCTTTGCAGGAAGGAAAGAAATTGGCGATCGCCTATCCTCCGCCCCCCGACGATCCTCCCACCGAGATCTGGCAGCGCCTGGTCGGAATCGCCAAATATTTGAGCCGCACAGGCCAATCTGCGACTCGAAATCAGCTCTTGGAAAAGCTGGAAATTGGCGATCGCACCCTAGGGGTGGGCCTCAGCAGCCTGAAGCCGCTTGGATTTGAAACGACCTCTTCAGATGCAGGATTAAGCATCCGTTGGCAGGCTCCCACCCGCGCACTCACAGACCTCAGCATGGCGAAGATTGCTGAGCCGTTTCTTACCGCCGCGCAGGAAGAAAAATTTCGGCGGCAGTATTTTTATCAGGTGCCCCTCTCGACGTTGAGGGCGATCGCCCAGCAGACCGCCTTAATAACCTGACTGACATGCCTTCACCTCACAGTTTACCTCACCCCACGGTTGAGCCCCCACCGTGGGGTGAGGTAAATCAGGCTGAGTAGCTATAGCTGAGGAGCAAAGTCTCCAGTGTGATGTGGAGGTCGCTTGATGCGCTTCTTAAATCATCACGGCTGTGAAAACCTTCAAGACGATGGAGCACATCGCCTCCATCAAAAATCAGCAGAGTTGGTAATGTTGTTAGGCGGTAGGTATTAGCTAGCTTTAGGCTCTCATCGGCATTAATACTGACGATTTTGACTTGACTTCCCCAATCGGCTTGTAATTTTGTTAGTAGAGGGTTGATTAAACGGCAAAGGCCACACCAAGGTGCCCAAAAATTTACAATGACGGGTGTTGATGCTCCTAGAACTTCTTGTCTAAAGGTTGCTTCACTAACAGCTAGCACCATGATCCCTCTAAATTTTGAATTCAAACTGTATTTGGGATCATTCTGAAGAGAGTTGGTGCAGCAGTCAAGCAACTTGTCAGGTCATGATCACATGAGTGTAGGCTAACCCTCTGTTAGACCTAGACAACTTTCAGCTCAACCGTCTGTTTATACCCTTCAGTCTTGCGATCTCCTCTCTTATTTTCGCAACTTAAAATGTTTTGAACTGCCCAACTGCCTCAAATTTTCTTTACGATAAATTAAGACTTCTCATAGTAGTAGAACAAGCTCAAGCTAAGCCCAACCTAAGGCATCACTGATTTGTTGGGCCAAATTGAGAGGTCGAAAGGGCTTCGCAAAAATAGCTGTCACATCCAGCCCATCAAAAACATCTCGATTATTAGATTGGGCTTTGGCTGTGATCAAGATCACCGGAATTAGCTCCGTCAGGGGATTGGCCTTGAGGTTGTTTAGCGTTGCGCGGCCATCCATGTCGGGCATCATCATGTCTAGCAAAATGGCATCCGGCTGATGGGTCGCGGCTAGATTTAGGGCTTCCCGCCCGGAGCTTGCCGTCAAGACATGCCAGCCTGCCCCCATTTCTAGGCCCAACTGGGCGATCGCCCGAACATCTGCCTCATCATCCACAATCAAAATATTTTTGCTCACGGTGTTGCTCCCAGAAGGTTGAAGAAGGCTTTGAACAGGTTGTTCTTGAAGAGGTTGTTCTTGAACAGGTTGGCCTTGAAAGAGTGTCTGAAGTCTACAACCTAAGCGCTAATCGAGAAGAACTCGAGTAGGTGGCCCGTCTCTAACCCTCCAAACCGTCTTCTGTTGGCTGCAGCGGCAGCATAATCGAAAACTTGCTGCCCTCTCCCACCTTGCTTTCCACCCAGATTTTGCCTTCATGCTGCTCCACAATCTTGCGGCAAATCGCCAGACCCAGTCCAGTCCCTCCCTTCTGACGAGAATCAGAGGCATCGACTTGCTGAAAGCGCTCAAAGATGACCTGAAGTTTGTCGGCTGGAATCCCACGCCCTTGGTCTTGAACTGTGAGCGTAATAGTGTCTTGACTTGTGAGGCTGTCTTGACTTGTGATGCTGTCTTGCTGGAGGTCGGCATTTAGCCAAATTTGGCTACCCGGTTCGGAAAACTTGATAGCGTTGCTGAGTAGGTTAGTTAGCGTTTGCAGGAGGCGATCGGGATCGGCCCAAAGTTCCACATCCAACGGGTTGGTCACTAAGGCGATTTGAGCTTGATCGGCCATGGCTTGCATAGCCTCTGCCGCCTGAATGACAACTTTGCCAACGTTGCACCGGATGCGCTGCATGGCGATCGCCCCCGACTTCATCCGCTCCAGATCCAGAATGTTGTTGACTAGCCGAATCAGGCGTTCCGTGTTGGTGATGGCGATGCTGAGGACATGCTGACCGCGATCGCTCAACGTCCCGAGCTGTCCTGTGCTGAGCAAATCCATCGCGCCCATGAGGGAGGTCAGTGGCGTCCGCAGCTCATGACTCACCAGAGAAATAAACTCGTTCTCTAGCCGTTTGCGTTCCGTAATGTCATTGACAATGTTGAGCGTACAGGGAGCCCCCGCTAGATCAATTAGCTCCACCGAAAGCAAAATAATGCGGCGATCGCCCGACTTAGCCCGGATCTCGACCTCCTGATTTTGGAGCGTTCCCATTTCCTGGAGCCTCTGAATTGCCCGATCATAGGCTTCTGCATCAACACCCAGATTTAGATCGTTCACCGTATGGCCAATCACTTCCTCCAGCGCATAGCCGCTCATTCGCAAAAAGCTGGCGTTGACATCCACAAAGCGATTTTCGGAAAGAGTCGTAATCGCAATCGGATTTGGGCTAGCCCGAAACGCCTTGGCAAACTTCTCCTCCGCCTGCTCTCGCTCCCGAATTTCTTGCTGTAGGCGAATATTTTGCTCCTGAAGCTGCTTTTGCAAGTTGCGGATGGTGAGATGGTTTTCAATCCGGGCCAGCACCTCCTCAACGTGAAAAGGCTTGGTGATATAGTCTACACCGCCCACCGCAAAGGCTTTGACCTTATCCAGCACATCTTCCAATGCACTGATAAAAATCACTGGAATATCACAGGTGCGATCGCCCGCTTTGAGCTGTTGGCAAACCTCATAGCCATTCATCTGCGGCATATTGATGTCCAACAAAATCAAATCTGGCGGCACCGCCTGCGCGCCCCTCAGTCCAGCAGAGCCCTTCGTGACACTCCGAACCTTGTACCCCTGGGCCGTTAGCATGGTAGAGAGTAGATTCAGATTGTCTGGCGTATCATCAATGACCAGAATGTCGGCCCTGGAATTGCTAAATTGTTGACTCTGCATCGTAAAAAGGCTTATGAACTCTGGAGGAGCGTGAAATGAGCCGCTGTCTCTAATATAGGTAACTTAATCAATAATTCAGTGCCTTGCCCTGGCGAAGAGTGACAGATAAGCTGTCCTTTGTGTTTCTCAACCACAATTTGGTAGCTGGTCGAAAGCCCTAACCCCGTTCCTTGCCCAATCGGCTTGGTTGTAAAAAAGGGTTCATACATGCGCGACTGCACATCCTCTGACATCCCCACGCCATTATCTCGAATCGAAATCAGGATTTCATCCGGTTGAATGGGCCGAATCTGAATCCAGATCTGGGGTTGGTGCTCAGCTTCAGACCCATCTGATTGAGGTAGATCTGCCTGATATTGCGCCTCAATCGCTTCAATGGCATTTGTCAGCAAATCTAAAAAAACCTGGTTGATCAGCTTGGCATGGCAGGGCACAGGCGGCACCGCTTCATAGTCACAAACCACCTGAATGTCAGGACGTTGACCCTGGGCTCTAAGACGGTGCTTCAGCAGCAACACAACGCTGTCTAGACTGGTGTGAAGATCAATCGATTTAACGTCAGACTCTCCCAGGTGTGAGAAGATTTTGAGCGACATCACAATCGAACGAACCCGCTCGACGCCAGTCTGCATCGAACTCATCAGTTTCTCAAAATCAAGAACCAAAAAGTCTAAATCGGCCTCATCTAAGGCCGCTTGCAGTGCTGGAGGCGGGTCTGGATAGGTTTGGCGATATAAACTCAACAGCTGCATCAGTTCATTGAAATAGCGCCGAGCCGGGGCTAGATTTCCGTAGATAAAGCCAATTGGATTGTTGAGTTCATGGGCAATGCCAGCAATCAGTTGTCCCAACCCCATCATCTTGCCTTTTTGGATTAGCTGAGCCTGGGTGAGTTTGAGCGCTTCCAGTGCATTCTCAAGCTCCATATTGCGGGTGGCAAGCTGAGCCTGAAGTTGGCAAATTGTCAGCTGGTGTTGAATTCGCGCCAAGACCTCTTCGGCTTGAAAGGGCTTTGTGATATAGTCTACCCCTCCTGCCTCAAACCCTTGGACTTTATCAAGAGCACCATCTAGCGCACTCAAAAAAATGACCGGAATGCCAGCCGTTTGGGGATTTTGTTTGAGTTGCTTGCAGACCTCATAGCCATTCATCTTAGGCATATTGATATCTAGCAAGATCAAATCCGGCGGGACGGCCTGAGTTGCAGTTAAGGCCATCTGACCTGTGATGGCTTTGCGAACGGTATGCCCAGCCTTGGACAGAATGGTAGCCAAGAGATGAATATTATCAAGCGTGTCATCCACAATGAGGATGTCTGCAGTAGGAGGGTTAGCAAGCACGATAGTCATGATTTACCAGCGTGGATCAGTGGCCAACAGTGCAGTTAGATCCTCTGCGGGGAGAGGTTTAGAGAAAAAATATCCTTGACCAAAGTAACAAGCCAATTCCCGAAGGTGGGTGAGTTGCTCTAGGGTTTCAATCCCTTCAGCGACCACTTTCATTTTGAGGGCTTGGGCCATGCCTAAGATGGCTGGAATCAGGCCAGCTTGACCATGCTGAGGGCTCAAACGCTGGGTAAAGGAGCGATCGATTTTGAGACTGCTAATTGGGAAGAGGTGCAGGTAGCTCAAAGAAGAATATCCAGTCCCAAAATCGTCAATGCTGAGGTGAATCTGCTTGTCTTGTAATTGTCTGAGCGCTTTGGCGGCGATCGCATTGTTCAAAATTGCACTTTCGGTGATCTCTAGCCTGAGGTGATGGGGCTGCAACCCAGTGACTTGCAACACATCCACAATGCTTTCAACCAGCCGAGGCTGAGCAAACTGCCGTACCGATAAATTGACACTCATAAAAAAATCAGCTTCGACCGTTGATTGCTGTTGCCACCGCCTGAGTTGATCGCAGGCAGACTTCAGCACCTGTTGCCCCATTGGCACAATTAGACCCGTCTCTTCTGCCACCATAATGAAGGTATCCGGCATCAATAACCCCCGGTCAGGGTGTTCCCAACGGATCAACGCTTCGACACCTGTAATTTTTCCAGTCTGAAGGGCCACGATGGGCTGATAGTGCAGCACAAACTCAGCCTGTTCTACGGCCCGGTGCAGATCGGTTTCAACCTGGAGCTGCTCCAGACTCGCCTGATGCATGATCGGGTTAAACACTTTGTAGCAACCTTTGCCGTGAGACTTGGCTGCATACATGGCAGTATCGGCGTCTCGTAGCAAATGTTCTGGGTTGTGGTGATGAATGGCACTACTCAATACAATGCCAATACTGGCACTCAAAAACACCTCCCCATGTGGAATCAAGAACCGATGGGAAAGCGCATCTAAAATCTGTTGGGCCAAATCCGTGGCATCTTGAATGTTGACCACCTGCGGTAGCAAAATAGCAAATTCATCTCCACCCAGTCGGGCCAGCGTGTCGTCTTCGCTCAAACAAGCCGTCAAGCGCTGCGCCACTGCAATCAAGAGATCGTCTCCGACCGAGTGGCCAAAAGCATCATTGACCAGCTTGAAGCGATCGCAATCTAAAAACAACACGGCAAAGGTATAGCCCGGATCAGCCTCCGCAGCTTCTAGCAGTTGTGCCAGACATTCCATAAACAGAACCCGATTGGGCAACTGGGTCAGCATGTCATGGTAGGCCAAGTCCAAGAGTTGCTCATTGGCAAGCTCTAGCTGATGCGTTCGTTCTTTGACCTGAGCCTCCAATTGAAAGTTGAGCCGATTCAATGCTTGCGTGACCGATCGCAACATCAGTTGATTGCGCGTCCGAGCGACCACCTCTGCTGTCTGAAAGGGTTTTGTGATGTAATCAATCCCCCCCACTTCAAACGCCTTGACTTTATCTAATGCTTCATTCAATGCACTCAAGAAAATCACCGGAATTTCGGCGGTGGCCGGATCGGCTTTGAGGCGACGACATACGTCATACCCATCTAGATCAGGCATCATGATATCCAGCAAGACCAAGTCTGGCAAAGCGGTTTCAATGGCCCTAAGTCCCATCGCACCATTGATGGCTTTGCGGACATGGTAGCCTTGGCTGGTCAGAATCGAAGAGAGCAACCATAGGTTTTCAACCGTATCGTCTACGATCAAGATGTCGGCTTGATGGGGAGCGCCTTCGTGCGATCGCAAATCCATCAAGAGTTGCCTCCCCGCTCTATCCAAGGACGAGTCAACGTCATAATCTGATCAAACTGAAACACCGCCGTCAGCTGACTCAGCGCTTTCGATAGCTCATGATGCACCGCTGGAATTTGCTGAATCAGCCCAGACGCCTGCTCATCGCTACACTGAGCGGCGGCCTGGTGCAGTTGGGCAATCCAGGGAGTCGGCATAACGGAGAGCGCCTCCTGCGTGAGTTTCCAGGCAACGGGAGGAGCGTTTGCCAGCTCTGGGTCTGCGTCATCATAACGATATTGCACCCCCAAGTGCTCACTCATCTTTTCGAGCAGTTCGGTCGCCCGAAACGGCTTACTCACAAAGTCGTCACACCCAGCCTCTATGCCAATCTGGCGCTGATCCGCAAAAGCAGTCGCTGTTAGAGCAATGATCACCGTCTTCTTGTCAAGTCCGCGTTGCTGTTCCTCCGCACGAATCCGCCGCGTTGCCTCATAGCCATCCATCACAGGCATCCGCAAATCCATCCAGATCAAATCGGGCTGCCAGGTCTTCCAAAGATTGAGAGCTTCTTCTCCGGTGACGGCTTCTCGCAGATCAAACCCTAAACGAGACAGCAGATGAGACAAAATTAGCCGATTGGTAGGATTATCCTCAGCAATCAAGATGCGATAGTGAGGCTGATTGGGAGCGAGTCCTAGAATGCTTTGGCGGGTCGAACGCACAACCTTCTCTGGCTGCGATTGTCCAGGTTTCACCTGAACCGTGAAGCAAAAGCATGAGCCCTTTCCTACAACACTCCTAACCGTGATTTCCCCATTCATCAGTTGCACGTACTGCTGGCTAATTGAAATGCCTAAGCCAGTGCCCTGCCCCGACTGCAATCCCGCCTGAGTTTGCTGGAAGGCTTTAAACAAGACTGCTATCTCTTCAGGGGCGATCCCGGGCCCCGTATCTTCAATTTCAAAATAAAGTGTGAGGCGATCGCCCTGAGTTTGTTGCTGTAACATTTGTACTCTCAGGGTTACAGTTCCTTGCTCCGTAAACTTAATGGCATTGCCAAGGAGGTTAATCAAAATCTGGCGGAGCTTGCCCTGATCAGCTCGAATATTTTTTGGAACCTGGACACCCTGCTCAAACTTGAGTTCCAGTCCTTTGGAAGTCGCTTTGAGCAACAACATCTCACTGAGGCTATTGAGTAAGTGGTGGAGGTCAAAGTCTACTTCACTCAACACAGTTTTTCCTGCCTCAATTTTGGACATTTCCAAGATGTTGTTGATCAGCCCCAACAGATGCTCACCACTGTTGTTCACAATTCTGACATAGTTTTGGTGGCGCTCCGGCAGAGAGGAGTCCTGATCCATCAATTGAGCAAATCCTAGAATTGCATTGAGAGGTGTCCGCAACTCATGGCTCATATTGGCTAGGAATTCACTTTTAGCACGGCTAGCGGCATCAGCCAATTCTTTCGCAACCTGAAGTTCCTCCGCCTGTTGCTGGGTTTGGCTCAACAGTTCGGCTTGCTGAATGGCCACACCAAGCTGATTTCCCACCTGCACCACCATCCGAACCTCGGTATCCTCCCACTCACGGGGGCCTTGATTTTGATAGCTGGCCAAGAGACCCCAAAGCTGCTTTCCGGCAAAGATAGGCACAATCAGATAGGCTCTAGCCTGCAGCGTTTCTAGTAACTCGATGTAGCAGGGTTCAAAGTTGGCCGTATAAATGTCATTGACTGGGAGATACTCAATGCCCTGCCGATAGAGACCGCCCTGGGTACTTTGCAGATAGGTATCTTGAATCCAGCTTTCATCTGTGGCCAGGGTTTTTACAATGCAGCGCTCTTGTGATAATAAATTGGCGTTCCAAGCGGCTGGCTCAGACACAGCAGCCTGATCAGCCTCAGCCGACAGGAGGGGTCGCCAGCCTGGGGCAACGGCTTCTGCCAGGATGTAGCCACTCCAATCGGGGTTGAAGCGATAGATAATCACGCGATCGCACTCTACCGCCCGCCGCAGCTCTTGTGTGGTCGCTCTAAAGATTGATTCGACATCGAGCGATTGGCGCATTTGTTGAATCACCTGAGCGGTGGCTCGTTCTCGATCTGCCATCTTTTCTAAGAGGATCTGAGAAGCCTGGAGTTGGGTGTTTGCGCTCGAAAGCTCTGCTGTTCGTTCTCCTACCCGTTTCTCCATCTCGGTGTAAGCTTGATTTTTGGCCGCAATCTCGACTTGAAGCTGTTGATTGAGGGCTTCTATATCAGCGGGCGATCGCAAAGCCAGAAACTGCGGCAGCCACTCGACCAACTTGATGGCCGTAATGCAGGAGATCAGAGCGGTAGCCGCTTTGATAAACCCTGCCACCCAGTAAGCAGGAAACCACAACGTCCAAATATCGAAGAGATGTCCGATCCCGCAGAAGGTAATAAAAGCTCCTGCCAGCATGAAGGCCTTGGAGAACGGAACATCGCGCCGTTTTTTGACAAAGTAGAAAAGCAGCGCAGGAATGGAGAAGTAGGCGATCGCAATGAGTGCATTACTAACGACATGCAGCCCGACGAGAGGCGTTTGCCACAGATAGCAATGACCGTGAGGAATGTAGCGATCTGGATAAAACAGGGTTTGGATCAGCTCGTTCACAATTATGATGCTTCAAATAAGACTGTGGGTGGCTTGATGATCGCGCCGAGAATCTTGCATACCCGAAACTAGGGCTGTAAGAATAGAATTCCCAGAATTATCAGATCACTGTAAATCTAAGGAGAAGCTTTCAGGTTCTCTTTCCTGAAAAGATGCATTGTAGTCAGACCTAAAAGATTATCCTTGTTACATTTGTCCGACCCTCTCAGTCTTGCTTTCAATCATATTAACCTAGGTTTTTGGGTGAGTCTGTTTTTGAAGCTAGAGAGTAATTTTTGCTACTACTAATGTTTACATACTAACTGACCTACCATAAATTTTTTAGGACTATATCTACCTTAAGTATAAAATTGGCAAGATCTAAAGCGCCTTAGACCTCGAAGGCAGAGGTTCCCGGCGATATGACCTTAATCACTCGCTAGTCAGTCCTACTCTAGGACCCTTTTCTCTAATTTCGCTCTTTCGATAGACTTCATTCTTTGCTACTGATAACAGAATAAAATAAAGAATTTTATAAGCTTTCTAGAGCAAAAATTTTGGTTTTGGTGGACTCTCTGAAAGCTTGGTAAAGCAGAGGTAAAGCAAAGGTTTTAAATGCGCTATATTCTTGTCCTGGGACTTCTAATCTGTATATTTCTCTCTGGTTGCGAATATCTTATTCCTGATACCAGCGACGCGCTTTCTCAAAGTCAACAGCTAGAAGAGTTACGAAAACAAACGGATCAGATTGAGCAACAGACAGATGCTTTAAAGCGATTGGCAGATTCGGTTGAGCAGTTGGCCCAGCCTCAGAACTAGCCAACGGGGGCACAAGTTTGCAACTTGGTTGACCGACAAAAAGTTTTGCATTGGACTCGAAACCCTCGCTCCACAGTCTCTCACTTGGTGAGGGATCAAGTTTCTAGCTATTCACCCCCCCAACCAACGGTTGAGCAGGCTCCCGTAGATGCTGCCGGATTGGAATTTGCAGCTTGAACTCTGTTCCACCCTCAGCGGTTGACCAGCATTTTAGTTTGCCACCATGTTTCTCAGTCACAATTTGGTAGCTGATCGACATCCCCATCCCGGTTCCTTTACCAATGGGTTTGGTCGTAAAGAAGGGATCAAAGATTCGCTGTTGGATCGCTTGGGGGATGCCGGGGCCATTGTCTGCGATCGCCACTTCTACCCAACCTCCACCCACAACCGAAGTACGAATCTCAATGCGGCCCGGATTTTCCTTCAGTTCTTGATAGGCCCGCTGAGCGCTGCTCTCTTCCAATGCATCAATGGCATTGACCAAAATATTCATGAAGACCTGGTTTAGCTGTCCAGCGTAACACTCAACCATAGGTAGAGTGCCGTAGTTTTTCACCAGCTCGATTTCTGGCCGTTCCGCTCGGGCCTTCAAGCGATGTTGCAAGATCATTAAGGTACTGTCGAGACCTTCGTGGATATTGACAGGCTTAATTTCAGCTTCATCCATGCGGGAGAAAGTTCGTAGAGAGAGTACAATCTGGCGAATGCGCTCTGTGCCAACTTTCATGGAAGACAGCATCTTAGGGAGGTCCTCCTGCAAGAAGACCAGATCAATGTCTTCAGTCGTAGTTTGAATTTCGAGGGATGGGGCAGGATTGTGTTTCTGATAGAGCTGTACAAGCTCCATCAAATCTTGTGTATAGTTCTCCACATGAACAAGGTTGCCATGAATAAAGTTGACTGGATTATTGATTTCGTGCGCTACACCCGCAACCAATTGACCTAGACTCGACATTTTTTCACTCTGAACCACTTGAGACTGGGTTCGCCGCAACTCCGCTAATGCATCTTTGAGTTCAGCGGTGCGATCTTCAACCCGGTCTTCTAGTTCTTCTTTACTTTGCTCTAGGGCGGTAAACGATTCACTCAACTGCCCTGCCATATGATTAAAAGAACTCGATAGAGTGTTGAGTTCTCGAATGTGGTGGCTAGTTTCTACAGTCTGGTTCAGGTTCCCGGCAGCCATGGCTTCACTAGCCTCATTCAGCCGCAGAATTGGACGGCTAATCCATCGGGAGGTAAACACTCCCAGCACAGAAGCTACAATCAGCGCGCCCACACACAAGATCAGAGTGGTGCGAGTGTTGTCATTAATCTGCGTCATGAAGGTTGATTCGGGTACGTCAACCACCACCAGCCAATCCAAACCATGAGCATCGCGCCAAGGCAGCACCTTCACAAAATGAGGAACTCCCTGTAGATTCAATCGAAATTCCTGTTCTTCTGTGATTGCAGCAAGGCGATCGCCCTGCTGTTGCAACTGTTGAGCAATGCCGCTAATCACAGGGTCGGCGCTATCTGTTGCTTGCAATCGCTGAATTTGATTATCTGCCAGGATGTAGGGCTTATGTGCTCCAGACATGGCCACCAGCGTGCCATTCCGTTCCACGATAAACACGGTGCCAGTTCGAGCGACATCTACTTCCTGTAGAAAGTCGCTGAGCTTCAACAAATGGATATCAGCAGCAATGATGCCAAGTAGACGATTTTGAGCATCATAGATTGGCCGACTAGCAGAGGCTGTAATATAAGGCTCCGACAGGTCGAGAGTAGAAACCTTAGCCCAAACGGGTTTTCCGGCAGCAATGGGCTCGGTATACCAGGGTTCGCTAAAGTTATCCCAGCTCCAGCGCTCATTGATGCTTGTCCGGTTGCCCTGGCTATCAGTAGCGTAGTTTGTAACATTGTTGGGAAGCTGGGCTGTCCAATCGTCAACGGTGAGAGTTTCGCCATCGTAGCGAGCGACTCCTATACCCCCACCAGTTGTCAATCCGATGCCGATATAAGTCAGATCGTAGGCCTGCATCTGATCCCAAAAATATCTACCCAGGGTTTCGCGATCGTTCACATCCAGCAAGCCTCTGCGGATGGCAGCTGCGTTAATGTGGTTGAGCGTATGTGGAATAGAGAGATAAGACTTTAGGTGTTCGTCTACTACCTCACCACTGCGATCCATGAGCTGTCCAGCCAACTCGTTGACCGCTTTTTGGCCATTCATAAAGGATAGGTATCCCACCAAACCTACGGCTCCAAATACCTGCAGTACAAAGGGAACAATCAGGACCAACTGCAGTGATAACGCCTTGACCTTGCTAGAACGAAGAATCTGCATCGCCGGGAACCAGAGGTTTTACTGTGATTTATACGTAGGATTCCCATACCTAGACGAAGACTCTCTACGCTATCCTGCGTAAAAAACTGCGTAAAGCGCGATCTTTTTAGATGTTCGTTCACCGACTTGACTCAGAGAAGAGGCTTGGGAGGATCGTCGCTTTAGCGGGGGGCAATGGCACAACATCTCTTCTCACTTTGACCGAACAGTTCTCTCCAATGATTGAAGTTCTAGCCCAAAGTTTTTTCTACAGTGAGGTGAGCGATCTTTGACAGCGCCACTATAGTAACCTCTGTTTTGACTCATCATGGACACAGAACAATCAGCTAAAGTCAACCAGCTTAACGAAGCCTACAACACGTTTGTCAACTGTCCAAACTCGCCAAACTACAATCAACTTCAGGAACTGCTGATTCGATACAGATCTGCTTATCAGCCTAACCAAGCCAACGATGAGCGGATTCCGCTTGAGATGTTGCAACTAAATGTCTGTACCTACCGTGCCTTAAAGCACAAGCAGATTAATTCCATTCAAGATCTACTCAGTTATTCGCAAGAAGATTTAGCCCAACTCCCTGGCATGACAGAAGATTGTCTGCACGAAATTGTAAACGTATTGGAAAAGCAACTCGACCTTACTCTGTCGCATCAAGAAAACTAAAATAGCCTATAATCCCTGGTTTCGCTAACGAAGCTGGGGATTTGTCTCTTCATGCTCGCAATTATTTTTTATACCTAATTCTCGTAATTCAAATTTATTCTGCAGTGCAGGTTGTCGCGCTACTAACCCGTCTTCTAGTCGCCGCACAGGAAAGTATGTGAGCAGAATCAGATGTAGGATGCGTTGCCTTAACACCAACGCATCAGTCTCTTGCTCAGCATGGGTTACGCTTCACTAACCCATCCTAGAAATAATTAGGGCCACTCTTGGTGATGTTGATCCGCTGGTTGGGAACCCTAAAAGAGGAACGGGGCAGCCAAATCTAGTAGAGATCTAAATCATGGTTGGCAAAAGACCGTAGTTCCTGACTTTTCAAGCTGAAGGCGATCGCCCGTATAAACCCGCTTGACTTGCTCCAATAATGTTCAATATGGGTTAGAGATTTTACTTAAGCTTTATAAAACAGTGTGATATCTTTAACGCCAACTACCTAAAGATTTTCTACAATAAAGCAGAGGCAGCCAAGAGAACGAGAGAACTCACGTTGCTTCGTCTATATTTCTAACTCCTAATCTGCATGAGCACTGGTTTATCTTACTTTCCCCAGTCTCAAAAGCATCCTAAACCACACTACCAAGCCAACGGCTAGGGAATCTTACATGTTCAAATCTGCTCAGCAATTTCTAGTTAGTGCTTCAGTTCTAGCCAGTATAGGTGCGATCGCCACAGCTCCAGCCTTTGCTGTTGGTTTTACCGGAACTGCCTCTGGCCCTAATCTCTACTATGAATCGAATGGGACAAATACTACTCTCGGCGGCGTCAATGTTACTAATGTTACCTTGGGCGGCAATAGCAGCACGCCAGGAAATAACCTTGAACTAGGAGGAACTACCCTTCACTCCAGTACCGCAAATTTCTCCACTGCTTCAACCCTCAGCGGCATGATTGGCAGCCAAGCTATCACCCTGAGCAGTATGACGGCGCTGGATTGGTTTGGCGAAGGTCTGAATCAAACCTATGGTGCCAATAACTTTGCCAACAGCTGGTTTAATGCGGCCTTGGATGCCTATAGCTTTAATGCACTTCAGGGGGCGGCTCCAAGCCTGACTCGCTCTGGTCTGTTTACGACGTTTTTGAGTGCTGGCGGATTTCAGAGAGCCAGTGACCCAAATATCTCCTACGTAAACCAGGCCGACGGACAGATCAAAATTGGTCTTGCGGGTCACTTTACCCTAAACAATGAAATCAACCTGTTCCTTAACTCTCTGAAGTTGGGTGGACTGATCCCCTTCGTTCCACAAAATGTGCAGCTGAGCGAAGTTGTAAAGGTGACGTATGGTGGAGAAACAGGCTACTATTCCAGCGTCGTTGCGACTGGATCGGGTCAGTTTGATCGGGCCGATGGGGTTTCTCACAACGGTAACTACGAAATTACCCTCGCTGCTATTCCTACGGTGCCTGAAGACAGTGCTTCTGTTCCTGAGCCCTCTCTGATGCTGGGCCTGCTAGGCGTAGGCGGCATGATCTCACTCAAGCGCAAAAAGCAGCTTGACAGCAAGTCTGCCTAGCTTATCCCTACGGCAGGGTGTTTCTTGTGGGTTCCTTTGTTGGCTGGCGATCGCTCTTGTTTAGAGCTACCGCCTAAAGTGAGTCAAATTATTCTTTTTATAGGGTGTGTTGCGGCAAGCAATACACCCTTACGTGTCATGAGGCCATGAACTTAGTCAATTCTTGTATATTGTTGTATTGTTGCGCTGAGAACCTGCCCTGCTGACACGATGGAAAACAACCTAGTTTCTTTAATTGCACCTGAAGAAATCGCTGAAGCTGTCAAGCAACTGGCTCAGGCCATAGATCAGGATTATGCCGATCGCACACCTGTGGTGCTGGGTGTTCTCAAAGGTAGCTTTATCTTTTTGGCCGATCTGATTAGAGTCATGCAAACGCCGATCGCCAGCGTTGAGCTGATCCGTTTGTCCAGCTATGGCTCCTCAACAGTGACTTCAGGTCAGGCTTCTCTGCTCTTGGGGGTTAAGGAGGAAGCCATCAAAGATCAGGATATTCTTCTAGTTGAAGACATCGTTGATACTGGTGTCTCGACAACAACGGCGATCAACTATCTCAAGACCTACCACCCCGCTTCTATCAAGCTCTGTGCTCTGCTCGACAAGCCAGCCCGCAGGCAAGTCCCCGTCACGATTGATTATCTAGGTTTCACAGTCCCAGATCGATTCATCATTGGCTACGGAATTGATTTTGATGAAAAATATCGACAACTCCCTGGTATCTGTACACTAGAAGAATAATTTGTTTCCCTTAGCACCTTGGCTTTAGAAGCTCAAGTAGGCGCGGCTGAAGGGTGAACACTGAAGTTTTTGGTGCTCAATAGGGGTAAGTTGGTCATCAATCCAGGCTTGCTGGACGGGTTGCCCGTGAATCTGGATCTGGATACTTTGATAGGGAAAATCGTAGGCTCCTTCGTGGTTCCAGATCAGTTCTAATCCAGATTCGTGACGGATCAGGTGAAACCGATCGAGGCGAGTGTCTCCAAAGCCATCTCCGGCGTCACTGTAGAGGACGCTGGTATGCTGACCGGAGGTGGGCGGGTAGATGTGGAGGGATAGTTGGGCGTCGCTTTCTAGCGGTAAGATGCTGCCTGCCTTTACAAGAACTGGAATTTGTTCTAGTGGGGCGTCTACTTGAATGGATTGACCTCCTTCTAGAAGCGTGTCGTCCCAAAAGTCATACCATTGGCCCTTGGGGGGTGAAATATGACGCGATCGCTCCCCTGCTTGCAAGATCGGATACACCAGCAGGGCATCACCCAGACAAAAGGCATCTTCTACATCCCACAGAGATGGGTCGTGGCGATCGCACCAAAACAGCGGACGAACTGGAGGATAGCCTTTCTGCTCCGCTTCCCAAGCCAGCGTGTAAAAATAGGGCATCAATTGATAGCGCAATTTCAAGAAATCACGAATGATGCTTAAGTATGGTTCGCCATAGGTCCAGGGAGCCCGAGGTTCAGCGCTAGTTGAGCTGTGAGTGCGACAAAATGTGAAAAAGGTGGCCATTTGAAACCAGCGTAGATAAAGCTCTCCGGAGGGATTGCCCAAAAAACCACCAATGTCTGGGCCGCTGTAGGGAATGCCAGAGAGTCCCAAACCAATGACTGTTGAAATTGTCTGCCGGAGGGCTTCCCAGGTTGAGACAATATCCCCCGTCCAGGTCCAGGCATAGCGTTGCAGCCCTGCCCAACCCGATCGCGAGACGATGAAGGAGCGCTGCTCAGGTCTGTGTTGAGCAATCCCTTCATGCGCGGCGGCAGCCTCTAGCAATCCATATAGGTTGTGAGCTTCGCGATGATCTCCACCTCGGCCTTCCAGGTTATGTTGAGCGACTTGAGGTATGGTCGGATCGCCCCAAGTGACAAAGGCAGCGGGTTCGCTCATATCGTTCCAAAATCCAGCAATGCCGATGTTGAGCAAGTAAGCAAACTGATGGCTCCACCAAGCTCGAACCTTAGGATTGGTGAAGTCAGGAAATACCATTTGTCCGGCCCAAACTGGCGCAATGACCAGTTTTCCATCAGGATAGGTACAAAAAGCGTTGAGCACTTGTCCCTCAATAAACAAGTTACTTTGACGGCTATGTTTAATACCTGGATTGTTGATAGCAATACAGTGAATATCTAGATCTGCCAGTTCTTGAGTAAATTCTTGAAGATTGGGAAAACGCTGGGGATCAAGTGTGAAAGCACGATGGCCAACCTGACAGTCAATATCGAGGTGAATAGCACTTAATGGCACATCATGGGCTTGAAATAAGCTCACTTCTTTGCGGATATTGGCCTCAGTGCGGTAGCCCCAGCGAGATTGATGATAGCCCAAGGCCCAGCGAGGTGGAAGAGGCGCACGACCTGTGAGGTCTGTATACCGGGCGATCGCTTCCTGAGGTTCACCCACGGCCACATAATACCGCAGTGCTCCTCCTTCGAATTGGGCGATCGCCTCTTCTGCAAAGGTAAACTTGCCTCGAAAAGAGTTTTCGTAAAAGACCAAGTAGCTGCCGCCATGATGCAGGCCCAAGTAAACCGGAACACAGATATACATGGGGTCAACACCCGGTTTGTAGATGTTGCCGGGGTCATAGTTCCACATCCCGTAGGTGCGGCTCTGTTGCTGCGGATTTTTGGCTCGCAAGTTGAGCGAAGAAGCGCGTTCCCCCAACCCATAAATGCATTCTTCTGTCTGTAGAGGCGCTTGGTGTACCCATTGTTGGCCCTGCCATTGGGGTGGCAGTTCGGTTCTGACAGGCTGTCCCGCTCGATCGCAAAAGGTAAGACTCCCTTTCATGCCAATGGTAATCTTGAGGGCATCACTGGAGATGATCCAGTCATGGCCTTGCGCCTCTAATGTGGTTTCAATTGCCTCCCAATCTTTGCGGACGATCGCATAGGGAATCGGTAGAACACCAGGAGACCAGTTTAACCGGACAAAGTCAGCCGTCAGGAAATCAATCTGAAGCTCCGCTTGCTCAAAGCAAAAGCAAGCTCCTCTCTCCGTGGTCCTTGCCTGAAGAAGTTTTCCAGGTTCTGTGACAGGTTCAGTTGTCGTCTTTGGGAGGTATCGACGCTCTAGGCGATCGCGCTTGAGGGAGTAAAGAAAAGCTTGAGGGATATATCGTAGAAAAAATAGCGATCGCAGTACAAATTTAACCTTCAGCAATGGCCGATCAAGGAGCGCCATAAGTCCTCTTTACCTATCGAACGGCAGTGTTATTTCGTCCCTCAATGTCTTACAACAAATTGTAGGCAAAGGGCTTGTTCCCACGCTAATCATTGGCCACTCTAGATTCTTCTCCTGATAGAGCCAATTCTTTCTCTATCTCCAGATAGAGGTATTGCGCCCTTCAAGCTTAGCCCACCCAAACGCCCAAAAAGCAGATGACACAATCTCTATCGATCTCTGAGAGAGTTACCGAACTGATGGTTTCATTAGGACGCAAGCCAGGCTATATCATTGGCCTGGATTCTGCGACAGCGGTACTCCAAGCCACTGCCAAATGCTTGCAGGGTCAAGAATTTGCGGCTGGAGGCTTTGCACCGTCTCTGCTAGGTTCACTGATCAATGCTGCCAGCTATCTGCCGCGCCCACTTGTGCAGAAAACAGCTACTTTTGCAGGTTGGCTCGATGCCTCATCACCAAGGGTGGTCAAGCAGATCCGCTCGGAGACAATGGCCCGTTGGGTTGTGAAGCAGTACCCCCAGCAGCGTTATCCGGGAGTTCTGATCGGGTCTTCTAATGGTGCAGCCACTCATTTAAGTGCAGCATTGGGGATGCCCTTTTTGCCCCAAACGCTCCTGGTTTGCCTGCGGCATTCTAATGATATTGACGATCCCAGAGCGCAATTGAAGTGGGCCAATGCGAAGGCTCAACAGTTGCTCAGCCAAAATCCGGATCTTTGGGTTTATCAGCTACATGATCCCAACCAGGATCGGTTGAAGGTGGGGCATGTGACTTATTTTCGGCTGAAGCGATCGCGCCTAGGTGAGCAGTACAAGCGATTCTTAAAAGAAAATTTGGTGCCCGGTGGAACGATCTTTTTGGTAGACTGTCAATATCAATGGCTGGAGAGCCACTTGGGCGATCGCCACGTCTTTCAATTTGGCGGCAAAGGTGGCCTAGAGCCTGAAGATTACTTTCGCGATAGTCAAGAGCTGACAGACTTCCTACAGCGGCAGGGATCAAAGTATCATACCTGGCATCCCCCTGAGCCAGATGGCTATTGGCCGGAGTCAGAATGGGGTTTTGAACCCAGTCTGAGAGCTGATGTGATGGAGTTTGCCCGTGAGCATGGCTTACGAGTTTGTCGAATTGTATTTAACGATCCCCAAGATTTGAGTCCGCTGGTAGCCGACCTTTACCGCTGGTGGTATCAGGTACGGGGCTTGCCGAGCGATCGCCTTTTGGTTGAGTCCTTCACCTATCTACATCCCTGGTGGGCGCTGCGGTTGGGGCTAATCCCCTACTGGGCAGTATTCAATGATCAAACTTCCCTCGATCATCTCAATCAATATCTAGATACGGCTCCACCCTACGATGAGATTTATGCCAACCTGTTCTCAAATGGTTTGGAATCTCTGGGTATGGCATCGATTGATCAATGGCAATCCATGCTCGGACGCGCCATCAAGCAGGGATCATTTGTTGGTGTCAATCCAGACACCTATCCGGCAGACAATGCTTCTTTTATTCGTCACTACACAGACCTGAAAAAACTGGAAGGTCGTTATCCGATGCCAGAAGCGATGACGCTCCAGCAGCTCAATGCCTTTTTGACCCAAGCGGGCGATCGCTATGCGGTGCAGTGGCTGGAAGCAGAAGCATCATCTCCCCTCAGGGACTTCGATTGATGCTGCAGGAGATTCAGCCGATTGAGCCACCACACGGCTCCGACCCAACACCGACAGGACAGCCAAGCCACCAAAAACACTCAGTGCCGCTAAGCCCCAGGCATGGTGAGCGATCGCAGGTGATTGATCCATCGCCCATCCGCCGACCACTGGCCCCACAAAGTAGCCAATCGACCAACACTGGTAGCTGAGCGCAATGTAGATTCCCCGGAGAGAGTCTGGCGCTAGTTCGGCCACAATGGCCGGAGCAAAAGGCTTATAAGCTGCAGTTGCAATGGATAGAACGCCCAACGCTAAGACTATGCTGACGAGCTGGAATGAGGCGATCGCCCCCACGACCCACACCGTCAAAAAACCAACTCCCCACAGCAGCATCGACAGCATCAACACCCGAATTTTGGGGACAGCATTGAGCACTTGCACAATAGGAAACTGCAAGACCGTACCAAAGCCGATATAACACCAGGTAAAGAGGTTTGCCACACCGACCAGCATGGTTCCTGCGCCCGATGAAGCGCTGCTTGCCATCACTTTCGTTAGATAAAGCGGCAAAGTCGTATTGACGACTGCAATGTAGGTTGTAAAGAGAAGATTGGCGAGTACAAACAATAATAGGGAGCGATCTTGAAGAGCGGTCACAAATCCCTTGAGAAGATGAGTTTGCGTGCTATCTTGATCCGTCTCGCTGACGGCTGTTTGAATCAGTACCCAAAAAAGTAGAAAGACAAGGCTCGTCGCCAGGAAAAGGATTTGAGTCTGCGGAAAAAGCGTTAGGAGCGCACCACCTCCCAAAATGCCTAATCCCCATCCTACATTGTCTGCCAGCACCAAAATTGCAAAGGCCCGATGGCGTTGCTCCGCACTCGTTACATCCATCACGGCAGCATCGGCAGCCGTCCAATAGCATCCAGCACTGAGTCCTAGCAGCAAGTTAGCCAAAACCAACATTGGCAAACTTTGAGTTCGCACCAAAAACAGTGCTGCCAGGATTGATAGCCCCGCCGAAAAGAGCAGCGTTCGCTTACGGCCATATCGGGGAGAATCGGCTAGATATCCGCCCAGCAAATGTCCTAAGACACCCGCTAGTGAACCGCTGCCGATGCCAATACCCACCACAGTTGCCGACATTTCCACCTGATTAACAAAAATCAGCGGAATGTAGAATTGAATCACCCCATAGCCCATCTGATACAGTGAGCGGGCGATCGCTTGCACCCAGACCTGACGCCTCGACGGCTGTAGCAATGTCGGCAACTGACTCAGGCTATTATCCGTCTCCACAAATCCCCCACGGCTATGATTCGCTCCGTTGCCAGTTTAACGAACTTAAACTACGCGAAGCGTGAGGGGTGGGTCGTTCACGCCCAAGCAATTATGCAACCTGGGAAGATTCAGCGTAGTGCCAGTGAGCGATACCTTCATGGTTTTCAGCAATGACTAAACCAAACCATTCCAAGCGCTCCAGGTTCTCGGTGATGGCATCCAATTTTTTCTGGGTGTTCTTGCCCGTAAATTGAGCGGCAACCTGTGCCACTGTCCATTCACCAGGGGTGGTGCGTAGCAGGTCGCGGATGGCGGCGAGTTGTGCTTTGGGTTGGGTAGGCCATTTCTGCTGCTCAACGGGTTCAATGATCGCTTCTTTTTCGTTAACGATGCCTGCGATCGCTACTTGAATGGGTTGTGCCTGTTCGGGTGCTTGATACTCTGGGCGGAGCCAGCGAATATGGCCGTTGCGTTCTTCTTCGGCGCGTTCGGCGTTAAGAGCCACAAGTTTTTCAAGAATTTGTTCGTCGGTGATGTCGTGGGGCCAGGCGTAGGCGTCGAGAACGGCAATATCTAGCTCGTCGTGGATTTGTTTGAGGGTGGAGACGAGGGCTTTGTTGTTGTATTCGCGATCGCCATCGGTGAAGGGTGTCCCGGCCCGGAGTTTTTCTAGCAGGTTATACATTCCGGTGATGGTGATATCTGGGTGGGCGACCTGGACTTGTTTACGGTGGGTGTCAAGGCGATCGCCCAGTTCGCAGATTTTTTGTTTTTGCTCTGGGGTGGGATCTGGGAAGGGGAAGGGGTCGAAGCAAGTTGTTTTTGAGTACTTCAAATCATTGCCAACACCCATCCTCCCACCTGCAGTAAACGCCCAATGGATATGTACTTTGCTTGATAAAATGCCTAAAAAATATGCATCTATTAATGCAATTGCAATCAGCATGTTATCTGGTAAGACTTCAGCATCCAAAAACGTAAAAACTCTGAATTTAGAAGTTTCAGGGCTCGCTCATTACCTTCCGAGCCTTGCCATTTTTCAATAAACGCCTGAATTCGTTGGGAATCGTCGGGAGTCATGCGATCGCGGTAGGTAATGAATACCCTGTAAGCTACTGAGCGAACAGTCGGCATTGCCGGGGTCTTTTCTTATTCCCAAACCATAACTAGAGACTCCGAAAGCTGCAAGGTCTCGTCCCGTACTAAGATCTTCCCTGACTCCAGAAAGAAAAACTCGGCTGGCGGTCAATCTTTCCTTCTCGATCACTGCCCTGTTCAAGAATTAGAATCGCACTTACAGCCCTCAGTTCCATTCAAAATTTACTATCACACGCTAGAGTTTTTCGGACTCTTGATTGAGTATGAGCGCAATGAAAGCTAGCAGAGTTAAATAGTTCGCTTCAGGCACGGATGCCATCAGTAGAATTCAATTGTTAGGATACAGCACACAGGCAACGAGCCAAACGGCCATGACCGCTAGCTAGCCCAGAGTCAGGCATACTTCATCCCGTCCAGTGTTGAATTCTATTTAAAAGCTGATGTTCAAATCACTCAAACGCCGCCCTAGAAGACTTTGGCGTTCTCTGCGAATCAATATTCTTCTGTTCACACTGGCAATGGGTCTGAGCTATCTGGTGGTAGCCTGTAGTGGCGATCGCGCGACAGAGGCCAGTCCTCCAGTCCAGACGAGTCCTCCTACAGAGCTTTCTCAGGCAACAGGTTCACCAAGCTGCGGCAGTTCTAGCAGTGGCCCCACAGACAATCCGGTCATGAGTCGGTACGCAGAGCAGTCCTTGGCCTGGACGAATGATATTCAATGGTCGTGTGTTTATAACATCAATGACTTTGAAGGCTCCACCGATCTAGATCGTTTCAATGCAGCCAGAGATGCAGCCACAGCCAATGGAGGAGGTGTTGTCTATTTGCCTGCCGACACCTACACGTTTACCGATAATCTATTGCTAGCTGATGGGGTGGTTTTGCGAGGTGAAACTCCATCTAGCACTGATGCCAAGGCAGAAGGTTATCAGCCGCCGACAAGGTTGGAGTTCCCTCAGTATGAACCTACTCTGTCTGGAAATGGCACGCCTAATGAGACGGCATTCAAACAGATTTTGACGACTTCACCCAATACAGATAGCAATCTGGGATTGGTCAATCTCGATATCAATCGAGCTGCAATTCAATTCATTAGTGATGTTGATGTAGCTGAAAATCAAAATATTGTCCTGTTTGGCATCCGTAGCAATAATGTGGCTCAGCCTGACGCTAGTATTCCTGACAGCGAGTTTCAAGCTGGTTGGATGCGATTTGGCGATCGCTTTGCCGCCAACATCAAAGTTAGCGCTCTCGCCAATGTCTTGATTGCCAACAACCGTCTCAACGATGCGATCACCGACATCTACGAGCAACCGGGCTACACCATCCGCTCTGTTGATCAAAAAGAAGTGATTACCTACGATGATGGCTCAAGAGTGCCGTTTAGCTACAGCGACCATTACGGCATTGTTGTGAATCGTTCCAAAGATGGAGGCTTTAGCTATGGCAGCAGTCCCGACACTGAACCCGGTTTGTTTCGCGAAGGAATCGTAATTCAGGATAACTGGGTTTACAAAACCATGCGAGTCGGGATTCATGCCGCTGGTTCTGGTTTGGTGATTAAGGGGAATGAAATTCGCGATCGCGCTGATAAGGCAGGATGGGCCGATCCAACTGGAAAACGTCAGCCTAGGGGAGCTGTGACCTTTGAAAATCGAGCTATTGACTGGGCGGGTTGGAATGTTGCAGTTGAAGACAACACCTACGAAGTTTTCAGTCATCGCGTTATGGACACTGTTTATCAAAGCGTAGATGGTGAAGGCATCCTCATCCAGCAATGCTGTGGCGGCACAAGTATCAACGGGGTCACTATTCAAAACAACCGAGGTAACAGCTATATCGGTTTGTACAAGGTTCCAGACATTGAAAACGTCGTGATTCGCAACAATGAAGTTTTGGCAGGCGGGCCAGGAACTCAATTGAGGAATGTCTTGATTTATGTAAGTGCCGATACTAATAATGGCCCGAACTCAATGTCCAACGTTCGGATTGAAGATAATACCATCAACGGCGGCATTTTGGCTAAAGCTAGTTCTGGCGGGCAGCGCAACATCATTCAAAACAACCGTAGCCAAGGTGGCAATAACAGCAAAATCGACTATTCTTGCAGTGTTGAAGTTCGAGATAACTCAGGCTTTGAAGTAGCATCTTGTGCCGATGATAAGTAGGTGAACATAAATAAATGATGCTGTAGGGTGCTGTTAGGCGCAGCCGTAACGCACCATTCCCCTGAAAAGATAGTCAACTTGTCTCCAAGAGGAAAATGAAACTGCTTTATGGGATGAGGACAGCAGGCCAATTGGTATTTGCTTTGGCGATATTGCCTGGAATGTCTCGTTGCCAGCGAGTTTGAATTTCTGAATTGAAGTTGAGATAGAGCCGCTCGTTTACAATGGCCCAAGCATTTGGATCAATAGGAGCAAGGTATCCCTGCGCGACAGCCCAGGCACAGTAGCCACCATATTGAGGAGCGTATTGACTAGGATTGTTGGCAAACAAGTCTCGGTTTTCAACGCTTGAGAATTGCCAGGTTGCACCTTCCCATTCATACTCAAACTGGCTGCTGCCTAGGGTCGGAGTTCTTTCAGTAAAGTAGGCAACCGGATCAAACCCTTTGATGGCAATTTCATTTTCGGCATAGATGGTCGGTTCGGCGTCGGCTTTGGCCTGGGTTGGAGTAGGGCTTGAGGTCGCTTCGACTTGGGCTTGAGTAAGGTTGGATTGACTAGGATCTGAGCTAGTATTGGCTGGAGAAGTTGCACAGCTAGAAATAATTCCTACACTGAACAGGGAGGCTGCGGTAAAAACGGTGAACTTGTTGAGCATGGGGTTGCCTTTCAAGAAAAAGATTTATACCTTTGATCAAACCAGATCTAAATGAGAGCATCCTGAGAAGAAGCTGGGTTGAAAGCAAGATTTTCCTGAAGTGGATAAAACTTTAAAAGGTCTTGGCGGTGTGATGGACTGGATCAAACTCAAGACGCTGAGAAAAGTCTGTAATACCATAGAGATTGAAGGTGATGGCGGGTTCGTCACCCAATGGCTCAACGCTATGAATTGCTTCTGGCAAGAAGCCAATGATGTCACCAGGATTTAAAATTTGCTCACCTACGCATTCAATGCGATCGGGATTGTCGGGGGTGGGCGATCGCTTCCACAGTCGATTCTTTTCTTGACCACTGATCAGAGCGACAAGACCCCAAGTTGCATGGTTGTGAATGGGAGATTGATTGCCCGGTAGCCATGCCACCATTTGTATTGTGATCGGGTAGTTGGGTTCGCGATACAGAAACCGGACTGACCAGCCTGGATCAGCAGCAGGATAGGTAAACTCCATTTGCAGCCAGTCAGAACTGATCAGGAGTTTACGCACTAGCGGGGCGATCGCCCTGATTCGACCTGACATATCTGGCACGGATGCCAAAATATCTTCCATTTCTGTCAAAAATCGGTATAGCCGGTAGGGAGATTCTGGTAGTTCCAGTTCTTCCAAGCTGAGCGCAATACAGCTACCTTCCCCCGTGACGAGCCAATCTTGGCTGACTGAGGCACGATCTTTTTCTTCAAGGCTGGAGAGTTGTGAGGTCATAACATGGCCTAAGTTGAGCGGCACTGTCTGCAGTTTGCCTATAGAACTCTTTTATCTCAAGAACATGAGTTTCACCTGAGAATTCCTGCTTTTACTCTGACGCGACAGATGCGATCGCAAAAATTAATCTCCTGCCCAGCAGTTTCTCAGGCGAAACTCAGCTTCCTCAATCTAATATCAAGCAGTCTTGCTCAAGTAGCGCGCCTCTTCGACTGATCTAACTGATCTAAACGACTTTGGAGATTAAAACTGATGAAGGTTAAGTATATTGCAGCTCTATCGGTGGCTTCCATGATGGGTATGGTGATGTTGGGGGCTTGCTCGCAACCCGGCGCTGAAACTCAAGCCCCTGGCGCTGAAACTCAAGCAGATCCTTGTGCTGCCAATCCCTGTGCAGCTAAGAGCGAAGATCCCTGTGCTTCGGCTAATCCTTGCGCCGCCAAGAGTGAAGATCCCTGCGCTTCGGCTAATCCTTGCGCTGCTGTGAATTAGTCATTGCTCTAAGATTTCGCATCTATCTGATAACTTTATTAAGGCGATCGCTGCTTTTCTTGAGGGCGATCGCCACTTATTTAAACTTCGCTTTATTTCTTCAATTCATTTGAAGTAATCATTTAAAAAAATAGCCATTCGAAAAACAGCCGTATCCTAACCCAATTCATTCACTCCTCCCACGAAAGACGGAGATGTCTCAACCGTAGGGATGAGGACAGCCACAAATCGAGTTTCTAAATTGAAATAGTACTCTCTCAGGAGAAAATTCTCATGGACTTGCTGACATGGGCAATTGTTGCGTTGGTTATCGCTGTTATTGCCGGAGCACTTGGATTTAGCGGAGTTGCACAAGGCGCAGCGACTATATCTCGCATTCTATTTGGTGTCTTCCTGATTGTAGCCCTCATTCTATTTGTGATGGTGATATTAGGAATTGGCGTTCTCGCCTAAAGAAAAGATTAATTTCTCTGGTGTGTCTAATCAATAGTGTCTGAATTAATTCTGATTAATAATGAGAGCAATCTGTGGGAGCGATCCTCCTGCAGGGAATACCTAGTGGGGTCTGCCTTAGGAAGTAGGACAGCCAATCTAAGATCTGTCACAAGGGATGCACTCAAACTCCCACTCTGTGAGATGCTGTAGCAGTGAGGAGTCAGAGATCGAATTTAAAGAGAAGCCCTTGGAGTCGAAACACGGCCAGACGTCCAGGGGCTTTTCTCATGCTTGCCTGACGGCCTGCCTTGCTGATGAGATGAGCTGAAGACAATCCAAATCGCTCTACACTGGCTCTACACTAGAGGATTGTTTGATTCATCGCAGCGCCATGACCTCTTATTTTCGGCCTAGTGTGGATGCCATGACGGGCTACATTCCTGGTGAGCAGCCCAAGCCTGGAACCCCTGTCATTAAGCTCAACACCAACGAGAACCCTTACCCCCCGTCGCCGCAGGCGATCGCCATTCTCCGAGATCTCGACAGCGAATGGCTGCGCCGTTATCCCGACTCCTACGCGAATGAGTTTCGCAAGGCGATCGCAGCCGTCTTTGAGGTTCCCATCGATTGGATCATTGTAGGCAACGGTAGCGATGATTTACTCAATCTAATTGTGCGAGCCTGTGCCGATCTGGGGCGAAAGGTCGTCTACCCAATGCCGACCTATGTGCTTTACCGAACGCTGAGCGAGATTCAGCCAGCAGAGTGTGTTGAAGTTCCCTATGGGGACGATTACCGTTTGCCGATTGCAGAACTAGCGGCAGCCAAGGGCGCGGTGACATTCATCGCCACCCCGAATAGCCCGTCTGGGCATAGCGTCTCCCTTGACGAACTGCGACAATTGGCGGCAAGCGTGGCGGGCCTGCTGGTCATCGATGAAGCCTACGTAGACTTCGCCGAAGAGTCTGCGCTCCCTCTGGTGCAGGAATTTGAGAATGTGATGGTGGTGCGGACGCTCTCCAAGGGCTACTCGCTGGCAGGGCTGCGGTTGGGGTTTGCGATCGCCCCTCCCGATCTCTTGAGTGGTCTCTTTAAGGTCAAGGATAGTTACAACATTGATGCGATCGCCTGTTTGGTTGGTGCCGCCGCCATTCGCGATCAGGCTTACAAAAACGAATGTGCCAACAAGGTCAAAGCCTCGCGCACCCAGCTAGCCGCCGATCTCAAGCAGTTGGGCTTTCAGCTCTGGGACTCTCAAGCCAATTTTTTGCTGGTGCAACCCCCCAACCACCAGGCCGAACAACTTTATCTCGCTCTAAAAGCCCGAAGCATTCTGGTGCGCTACTTCAACCAGCCCGGTCTAGATAACAAACTCCGCATCACAGTTGGCACCCCTGAGCAAAATCAACTTCTCATCGAAGCCCTAATTCATCTGATTTAGTTTGCCGATTCAGGTTTTGGGTCGTGACCAGAATGCTTGAACTGTAGAAAGCACTGGTTTTCTCAAAACCCTAGGAATTGGGTCAACTTTGCGTCAAGCTAGAAACCGTGTGTTCAGACACATCATACATTTTGTGAAACCAGAGGAGGTTTTAACATGACCGTAGGACTTGATCCCGTTAAGCTGATGAAACAGCAGGTGGGTAAAGCTGCTGCTGACCGTGTCAAATCTGGCTCCATTGTCGGATTGGGAACGGGATCAACCACTGCTTTTGCGATCCAGTTTTTGGGCGATCGCATCAGCTCTGGAGAACTCAAAGACATCAAGGGTATTCCAACTTCATTTCAGGCTTCCGTTTTAGCCAAGCAATATGGCATTCCCCTCACCACCCTAGATGAAGTCGATCAAATTGATATCGCCATTGATGGGGCTGATGAAGTTGATCCTCAAAAGAACCTGATTAAAGGCGGTGGCGCGGCCCATACCCGCGAAAAGATTGTAGACTCTCTCGCCAAAGAGTTTATTGTCGTCGTCGATAGCTCCAAGATTGTTGAGCGTCTGGGAGCCTTTCCCCTGCCGCTGGAAGTCCTGCCGATCGCCGTTGCTCCAGTGATGAGAGCAGTCCAAAAGCTAGGTGGACAGCCAGAACTCCGGATGGGCATCCGCAAAGATGGCCCCGTTATTACCGATCAAGGCAACATGGTGCTTGATGTCCATTTTGGGGCAATTGAAAATCCGGCGGAGCTAGAAAAGATCCTCAACAACATTCCCGGTGTGCTAGAAAATGGCCTCTTTGTGGGTGTGACTACCCTGGTTTTAATTGGTGAGGTCAAAGATGGCGAAGCTTCCGTTCGAGAGATGTAGACGGCCCTCTCTGGATCAATAATCACTTGTAGAGGCGCAACTCATCGCGTCTCTACGTTTTGTCAGGGCTAATGCCTTTTTTCCCTCAAACCCAGCCAAATCAGATGGTGTTAAGTTTTAATGAGCACTATCTTTTTGATTTTTACTGGTAACTCATGCAGTACCGACGATTCGGACGCACAGAATTGCAGATGCCCGTGTTTTCCTGTGGCGGAATGCGCTATCAACACTCCTGGAAAGATGTTCCGGGCTGGACGATTCCCCGAGACAAGCAGGCCAACTTGGAGGCTACGATTGAGCGGGCGATCGCCTCTGGCATCAACCACATCGAAACCGCCAGAGGATATGGCACTTCTGAGGTTCAGCTAGGGCGCATTTTGCCAAAATATCCCCGTGAGCAGCTGATTGTTCAAACCAAAGTCAGTCCAACGGCCAACCCTAAAGAGTTTCGTCGCACGTGTGAGCAGTCTCTTGCCAATCTCAAGCTCGACTATGTCGATCTGCTAGGGCTGCACGGCATCAACACGCCAGAGTTGCTAGAGTACAGCGTGCGACCAGGAGGATGTCTGGATGTGGCGCGCGAGCTACAGGCCCAAGGGAAGGTGCGCGCCATTGGGTTTTCGACCCACGGCCCGACGGAGGTTATTCTCAAGGCGATCGCCACCAACCAGTTCGATTACATCAACCTACACTGGTACTACATCAATCAGCTCAACTGGCCCGCCATTCAAGCCGCGACCGCGCACGATATGGGCGTGTTTATCATCAGCCCTTCCGACAAAGGCGGCAAGCTCTATGATCCACCCCAAAAGCTGGTTGATCTCTGCGCTCCGCTTAGCCCGATGGTGTTTAACAACCTGTTTTGCCTCAGCTACTCGCAGGTGCATACCCTCAGCATTGGTGCGGCTCGACCCGAAGATTTGGAAGAGCATCTCAAGACGGTTGCGTTGTTGGATCAAGCCTCTGATATTCTGCCGCCGATTTTGGCCAGATTGGAGAACGAGGCGATCGCCTGTCTCGGTGAAGACTGGTTTAAAACCTGGTCTGTTGGCCTGCCCAAGCCTGAAGAAACTCCTGGCGGCATGAATATTCCAGTCATTTTGTGGTTGCGAAATTTGGCGATCGCCTACGACATGGTCGAATATGGCAAGATGCGCTACGGACTGTTGGGGAATGGTGGGCATTGGCTACCCGGACAGAAAGCCGACCAAGTCGAACGTCTAGATCTGCGACAGTGTCTTGCCCATAGTCCCCATGCTGACAAGATTCCTAGCCTTCTGACCGAAGCCCATCAACTGCTAGGCGGACAGGCGGCCAAACGGCTCTCTCAAAGCTAAAGCCTCTCGAAGTTAAAGGCGCTCGAAGTTAAAGGCGCTCAAAGCTAAAGCGGTTTCTGAACAGGAATGCCGACCGCGCGCGGAAACTCGGGTGCCGTCGCTTTGACTTTCCGCAGGTAGAGGCAGTGCCGGATACCTTGAGTTAGGGGCGTTTCAAACTGTTCTACAATTTCTAGACGCCCTCCCAGGGGTTTGAGCGCTGCTTGCAACGGCAGAGCTTCTTCGTCAGACCACTGGCCGCGATAGAGAATGGCGATGCCGCCGATTTGCAACAGTGGCAGGGCATATTCTGCACAGGCAGACACCGACCCAACCGCTCGGATCATGGCCAGATGGTAGCGTTGGCGATGCTGAGGATCTTGACCCACTTGCTCAACTCGGCCACAAAGGGTTTTGACGTTGCCAACAGCCATCGTTTCGACCACTTGATCGAGAAACGCGATCTTTTTGCGGGTGGAGTCCAGCAGTGTCACCGTCCAACCGGGGTGGGCGATCGCGACTGGAATTCCTGGAAATCCTGCCCCTGTGCCAATGTCAATCACGCTGATTGATTCGGAGCCTTCCTCAGGCGTCGGCAGAGAAAACTCAGTCGCAGCGGTTTGAGCCTTCCAAAAGGGGGCAAGCCCACTCAGCGAATCCCAAAGATGCTTTTCCCAAAATTCACTCGGTTCGGTAATACGGGTCAGGTTTAGGTGCCGATTTCCAGCCAAAATCAGTTCATAAAGTTGCTGAAACCGAGCTTGCTGAGCCGCATCAGGCTGCCAGGAAAGGGTTTGCTGCCATAGGTCTGCCTGAGGTGGCAGTTGAGTAATATTGTCGTTCATCTGGCTAAATTCATCTGACTAACTCTGGACAGCAGGTTGAGGCGTTTGGGACGCTAGCGTTTCAGCATCTACTGGCCGCAGATTCCCCTGATCAATCGTCCAGCAGCGATCGGCGATCGCCAACAAATCTCCCGCATCGTGGGTCACAATCAGCAAACTCCAATCTTGCTTGAGCTTAGATAGCAAGTTGACCAACTGCTGCCGCATCGACCAATCTAATCCTGCGGTAGGTTCATCGAGCAAGAGGAGGTAGGGCTGACGAATCAACTGCACCGCCAACGCCAACCGCCGCTGCTGCCCACCGCTTAGAGCCTGAGGAGAGGTCTGAAACGACAGATGGGAGAGGCCCACTTCTCCCAAGGCCTGTTCCATCCGGTCTTTCCCCAACTCAGGATGGCCCAACCGCAGTTCATCGAGGATGGTATTGCCACAAAAATGCCGTTCTGGAAACTGAAAGACCAACCCCGCGAGCTGCCGTAACTGTTCGGGTTCAAGCACCTGATTGCGCCATTGAATAGACCCCTTACTTTTCTGAGCGAGTCCAGCCAAAATCTCTAGTAAGGTGCTCTTACCAGAACCGCTGGGGCCAATGATCAGCCCAAGTTGTTGAGGCCCTAACTCCAAACTGACCGACTTGAGAATAGCTTGGGGAGTGGCAGCAGGGTGATAAACCAGGTCTTTGAGATAGAGCATTAACGGCGGAGTACGAAAGGTTAACCAATCAACAGATTATCTTGAGATTATCGTGGACCCATAAATCTAGCGAAGGGGAGTAGGACAGATTTTGCCATATGACTTGAGTTGGAGTTTGAAGTCGGGTACGGTTTGATTGATCCCGGTTGATTGATCCCGGTCTTGCTCCATAGTACTTGAGGAATTTTGCATCCGGGGCAGGACGGAACCTGCAGCGGGCGATCGCGTCATAGCTGAAAGCAGTTCCCAGCATGAAACCTTTGTCTGCAAAGCGTTCACCGGGTCTTTTCACCTGCTTTCCCACCTGCTGGATCGTCTGCTCCCGTGCTAACTGCTCCCGCGCTAACTACTCCCGCGCTAACTGTTCCCGCGCTAAGGCGCACCCATTCGCACCCATTCGCTCTATCATCTTTGTTCTGAGGCTTCAGATATGACAGAAATGCCTACAGCATCAGTGTTCTCTCTCCACAGACAGCACCAGCCCCAGCGGTCGATCTCACTCCGGCGGTTCGCTTCTGGTTTGGCTGGAACAGTGGCGATCGCCTTGAGCCTGTGGGCAGGCCCAGCCCTAGCCGATCCCTTTCGATCGGGTGACGCTCGCATGGTCGATCAGCAGACCGAAGCGGCCTTCAAAGCCATGTTTGAACAGGGCAACTACCAGGAAGCTCGTCAGCTGTTGGAAAACAACAATACCAGCGAACCCTTGGCCTATGCGATTAGAGCCTCTTTGGGTTATCTTGAGCGCGATTGGAATCAGCTAGGCGAAAATGCGACCCGGACCCGCGAAGCTGCCGAGCGACTGCTGCAAACCGACCCCCTACGCGGACATCTTTACATCGCCGCCGGACATTTTCTCGAAGGGGCTCACCTGATCTCTACCCAAGAGACAGTCCGCGCTACGCCTGCGGTGCTCGGAAAACTCCGTCAGGTCTTCGACAACATGGGGGCCGCCGAAAGAATTGATCCGACTGATCCAGAGCTGAACCTGCTCAAGGGATTCATGGACCTCATGCTAGCGGTGAATTTGCCGTTCTCTAATCCAGCAGATGCGATCGCCCGCCTAGAAAACAGTGCCGCCCCGAGCTATCTGGCTCAGCGGGGAATTGCGATCGGCTACCGAGATCTCGATCGGCAAGATCTTGCGATGCAGGCCGTTGAGCGTGCTTTAGAAACAACGCCTGATAACCCAGATCTGCTCTACCTCAAGGCTCAAATCTTGGTTCGTCAAAACCGGGAAGAGGAAAGCTTACGGTTCTTCCGGTTGGCACGACGGAGTGAAGATCAACTCCCCCGTCGTTTGGCGAATCAAATCGCCTGGGAACAGTGTCGAACCAGCAATCGCGTCAACAGCACAGAGCGCAACTGTGGGCGTTTGTTAAACCGTTAGAACGTGAAGACGGGCAGATTTAGGGGGCATCTCTCAACGGTGCCCTCGCCTGTGACGGCCTCAACACAGTGCTTGGGCTTGAGTTGGCTCATGTAGTTGTGCTTTCCTCTAGGATGAGGTCAGTCATTGATCAAGCAAGATGCAAAATTCAGGCGATCGCCCCCTCTATTTTCAGCAGCAGCACGCGATTTTGGTTGGCGGCTCTAGCGGCATTGGCAAAGCCACCGCCCAACAGCTAGCTTGTGAGGGGGCTGATCTATCAATCATTGCCCGCACTCCTGCTAAACTTGAGGTCGCACAAGCAGATATTGAAGCTGTGAGAGCTTCTTTGCATCAGCAAGTTGTGGCGATCGCCGCTGATATTTCTAATCAAATTGAAATTGAGCAAGCCATTCACACGGCTATTGAGAAATTAGGAGCCCCAGCGTTGCTCATTGTCTCCGCAGGCATGGCGCATCCTGGCTACTTTCGGGATTTGCCAATAGAAATCTTCGAGCGCACCATGAACGTCAACTACTTGGGTTCTCTCTATGCGATCAAAGCAGCCCTCCCCGCGATGGAAAAGCAGCAACAAGGCCATGTGGTTTTGATTTCATCTGGTGCAGGGCTGATTGGCCTCTATGGCTACACACCTTATAGCCCCAGCAAGTTTGCTCTACGAGGACTGGCCGAAGCCCTGCGGGGGGAGTTGAAACCTTCCGGTATTTATGTTTCGGTGGTTTATCCGCCCGATACAGACACGCCCCAGCTTGAGCAAGAAAATCAGACAAAACCTATTGAAACAAAATTAATTACAGGCACTGCCAAAACTTGGAGCCCAGAGGATGTCGCGGCGGTGATTATCAAAGGTATCAAGAAAAAAACCTTTGCGATCGCCCCCGGTCTAGAAATGATCCTCCTCCATCGACTCCATAGCCTGATGGCACCTGTATTAAATTGGTATTTTGATCGCCTAGTCATTACAGCCCGACAGCAACCATCCCCTAGTTCAACGCCACCGCCCAAGCTTTAAAATAGCAATTGCTATTCTTCCTTAATTTTGATCACCTGCTAGCACTCTAACCCGTGCAAACTTGAGACCCGTAACGCCTTGCAGTGGTTCGACTGCGCCTAATTCAATCGGTTTATCGACCCAGCCTTCTCGCATGAGGTAGCGGAGATATTGATGATACTCGCGCCATTCTTCCTCGGTGGAGTAAACCAGCGTTAGCATGCCGGGTTGGGTAATTCGGGTATGGGTCTTTTGATCGACAGCTTTTTCGATCCGCTTTTTAACGATTTCATAGCGCGTATCGCGACTCCCCCGGACATCAAACAGCCGCTCAGTCTTTTCATCATGAAAGATATCAACAGTGGCATCTTGAATCAAGACCAAATGTGTGACTGCCATATCGGTGTTGTGCTCTACCTGAATTTGAAATCCGGTGCGGGCACAGGCACAGACGGCCCTAAGCTGCTCATAGCGGAGGCTACGGAGGTGAAAGATAGAAAAGTTGGGATCCATTGAACTGCCTGCATAGATCATGTGATCAATGCCGTCGGTGGCCTCAATGTCGCAATAGTGGGGCGTAATCTTCTGCATGTGTACTTGCCATTCTTCCCACGTTGCTCGCAAGCGAGTATTGATCAATGTCAAGGTGTGATCATAGCGAGCTCTGGCCTGGTAGATACATTGATTTTCGTTGTCGCAGGCGGCGCGATAGGTATTGACCGCAGCGAGAGCAGTGGGACCACACTGCGTAAAGTAATCGAAGTAAATCTCTAGGCGATCGCGCAAGTACCGAACTCCACTTACTTCTGCATCGACGGTCACTTCAGCCTGAAGCTGGTTTATATAGTCTTGCAGATCTAGCCGGAGTTGCTCGACGAGAGCTTGAGAGTGGGTTTCACAGACAGCTTCAACGATCGCCAGCCCCAGCCGAAACTGTTCTAGTAGGTCGGTCTGAATGGCGCGATTGCGTTCGGCAGAAGAGCCGCGAATATCGGATATCCCGTAGATGGGGTAGACCTGTGTGAAGATCACAGGCTCTGGCGGAAGCCCCCAACTGCGTCGCTCTGCCTCTTGGGCGAATCGCCATTCAACAGCGGGGTGGATATTGGTGAGCAATCGCTGCTGCGCCATCTGCCGGATTGCCCCTGTCAGCGCGGTTGTAAAGGCGGGCATGAGTTGCTCGGCGTAGCGGCAGTCTAGCTCATCAAAATGGTAGGGGCGATCGCTCAGGACAGCTACCACCCCTACCGACTGGGCCATCTCCTCTTGGGCATGCACTACCAGCGGCACCAACAACACCGATCGTCCGCCCAGTTCGAGCAGTCGCTGCTCGCAAGCAGTCAAATCATGAGTCGCCAAGTCGGGTACGGTCAAAATTTGCTTTGACTCGATTGCCCGCAAAATACAAGACTGCTGCAGCGAACTGAAAGCATAGGGGGCGATCGCCACTCCCTGCTGTGTGGAATGGGTAAATAGCCGGATCTGGTCTGTTTCAAGACAAAAAATTACCGTGCTATTGGCCCTAAATAATCGTTGTAGGGTTAGATTGACCTGCTCAAACTTCTGCGGCTGCAAGATTGAGTCCTGATCGATCAAAAGCTGCGTAATTTGCCGAACGGTTTCCTGAGCCGTAATATCGACCCCTTCCAGCCATAGCTGCCCCTCGACCTTATAGTTAGACAACGCCAACTGCTGCTCTAGGGCTTGCATTTGCCCCGGTGCCATCATGCGTTCTGCAAATTTTGCTGCGCTCAGAGAGCTGAGGCCTAGTTCTGAAAACTCGTCATGCTGGGGGTTTAGCCGCCAAATCTGGAGCTGATGCGATCGCCACCACACTTGAATGTAGCGCAGAGACGTTTCGGGCTGGCCTAAGCACAGCAGTACGGGCTGGTCGAGAACTCGGCAGGCTGGTGCATCAAGCTGGTAAAACTGGCGCAGCACTAGATGGAGTAGATGTCGTCGGTAAAGCTGCTGCAAGGTGGCTTGTTCGGAGGCAGAGAGCCAGTCAGACAACCTGATGCCATTTGCGGCGGCAAGGCCCATCAGGTGATAAAAAGCATCGTTGGCAAACTGTAGGGCCAACGTTTCAGGTTCTACTGCGGCAACCAAAAGCTGGCTGCTGTGCCGAAACAACGGCAACCAATTTGGGGAGATCCAATCCGGGGAGGCGATCGCCCAATCTGTAGTGAGTTCTTGGTGGGAGGTAGCCCGCTCAGGTGGGGAGGGAAGGTCAATTTGCCCCGATGAGGAAGGCAACTGATCCGGGCTAGAAACGGGTTTGGGTGTTTGCATGGCCCTGCTCTGATTGGAAGCGGTCAGATTAGAAGCGGTCTTAAAGTTGAAACGAAAATACAGCCAGTTGCGAATGGGGCGGAGAACAAGCGATCGTAGCCAAATGGGGAGCAAGAAGAGTGCTCGTAGAACTGCACGACCCTGAAATGTTCCCATCTTATCTTGTCGGTAGAATTAAGGTTGAACCCTTAACATTGATTCTTTGCAATGGCCTATAAATTCTTGTATCGCCTGCCGATATTGCATTCCGCCAACCTCACTCACGTTGTTGTGGCCAGCCATCGGCACGAGCAAGAGCTGTTTGGGTTCAGAGGCGGCTTCGTAAAGCTGCTGACTCATGTCGGACGGTACGGCTAGATCGGCATCACCATGAATGAACATGACCGGAAGCTGGAGCGATCGCACTTTCTGAATCGACTCAAACCGTTGGTTTAACAGCCACCGCACTGGAAACATCCCCAGTTGCTTGGTGCGGGTAGCCATGTCTAGCATGGAGGTAAAGGAGCTTTCAACAAATAGTCCGGCGGCGGCGGGGTGCTGTAGTGCTAGGTCGATGGCGATCGCCCCACCCAACGAATGCCCAAAGATAAAGATCTGGTCTGGAACAATCTGCCGATCTTGGACGAGGTGTCGCCACCCAGCTTCGGCATCTTGATAGACTTGAATTTCGCTCGGAAAGCGGCCTGGGCTCTGGCCATAGCCGCGATAGTCGATTAGCAATACAGAAAAACCAAGCTGATGAAGAAACGCGGCCTGGGTGATGTTGGCCCCAATGTTGTAGCCGTTGCCGTGCAGTTGTAGCATGACACCCGCATCCGGTTGGGGAGAGGGAATCCACCAGCCGTGAATTTTCTCTGAGGGGCGATCGCCAAATACCGGAATCCAGACTTCTTCATAGGCCAGACCCACATCTGCGGGGGTTGCTTCGAGAAGGGGCGTCGGAAAAAAAATCATCCGACTTTGCTGTAGCACCAGTACTAAGCAGACGCAGACATAGATCGCTCCGAGCAAGCCCAACCCGATCAGAAATAGCTTGGGTGGAGAAGACAGCAGGATTTGTAGCATGGCAGTTTGGCGATCGCAATGGGGATTCTGGCAAGGCGAGGGGCATCTTTGAGCAGCTCCAACCTCGCCTCCCAAACATTGATCAGTCTAAATCGATCCATCTGAATTGAGCAGTCTGAATCGACCAGTCTGAATCGACCAGTCTCTGAATCGACCCGTCTTAATTAATCAGTCTGAATTGCTCTAATTAATTAAGACTCAACAATCGCTAGTCTAGCGAAGGTTGATGCTGATGCCACGTCGTTGCTTGCTCATAGGCATAGGCCACTTGCAGGAGCTGTTGCTCTTGCAACACATTGCCAATCATTTGCAGACCGATCGGCATCCCCTGCGCGTCAAATCCGCAGGGCAGACTCAAGGCGGGCAAACCAGCTAGGTTCACCGGAATCGTCATTAGATCAGACAGGTACATGCTGATCGGATTGTCGGTTTTCTCTCCAGCCTTAAACGCGGTGGTTGGAGCTGTGGGGGAGACCAGCACATCGACCTGCGAAAAAGCCCGCTCAAAGTCTTGCTTGATCAGCGTTCTAACCTTTTGAGCCTTGAGATAGTAGGCGTCATAGTACCCTGCCGAAAGGGTGTAGGTGCCGACCATAATCCGGCGTTTGACTTCGGCCCCAAATCCCTTCGCTCGCGTTTGGGTATACATCGAGAGCAGATTGTCAGGATCTTCCGTCCGCAAACCATACTTGACGCCGTCATAGCGGGCTAGATTGGCCGACGCTTCAGAAGGCGCAATGACGTAATAGGTGGGTAGCCCGTAGCGGAACTGTGGACAGGAGATTTCCTGCACTTCGGCTCCCATTGAGCGCAGTTGCTCGATGGCCTGCTGAATGATGTTGGCCACCGTTTCGTCCAACCCTTCGCCAAAGGTTTCTTTGATTACGCCAATTTTGAGACCCGGCTTGAGTTTGGGCGTCAGAGCCGCCGCGTAGTTGGGAATGTCTACTTTGATGCTGGTGGAGTCTTTGGGGTCATATCCGGCGATCGCCTCCAGCAAAATCGCGGCATCTTCAACCGAGCGGCCAAACGGACCAATCTGATCGAGCGACGAAGCGTAAGCTACCAACCCAAAGCGAGACACCAACCCATAGGTGGGCTTCATGCCAACCACGCCACAAAATGCAGCGGGTAAGCGGATCGAACCACCCGTATCAGACCCCAGTGCCACCGTACATTCCTGCGCGGCAACGGCAGCAGCTGAGCCACCGGAAGATCCCCCTGGAACACGCGCCAAATCCCAAGGATTGGCCGTCACCTGGTACGCCGAGTTTTCAGTTGAGCTGCCCATGGCAAACTCATCCAGGTTGGTTTTGCCAACCATGACGGCCCCAGCTGCAGCCAGCTTGGTGGTGACGGTGGACTCGTAGGGAGGAATAAAGTTTTCCAAAATGCGAGACGCGCAGGTGGTTGGAACTCCCCGGGTACACATATTGTCTTTGATGCCGATGGGAATTCCGGCTAGGAGTCCGATTTCTTCTCCAGCCGCAATTTGTGCATCCACCTGTCGGGCTTGTGCTAATGCTTGTTCTGCAGTTATGCAGAGAAAACTACGCAGCTTCGGCTCTAGCGCCTGAATCCGGTCTAAAGCTTCCTGAGTGATTTCGACAGCAGAGCGTTCTTTGTGGATGAGCTGATTGTGCAACTCACGGATGGATGCCATGCAGTAACCTCTTATGACGTAGAATCGTGGGCTGACGATTCAGTCTCTCGTCAGAATCACAACCTTTGCCAGAGCCAAGGAGATCCACGGATGACAACAGCCCAGATTTCACTCTAGTCGATTTTTTGCACCTTTGCGTCCACCAATTTAACCCTAGCGTTTGACCCTAGCATTGTGGAGCTTAGAATGAATTTGCTTTGCTCCCTATCCCTTCGCGTTAGGAAGACGTGAATTAGCTTTTTCCAAAAAAATGATGTGGGTTGAGGGAAGGCAAAAGTGATAGTTGCTACAAACCTTAACCTAAAGCCAACCTTAAAATTACCTGCCCTTTAGCTTGGAACGATAGGGTGAGGGCAGAATTTGAGCTGCAATCTATATGTTTCATTCTTCTGTCTTGGAAGTGCCTCCCCAGCTAGATCTGCGGCATTTGCTGGAAGAGCTTTACCAGGGAAGAAGCCTGTATCCCTTTTGTAGTGGACAGGCGATTCCAATGCTGCCCCATGAGATTTGGATCGTTTGTCGAGGCATTGTGCAGTTGGGAACGCTCTACGACAACGGTGACGAATCTCTACTAGGACTAGCTTGCCCTTCGATGCCGTTTGGCTTGCCCCTGACTTTGATGAGTCCCTATCAGGCGATCGCCCTGTCAGATGTTGATCTAATGCGTCTTTCGTTGATAGAGATTGAGCAGTCTCCCCTATTGGCTCAGGGGATCTTTCCCCACCTAACTCGGCGGCTCCGGCAGTCCGAAGCCGTGTTGGCAATGGTAGGCTATCGCCGCGTCGAAGATCGGTTGCGGCATCTACTGCTGTTGCTAAAGCAGGAGGTGGGTCAGCCTGCCCCCACCGGGACTCGTCTTAGTGTCAGGCTGACGCATCAGCAGATCGCCAATGCAATTGGGACGACGCGAGTAACGATTACACGGTTACTTAATCAGCTGCGGGAGGAGGGATGGTTGGCGATCGATCGCAGCCGTCACATTGTTCTTCTGACTCCAGCCGAACTCTAGCTAAACTCTGGCTGTGCCTTAAAACTGTCTGGCAATGCGAGGAGCTTCTTCTGATGTAGGCTGACTAGCAAACTCTTCGGAGGGAGTCGGCTCCATAATTACAGCCTGGTAGGGCACAACGCCAGAATCTTCACTGTCTAAGCAGCGAGCGGCACGGTTGGACAAGTCGAGTGAGCGGCTGCCAACGTAGGGGCCACGGTCGTTGATTCGCACGACGACTGAGTTGCCGCTTTCCAGGTTGGTCACTTTCAGGTAGGTGTCAAACGGCAGAGAGGGATGAGCTGCGGTCAGTTCATCTTGGTTAAACGTTTCTCCTGCGGCAGTCAAACGTCCATGAAAGTAGGGGCCATACCAGGAGGCTGTACCTACGAGTTCTTCTCCGGTCGCGGTCAATTGGTGCATTTGGATTTGGGCCTGAGCTACGTCAAGCGGTTCAACTTCCAGGGCCAATCGTAGGTTGTTAATCCAGTCGATTGCGATCAGCTCAGCGCTGCGATCGAGCGCTTCTTCGAGCCGCTGATCGATGCTAAACAAAACAGTTTCTCCAGCCCTGCCAGCAGGCTGACTATCGATCAGCGCAGGCTGTAACTCTGTGGGCTTAAAGTCTGGATCTTTGAAAAGTTCTACGAGCTGTGCAGCTAAGACGTCTGCTTCGGCTTGAGTGGGCAATTCTGCCACAAGCTGCCTTTTGACCCGAACTTGGAAGACGGGCTGAGCAGATGTGGCCCGTACAGTTTCTCGACGCTGGATGCGAAGACACTGCCAAAGGTTGGGATGCTCTGCTGTTTGCTCATCGGGGCGATCGCTCCGACTGGCCGTGTATCCCCCCGCTCGCACTACCGTCACCGAAGGCGGTAACACTTGCAGGTGTCTGCCTAGCTCTTGAGACCAGCGCGATAGATTTTGGCTTAGCCGCTTGACCTGCCTGCCAGATCGATTCAAGGATGGTTGGTGTTTGGCAGGAGCGTCGGAAGCCGTAGACATGTTCCATGTGGAGGGGATCAAGCCCATCGCTGAGATTGGAACCGCTGCAGTTGTTGGTTGGGTGAGCTGAGGATGGGAAAACGCCCTCTCGACCGCATTGAGCCAGGTGGCTGGGCGGAAAGTCGTTTGGGGCAGGCTGACTCGGTGGCCTCCCAACGGAAAGGAAAAGCGGTGCGGTTGAGGGGCTTCTCCTTGAGGCTTACTGTTCCGGAGATGGCTGTTCCGGAGATGGCTGTTCCGAAGATTCCTGTTAGGGAGATGGCTGTTCCGGAGATTAAAGGCCTGACGTGCGCCAGGGGTTGGAGGATACATGGGTTTATTGATAGCAGATGCAGTCCGCACCGGAAAAATCTTCGCCAAATAGTCGGAGACCTTCAGGGGATGGTCGGACGAAAGAAAACTGCCCATGAAGGAGGCAATCCAAATCAATCCTAAAAAATTCATGAAGCTAAACTAAGTTTTTGGTAGATTGCATAAAGTTCCCGCGAACAGTATTAGATTATACAGACTTCTTTCTGAGTCAAATCTTCCTAAAGCCCTATTCGGGATCACACAGAGTTCTACCCTGCGTAGGGTGAATGCCTAACCGGACAGGTTCAACGGGGATCAGGCATGGGTTTCGTAAGCTTGAATAAATTAGGATTTATGGCTTAAAAAGCCGAAATTTTTTGAAATTGTAATGGGTAGCAAGGTTTTTCTGCCCTAATAGAGGCCCAACAGGGGTACTCCCTATCCTCTAGTGCCCAACAAATTGATCCCTAGCCTGCTGTTTGAGCTGCAAGGTTGGCGCTACCATGAGGGGGATTTTATGGCAGGGATCTCTCTGCAGGGTCGGTCCTATGCTGAACAACCTGGATTTAAAGCTCTCTCTGGATAAGCAATCCTACCGTGACCAGATGCAGGTGCTGATGGAGCAGTTGCGATCGCTCCAGTATGCATGTTGGGAAAAGAAACTGGCGGTAGTAATTGTCCTGGAGGGATGGGCAGCGGCAGGCAAAGGCTCACTGGTCAAAAAGTTGGCCGACTGCATGGACCCGCGTGGTTTTACTGTCCATCCCATTTGGCCGCTCACTTCTGAAGAACAGCACTATCCATTCCTGCGGCGATTTTGGCAAAAACTACCTTCCTCTGGCAGCATTGGCGTGTTTTACCACAGCTGGTATACCCATGTTTTAGAGGATCGGCTGTTTGAACGAGTCCCTGAGGAGCGGGTGCCTATCATCCTGCGGCATATCAACTCTTTTGAGCGCCAGTTGGTAGATGACGGGGTGGCGATCGCCAAATTTTGGCTCCATCTCAGTGAAAAAGAACTCAAGCATCGGCTCAAAAAATATGCAGCCGATCCCCTCGATGCGTGGCGCGTCCGTCCGGAAGATTGGCATCAGCAGAAAAACTATGACCGCTATTCTGCCCTAGCCGAAGCGATGGTGATCCATACCAGCACAGGCCCTGCACCCTGGACACTGGTGGAAAGCAACTCTAAACGGTGGGCCAGAGTCAAAGTATTGACCCAGGTCGCGGCCACCCTCACCGAAGCGCTTGAGCGCCTACAGGTTGCTGTGCCTATTCCACAGCTGCCTCCCCAAGCCGAGCTAAAGCCCACCGAGCCCGACCTGCTAGCCAGAGTCAACCTCACCCTCAGCTTGTCTGACGACGAATATAAGACCCAACTCAAGCAGGAACAGATCAACCTGCGAAAGCTGCAACTCAAGATTCACAAGCATCAAATTCCGGTCTTGGCGATCTTTGAAGGATGGGATGCGGCGGGGAAAGGTGGCGCAATCAAACGATTGACCAACGTGCTTGACCCTCGCAGCTACGTTGTTCATCCCTTTGCGGCTCCCTCCGATGAGGAGAAAGCTCACCACTACCTATGGCGATTTTGGCGACGGCTCCCCACAGGGGGCATGATTGGCATCTTCGATCGCAGTTGGTATGGTCGAGTCTTCGTCGAGCGGATTGAAGGGTTTGCAACCGATGCAGAATGGCGGCGGGCCTACCAAGAAATCAACGAATTTGAAGCGCAACTGGTCGATGCAGGCTATGCTCTAGTCAAGTTTTGGTTGCACATCAGCCCAGAAGAACAACTGCGCCGGTTTGAAGAGCGAAAGCAAGACCCATTTAAGCAGCATAAAATTACAGACGAAGATTGGCGCAACCGCGAGCAGTGGCCGCTGTATGAAGTGGCTGTCAACCAAGCAATTCAGCGCACGCATACTCCGCTGGCTCCGTGGCACATCATAGCCGCCGATGATAAATACCATGCCCGAGTCAAGGTAATTCAGACGGTGACAGAATCGATTCAGGCGACATTAGATCGACGTTGAGGGAAATAATCAAATATAAAAAGTAGGAGAGCGGTTGCAATGGGACCGACTTGAGGCATATTTGTGGCAGTTAATCACCAGATCATCTCGCCAAAGTTCTGATTAAATAATTTCGGCAGATGGATACAGGCGAGGTTAAGGACACGCGGCAATGTTTGTACTGCTTACTCAAATCCTCCTTTGGCTGCTGATCGGGATTGTTCTGTACTACCTGTTTCTGCGCCTGATTCCCAAGGTCTATTTCACCTGGTTAGGCGGCGCGCTCGTATTTGCGTTTATCATTCTGTCTTTTCTCAACCCGACCGCCAGGGTAGTCAGTTTGGCTTGGGCCGTTTTGTCGTTTCCGCTGCGGCCTTTGGGGCTGTCGATTCTGCTGCTGGCGGTTTCGTTGCGGAGTGGGTTGGCCAAGGTCAATGGCAACTTGGTTGCGGCAACGCTGGCGATTTTGCTGGTGTTTAGCCTACCGATTACGGCCTATTGGCTCACCGTCCAGTCGCAGCAGTCGGTGTTTGAGACAATTTCACGGTTGGGTGACCCGGTGCCGGACCCTAACACGGTTCGCGCCATCGTGATTTTGGGAGACGGGATTACACCGTCTGATCCGGTTTACCAAACGCGCCAACGATTTGGCAGTACAGAAGATGGATTTGGGGCGATTTTGACGTCTCGTCTGCTCTATGGGGCTCAGCTCTACCGCGATCAGGTGGGTCAGGGCAACAACCCGCTGGTGATTGTGAGTGCGGGGCCACAACCTGAGATTCGGCAAGACGATATTCCGGAGGCTGATGCTGTCCGCGACTTTTTGATCAACAATGGCGTCTCTAGCGATCGCATTTTGATCGACTCACGCGGTGTCAGTGCCCGGACGAGTGGCGTCCAAGTTTTGAGGCTGCTAAGCGAGCGAGGTTTTGCCCCTACGGCAGAAACAGTGGTCGTGGTTGCGCCTGCGGTGAGTATCCGCCGCATCCTTTCCACCTTTGCCGACTTAGGGGTCAGGGCAATTCCTCGACCAACGGATGTCTTTGCCTTTCAGATGACAGATGGTGGAGAGGCCGCTTTGTCTAGCCTCATTCCGAATGTGGAAGCCCTAACCGTATCGAGCCGCGTGATTGAAGAATATCTCACCTCGATTTACTATTTTCTGCGAGGCTGGCTGAGTGAAACCTGCTGCGTCACGTTTTAGGCTTGGTTCTAGTTGGGCTCAGTCCTAGGGCCTGATGCGAGGCAAAGTTTTGGGCCAAGGCGCGATCGCCCCAATTCGTCTACCATAAGTGAAGCAATGACCTAGTTTCTAAGCTTTTATCCCTCTAGCTTTTATCCCTCTGGCTTCTATTCATGGCCCGCTCTCAACTGCGAAAACTCAGCACCTACCTGCGCCCCCATTGGAAAAAAGCTACGTTGGGCGTGCTTGCCCTGTTGGTAGTCAATGCGGTGGGCGTCTATATTCCTTTACTGATTCGAAATGCCATTGATGAGCTGCAGGTAACGTTCAGCTTTCAGCAGGTGAGTTCCTTTGCTGTGCTGGTGCTGGCGTTGGCAACCGTGATGTTTGTGGTGCGAATGATTTCGCGTGTTTTGCTGTTTGGAGTGGGGCGAGAGGTCGAGTTTGACCTCAAACAGAAAATTTTTTCCCACCTACTCACGCTCGAACCTGCCTACTTTGGCAAAAACACGGCAGGCGATTTGATTAGCCGCGCCACCAGCGATGTAGACAACATTCGGCGTTTGCTGGGCTTTGCTGTTCTGAGTTTGGCGAATACGGTGTTTGCCTATGCGCTAACGCTGCCAGTCATGCTCGCGATCAATGTCCGACTCACGTTGTTTGCGATCGCCATTTATCCAGTCATGCTGGTTTTGGTGCAATTGTTTAGCCATCGCCTCCGCAACGAGCAACTGATCGTCCAGCAGGAAACTTCCGATATCAGTCAGCTGATTCAGGAAGATATGAGCGGTATGGCCCTGATTAAGATCTATGCGCAGGAAGAAAACGAGCGACGGGCTTTCCGAGACCTCAACCAGAGACTGCTAACGGCTAACCTGAAGCTAGGCAAAACCCGCAATACCTTGTTTCCGTTGTTGGGAGGGCTGGCCAGCATTAGTCTGCTGGTGCTTTTGGCGCTGGGATCGGGGGCGATCGCCGAAGGTGAAATCACCATTGGTGACTTTATTGCGCTCCTGCTCTATGTAGAGCGACTCGTCTTTCCAACGGCCTTGCTCGGCTTCACAATTACGGCTTACCAACGGGGAGAAGTCAGCATCGACCGGGTTGAGTCGATCCTCACCGTGCAGCCCAAGATTCAAGATTCTCCCGAGGCCCAGCCCTTACCTCGCTCTGAAGTCAAAGGTCGGCTGGAGGCTCGCAACCTCACCTATATCTATCCTGATGCGTCCACTCCGGCCCTACAGGACATCAACTTCACCATTGAGCCAGGAGAAACGATTGCGGTGGTGGGGCCGATTGGTTCAGGAAAGACAACGCTGGCCAACGCCCTCCCCTATCTGCTCACCCTTGGCCCAAATCAGCTTTTCCTGGACGGATATGACATTACCCAAATTCGGCTGAATGACCTGCGGGCGGCGATCGCCTACGTTCCCCAAGATAGCTTCCTGTTTAGCACCACGCTCAAAAACAATATCCGCTACGGCGATCCGCTCAGCGAGCAACCGGACGTGGAACATGCTGCCAAACAGGCCCAAATCTACGGCGAGATTCTCAACTTTCCTCAGCAGTATGAAACAATCGTCGGAGAGAGGGGCATTACCCTCTCGGGTGGACAGCGCCAGCGCACCGCTTTAGCCCGTGCCCTCTTGGTCGATGCGCCCATCTTGATTCTCGATGACTCTCTCTCCAGTGTTGATAACCAAACCGCCACCGAAATTCTGAGAAACCTCTCGGAAGGAACCCAGCGGAAGACCGTCATCTTTATTTCCCACCAACTTTCTGCCGCCGCCACCGCCGATCGCATTTTGGTGATGGATCAGGGCAAAATCGTCCAGAGTGGAACCCATACAGAGTTGCTAGCTCAGTCGGGCCTCTACCAAACCCTCTGGGAACAACACAAACTCGAAGAAGTGTTGCGTTGAGACGCAGACGCGAACGCGTTAGTGAATCTCGCCGTTGCGGAGCCGTCGCAGCAGCCAGTCAAACCGCACTTTGGCAATTTCCATGCTTTCGGCCAGACTCTCGTCAACTTCGGCTGGCGGAGCTTGGTCTTTGCTAGGGCCTAGCTGCTGCACGGTGCCGCGTAAACGGTTGGAGAGCAAGATGGCGAGGGCGCGATAAAACCGTGACGCAAACCCGACATCATTTTGGAGTTTTTCAGCTAATATGGCTCGCGGAATTGCCAAAACGAGCGATCGCTCCTTGGCCTGAACCGTTGCTGAAGGCGGACGCGCATCTACAAAAGACATCTCCCCCACCACATCACCACTGCTCAACTGAGCAATCTCTTGACCTGCTAGGGCCGCCACTGAGACGGATAGGACGCCTTCGAGTAGAAGATAAAGCGTATCTACAGCCTGTCCCTCACAAATTAATATGGTGCCCGCCGCGACTTCTGTCCTATTCCCGGTTTCAACTAGCCAATCAATGTCGTCGTCACTCAATTCGCCCAAAATAAACAGGACTTTCTTCATCTAGCTTGCTCAAGAATCTTCTAAAAGTCGGCTTTTTGCACCCTGAAGTCTACCCTAGAGCGAGTTACTCTATCTACTCTTTCGCTACCTCTCGCTACTCTCTCGATCCTGTCTCAAGTTAGCACTCGTCAAAGGGGCAAAAAAATCTTGTTTATGAAGAAATATTAAGCCTGCCTTTAGATAGATAACATCCTATCAGGGCTTCGTTACATTGATTTACATCACCTTTACAAATAGTAATCAAGGATTTTTACATCATGTCACAGTCACCTACACCTACCACCCATTACGATCAGCAATCTGAACGCAAGTACGGCGAATTTGCTACCAAGTTCCAGTTTGGTTCTAACCCCAGCGCCGAAATTTGGAATGGTCGTTTGGCTATGCTCGGTTTCTTGGGCGCTCTTGTGATTGAACTTACTACAGGTCAAGGATTCTTCCACTGGCTCGGCCTAGTGTAATGTCATCATTGCCTGATTTAATGAAAGGCTGGGAGCAATCCCGGCCTTTTTCGATCGTTTGGTTTTGATCGTTTGGTTTTGATCTTGTATTTTTGACTTTTCTTGCTGCTCAAAGATTTTCTAGCTTGACGCCTCGAATGGACAAATCCAATAGTTTGATTGGGTGGAATATTGGAACGTGCTGGTCCTGAAGCTCAAGATGCTTTTGAATTTGGATTGAGCAACCTGGATTAGACGATGCAATTAGGGTTGCGCCCGTGTTTAGGAGGTTATCGACCTTTTGCTGACCCAACTCTTCTGCCACCTCTGGTTGAAGCATGTTGTAAACCCCAGCGCTGCCACAACATAGCGCCGCATCGATAGGCTCTCGTAGCTGCACGCCCGGAATTTTTTGCAGCAATTGGCGGGGTTGGAGGCTAATCTTTTGGCCATGTAGCAGGTGGCAAGCATCTTGATAAACCACCGTTAGCGGCTGATCTTGCAAGGGCGCAAGCGACGCAGTGAGACCCACCGCACTCAGAAACTCTTGCACATCTTTGACCTGTGCGGCGAAGGCTTGGGCTTTTTCTCGATACAGCGGATCATCTTGCAAAATATGGCCGTATTCTTTGAGCGTATGACCGCATCCCGCCGCATTAATAATGATGGCGTCTACCTCTGTTCCGGCAAAGCTATCAATCATCTGACGAGCCAGATCTTGCGCTTGGGCTTCCTGGCCTTGGTGTTGAGGTAGTGCCGCGCAGCAGCCTTGAGATTTGGGAATCACGACTTCGCACCCGTTGGCTGCCAACACTCTTGCTGTTGCTTCGTTCACATCCGAGAAAAACAGACGCTGTACGCAGCCTAAAATCATGCCGACCCGGTAGCGTTTTTTGCCCTGCGCGGGAATCACTGTCGGCCAATCATCCTGAAACGACTGGGCTGTAATTTTGGGCAGCAGCGACTCCATTGCGGCCAATCGCGGAGATACGCGCTGAACCAGTCCGGTAGACTGCACTAGCTTTTGCATCCCAGAAGATTGATAGACCCAAAGGGGAACCAGCAGCCATCGCAATCGCTGCGGATAGGGAAACAGGGTGAACAAGAGTTGCCGAAACAGGCGATCGCCCAATGTTCGGGGCTGATTGCGTTCTACCTGGGGCCGAGTGGCGGCAATGAGCTGGTCATACTGTACGCCTGATGGGCAGGCCGTCACACAAGCCAAGCAGCCGAGACAGGTATCAAAGTGCTGACTCGTCGCCTCCGATAGCGGTGCTTCATGCTGATTGATTGCATCCATCAGATAAATCCGGCCCCTGGGAGAATCCATCTCCTTGCCAATCACGCGGTAGCTGGGACAGGTGGAAAGACAGAACCCACAATGCACACAGGCATCAATGAGCTTTGGATCGGGTGGATGTTTGGGGTCAAAGCCTGACTGGTTTTCAGGATATAAGTCGGTGATGCGGGCTTCGGAATTGGCTGTTAGTTGAATTGGGCTGTGAGTCGGGCTCTGGCTTGAGTTGTGACTTGAGTTGTGACTTGAGTTGTGAGTCGGGCTCTGACTTAAGTTATCTGAGGTTGGCATGGGTTCAAGTTAAATTCCACCGATTAGATTCCACCGACAAATCGATGGGGACTCAATAAATTTTGGGGGTCAAACTGCTGCTTGAGTTTTTGCATGAGGGGGAGAGCACTGCCGACCTCACCCCAAACATCTACCTGCTGTTTGACGGCAATGGGCGCTTCTAAAAGGGTTAGGAAGCCGCCGCTAGCCTGACAGATTTGACGGGCTGCAGTGAGCGATGATATTCCAGTCGCAGAGGATGCCATTTTGCTGTCAAACCGCAGGAGGCCCAAACCGCTCCCCGCATGAATAACGCCGACCTTTAGATCGTGCACCCGCTGCTCAATTTGCATTAAGATCTGCACCGCTTGAGAGGGTAATACTCCTATTTTGCAAGTGATGGGGTCTGGTGCGATCGCCCCATCCATTTGTTCTCGCAATTGTTGCCATAGATTGCCCTCGTCTGCTGCTGAGAAGATGATGCCCTTTAAGTCTAGCGTCTGGCCCAGCTGCAAGAGCTGTTCGGCTTGCAGTTCTACGCTCACGGCTAAGCTCTGAAAGCGAACCATTAGCCCTACTCCCGAAGCCACTCCCGGCCCTATCTTTGGTGCTATTCCTAAGGAGGCCACCGTTTGCGGAGAGAGTAGCTCAATCGCGGTGGGAGATAGCCCTGATGAAAGGAGAGATTGGGAGGCTTGGGCGATCGCCTCTGCATTTCCCACCAACACGACCGTCTGACCCATTTCCGGCAGCGGATATAGCCGAAACGTCAACTGGCTGATCAGACCTAATGTGCCGTAAGACCCAGTAAACAGCTTCATGAGGTCATATCCAGCCACGTTTTTGACCACCCGTCCGCCCGCCTTTGCCACTTGCCCATCCGACCGAACTAACGTCAGGCCAATCAACATGTCGCGAATGCCGCCATAGCGCTGCCGCAATGCCCCTGTATCAGCGGTGGCCACAATTCCGCCCAGGGTCGCTGTCGCGGCAAAGGCTGGATCGATCGCCAAAAATTGCCCTACCTGCATCAACTGGGCTTGCACATCAGCAAACCGCGCTCCTGCCTCCACCGTTACGGTCAGATCACCTACGGCATGTTCGACCACGCGGTTGAGCCGAGCCGTACTCACTCCAATCTGAATGCCTGTGGCCAATCCGCCCCAGCGCAGCTTGCTGCCATTCCCCAAGGGCAATACCCGCCACTGGTTTTGACTCGCGCAGGCCATGACATCCGCGAGTTCGGCCTCTGTGCTGGGAGACACAACCCCCTCCACCGTAGCCCCCGGAACCACCGCAGCTTCAATCTGCGATCGCAGCCCTGGTTCCAAATCAGGCCAAGCGCGCACTCCATCTGCGCCAACAATCTTTTCTAGAGGGGCGATCGCGCTCATCAGCCTCATTTACTCATAACAAACAACAAACAGCTCACATTGACCTAATGTACCAGGGACACAGCCCCTTCTTTGCCGCTCTAGGCTGTAAGCTTCTCTAGCTTGGGAGACCTGTCCCCTACAGCGTTATTCACGACAGATGTCGATAACATAGAGAGCCAGCTGTAGTCGAGACTACGGATCTCCCTTACCAAACCCGCAACGCTGATAGACGGTTCTCTGAGGAATATAGCTATGACTACGACGCTGACACCCATTCCGCTGATTGATTTTGAGCCCTTCAGCCAGGGAAATGTAGCAGACCGAGAGGCGATCGCCCGTCAGATTCACCAGGCATACCATGAGATTGGCTTTATGTATTTGAAGCATCCTGGGATTGAACCTGACTTGATTGAACGACTATTTGCTCGGTCTAAACAATTTTTTGATCTACCTTTTGCAGCCAAGCAAGCGATCGCCTGGTCGGATGAGGTTAGCAATCGTGGCTATATTGGCGTGGAGCGAGAAAGACTAGATCCTAACAAGCCCGGAGATTTGAAAGAAGCGTTTAATGTGGGTAAAGAACTTGATCCAGCTAGCTTTCCTGCCGAGCCGCAAGCGTCTCTTGGGATGAATCAATGGCCTGCTGAGTTGCCAGAGTTTCGGGCGACTGTTTTGGAATTTTTTGATGCCTGTGCTGATGCGGCGTTGACTGTCTTGGAAGCAATGGCGATCGCCCTTCAAGCACCCCCCGATTTCTTTGTTGCCCCTCACCGCCAGCAAAGCCATACCCTGCGTCTATTGCACTATCCGCCACTGGCAAAAACGCCAAAACCAGAGCAAGTGAGAGCTGGAGTGCATTCTGATTACGGCAGCATTACCCTCTTGTTTCAAGATGATGTTGGTGGTCTGGAAGTCAAAACCCGCCAAGGAGAATGGATCTCAGCACCTGCAATTCCTGGTACCCTGATTGTCAACACTGGAGACTTAATGGAACGCTGGACCAACCATGAGTTTCGTTCGACCCAGCATCGAGTTCGAACGCCAACCGAGGACCAAGCGGGGCGATCGCGCTACTCCGTTGCCTTTTTCTGCCATCCCGATGATGAGGCCGAAATTGCCTGCATTGAAAGCTGCCAAGGGGGCGATCGCCCAGCTCTGTATCCCCCCATCTCAGCCGGAGCATATCTGTTAGAAAAGCTAAGAGCTACCTACTAGCAATAATTCTGTATACCCCATACGTAAGTATGTTTTTTAGGTAAAACTATTCCCCAGAATTTGCTCTTTTCCAAAAGACCATGCCAAAATCTTGGACGATGCTGCTGTCGAGCGATCGCCCAATCCTCCTCAGCCTTTGTAAAGATCGAAACTGCCAACATGGAAACCCAGAACCCCGTTAAGAACCAGGTTGTTGCGAACCAGGTTTCACCATCAAACCAGCTCATCGATCACATCGACAAAGTTTTCATCATCGCCCACGAAGAACCGACCCAGCAGTTGGAAGACACCTTCGCTCAAGAACATCTTGCCTGCGAAGTCCTACGACAGCAACATCGAGCCGAATATCAAGGCTACTCTCCCAGTTTTCTTTGCCTGCTCAACCACCGTTGTGCCTGGGAAAAAGCTCTCACATCTGGCAAACCGACCCTGATCGTCGAAGCCGACTTTGTCCCTGTCCGAGGCTTTGGCAAACTCCCGGTTCCCTTCAAGCTCAGCCAACCCGATGTGGGTATCACCTGGCTTTATACCTGTGCGCCTCAAGTCTATAGCGTCACCCCCGAAGGCTACGCTGAAGGCTACTCCACCTCAATGGTGGCCTACCTCGTTACGCCTGCGGCAGCACAAGCCTTAATCGAACTGTCCGACCATATTCAGCAAACCGTCGGCCCCACCAACTATTCTGCCTGGGATTCCGGAGCCGAAAAATTTCTGCGTGAGCGGGGCCTCAAGAGCTATATTGCCTTTCGCAACTACGGCGAACATGGCGGACGCCCCAACCCCGAACATCAGCAAAATGGCCTGAGCCGTGTCCATCGCGCCGATGTCCTATACGGCCCACTGGCTTTTGTGCCGCTCTATGCCCTGGACGAAAAAACAGGTCAAACCCAGCAGATCACGTATCTGTCCGAACGATTTCAGGCCCGCTTGAAAGGAGCCGCCCGACTGCTCGCCGGAAAGTTTGTCAAGACGAAAGTCCTGCGATATTCTAGCTTTCCGGGTCGAATCTTGCGCTTCGCAGTTGGCAGACAGATCGCAGCAAGACTCTAGCGGCGATTCAGCTTTTGCTGGAGCTTGCTCCAAAACCGCCGAGTTTGGAGCCGGAGCAGACGGGTTGTGGTCAGTTCCTGGATTGGTGTTGAGTGGCTGAAATCAAAGAACTGATTGATTTCGGTGAGGATGAGTTGCAGACGAGATAGGATATTAGCCGCGCGATATTCGGCAAAAAATAACTCAGAAGGGGCGATCGCCTCTCCTGTTTCAACCACTTTAAGAATTCGCTGCATATCAAACTCTTTAGAATACCCAGCGATTTTGTAGCTGTTAAACCCTGGATCTAAATAATCTGAAAGTCCACCATTGAGGCTAGAAAAAACCTGACAGCCACAGGCGATCGCCTCCATCGGCTGTAGGCCAAACCCCTCGCTCACCCCCTGCTGTGCCCAATATTCAGCCGAGTCATAAAGATAGACCTTGGCCCGATTGAATAGTCCGGGCAAGTCTTCTACATAGGACTCAACCAGGCAAACATTACACGTTTGCTTTAAAGCCGGAATTAGCTCTTGCAGCAAATATTCTGACGACTTGCGAGCCTGAACTAAAACATCAATATCTCGCTCAAGATGCAAATTGCAGAATTCATCCGAGATTTGATTGGGCAAATAGTAGATCAGCGAATGGGGCGATCGCTGCCCCCAATAGCCCATCGTGTTGCGGCTGACAGTAATGATTGGAACGCTAGAAGGCAACTTAAAGCCATAGCCGGCGCTGTGGGCGTGATAAATCACATTTTGAGACTTCAATCTTGCGGCCAGTTTGGGCACATCAAACCCCCAACTGATCACAAAGATCGCTGTTTGTAAGTCAGTTTGCCGCAGCACATCGTCTAGAAACAGAGTTTCTTTTTCCCGCTGACGATAGGTTACAACCTCAGCCTGACAGACTTTCTGAGCCAATTTCAGTGTTTTAAGCTCCGCCCATAACCCGCCACAGGCAAACTTTCCTGCCGTTCCCGGCACCAAAAAATATAGCTTCCTCATGCCGTTACTCTCACACAGCCAATGCGATCGCATTTTCCCATGACGCTACACCCTAGCCGGAAAAATCTGCCCTACCGTTCAATGAGAATCTAGTATTCACGAATTTTCAAAACGAGCATTGGCCTTAATGGCGGGCAAGGCATCGGCGGGAATCCAGCCCTGGCGAACAGCATGGGTGGCAGCGGTGAGCGTGTTGATCACGGTTACGAAGGGAACGCCCAACTGCTGGACTTCCTGGGCGATCGCATTTAGCCGCTGTCGGTGTTTGACGTTGGTGGGGTTGATGTTGCGAATGTAGATAGCCTGGATGCGACCTGGATATTCGGAGATCAACTGGCGGTAGATCTGAGCATCTTTTTGACCGCTATCGCCCACCAAAATGAAAGAAAGCTTGGGATAGCAGTCTAAGATCCCCCGAATCCGCCTCAGTTTTTCCTGCTCATGGGTCAGGGAAGAAACAAAGTTTTCAACCGAAAGCTCAAATTCACGCAGCAGTAGGGGGCCTGCGGGCATGTGGTGAAGGGCCAAAAATTCTTCCAGCAGGTCATAAAAGTTCCAGGTGCTGCTAGAAACGTAGAAGATAGGGTTGTATTCTTGGCCCGTTTTGCCGTAGTGCAGCGCCTGATAAAAGGCCGCAATGCCAGGAAGTGGAACACGAGTGTGGGCGTTTCCCAGCAGCAAGATCTGCATCATTTTGAGCGAATCATTGTTGTAGGTGTAGACGATGGTGTCGTCGATGTCGCTGATCAAGCCGAACCGAGCCTGTGATGAAGGAACGAGAATCTTTGCAGTCGTGTGAATAGACTCTTGGGACGGCTCTAGTAGCTCTAGCTTGACGTCATACCAGCGATCGCCCTCCAATGCCACAGTCGGACGAATTTCAGCGTTGAAGAAGCCTTTTCGATCGGTGACAACGTCCTGCTGTTGTTCCCCAAAACGAATGCGGAGCCAAGCGTTGGGGATGACTTGTGTTCCAAATCGGCGATAGGTACTCAGCGCATTTTCCCAAACAGGCGCATTGGCTCTGGCCGTTTTTAGCCCACCATGCTGCAACGCCCGTCCATGAATGTAGAGGCGATCGCTTGTCCCATAGCTCCGATAGGGCAAAATTTGGGGGATATCTTTTCGACCGGTTAAGTCTTCCAAGCCCGATTGCAACGCCTCATATTGCAAGGCGGCATCCTTAACCCAACGCGATAAAGCTCTTTCCCAACTTGGCATGTAGCATCCTCTGAAGCTGCGATCGCCCTTATCCTACTGTGGGATAAAGGTCTTCGCCTCAATCGCTATACGTAATTCTAAGTATGAGTAAAGTATGAGTTATGGAACGTCTAGACAAAGAACAGCGGATTTCCAGTAGGCTGAGATTTATATACGCATATGGCACACATATACGGCCTAGGAACCTCTGATGAGCAAACCACCCAAAAATATCATTAACGTTGATCCTGGAACGATCGCTGTGATCATTTTTGCATTGCTATTGCTGCCTTTGTTGCTAACAGGTTTTTTATCCCATTGAGCATTCACATTTGAGCATGAAATAGTTGTATCTTGAGATACATTTTGTTGTAGTGACACTAAAACATAAGGATGTACTACGATCCTCTTTAGGATCCTTCTCATCCTGGATTGAGGATTACTAAGCTTCTTTACAGTTATCCTCTCCTTGGGCAGAGAAAGATTGGTCTATTGAGTTGCTAAAACCAACACAGTAGAACCTCTTGGAGAGAGGTAACCAATTATGAATTCAGATGAGCAAATAAAGTTTTTGTTGGCGCAGCAAGCTAGGAACTTGGAAGAGCTTAAAAAGCTAGTAGAACACATAAAGCTCCTATCTCACACCCTGCAAAAATCATTCGAGTTTTCTAGTGACCGCTGTCTGTGCAAAAGCTTCAATTGCCTTGATTTGTCCATACAGGAGGGCCATTCTAGAGATGATGATATTTCCCCCCCCCCCGAAGAATAATTGCTTCCCCTCTTAATTAGGATGATCATCGCCTCCACCCAAAACTGTCCTGACACAAAAAAAGGTGCCTGTAACGGGCACCTAACTTTTTGCTGAAAAACTAATTACTTCGACTGGACAACTGCCGGAGGAGAAGATATTTCTACGACTTGAGTTTGCTCACTTGGTAGAAGAGTCTGAGAATAGCGATTGCTCAGACGCCGATTTAGCCGTTTCTCAAGAGAGATGAGAAAATTTTCTAGACGTGGTTTGCGGTGTCCAAACGCTAGGGTTTTGGCTAAAGGTTTCACGATTGTCTTGTGCCGCCGGAACCCTAGTTGCTGATACCGCTTTTGAAAGTACTTGTCTTCCGTCAAGTTCCACTTAGTGCGAAAGTGCTTCAGGCTAGCGAGATCCCAGGCATCACTCCAGCGCAGCATGAAAAAGGGTAGATCAGACCACTGCAAAGGTGGCCCCGGCACATAGGTGACTACCACTTCTCGCTCGCAGTAAACTGTGCCACCCGCTCGCGTGACTAGCATACAAAAATCGAGGTGCTCCCGCGTACTGAGCAGCCCTTCATCGAGAGGTCCAGTGTGCTCCAAAATTGAGGTTCGCACCAACATACAGTGAAATTCTGCATAATCACACTGCGTTCTCTGAAGGCGATCGCGCATTTGGTCAACCCGACGATTAGAAAAATGACTCTTCTGATAAATTCGTCGCCTAATCGTGTCACCAACTTGCTCCTCAGCAATGTGTGTGCTTCCACCTGGGTTATGAATCATCTCATGGAGTGGTGTCCCAATGCAGGTTAGTGGTCCAACGACTGCGGCTCCAGTCTCTTCGGCACATTGAACCAATCTCTTTAACCAGCCCGGCGTGACGATGACATCATTATCAATGAAGACAAAATATTTGGTATCTACGTAGCGCAACCCAATGTTTCTAGATCGGTTGGGCGATAGATAATGCTCAGTCCGAATCAAGTGAAAAGCTTTTTCCCGAGATTGAGCTTCCAAGTATCGCTGAACATGTGAAGGCGATCCGCCATCCACGTAAACCAGCTTGAACGGAAATTCTGTATGCTCGTAAAGGCTTTCAAGAGACTCACGAGTACAGCTAAACCGCTCCCGAGGAACAACAACAATTGTGACTTCAGGCTTACTCTGGCTTACAGTTGTCATGTTGACTTCTCCTAGGAATAGGTTAAATTGATCTAGCTTTAGCTTGTAAACAGACCTTAATTACCCTTTAATTGCTCTTTGACAGTTGTGCCGACATTTTCGAGGGGGATCTGCGCTGCAAGCGGCTTCTGATCGGCTCACTCACTTGCTTGACAGTGTGAGTTGGATGAATTCGCATTGCCCATAAAAGGTTTAAAAATGCTGCACGATGTTGACCCAACTCCTTAGACATAAGGGCATGTTTATAGACAAAATTTGCAAACATCTTGGGGTGCGCTTTGAAGACCGCTTCATGCTTACTGACTAGCCGCTTGAAGCTTACTTGACGCAGTGACGGATCACGAGAGATGCGCGGCCCCTCATGGACAAACATCTGATAAGTGATAGTTGGCAACCCTATGATTGAGCAAACTGGATTGAGCCGTAAGAAGATCTCAGTATGCACCCGCGAATTAAATGACTCATCATAGCCACCCAGGCTGAGCAGAAGTTCGCGCTCGATAACTAAAGTTTGCTTGGAGAGAAAAGACTGCTCTGGAGCAATTTCTTCTAGAAAGAAATGCTTTCCGCGCGGCAGCGTCGGGGGAATCCGAGTCTGGGTCACTTTGCCATTAGGCTCTATCACCTCTAGGCCAGATAGCACTGCAACAGGTGGGGGAACGGTGGGATCGGTAAGAGCTGCAAGTGATATCTCTGCCATGTGGGGCAAGAGCTGATCATCATCATCAAGGTAGGTGATGTAATGCCCTCGCGCTGCCTTTGCACCCGCATTTCGAGCCGCCGCCGTTCCTTGATTTTGGGGCAATCGTATTATTCTCAACTGAGGATGTTCAGGAAGATTGGCGGGCTCGGGCGAAGCATCATCAACGACAACAACCTCCACATCTTCAATGGTTTGGGCAAGAGCGCTATCTACAGCACGAGGCAGAAGATGGGGGCGATTGTAAGTCGGAATAATGATGCTGAGACGGGGATTGCTCATAGTCATCAACTGTTTTATCAAATTATCTTCTGGAGCACTGCAAGCTATGCCATTGAACATTTAGTAATTACAGCTTTCCAGCGTAATGACCCTTCCTGATTCTTCTTCAATCTCAAGATAGAGATCTTAATTTTATGGAGAAATTATTTCTCAAGGAATGCTGTCATGCCACCATGCTAAAAAAACAGCGGCATATTGCATAGACACACCATAGGCATCTTCACACAATCCTTACGGTATGCGCTGCGCTGTTCATAATTTTTTTATTATGAGTAATAGTTTTTTCTTAGAGAAATTAAGGTGAGTTTAAGCTAGGTGAATCAAAAGGTTTAAAGGGTTGTACCGAAAGCATTTCTGCTGATATTGCTGATATTTAAGATCGAAAAGGTTTTGCCCGACGCAGCACCGCCGGATCAATTGTAAATCCGAAACCTCGGCCTGTCGGTACAGATAGCTTGCCGCCTTTCACCGTTAAGGTCGGACTTAGCCAGACAGGAGCAGTGTGGGGTTTGGCATTATATTCTTGATATTGAGTTGGATGACAGGCGGCAAACTGCAACATGTAGATGGAATCAACATCTAGACGGGCATTGTGAATCGCAACGGGAATGTTTGAGGCGATCGCCGACTGCATCAAACGAGAGGTGCGAATAAACCCACCGTTGTAGATCAAATCGGGCTGTAAAATATCGGCAATCCCGTGCTGCATCATCCATTCAAAGCGATATAAGCTGGTTTCTTGTTCTCCGCCAGCAACAGGGAGCTTTAATGCCTGATTAATTTTCTGCATTCCAGCCCAATCATCGAAAGGGCAAGGCTCCTCAAAAAAGCCGATATTGTGAGCTTCCAGCATCTTGCCTACCTCGATCCCAGTTGCCGCATCGTAGGAGCCATTGGCATCCACGTAGATTTCTGTCTCGTCACCAAATGTTTGGCGGGCGAGTGAGACTAATTTCTCGGTGCGCTGGGGGCTAGCATCTGCATTGGCGCTCATCCGTCCCCCAATTTTGAATTTCACGGCTTTGGCTCCCGTCTCAGCCAAACGTTTGCCTACCCAATTGACTTCTTTTTCGGGAGTGGTATCGCGCCGTAAGCTAGATAGATACACTGGGATTTCTTGCCGTTGGACACCGCCAAACAAACCTGCAACAGACTGATTGGCGATCTTGCCCAGCATGTCTAAAATACTCAACTCTACCCAGGCTACACAGCACCACAGCGCTAATCCTGACAGCTTGTAATTGGAGCGGGTCACATAAACCTGATCGATCAGAGCCTCCAAGTCACGAGCATCTTTGCCTGCAAAGAAGGGACTAATCAGCTCTTGAAAAATCGGAAAAAAATGTCGAATGCGTTCATGGGCGATCGCCCATCCCTCGGCTCCATCCGTTGAAGTTGTGCGAATTAGGTAAAGCGGCCCCGACAGCTTTGAGGGCATCTTGGGCAACCGAAAACGGCTGCGTTTGGCAACCAACAACTCAACTGAAGCAATCCGAATTGGATCAGAAAATGTCTGGTGTAAGTTGAGCTGCGATCGCGACTTGGGAAGAGGTGAGATAGGTGTAGGTGTAGAATTGATGCCCATGTTAGCTGATTTGCTTTAGCCCTTGATTTACAGCAAAGATAATGTTGTTGCCATACTGCTCATAGCATTGCTTTGCCCATTGTTTGTGAAGGCCCAGCACACAGACAGGAACCTCTTCAATTTTGAGCAAGCGAGCTAGCGCAAGACGATGATGACCGCTCCCCTGCTGCTTATGAAGCTCTCCGTTGCGGTCAATGTAAATCATGATCTCGTCGTGAAGGTTGGGGCTATTCAGCTCAGCCTGGGTTTTGTAACCTTCTGTTTTGATCGTTTCGTACGCTTTAAGCAACCCTGCGAAGCAAGTGTGAATCTCTTCTAGGCTCCTGCAACCCTTTGGGATGTCACCTGCGGCTAAGCGCTGCGTCATTTGCATATACTGATCGGTTTGCTCGATCGGCTTTCCTTCTACAAAGATCTGTCGAATCGAACGGCAGTAAACATCTGAGTCAAGGTAGGATTCGATTGGCTCTTTCCGAACAATATCCCAATCTCCCGCTGCAATCATCAAGCCACTCTTGCGATAGGTGCGGGGGGGACGTCCGCCCCATCGAATCTTGGCTGTCTCAACAACAATGATTTGCTGAACCAGATCGCTAATATCTAGGGGCAGTAGGGCAAACTGTAGCTCAAAACTTCCGCCCAGCTTGGCCACTATTTGATGCAGTCGTAATTTTTTATACAGCGATTGGTACTTGCGCTGTCCCCAACCTTGTATGCTTTGACGAGCACTACCCAATCGCGTCAGAAGGCGATCGCTCAGGCTTAAATTAAGAGAAGGTAAAGAAAATCTTGTTGTCATTAGCCTGATTGAAGGAGACACTATACTTCAGATTCAAGGCTGTCAAAGGCAGACTCAGTGCTGAAAAAGCCTTTTTCATAAATGACTAGATCAATCAAGGTGAGTGCTGAAAAGCCACCTCGCACCTCTAGCCGTAGTGCAACCCTTAATCTCTTTTTAATCTAAATTGGCGACCGTGAGAACTCAATCAAGTTAAAGAAACCGACAAGAGTTACCGATATATTTAAATTTTTAGTAAAGACTCACGAAATAGTGTCGTAATTTTTCTGACTTGGAGTAGTTCAGATTTCGACTGCGCCCAACCTGCGAGCCAACTTTTCTCGTGGGTTGAGCGGAGCCGAAACCCACCGCTAAGAAGATTTGTCAGTCAAGCAGGGGTGAGAATGATAATTTCAGGAGTTGGGTCAGTCAATCAGCTTTTGAGCCCAAACTATTAGCATTAACTAATCAAGCTCTTGAGCTTCAATTAAGGCTTTTAATTACAATAATGAATCACTATATTTCTGTATTGCTATTGTGAGATTTTGTGTAAGATTTTGGACTGACTCATGACATGAGTGAATTTGTCAAAATGGCATTACTATTTTCTCAATTTTAACTATATTTACCCTTATAATTAAAAGCTTTTCAACCTGGGCCTCTAAAAACTGCTCGAAATTTAGATCAATCACAAAGGCTCGATAAATCATCTTTTTTCTCACGATAATATCTTAACTTTGGAATTCAGCTCATTATCGAATTATTGAAAAAATGAATAACTTTTCAAGTTTTTTTCTTGATCCTTTAGAAATTATTGGCTTTTTGAAACAGGAACTATTGCTGAGAGAAATTTGCCAAAAGACTGTACGACAAAATATAATCAGCCGAACTTGTCAAACCTTGAACCTGACTATAACAGCAGCGGAAATTCAGGCTGAAATTTCTAGATTTAGAACTCAGAGAAACTTGGAAATGATGCCAGACTGGGTAGCTTGGTTAGACCAGCAGATGCTTACCTTGTCTGAATGGGAGACAGCCGTACAAAGTCAACTCCTGACTCAAAAGCTGACCAACTATTTGTTTGCCCATGAAATAGAAAATACATTCAACCAAAGACAAGCTGATTTCGACCAGGTTTTGTTCTATCAAATTGTCTTGCCCTATGAGAGGCTAGCTCAAGAATTACTCTACCAGATTGAAGAGAATGAAATCAGTTTTTATGAAGCTGCTCATCTATATGATATAGATGAGCAACGAAGATTAAAATGTGGCTATGGAGGTAAGCTATATCGCTGGCAACTAGCACCAGAGCTAGCCACCATTACCTTTAATGCTAAGTTGATGGAAGTGTCTGGCCCTTTTCAGTTTCCTGATCAAACGTATAATCTAATTAGGGTAGAAGAGTTTCTTCCAGCTCAGCTAACCTCTGAAATTTACAAGTTCTTCCTCGATGAAAAACTTGATCAGTGGCTCAGAAGCGAACTAAGTTGGTTAGCTGATGATCCTTAATTTCTATGATGTGGCCCCTAGATTGAGTCAACTTAGCAATGTGGTTATATTCTTATTTGCGGCAAAAGTGGCTGTGGAAGTCTCTAGTTTTTCTGGCCGCAGTTGGAATGTTAACTTTAATGAGTACCATTGCAGTGAAGGTGGCGATCGCCCACCGCAAGGCTCCTACACCTCAAGCCGTGTTGGTTCTAGAAGGAAATGTAGATCGAATTATATTCACTGCTCAATTTATGCAGTCCCATTCTTTACCCATATGGGTTTCGGGCAATCCAAAGGGGGCGAATCGCAACCGCAAAATTTTTCATCAAGCGGGTATCCCTACTGAGCTGGTGCACTACGATTTTTGCGGAGTTGACACCGTAACAAATTTTACTTGTAATGCTGAAATGTTTGCTGAGCAGGGTATTCAGCATGTTTATGTCATCACTTCTGATTACCATATGCGCCGCTCTCAGGCGATCGCAGCCCTTGTCTTGGGCAGTCAAGGCATTGCCGTAACACCTGTAGAGGTTGGCTCAGAAAATCATCCTTCTGAATCTCTCTTGCGGACGGTGCGAGACTGCATCCGGTCTGTAGTCTGGATGGCAACCGGATGGACAGGAGCTAATCTTAGGAAGATGCTTTAGTGGCGATCGCCTGTGGCCGTTGCTGATACAAGTTGGCGATCGCAGCAATCACCCGCTCCAACTCGCTTTGGGTTAGGTTTGAGCCTGAGGGAAGACACAACCCCCGCTCAAACAATTGCTTTGAGATCTCTCCACCAAAGCGATCGCAGCCTTGAAAAATAGGCTGGAGGTGTAGGGGCTTCCAGACAGGACGGGTTTCAATCTGCTGTTGAGCAAGAGCTAGCCGTACCTGTTCTCTAGTGCTACCAAACTGTTTTGGATCAATTGTTAGACAAGTGAGCCAACGGGTAGCTCGACCATAGGAAGCTTCTGGCATAAATTCAATTCCGTTCAAACCTGCCAATGCTTGATGATAGATCTCAAAGTTACGTCTCCTCGCCGCGACGCGATCGCTAAGTACTTGGAGTTGCCCCCGACCAATGCCTGCTAAAACATTGCTCAAGCGATAGTTGTACCCGATTTGAGAATGCTGATAGTGGGGAGATGGATCACGAGCTTGGGTGGCTAAAAACCGGGCTTGGGCAACTAGATCCGCGTCTCTTGAAACCAACATTCCGCCACCAGAGGTTGTGATGATCTTGTTGCCGTTGAATGAGTAAATGCCAACCTGACCAAAGGTTCCAGGGGCCCGGCCCTGATAGGTAGCACCCAAGGATTCTGCTGCATCTTCAATAAGCGGAATTTCATAGCGAGCGCATAGTTTAACAATCGGATCGAGATCAGCGCTCTGACCATAAAGATGAACCAATACCACAGCCTTAGGAAGCCTACCCTGTCGAGATCGCTGCTCTAGCGCTGCGTCGAGTAATATAGGGTCCATATTCCAGGACTGGCGATCGCTATCAATAAAAACCGGCTTCGCACCCAAATAGACAATTGGATTTGCCGTTGCTACAAAAGTGAACGTTGAACAAAATACCTCATCTCCTGGTTGAACGCCGACTAACTTGAGCGCCAAGTGAAGCGCTGCTGTTCCCGAACTAACTGCCGCCCCATGACTGGCTCCCACCACCTGACAAAACTCTTGCTCAAAAGCATCAATGTGAGGCCCCACAGGAGCCAGCCAATTGGTATCAAAGGCTTCTTGAACAAAAGCAAGTTCGCGATCGCCCATGTGTGGCGTTGAAAGGAGAATAGGCTTGTTCATGCTACTTTCGTCTGAGGATTGAGCGCATACAGTGATGTAATCCTGACATCTGCCTCATAACCTACCGCTGCCGTCAGGGTGGCAAATTCACCCCCTTCTCGACAAATCCGCACAGTTCTCCAACCCAAATGTTTAGCCCCCACAAAATCCTTCTGGGGATGATCGCCAACATACATGCATTCACCCCCGCTACAGCCTGCAGCTTCCATCAGTTTCAGATAAGGAACAGGGCTAGGTTTCCAATATTCGGGACCATATTGATCGCAGTAGATGATTTTATCTAGATAGGATTCAAGCCCTAATGCCTTTACTTTGTTTTTTTGAGTTGTTAGATATCCATTAGTAATTAAGCCTAAATACTTATTACTCTTGAAGTGCTTTAAAGCCCATTGAGCATCCTGATGGAGGGAAATTTTGGGTTGATGACTACGATAAATTAAGAGCATCTCTTGAATCAGTTGATGCTCGTAGCGTAGCTTGAGAGCCTCCAAAGTTTGGTTGAAAATGAACTGTCTTTGGCCTGCTTCAAACAAACTCCAAGCAGTCTCAAAGAAGTTGGAGACTGAGTATTGGCTGAGCATCCAATGTGCTACAGCTTGAAACCCACTCCATACGAATTCACGTTCTGGGAAAAGTGTTTCATCGAGATCAAAAACTAGTACCCTAATATCTTCCATGATGGCTCTCCACGATATTGAAAACTGGTATAATTATGAGAAATAATATGACTTGTATTAGCCTTCTTTTGCGTCTATTTCAAGAGAGCGATAGGCTGGAAAATAGTCTGTCTGGAGCAGTCGATCCGGTGAGATATCAAGTGCTTTGGCCCGCAGATTGACGAGATGGTAGTACTCTGGCTCACTCGTAATTAACCGCAAAACGGGAAAATAATATCGCTGCTGTGAAAATCCTGCTTTGAAGTGATATAGGCTATCTTTTGCCCCTCCGACCCCTCCGCCTAAATGAAAAACTGTATTGCCTCGTTCTTGAGCCCACTGTCGAACATGATTAAACATTAGAGTTGTGGGTGATTTTTTCAAGAACTGAGTTCTAGTTCCCCCAAAGTGATACTGAACAATTCCGCTGAATTCAGTGAATAGGCCAGCACAAGCCACTTGCTGCTCGAATTCTACTATACACAAGTGAAGTCGGCTACCGACAGCATGGCTGAGACAGGAAAAATAATCCTCTCCAAAATAAAAAAGTTGCGATGCCCCTACGCGATCCATTGTTTCGTTGTAGACCGCAATAAAGTCATTGATTCTGTGTTCAACTGAAACCATACTGGCTGTAAAGCCTGCTCGCTTACACTTGTTGATTTTGTTGCGGTGTTCTGGCCTTGTTTGGTGCCAGATTTCCGTCTCCGGTAGCGTTAGATCAACTGCAATAGTTTCGGAATGAAGAGTACAGGAATCAGAATGATAATGTTCATGAAACGTGGCATTTAAGATTGGATGGAGCCGCAAGAAAGCTGAGCAGACATGTCTTTCTTGAAAGGTGCGAATAAGTTTATGCATGGCTTCCTCCAAAAACTTTGGGTTGTGGGTTGCCGCAGCATTTAGCAACACTCCAGGGTAGCCATAGGGCGATACTGCATCAAAAATATCTGGTGCAGTCAATGTCTGATCTAGGCCACTACACTGACGTAGCAGATACGGTAAGAAGAAAAGGCATTCATCCTGCTCAATCAAGATTGCTTCCGGCACGGCATTGATTCGCCTTGCTTCTAGTGCAGAATACTCTGGCAAGTGGTAGAAGTCGTAACGCACCTTCTCCAGCGTGTTTAACCATGTAGGATCGGAAAAATCAATGACTTGAAGTTTCATCAGAACCTCAAAAGTTTTACAGCAACGCCATGCTAATTAAAATTGACTAAAAACTTGCCCTTGATCCCTGTAATGGCCTTGCTCAGCATTGAATTTAGCACAGGTAGGAAGATAAATTTCTTCCCAAAAGCGTAGACACAGACCTGGCTTGATCTCGGGAGGAGATAGTTTTTCCTTCAAAACAAAATGACGAATTGCTAATTCTGGTTCGTTCAGACCAAAGTTGGCTCTGACACAAGTAGCACTACTACACCTGGGATTAATCTCAAAGATCTTAAAGCCTGTGGGCGTCAAACGCATTTGTACATTAGCTGGGCCAATTATACCCAAAGCTTTTGCAGCTCGAATTGCAATGTTACAAGCTCCAAGGTTTTGATCACTTTCCATGCGGTAGCTCAACCCACCTGAGAGGCTACGCTTGAGTGCTAGTGCTCCACTCGCCTCTCCATCCTCTTGCATCAAGATACCCACCGTATATTCTTGATCATCAGGCAGTAGGAGTTCTTGAATGATGGGATCAGGAATGTAGCGACTAAAAAAGTCCAGTTCCTCATCTGTATTGATCAACACCAAGCCGCGCCCACCTGAACCCCAACGAGGTTTCATGATGTAGGGATAAGGATACTTAGAGCGAAATATTTGCAAGCGCTCCTGATCAATGGGCAAAACTGTAGCAGGAACAGGAACTCCACAGGAGCCTAAAATCTCCATGGTTGACCACTTATCCAAGGCTTTAAGCGTTGGATCTGATGCCATCGGTAAGATTGCCCCGGTACGCTGTTCAAACTCGACTTTGCGCTCAGCGAGGAGAGGCAATTCTCCTTCCCAACCTGAAAATAAAATGCTTGCCCCTTCCAACTGGCAAACATCCACCAGAGCCTCGAAATAAGCATTCTCATCTGCACGGGCAGAAGGAACTTGATGGGCTTGGTCAACGCGAAATAGTCCTTGAGCAAGCGGCTCAGAATCAACGCCTATGATTCGCACTGCTAAGTTAGAGGCTCGCAGAGATTTAATAATGCCAACCCCAACTGGCGCACCTACTCCAGTGACAACGGCTGTAATTAATTTCATTGAAGTACCTTTGAAAAACTTATGACAAATTAAGAAGTGAGAGGTGAATTAGCAAAGCTACGCATAAGCTATATCTGTCTACTCTTGGGAGAGGGAGCCTTTCAATTACCTTGTTAGTTATCCTTGTCGGTCAACTAGCTGTGTGCCTTTAAACTCGGACATCGTAACGCCCCCTGGCTCACTAACCCCTTCTCGCCTAAAAACTTTCCAGAAGGTCGTTGCAACAATTTTTAAGTCTAACCAGAGCGATTGGTGATCGACATACCACACATCTGCTGCAAGTCGTTCTTCCCAAGTTGTATTATTGCGACCATTCACCTGTGCCCAGCCTGTGATGCCAGGTAGAACTTCATGGCGACGCATTTGCTCTGGGCTATAGCGATCGAGATAAACCACTGCGAGAGGACGAGGGCCTACCAAGCTCATCTCTCCTCTCAACACATTCCAGAATTGAGGTAGCTCATCCAGGCTGGTTCGTCGCAAGAATTCTCCCAGTGTGGTTAGACGTTTGCTGTCTGGCAACAAGTTTCCATCTTGATCACACTCATTTGTCATGGTGCGAAATTTGTACATAGTAAAGATGCGGCAGTGTTTTCCAGGACGAGGTTGAGCAAATAAAATTGGGCGTCCCATCTGGAGATGGAGGGCGATCGCAACTCCCACCATCACGGGTGAAAAAACAATCAGGGCGATCGCAGCCATGATCCGATCTATCCCACTTTTGAGCCTGTTTCGCAAAGTAGCATTAAACCTATTGTTAGTCATCACTCAGTCATCTCAAGTCATTTCAAACGTTTCATTTTCAGGGGTATTAACCTGGAGCGGCATCGATTTTTCAAGCTGTCGATAATAGTGCTCAAGCCGCTGAAACACTTGTCGCTCATCGTACTGCGCCTCTACACGCTGCCGCCCCGCACAACCATAGCCTTTTCGCAAAGATGGATTTTTCAGGAGTTTCTCCAGAGCAGTTGCCAATGCTTGATGATCTTGCGGCGGTACAATCAATCCAGTTTCTTCATGTACAACAGCTTCCCGGCAGCCTCGAATATCAGTTGCTACGACTGGCAACTCCATTGCCATTGCTTCAAGAATAGAGCGAGGCAATCCTTCATGTGTAAAAGTTGGGAGTGTAAAGATATCCAAGAGCCCCAATAGTTCTGGAATGTCGTCCCGATAGCCTGTCAAGGTCACATATTGCTCAAGACCAACCGCTCGAATTTGTTCGATCAGTTGCACCTGAAACGGTTCTGGGTCAGTTGCAAGTTCCCCTCCAATAATCAGGATATGAAAATTGGGGTGTTGGGCTAGCAGTTGAGCTGCTGCATCAATTAGATAGCTGCTTCCTTTCTTGTAGGTCAATCGTCCCATGGTCCCAATCAGGAGTTTGGCTTGATCAGGAATACCAAGGCTATGACGTAACTCCTGCTGCCTTACAGGATTTAGTTGCCGACGGCTGAACGTATCAACATCAACTCCATTACCAAGATAAGCAACTTTTTCTAGCGAGCAAAGCCTAGAGTTTTGAGTAGTCTCTAAATCTTCAATATTTTGAACTAAGATTAAATCTGTAAAAAGCGAACAGAGTTTTTCAATTGTGAAGTATAGGCGATATTCTATTAAAGAGGAGCGATCATGGAACGGAAACCCATGGGCCGTATAGACTAAAGCCTTTATGCCTGCTAGTTTAGCTGCAATTCGGCCTATGACAGCTGCAATGGGAGTGTGAACATGAACTAGATCATATTGATTTTTTCGGATCAGTTGAGCTAGTTGAAAAATACTGATTAAATTTGTCAAAGACGCGATCTGCCGTTCGATGGTCACTGTATGAACGATGTAACCCTGTTGACGGAGTTCTTGCACTTCTATGCCGGGAGAGCAAGCAATCTCAGTAGGTAAGTTTTGGAGTAAACAATAATCGATTTGTGGCTTAAGAAGATTCTTAGCAGTCAGCCCTAGTGCACAGAGATGTAAAATTTTCATAGAGTAAGTCTCTTTTTTGAATTGAAGAATTAAAAGAGCAAAACTATACTGTTAGGCCGGTGTAATTTGCTGGTGTAACTTGAGTTGATCAAAAGGATTAAGGCTTTCGCCAAACTGTTAAATCTCGGTTGAGCAGTCTTTCTACAAAACAAATATCTTCTTCGTACTGTGCCCATAGTTCTCTATATTCATAAGGAGTCAACTCTGCTAGCTGCTTCTCTCCTCCGCTATAGATTCTTTTCAATCCAGCCGCTTTCCCCAGTTCTGCAATCCTATGCAAGCGTTTAGTTCTTAGCCAGGTTGCACCTTGAGCCGCAATCTGAGCTAGCCAGGGAAACTTTGGCACTGTTGCAGCCCCAATTTTTTGATAGCCAATATATGGCATCTCTATTTCTTTTACCTCTAGAAAGACACACAGATCTCGAAGCACGGCTTCTGGTTGACACTCGATATCTTCTATCAATACAAAAGCTACTTGTTGTTGAGGAAAAATACTTAACCACTTAGAAATGTGTTTTTCATATCTGCCTGCTTCAACAATGCGAGGTATTTGCAAAGTAGCCTCACTAAAAGAGCCTTTGACTCGTCCTTTACTCAAATGATGACGATATAACGAGAGTGCCCGACTTATAGGATGCCTCAGATTGACAATAATTTTGCAATCTGGATTCAACAACTGGATGTACTCAGGGACACAATCGACATCAAAATAAGTTGGACCAATTTCGCCACAGCGTTGTTTGGGTTGTCGGTGGGAGAAATAACGTGCGTACCAATTTATCCCGCGTTTGTAATCCCGATCAAAGAACATGGTTTCCTTAACATCTTGAGGCAAGCAAAGATCTGGATGGTAGCTCAAGACCTGATGCAACCAAGATGTTCCTGTGCGCTGCGGTCCAATACAGACAAAGTCTAACGAAAAACTCGCGACAGCTTGTGTAGACTCTTCGTGAACGAAAGGTAGGCTTAAAAGATTAAACATGACAAAGCTGGCTTAGCAAATTGTTGTATTTAAACGACCATTCTGTGACAGAAAAATTTTGCTCTGCGGCTTCAAAGGCTTGCTTTCCAACGGACTCTCTAATATGAGGATGAATTAAACAGTATTCAATCAGTTTCTGCAAGCTATCAACATCTTCTTTCTCTATCAAGAATCCTGTTTTTCCATGTTTAATTGTGTCTGGAACTCCACCCACTGCAGTTGCAATAATGGGTAAAGAAGCATACATGGCTTCTCGGATAACACCGGGAACTCCTTCGTTGTTGGAGCACAAAACAAAGAGATCGCTTTCGCTCATCAATTGGGCGACTTGATCGCACCATCCTAGAAATGTGACGTGAGCTTTTAACCCTTTGGTGTCAACAAATTTCTGACAGGTTGCGAAATAAGCTTCATCAGTAACTGGGCCAACAATTTTGACTTGGAGCTGTGGATAGGTTTGAATTAGGGAGTAAATGGCTCGCAGCAACATCAACTGATTTTTGCGAGGGTTAATGCTTCCTACTGTTAGGATGATCAATCTATCAGAACTTCTCTTGCTTTGGATCTCACTGCTGGAAGATGAAATAACTTTCTCTGCACTTGTTCCAGGCGGAATTGTAATAAATTTAGTCTTGAAAAGTCGTGCTGCAACTGGATCAAAAATGCTTCTAGGTTGAGAGGATGCCTGTGTAACCACTACTGTTGAGCCAATCAGACCCAGCCAATGAAAAAAACGCACTAGACCCCGAGATTCTTTCTCCATGCCAATGTCCCAGATCAGAGGTACACCCAGTTGATGAGCAGCTATTCCCGTCAAGAGAATAGACTTTACGTTCCGTCCCCATATTGCCTGCACCTGATATTGTCGTCCAATTTCTTTAATGCGTTTGTTGTAGTCTAGTAAAGCCTTCCCACTCCGTAACTTTTCAATAGGAGAGTAGGAGAAAATCCTCTCATTGTAAACGTCAAGTATCTGGGGAAAGGGGACAATAATAGTCTTTAGATTCTGCTTGCTTAGTGCTTCGCTAAGCGGACAAGATTTGTGAATTATACAGATTGGATCAAATTTGTTTTTGTCTAAATGCTCAATAAGCTTGAGGAACTCTCTTGGACCCCCTGTAAAATTTTGGCTGTAGGGAGCATAGAAAAGGACGGGGATTGGATTAGCCATCATTAACAATATGATTAATTTCTATGAGGCTTAGCTACTTCTAAGAACAATTGGCCATACGCAGATGCGATCGCCTGACTATGGAAATCTTGAGCCCTCGCTTGTCCCGCGTTGGCCAGCCGCTGCTTGAGCTCTGGGTTCTTCAATAGTCTAATGATTGCTGTTGCTAGCGCTTCTGGATTTGCAGTCTCTACTAGTAGACCATTGATTTCATTGTTGATAATTTCTCTGGGACCAGAGGGACAGTCAGTCGCTATAACTGGTACACCACAAGCCATAGCCTCAACAATAACGTTGCCAAATCCCTCGTAAATTGAAGAAGAAACAAAGACATCTGCCGCTGCCATATACTGATACGGATTTTGTTGAAACCCTAGCAGCTTGATGTGAGGCGTTAAACCAAGCTTACGAATCTTCCGTTCCAGCATAGGACGTTGCGGCCCTTCTCCTATGATCCATAAATGTGCTGGAATAGATTGACGAACCTTGGCCAATGCCTCAATTAAGTAAAGAAAGCCTTTTTGGCCTACCAATCTTCCACAGGTGACAATAAGGGGCCGATCAATAGCGACCTGCTCAGGGAGGGCTTGGGCTGCATCTTTCATTACTCTGTGATCTACGCCAGCGTTGTAAATTACCTTGGTGCGATCGCCGACAGTAGGTACTAAGGTTTGTAGGTCGTCTGCAACTCCTTGGGAAAGAGCAATGATTTGATCGGCCTGGGGATATAAATGAGGCATGAGCGATCGCATCAACCACTGGAGCACCACGTTCTTAGACAGAATAGAGGGAGGATTTTGTAGGCTAAGAACAAGTTTGGGTTTGTTGGGGAGGTTATATGTAGCTAGTAAGGTAGCTATATTGGCATGTCTCATCACAGAACAGACTACATCCGGTTGTTCTGCTTGGATGAGTTGGCGCAAGGGGGCGATCGCCCTAACCATCTGCAAAGTACTGGAGACAATGTTTCCAGTTTCCAAGAAATGGACTTTTACATCTTGATTAAGTTCCGGTTCATAACTTCCTCCTTTTCTAGCTAATGCGAGGGATAAGGTGAACCTCTGGCGATCCAGGTGATTAAGCACCCGCAATAAATGCATTTCTGCTCCACCTCTACCGAGCGATGAAGTGAAGGACATAATATGCAGACGCTTATCACAATTCTGAGGTTGAACTGCACCTATTTTATCTAGGATTTGATGAGTAGCCATAATTCAAAGCTGAAGATATTGATAAGGAGGATTATGTTAACCAGTGGGAAAGATCTCGATTGATTAGATCTTGAAGCTGTAAAATATCTTGTCGATAAATCTGTATTAAATACTGTCTGATCTCTTGAGGTAGCTGTGACTTAATATAATTCTGATTCTGAACTTTGGAAAGCATGTATTGACGTACTTGCCTGGGAAGAAATGACTTTGCGATCGTTCTGAAAGGATTAGATCTGGCAACTAAATAATTAATAGTTTTATTCTTAGGAATACCAGACGCATTATATTTAAACAAGTTGTTTGGTAAGAACGAAGTGTCCACCTCTAAAAATCCAAAAATTTCCTTTAGAAGTTTGGTTGAGTTAATCCTGAGGTCATCAAAAAGCAAAACTTGAATCTGATTTCTATCAAAAATCTCGAAATAAGGTTTTAGCTGTGCATAGTAAAATCCCATCCTGACATAGGGGCGCTTACGCAAATAACCACCAATATAGTGTTCGTCCTCATGAAGTGCTTTAGCGAAGTCAGATAGAGGCTCTATTCCCTTTTGGATCATGTGAATAAAGTGGGAATAAGCTCGTTCACTCGGATCACGAAGAATAGCCACTAACTTGACATTAGGAATATGAAACTGTATTCGTTTAGCAGCTTCAGGACTAGTAATATAAGCTGGGGAAACCTCTCCAATGGCTTTTTCAGATGAAACATTCTGAAAAAGACTTAAATAATCATCTATCTGATTAATTGCTTTATGGTCAATTGGGTCGGATGGATTTAAGTTTTTGCCCTCAAATAGAAAAAATTTAGGTTCTTTCCGAGAACTCATATAAATTTCAGGGTGCTGTTGCAAGTAATTCGAAAGAGAGGTCGTTCCAGCTTTTGCAGCACCTATAATTAAAAAATTTGGCATTGTCATATAGCTTCTCTCCTCCAAAAATTAAATGATTTTTTGCTTTTAATGAATCACATACACGAACTTCACCAGCATAATGTAAGGTCTTGTGGTTGTGTTGCCATTTCGCTCAATTCTAGATGCGATTTGAATTAACTCTATTAAGTTCTGGACGGAGACTTGCTCGGCTGAAAAACGCCTATCATCCATAGAAATAAACTCGTAAACCCAATAGAGGTAAGCCAAGAAACAAAATCGGAACTAGAAGGCTCAACCATTGGAAAAAGAGTAATGATATAAAGGATGACAATACTCGGCTCTTGCGGATATTGGCAAAAGATCCTAGCGATCCACCGGTAGAACATGCCAATTACAAGAAAGTGTACGAGTACACCTGGGACTCCAAAGTTCCAATAGGCTTCCCCAACAGCTCCGGGTGGTATTCCAGCTCTAGAGCCAAAAAAGGTAGCACCTGATCTACCTCCAATTAGTCCTGGTTTGTCAGCCCATAAAGCTCTAGGAATTGGTAGAGTTAAAACCGCAAGATACGAATCTCCCTTAAGAAATTCAACTTGATCAGGAACTTTAGCGAGAACTGGAAATACGGCACTTCCTATTCCACTTCGTGCGGTTACTTCTTCAACCCCTCTGGAGAGGGAAGATTCTTCTACAGCAGAGGATCCTGTCAATACATCCCAATTAACTTCTCCAGTGAATGTACTCGTTCTAAAATTGCCCAACAATCCGAGTAACATTAATCCCACTATGATCGCCATCAGAGGCTTTGTAAAAGAAATTTTTTGTTCTCGTAGCAGCGATACGGTTACTCCCATTGCAATGAAATAGACTAAAGTCCCACGAGAGCCTGTTGAAAGGAATGAAATGATCAAGGAAATAGCAGAACAAATCCAAAAGTTTGGCCGTAAGGGAGCTTTTCGATCTAAAGCTAACCAGCATAAACAAGCAGTTAGGCCTAGCTGAATCAAAAAGAACCAATAAGCATCACCTGTAAACTCTGATCTACGGCCTCGTGCCCATGAGAGGATGTGACTAGTTAGTCCTCCCCGAAGTTGTATATAGACTAAGAAGACAGTAACAGCAAATCCAACAACAAGCAGTATCTTCTTTTCTAGGTTCTGCGATCGCCTAAAGGTAAGCTTAGGAATACTAAAGTTTGGACTTAAGAAAAAGCCAATATAAATGGCTATGGTACCTAAGGCTCTGAGACCTAACTCCAAAGTCACTAAGGAATTTAGCTGCGCCCAATCCCACCCTAGTAGAGCTACATGCCACTGGAGCCCGTAAATATAAAGAGGGGTTCTTCTCAAATGAATAATTGTAGTCAGGAAAATCCTAAAAATCAAAGGGTGAAACCAGCCATAAGAAGATTGATAAAAAACTAAAGGTAAGATCAATAGTAAAAGGTTGATAACTAATCCTAAAAAGATCCATTCCGATGCTGGAACAAAGATAAGGTTAAAATTTTGTTGAGTAGCTATCAAAGCAAGATAAGCTATAACAACAAAAATAATCACAATTCGATGAAGGGTTTCTATTGAAACGAAAGGTGTTTTAGGAACTCCTAAATAGTTCTCATAATTTTTTTGATTACGTTTAGAACCTGTGATTGCTTTAGCCTTCATATGAAAAACCTAATTGTCAAACTAAATAATTCTGGCTTTTTTAAAGCGAGTAATAAAATTGGTTGCTCTACGCTCTAAGAAGTAATAAATATTTCGAACTTCAGCATAATCTGGCAATTCTTTACTCCAATCTGTCTGTCTTAAGTGTTCTCTCCACTCATGGGCATACCGATGTCTGCATCTTAGATTTAAAGGTTTATAGGCTCCTCTAAAATGAACAATATGAGGATTGCGTCTGAGAAAGTGTCCTGGAAGGGCTTGGCTTGTGGGAGGCCATTTAGACCACTCATGAACAATAGTGGGATACCAGTTGTAGCTTGGGCTTAGACTAAAAAAGCTCTCGCCAAACACAATATTTAGAATATCTTGATCATGAAATCTTGTTTTGGATGCATACTCCAACATCGTTGCTCTAATCTTTTCGACAAGCTTACTTTTTCGAAGATTATCAGGATCTATTAAAATAACTCCGCTATTAAAATAGCGATCGCTCTTGATGTAGTTTTGAATAGTATTTCGAGAGGAACCCGTCGGGCTATAAGATGGTTGCTCAACTGCAGCTATAGGACTATTGCCAAGTTCAAGATTAAAGAGATCGTACAGCGGCTTTCGAATGATCGTGTCAGCATCAAGGATTAGTATTCGTTCGGAAGAGTCAACAGATTGTTCAACGATGAAACACTTCGCATATGCCGCGGGTGATTTCATATAGGTTTGTTTGGTTGGTAAAGACTCTAAAATTTTTTGATCACTGGCCTTAAGCTGATAAAACTGTAAATGTGGATTAATTCGCTTTAAGCTAGTAATAGCGGTACTGGAAATACCTGTATCTAAAACTTTTATGCAGATATCTGAACTTGAATGAATGTCTCTAATTGATTTAATAAGTACAGCCAAGTAAGGCATGTAATTGTCTTCACCAACGATGTGAATAGATGCCATTTTTCTATCTCCTTAAGTTAATGCCTTGATCCACCGAATTGGTGCCAGAAATGACTTTGTCATTAGTACAGCATTGGGTCGAGTTTGAGGAATAAAGAAGAAGAACAGATATCCTCCAATAGCATAGGAAATTATAGTTGCGATGGCGGCTCCTATCCCTTGATAGAAAGGAATTAATAGTAAGTTCAGCAGGATATTTGATATTAATCCTGCCAATCTTGAGTAAAAGTTATATTTTTGTAGGCCTTCAGTGATGATCCATTTCGTTTGAGCAATTCCTACAAAGGCAAACAAAGAGCTCCAGATATAAATAGCTAGGATTGGAGTGGCGGACTCATAGGCATTGCCATATAAACGTATTATTATTGAACCTGACAAAGGAAATAGAATAATAATAACTATGTATGCTAAAGCACTAATTAAGTCATAAAACTTTTGCAGTCTTGCTTGGTAAAGCTTGCCTCCCAGGTTTTGAGACTGAATAATGAGTGGGTAAAGTGACGAGCAAATAATTACAGGCAAAAAGGTCAGAGACTCTGATATGGTTGCTGCACTTGAATAAATCCCAACAGCTTGAGGACCAACCATATTCCCCAGCATGACTCGATCAATATTCAAATATAGAATATAGGCTGTTGACGATAAAATTAAAGGAAAAGACTCTTTAAGTAAAGCTCTGATTTTATCAAAATTAAAGTGCCACTTGAGAAGGTCACTGTTATTTTTCTGGTAAAAGTGAATCAGCCCTAATCCTAAAAGCATAGACTCCAGCACGGTTACACCAGCGAACGCAAACACCGGAGCTTGCGATAACACCAGCAAAATTTCTAGGGCTGTAACAATCGTAAAAGCAATATTACTAGCTAGAACTGTAAATCTAGAGCTGACCTGAGATTCAAACCATGCTTCAATAGGTTGTTGAAAGGAGTTAAAGATAAATTTTAGGGATAGAATTGCGACTAATAAGGATGTTGTTGTGTCTTCTGGAGCAAATATTAATATAGAGATTATTGACAGAGTTGCTGCCAAAAAACCTCCCATTAACTGCAATATGACAGCTGTACCTAGAAGACTATTCTTTTCATCAGGATAGCGAACAAGCTCTCGTGTGACGACAGGACGCAGCTGGCTGGTAGATAAGGGTACAAAAAAGCTGCAAAATGCTAAGGCATACTGCAAAGTTCCGAACCTAACTGGCTCCAAGTAGCGTGCTATCCAAGTGCTAATGAGCAGGCTGATTAATATTCTAAAAACTTTGCTACTAAATAACCAACCTGTATTACTAATGATGTTGAGATGTTCTGGGTTGATTTTGCCTGCTTTAACTAGTCTATTTAACATGTTTCAAATTGCTCATAGACTTTTGGGTCTTGAAGCTCATTAAAGTCTAGCCAAAACTTGTTCTCTCGCGGCTTCATCCTCTATTTCTATTTCTCTAGATACATAACGATACCGATAGGGTTCGTTGTTATCCATTACGCCATTAATTACTTGCCCTAACACATTTTGTTCAGATTGTTCCAGACGCTCTTTAGCTCTGTTGGCACTAATGACGTCAACCACACCCGGCTGAGTCACCAGCAAGATCCCGTCGGCTAGTTTGCCAAGAATGAGAACATCTGCATCTGCGTTTAGAGAAGGAGTGTCAATAATGACATAGCTATAATGGGCCGAAAAGTTGGCAATGAGTGTAGCCATTTGCTGCGAATCCAACAGTCCTGCAGGATCTGGAGGGGTAACCCCTGCTGTTAACAAATCTAAGTTCATAGCTACTTCTTGAATGACAGTAGTAGGTTCAATGTATTCAACAATCAAGTTGCTTAGTCCTACATCGTTTGTTGTATGCCAAATATGATGTTGATCAGGTTGGCGCATATCAGCATCAATGAGTAGCACACGGTGACCTACTTGTGCGATCGCCATTGCTAAATTGGCCGAGACCGTAGATTTCCCTTCATGAGCAACCGAACTGGTGATCACGATGGTTTTGAGGGCCTGATCTGAGCGCAGGAACTTTAAATTGACCCGCAACATTCGATAGGCTTCACCAATTGGGGAGGAGGGAAAGTCTCTAACCACCACTTCGGAAAGTCGGTCACGATTGAGCGGAGAATCTTTCCCTAATGTTTTGTAAGCTGGGATCATGCCCAATAGAGTTAACCCAAATAGATCTCGGGTTTCCTTGACACTTCTAAGAGACTTGTCACCTGCTTCTAGTAAAAGAGCTGTGGCGATCGCTGCCAAGAAACTCAACATTCCAGCCATTGCCAAGTAAGATCCCCGTCGAGGAGCAATAGGGCGATCGAGGGCATGCGCCATTTGAATAATCCGCGCGTTACCTACATTTTGATTCTCTGCAACCCGAATCTCATGTAATCGCGATAGCAATAATGCATAGGTAGATTGGGCCGCATCCAAACGCCGTTCAAGCTCTCGCTGCTCTTGTTCTAGACGAGGAAGTGCATTAATGCGCTGGTTGTAAAAGCTTTGAGCATCAGATAATGTCGAAACCTGATCTGCTAAGCCTCTGCGTCTAATCTCGGCTCTTACAAAGTCGCCGGCTAAGGCTGCCCTCAATTCTCCAAGTTGTAAGTTTTCACCTGGCTTCACTTGACCACCCAGAACCTGCCCAACGCGTGAACTGAGGACGGCGTTGAGGTTCTCTCGACGACTTTCTAAGGCTGCAATCATAGGGTGTTCTTCCTGAAATCGAACCCGCTCTAGTGCTAGCTCCGACTCGACAGCCTGTAGTTGGGCAAGCACTTCTTGTACCCCAGCAGACTGGCTTAAAGCCGTAGCAACAATTGCCTCTTGAGGATTCATTCTCAGTTGGTTGTAGAACTCACTAGACTGGGCATTAGCACTTGCTAGCTCAGATTGTGCTTCAGCAATACGCCGCCGCAAGTCTTCTTGTGCTGACACGGCAGCAGCAGCTTCCTCTTCGAGGGCAGCCACACGGTTTCCTTCTTTGAATGCTCTCAAAGCTGCTTCAGCCTGCTGAACACTGGCCTCTGCTCGGGGCAGTTGCTGCTCAATGAACTGCCGAGCTGCTACCGTTTCAGCTCGATTTTCCCGAAGATGGTTCTCTAAGTAGATATCCATTAATGTGTCAACAACTGCTTTAGCTGTTTCAGGGGCTGCATCAGTGTAGGCAATGGTCAGCAGATCTGTACCTCTGTCATTATTGAGGCTAAGATGCCGCAAGAACTGGCTAGGGCGGAGTCTATTTCCCTCGTTGTCTCGCATCTCTAATCGATCAATTGTGGTTTGAACGATTGGGATAGAGCGAATGACAGCCATTTCTGTGTTGATTGGATTGTTATCTGCAATCAAAGGATCAAAATCTCCCCCTGCTCCAACACCTGTGAGAGAGGCAGTTGAATCTCCTCTGGTAAATCGCAATTTCCCTTCAGCTTGATAAATAGATATCTGGGTGCTGAGGTTTAAGAAGGCGATCGCAGAACAGATACCAAAGACACTAGCTGCAGGCAGCCAACGTCGTTTTAAAACAGACCAATACTGCTGAATTTCCATACAAGATACTGTAGCTCTAGACTTGAGGATTAGCTTTTGAAATATTAGAGAGAAGTATTTGAGCTTCTGAATACTGTAACGGAGATAACTGCAATAAGGGTGCCAATTTGCCAGGGCTACTAGAGCTAAATCTCAATCAAAACTTGACTGCCAGCAGCTTAGATCTAGATCAAAGTCATGAGCAATATTTTGATTGTGAGGGGTAAAATAACCATCAAGTTGACGAAGGGTTTCAGCGTTGGGACTAACTAAGTTAGTGGGTTGGTATTGAGATTTAAAGTAGAGAGATTTAAGGGAATTTTTCACCCCCCCATTTTGGAAGAGAGGGGAAAATTTGCGAAGATTTCGATGGATAAATGGATTCTTAACTAAAAGGGTACGATTTCTAGATTGGAAACCAAACTGGTAATAAAAGTCAGAACTAATACCAAGACGATGGCAAAGATGACAAACTGCTTTTTGTGGATCAGAGCGAATTTGCTCAAATAGCAGAACATGAATCTTTTCTGGGGCCAATCGTTTGGACCAAGGCTCTAAAAATTTGTGATATTGGCTGTAAAGCAAATCGTTATTCAAGACAAAAAAGCTGTTTTTGGAATAAAACTTATTTTTGATTTTATAAACCTCTCCAGACAGAAGCAACTCTACAAACTGAGTAAAGGAAACAGATTTATCTAAACGAGCCAAATTGTTTTGAGTATAGTTGAAGGAAGAAAAGATGCGATCGCTAGGCCTACGTAAAATAAAAACTACATGAGGCTGGGGTTGACAACTCGTAAAGAAATTAAGAGCAGACTCTTGATATAGGTAGTGAGTTGTAGCTTCAAGATAGAATTGGGGCTGAGATGTTTGTTTCGCTTGGGGAAAGAATTTATAGCGATCGAGGTTGTGGAGGCTGTAGTTGGCTTCTGATCTGAACAGTGGATTGTCTGTATCAACAAAATAAAAGGTTTCTTTAGGTGATGAACCTTGAATTTGAGGATGAGCGGCTAGCCAATTAAACAGTGAACTAGTTCCACATTTGGGAGCACCAGCGATAATTAAGTTAGGTAATTGGATTGCTGAAGCCATTTTCATATTAGGTTCTCAGGAATCATCGAGAGCCAACTTTTACGGCTCTTGAGCTGCACTTGCAAGAATTTGTTTTTTGGCAGGCGTCGCCTATTACGCCCATTGAGCCCCCTAAAACAACCTGAACAAGGGAAAAATTCGACCCAATGTACCAAATACGCCATCGAGCGCATCAGAGAAGCTAGCGCTGCCAGATCGCCCTACGACAATTACATCGTTCTGGCGAAGAACAGGGTTGGAGGGATCACTAGCACCTTGAGCCAAATCAACCGGGACCGTTGTTCGAGAAACGGTTCCATCAGAGTTGAGACGCACCAATTCGACCGAGCGGGTACGAGCCCGACGGGTATCAAATCCCCCTGCGGCTAGGAGTGCTTGATTTAAGGGTGTGTTGGGTGGAACTTCTACCGTTCCGGGTCTTATGACTTCTCCGACCACATTCACGCGAATCATACTCGGTGAGAAACTAGCTGTTGCTAATTGGGTTGCTTCCGCCGGATCAATGGATGTACCTGTTGGAATTAGAATGGTATCCCCATCTCGCAAGGTTAGATCTTGGCTCAAATCGCCCTGTACCAAAAGTGCCCACAGATCTACTGTAATCACTTGATTCTCACCCAATCGCTGTGGTCGAGATACCTGTACCTGATGAATATTGGCGAGTTGAGTAATCCCGCCTGCCAATTGAATAGCCTGAGTAATGGTTGGCCATTGCGGTTCTGATCTAGAATCTGCTTCACCAGCGGTGAGAGACATCGCGTAAGAGCCAGGACGATGCACTTCTCCTGAAACTCCAATCCGGAGAGGGCGTGGGGCTAAGAGGCTAACGGTTACAATCGGAGTGCGTAAAAAGCGGTTATAAGCAGTCGCGATCGCATCTGCTGCTTGGTTTAAGGTTAGGTTTTCAATAAACACATTGCCAACTAACGGCAAGTTGATTGATCCATCGACCAAAACTTGGTGCTCACCAGTATATTCAGGCACATTGAAGATGCCAAGATGAATGCGATCGCCTGCTCCCAACGTGTAAGTCATCTCAAGATCGGTAGGAGTCGCGTCGAGAGATTCTTCAACAGATGAATCTAACTCAGGAATGGGGAGATCGCTGGCGGGAGGGGTGCCCAGTTCAAGAGAAGGAGGATGGGGAGATCTGGGCAGTTCTCCGTCAATGGGCTCTAGATTGCCCTCCAGTATAGGCATCTCAGCAGCAGCGGGAATGCTAGGGGCGATCGCAAATAAAGCGAAAAAAAGCAAACTTCCTGCGGATCGAGCCGCCAGTCTAGAGAAAATTACACCTATCATAATCATCTATAAATTTTGGAAATTTTGACTAAAGAAATTGTGACTAAGAAGGTTATGACTAAAGTTGAAGTTAGCCAATGCTGGCGATACTTGCGGCGTCAAAGTGTTTTGAGTTGTGTGTTTTGAGTTGTGATCTATTTTTTATCCTGACAATCTACCAAACCTGACCTGACAACAACTGCCAACTTGCCGTTCTTCTGGCTCAATGTTTAGAGAAATCGTCACAAGATTCTTGAAACCTGATGGGATTGTTGAGCAACCAGTAAATCAGAAGGCTCTTGAGCAACTTTCTCTGTTACTTCCGAAGCCCTAAGAGAAGGCATTGGGTTTGTTTCCTGATGGGTTTGGCGGTGTCTGGATGGATTGGGGGTATATCCAACCACCAACTGCTCTAGTAAGAAAATGATGAGGTTGCAATTGTCATCTGCCGCCGCTTTTTGAAGTGTGGACACAATTCTATCGAGGTTGCTTGGAATGATTCTGCTGGCATTTCTAACGATAAAGAGTTTTTCATGCTCAGTTGGGTCATAGCCTTCCCCCGCGACAAACAATTCTTCATAGAGTTTTTCGCCCGGTCGAAGTCCGGTAAAAACAATATCAATATGTTTGCCCACTTCATAGCCTGACAGGTGAATGAGTGACTTGGCCAAATCAACGATTTTAACGGGTTGTCCCATATTGAGCATAAAGATTTCTCCCCCTTTGCCCAAGACTGCTGCTTGCAAAACAAGTTGAACCGCTTCTGGGATCGTCATAAAGTAGCGGCAAATATCTGGATGGGTAACGGTGACAGGGCCACCTTCCGCGATCTGGCGCTTGAACGTAGGAATGACGCTGCCTCGACTTCCCAAGACGTTGCCAAAACGAACGACAACATAAGGTCTTTGGCTTTTTTGGGCAGCCTGAAGCACGAGCATTTCTGCAACCCGCTTGCTGGCTCCCATGATATTGGTGGGATTAACTGCTTTATCGGTTGAAATCATCACGAAATTTTCAACCCCATATTTCAAAGCCATATCTAGCAAGTTCTTGGTGCCCTTGACGTTATTAGTCATGGCTTCAGGGGCATTCAACTCCATCATGGGGACATGTTTATGAGCTGCTGCATGAAAGACAATCTGGGGCCTAAATTGACCAAAAGCATGTTCCAAGCGGTGGGAGAAGCGAATATCTGCAATGAACGCCACAACACGCGGCTGATAGCCCTGGGCTTGACCTTCCTCAGTCAAAACTTGAACAACTTTTTCAAGTTCTTGCTGAATACCAAATACAGAATTTTCTCCATGTCCTAAGACCACCACCAGGGCAGGACGACATTTGATGATCTGGCGACACAGTTCACTTCCGATTGATCCCCCTGCTCCCGTAATTAAAACTCTTTTTCCGGCTAAAAACTGAGAGACTTGTTGCACATCCATTTGAACCGGTTCCCGCCTCAGCAAATCCTTGAGTTCGACATCTCGCACTTTGCCAAGGGTGATACGACCGTTGAGAATTTCATCGATTCCTGGCAGTGTACTGGTAGACACTCTAACCTTCTGGCAAATTTCTAAAACCTCTCGAATCACCTGCCCTGAAGCGGTTGGCATGGCAATGATCACCTTGCGAATGTGGAGGGATCGGACTAGCTCGGGAATCTTGTGGCGATCGCCCAACACACAAATTTGTCGGATCCGCAAATTGAGTTTGGCGGGATCATCATCAATAAATCCAACTGGCCGCAATCCCCAGGCTGGATTTCGTTGCATTTCCAGTGCCAGGGCAACACCTGCATTACCTGCGCCAACAATCAGAACGCGATCGCGCCGATGAAACTTCCTAAACTGGTGTTGTGAGCGTTCGGCAACCCGAAGACTAAACCGCAAGCCACCCACCAGCAAAAAACTGACAATTCCATCCAATAAAGGTAGAGAACGGGGCAGACTGTAGGCGGGAGGAACAATAACCTTCCCAATGACTGCAAAAGCTAGTGATTGGAGCACGATTGCCGCAACAGTAATCATGCCAATTTGCTGCAACTCATCAATACTGGCATATTGCCAACATCGCCGATAGAAACCTACCGAATAGAGCAGTATGAGCTTTAGGCTCAGGAACAGTATTGTTGCCCATAGCAGACCTGGCAAATAGCTCTCTAGCTCAGAGATGCCATCCAGTCGAATGATCAAAGCAAGGGTTGGAGCTACCCAAAAAATAGCAATATCAAAGAAAAAATAATGACGGTTTCTAGACCGCATTAGCATTTTGTAGATGGAGTACAACATTGGCTTAAAATGGGGTAAAAGTCTCTAGGGTTGATTGCAGAAAAGCTGATCTGGGCATGAAAAATTTTAGCTGCAAGATCATTCTTCAAAAAGCTTAAAGGCGATATATAGAATCCAATCGGATACTTTAGATTGAAGAGTTTTGCTGCTTGCTAAGCTTTTTGATAGTCAAAAGTTGTGGTGAGGATAGATAAAGCGATCGCTTTAGGGAGTCAGGATACCGCCTAGATATATTAGATCTAGTGTTAGATCTGGTATTAGATCTGGCCATCCATCTGCTATAAAACCACACAGATTTAAGTACTTCCTGTGAGGCCTACTTTGCCCTAGTGAAAATGGGAACGCTTGTCCTGCTATATTTCTGAGCATTACAGGCTACTATATTGCCAATTTCTTAGTAGCTGTTGCCAAAATGCCTGAACTACAAGCATTTGGGGCCGAGGTTTTCTACTCTTAAGATATACTTTAGCGGGAGCTTTCTAGAGATATCATTAGGGCTTAGCTTCTCTAACAGGTTGCTAGAAGTCCCTTAGATCCTTGGCACCTAAAAATTTCATAAAGCTTTCTTGGAAAAAGAATAGATAGAAACAGAAATAGTGGATGAGTGACTTGAAATTTAAAGAGTTGATGAAGTTGAAAAGTTTTCTGAATCTTCAAAATTCGGCCCTGCTTTAATACAAATATTAGACTCGAAAACTAGTGTTGTAGTGCTAGGGAAGGCTTGACTCTTTACTTAAAAAACGATTGAAATGAGGACAGAAACAGCAATGAGATTTTACTCTGACCAAGGTTTTTATAAGATAGATGATGTCTGTTCATCTGACTCTGGGCAAACCTCTCAACTCAAGAAGAAGCTTAGTTCAGAGGAATTTGCTCAGGTTGTGGAAGCAATCATCGACGGCCAGTATTCGTGGGCTTGTGTCTTGATGTTGCGCTCTACTGGATACAATCCGTTGCACTACATGCCATACCGGACTTATACCCGACTCCTCAAACAAAAAGATCGGTTTTCTCGGTCGCAAACTAGGACTGAAAGGGAACGATCCGTTGCTCAGCAATAATTTTCTAATCTGTCCGATTGAAGCTTTGGGGCGATCGCCTATCGTTATCAAATGTAATAGTTATCAAATGTAATAAAAGGCTTTCGTAAACCTATGCTGTACGAAAGCCTTTTTTTTTCAAGCGTGAATTAGTGTGAATTAGTGTGAATTAGAGCTAATGGCTTGATACCTGCTTGGATTCAACAGTTGTCTCTTGAAAGCTCTGTTGAATCTGGCTGTTTTCTTTGACGAGCCGTCGATAGGTTCGATAGGGAATGTAATGTAAGGGATTGTAACCCGCGATCCGCAGAATTAGAACACAGGCCCATGAGTACTTTCCCGTAGCAATCAATTCAACAACCTGCTCAAATTGTTCAACCGTCATAGCCTTATCGATTTCTCGATTTTCACTCTTAACAGGGGGCTGCTGTTGAGACATGCTAAATCCTCTTATCTATCTAAAGATGTAATGTCAGGCTGAGAACGAACGATTTTTCAAGTCAATACCCTCGGATCGGCAGGGAACTTTTTAATTGATGTGTAAAAAAGGAAACTCGGTAGACTCAAGCTCTACTCAGGAACAAATGTTTATTCTCTTTTTACATTATCCAGCAAATAGAAGCAGGTCAAGAGCAATGTAATGAACGATCTACTGTTAAGTTCCTAACTACAAACTAGTTAATGAACGGATCTTAATAATCAAGAAAAGAGGGTATTTCAATTAAACAGAAAGCTGTAAAAACCTGGAAGTAAGGTGCAGTGTTGCTGTACCTTGGCCTAGCTAATGGTTTTAATGCGATCGCCCCTCAACCAGCTCCTTGGAAAAGTCTCTAGAAGTCCCCAGAAGTCCTCAGAAGAAAGTGACGCCGCTTCCGAAAACCTCTGCTTAAGGAATAGATACAAACATCTAAAAGTAATGTGCCTGCCTCGTCTCATACCCAACCCCAAACAGGAGTGGACGACTGCGGCAGCAAGTTCATCCCCGCTAATCGAACCGAGGGAGGGTGCGTTAGAATAGCGATCGCCTTACTTAACTGCGTCAACCCTCGCAACTTTACATTAAGATATTTGACAGTCGGTATGATTGCTATGGGCAGAACGGGACCTTCGAGATTTCGAGTGATTGGGATCTACCCGCTCTGGCTAAAGGCAATACCCATTTCCGCTGAAGAACACCCCAAGGTGACTACTAGTGGTTTGGAGCACTTAACTTAGAGAGCAGAAATGAAAGACCTCACTCGTTATCGAAATATTGGTATCTTCGCTCATGTGGACGCGGGTAAGACCACTACAACAGAAAGAATCTTAAAACTGACCGGTAAGATCCATAAGATCGGTGAGGTTCACGAAGGTGCAGCAACCACCGACTTCATGGAGCAGGAGCAAGAGCGGGGTATTACGATTCAGTCCGCTGCGACCAGTTGCTTCTGGAATGAGCATCAACTGAACATCATCGACACCCCTGGCCACGTCGATTTCACCATCGAGGTTTATCGTTCTCTCAAGGTGCTCGATGGCGGAGTTGGTGTGTTTTGTGGATCAGGCGGGGTTGAGCCGCAGTCTGAGACCAACTGGCGCTACGCCAACGACTCCAAAGTTGCTCGTATTATCTACGTCAACAAACTCGACCGCACGGGTGCCAACTTCTATCAGGTTGTCAAGCAGGTCGAAAGCGTGTTAGCTGCTACGCCTCTGGTCATGGTGCTTCCCATCGGTCAAGAGCTTGAATTTTCGGGAGTGGTTGATCTGCTGACTCGGAAAGCCTGGGTCTGGGATGATTCTGGCGATCCGATGAACTACACGATTCAAGATGTTCCTGCCGATATGGTAGACGATGTCGAAACCTATCGTGAAGCTCTAGTTGAGCTAGCGGTTGAGCGAGACGATGCCGTGATGGAACGCTATCTCGAAGGGGAAGAGATCGACATCGATACTCTGAAGCGATGCATCCGCAAGGGTACGATCGACCTCGCCTTTTTCCCAACCTACTGCGGCTCCTCGTTTAAGAACAAAGGGGTTCAGTTGGTTCTGGATGCGGTTGTAGACTACCTCCCCAATCCCACTGAGGTGAAGCCACAGCCTGAGGTTGACCTGGAAGGCAACGAGACAGGCACATTTGCCTTCGTTGATCCTGAGAAGCCGCTACGGGCACTAGCCTTCAAGATCATGGACGATCGCTTTGGTGCGCTCACCTTTACCCGGATCTACTCAGGAACGTTGTCCAAGGGTGACACGATCCTCAACACGGCTACTGGCAAAACAGAGCGGGTTAGCCGTCTGGTTGAGATGCATGCCAACTCCCGTGAAGAGATCGAGTCCGCTCAGGCGGGCGATATCGTCGCGATTGTTGGGATGAAGAATGTCCAGACTGGTCATACACTCTGTGATCCCAAGAATCCTGCCACGCTGGAGCCGATGGTGTTCCCTGAGCCGGTGATCTCCATTGCGGTCAAGCCCAAGACTAAGGGTGCAGACGAGAAGATGGGATCTGCCCTGAGCAAAATGGTTCAGGAAGATCCATCCTTCCATGTGGAAACCGATGAGGAAAGCGGCGAAACCATTCTGAAGGGAATGGGCGAACTGCACCTAGACATTAAGGTAGACATCCTCAAGCGGACCCACGGTGTTGAGGTTGAAGTGGGTAAGCCTCAGGTGGCCTACCGCGAGTCTGTGACCAAGCGCCTCGAAGACAGCTACACCCACAAGAAACAGTCGGGTGGTTCGGGTCAGTATGGCAAGATCGACTATGTGATCGAGCCAGGTGAACCCGGTAGTGGATTCCAGTTTGAGTCGAAGGTGACGGGTGGAAACGTGCCCAGAGAATTCTGGCCTGCGGTGCAGAAGGGCTTCCAAGCCAGTATCGATCGCGGCCCGTTGGCGGGTTTCCCTTGCGTAGACCTGAAGATTACGTTGACAGATGGTGCGTATCACGCGGTTGACTCGTCGGCGATCGCCTTCGAGATTGCAGCTAGAGCCGCCTATCGGCAATCCGTACCCAAGGCTGGCCCTCAGCTGCTAGAGCCGATCATGAACGTGGATGTGTTTACGCCTGATGACTACATGGGTGATGTGATTGGCGACCTCAACCGCCGCCGGGGCATGATCAAGTCTCAGGAAACCAACCCAATGGGCGCTCGCATTAAGGCGGATGTGCCTTTGAGCGAGATGTTTGGTTACATCGGTGATCTGCGAACCATGACCTCTGGTCGCGGTCAGTTCTCGATGTCGTTCTCACACTATGCGGCTTGCCCAAGCAATGTGTCAGAAGAGGTGATCAAAGAGGCCAAGGAGCGTCAGGCTGCTGCTTCCTAGCGCTAGTTACCTTCTGGCTTTATAAAGCCGCTGATCCCCTATCTTTTCACGGTTCCTGGCCGTTTATAATTCGGTCAGGAATCTGTGTTTAGGGGGGGCGTGTCAATCTTCAGTCATCCATGCTTATGGCGTTGAACTCCCAGTTCACCGAAATCATCCTCAGCGACCCCTGTTCATCCTTGGGGCATCTCCATCTGGACTGGGAGCCTCAGCCCGGAGCTTACCTGGAGGTCGAGGGGCTTACTTATTTGGTTTTAGAACGCAGGCATCGCTATCACCTCAAGGCGGGCCGCTATCAGCTCCACAAGGCGACTCTCTACGTTCAACAGTCGCAGGTGCCCACTGAGAAAAGTTTGCTAGACGGACAGTGGGTAATCGGAGATATTACCTGCCTGTACAACGCCCGTTCTGAACTGCTGCGGTGTGCGCTCAATCCGATTGGCCCTTGCGATCGCTGTCTCCATTATCAGCCCCTCCCCGATTCACATCTCCCCGATTAGGCTTTTGGCTCACAGCCCCATGCCCATAGAGAGATGATGATTCTTAATAGAGCTACTCATAATTTTGGCAGACTGCTTTGAAAGCCCCATGCAGTTGCAATCTCGCAGATGGGACTTTGAAGCGATCGCCTCCATAGCACGTTGCCCCAACAGTGAGGCCAGTATAGGCTGTAGAAAGTCTGAATCTTCACACAATATGTAGCAGTAAGCAACATGCAGTCACACCAATGGCATAACCTATCTATCCAAGATGTTGTCCAGCAGCTTGGCACCAGTTTAGAAGCCGGGTTGACGCAGGCTGAGGTCGAGAAACGTCGAGAGCAATATGGCCTCAATGAACTCAAGGCGAAGGTGGGAAGAAGCCCACTGGTGCGCTTTCTCCTGCAGTTTCATCAACCCTTGCTTTACATTTTGCTGGTGGCAGGGGTGGTCAAAGCTTTCCTCGACGATTGGGTGAGTGCCTGGGTGATTTGGGGCGTTACTTTAATCAACGCTGTCATTGGATTTGTTCAAGAATCGAAAGCGGAAAGTGCGATCGCCGCCCTGGCTTCTTCTGTCCAGACTGACAGTACCATCCGTCGAGAGAATCAAAAGCTTCAGGTGCCGTCATCGCAACTGGTGCCGGGTGACGTGGTGATGCTAGTTTCTGGAGATAAGGTGCCTGCCGACCTGCGGTTGGTCCAAGTCCACAACTTACAAATCAATGAGTCTGCTCTGACGGGCGAATCTGTTGCAGTTGAAAAGCGGACTAAGCCCTTAGATGCTGATGCGCCGTTGGCAGAGCGGATCAACATGGCCTATGCAGGCAGCTTTGTCACCGCAGGACAAGCCAGGGGCGTAGTGATTGCCACAGGAACGGCGACCGAAACGGGCCGGATTTCCCAGCTCATGGATGAGCAAACCAATCTATCCACTCCCTTGACCCGTAAGTTTGATAAGTTTAGCCGCAGTCTGCTGTATATCATTTTGGGTGTGGCGGCGCTGACGTTTGCGGTGGGTCTGGGGCATGGTCAGTCTTGGGTGGAGGTATTTGAGGCAGCGGTGGCCCTAGCCGTGAGTGCGATTCCGGAGGGTTTGCCTGCGGTGGTGACGGTGACGCTGGCGATTGGGGTGTCGCGGATGGCCAAGCGTCATGCCATTGTGCGAAAGCTACCTGCCGTTGAGACCCTCGGTGGCGCAACGGTGATCTGTTCGGACAAAACCGGAACGCTGACCGAAAACCAGATGACCGTGCAGGAAATCTATGCGGGCGATCGCCGCTATTCTATGACCGGTGTTGGCTATGAACCAAGCGGAGAGTTGCAGCTAGACGATCAACCTATTCAGGTTGAGCAGTATCCGGCATTGCGCGATTGCTTACTGGCTGGCGTGCTGTGTAATGATTCTCATATCGAATCGGCAGAAGGCCAATGGCGCGTTTTGGGTGACCCAACTGAAGGTGCGCTGATCGTTTCGGGTCGCAAAGCAGGCTTCCATCAGGCCGATCTAGAAGATAAGGTGCCCCGCCTCGATCTGGTTCCCTTCGAGTCGGAATATCAGTATATGGCTACGCTCAATGACATGAGCGCCTATGCAGATAATGAGGCCCAGCGCACAATTTATGTGAAGGGGTCAACAGAAGCTCTGATGCGCTACTGTCGCGATCGCCTAGACGACCAGGGCAAACCCATATCGCTCGATCCGGAGGCTGTCTATCGATCGGCTGAAGCGATGGCAGCGCGGGGCTTGCGGGTGCTAGCTTTTGCTAAGAAAGAGATTTCGGCTCGGCAAGACAACATCGACCATGAAGATTTGGAGGGCCTAATATTTCTGGGTCTCCAGGGCATGATCGATCCACCTCGTGAAGAAGCCATTCGGGCCGTTCGGGCCTGCCAGACGGCTGGAATTCAGGTGAAGATGATCACAGGGGATCATGCGGTGACAGCGGCGGCGATCGCCACCCAGATGGGCCTTAACCAAAATGGGGAAGCCAAGGCTCTAACCGGAAAACAGCTGACCCAGATGGAGCCGCAAGAATTGGCCAATGCGATCGAAGATGGCGCTGTTTTTGCGCGCGTTGCCCCTGAACAAAAGCTGCGCTTGGTGGAGGCGCTGCAGTCGAAGGGTGAAGTCGTGGCGATGACGGGTGACGGCGTCAACGATGCCCCCGCTCTGAAGCAGGCCGACATTGGCATCGCGATGGGAAAAGCAGGCACAGAGGTGGCCAAAGAAGCTGCCGACATGGTGCTAACCGATGACAACTTTGCATCGATTGAAGCCGCTGTTGAAGAAGGCCGCACGGTATATCGGAACTTGCTGAAGGCGATCGCATTCATCCTGCCCGTCAACGGTGGCGAATCGATGACGATTTTGATCAGCGTCCTGCTAGCCAGAGCCTTACCGATCTTGGCGCTGCAGGTGCTCTGGCTCAACATGGTCAACTCCATTGCCATGACCGTCCCGCTGGCCTTTGAGCCAAAGTCGCAACGGGTAATGTCTCGTCCACCCCGCAATCCCAACGAACCGCTCCTCTCCAAGGGGCTACTCAAGCGTATCGCCGTCATTTCGGTCTTCAACTGGATTTTGATTTTCGGTATGTTTGAGTGGGCCAACGCGGACACCAACAACATTGCCATAGCGCGTACGATGGCAATTCAAGCGCTGGTTGCAGGTCGAATCTTTTACCTACTCAGCATTAGCCAATTGGGCACTTCACTGGTTGATAAACTGCGCGGTCGCGTCGATAGGATTGCTAGTGCTCCTGCGATTGGCGTCGGCATCGTCGGAACGATCCTGCTGCAAATTATCTTCAGTCAGTGGAGCGTGATGAATGCTCTGTTTGCAACAGCTCCCCTTTCGCTGGAGCAGTGGCTAATTTGCTTTGCGGCTGGACTGCCCATGATCTTGGTCACCGCTTTTGTGAACCGCTTTGATCCAATGAACTAAATGAATTAATCAGATAATTTGACCGTATCTAAATTTTGTTTGGCTCAAGTGGACTGATGGCATTGTCGATCAGTCCACCGAGCCAAATTGCTAATCTTCCGTGTTCGCTTGAGCCAGGAGTTCCTCTAGCACTTGAATAGCGCCGCTAATTCGCATTAGAGTTTCTCGCAGGTTTGCTTCTTTGACCTCTAGATCTGCCAGCAATTTTTGACCTGATTCAAACTCCAACTTGAGGCTGGTTAAACGTTGTTCAAGTTTTTCTTTCACGGCGATCGCTGATGGAGAACTGCGCTTCTAACACTTTCTAACCCTAAGGGGTCCAATTTAAGAGTTGCAAATAGCTACAGCCGCTACTTGACGACTCCCAAAACCGGAGGTGCTGGAGTTTCTGAAATTGTCGGAGCCCAAAAACCCTTCGCATAAATTTGAGGATTGGTCCGGAGGGCTTGGCGATAGGACTCGCGAACTTGAGTATTCACCGCTACGGTTTTCACGTCATAGATTTGGGTGGCCAGCTTGGGATAGAACCCGATCGCAATAATCAACGCCAAGAAACAAGCGGCAATGAAGACTTCGCGGGGGTTGGCGTCCTCAAATGTGGCATCCATGGGCAGATCGCAGTTGGTCCCAAAGCAAGCCGCTTCCTCGCTGCCCTGATTTTTTAGTTCCATATCATCCAAGTCGCAGGACGGGATCACATCACACATCAGGTCTGCTGTTGATCCATAGAACACCTGTCTCAACATGGAGAGCAGATAGATCGGCGTGAGGATTATGCCCACTGCCGAAAGGAAAATTGTGACCGTGCGGAAGGTTGAGCTGTAAACATCACTGGTGGCTAGACCGACGAAGACCGAAATTTCACTCGCAAAGCCGCTCATCCCAGGAAGGGCTAAGGATGCCATGGCTGCAATTGTAAACAGGGCAAAAACCTTGGGCAGCAATTGACCCATCCCACCCATCTGATTCATCATCATGGTTTGGGTGCGATCGTAGGTCACTCCTGCCAGGAAGAACAGCACTGCTGCGATTAGTCCGTGGGACAGCATTTGTAATAGCGCCCCACTCACCCCAATCTCACTAAAGGAAGCAATCCCCAGCAAGACGAATCCCATGTGGGAGATCGACGAATAGGCTAGACGGCGCTTCATGTTGGTCTGGGCAAAGGAGTTTAGCGCGCCGTAAATAATGTTGATAACTCCCAAAATTGCCAAAATTGGGGCAAAGTAGATGTGAGCATTGGGTAAAAGCTCAAGATTTAGGCGAATTAATCCATATCCGCCCATCTTTAACAGGACGCCTGCCAATACCATTGAGACTGGAGAAGAGGCTTCACCGTGGGCATCGGGGAGCCAAGTGTGGAAAGGAAAAATGGCTAGCTTGACGCCAAAGGCAACCAGCAACCCACCATATAGCAACAATTCTAGGGAGAGGGGAAATTGCTTGAGCTGTAGCTCGGCCATATCGAAGGTGACATCACCCCCATAAAAGGCCATCGCTAGGGCCGCAATCAAGATGAAAATGGAAGCCAGCGCCGTATACATCAAGAACTTGGTCGCGGCGTAGCGGCGATTTTTGCCACCCCAAATGCAGACGAGTAAATAGACGGGGATAAGCTCGACCTCCCACATGATGAAAAACAGCAGGAGATCTTGGGCGACAAATACTCCGACCTGGGCAGCATAGAGAACCAGCATCAGAGCATAGAACAATCGCGGTCTGCGATCGACTCGCCAAGCTGAAAAGATGGAGAGCGTTGTCACCAGGCCTGCCAGAAGGACTAAGGGGGCAGATAGTCCATCCACTGAGACAGCCCAGGTCGCTCCTAGCTGCGGAATCCAGGTAAACTTTTCGACCATTTGCAGCTCTGCACTGCTGGTGTCGTAGTGTGTCCAAAAGGTGTAACACATCAAAGCCAGGTCTGCGACCCCGACACCGAGAGCGTATCCGCGCACTACCTTGCCGCTTTTGTCAGGCAGGAATGGAATCAGCAGAGCAGCGACAAGGGGTAGCAAAATGATCGCGGTTAACCAAGGAAATCGGTCTATCATCATGGCAAGCAGAATAAATTTTATCCGTCCTTAGGGATGCCAGTATTTTACATCTCAGTTTGATAAGAATCTGCCCAGGTAGAGGTGGGCAGGAGGAAGATTTCTATCTAAAGATAGATGATTGGCATTAGGAGAATTTATACTCTCTATTAGAGAAGTAGCTGAAATCATCCAGTGCTTGTTTCTGATGATGAGAGTGAGCCAGCTTTGAGCAAAGAGTTCAGCTGGCGCACTTTTTTGTGGCCGAAATTTGCTGAGGCGTCACAGGGGTAAAAAACGGTTTCTGTTGGAGAAGGCAAGTAGAGAAGTAGCGGTTTGTGAAAATCAGAAGAAGCTATTATGTACCTGCTTAAAAGTGTTCGGTTTCTCCTGCAAATCACGTTAGGATAGTTCGATTGCAGTCAGTCCTTTGTAGATGAGAATGCCAACCAGACTGCGGCTCCGACTTGGTTCTTACAGTACTGCTGTCGGAGCGATCGCTCTGACGGTTTTACTTAAGTTCTGGCTTGAGCAGTGGATTGTGTTAGAGAGCCCACTGTTGCTATTTTTGCCTGCCGTTGTGCTGAGTACTTGGTGGGGAGGCCGACGCTCTGGCTGGCTGGCAACGTTGCTGGCCGCGAGCTTAAGCTACTATAGCTTGATCAACTCAGTCCCGCCTGTGACGGTGGAGACACAAACAGCGGTTTCCGATGCGTTGCTGGCGGTAGAGCCTTATTTCAACTGGCAGCTAGACTCAAGCCAAATGTTGCAACTGGTCTTGTTTGTGGTGGCGGGTGGCTTGATTAGCTATAGCGATCGCCCCAGAGTTCAGCCCGATGCCAACTATGCCAACTACCTAGTTCCCTTATCGCCCCAACCATCGTCTAAACCATCGTCTAAACCGTCGTCTAAACCGTCTGAACCAAAGCCCAACGACAGCACCTCGTCGCAAAAAACTCAGCAAGAACCTCAGCAGGATGCTGAGCGCCAAGCTGAGCACCAGGCTAAGCTGCTGTCTCTCGTAGAAACCGTTTTGACCACGGAAGCCGCACTGCAGGAAAGTGAAGCGCGATCGCGGGCCATGTTTAACCAAGTGGCCGTGGGAATTGCGCAAGTCAGCTTGGAAGGTAAGTTTATTCAAGTGAATCCAGCGCTCTGCGATATCAGCGGATATAGCCTCGAAGAGCTGCAGCAGATGGATATTCGCGATATCACCCATCCCGACGATATCGAAGCTGACTTAGAAAATGCGGGGCGGGTTCTACGTCGAGAAATTAACAGCTACACGCTGGAAAAGCGCTTTATCCGTAAAGATGGCAGCACCCTCTGGATCAATCTCACGTCTTCTATTGTGTGCGATGAAGACGATCAGCCCAAGTATGCCGTCGGCATCATTGAAGATATTAGCGATCGCAAACAAGCCGAAGCCAACAATTGGTTTCTGATGGAGGCCAGTACGCTGCTGGCAGCTTCTCTCAACTACGAAACCACGTTGACCAATGTGGCACATTTGGCGGTGCCCACGCTAGCAGACTACTGCATTGTAGATATTTTTCAACCCGATGCGAATTGGAAGCAGTTGGCGATCGCCAGCCTCGATCCTCAAAAACAAAACCAGATTGAAGCCTTGCGCCGTCGCTATCCGCCAGAAAAATTAGCCACTTTGGCCCCGCTTCGCAATGGAGAATTGATTTTTGAACCTGTGCTGACTGAGGAAAGACTGCGGGCGATCGCCCAAGACGCTGAGCATGCCCACTTTTTGAACAACCTCAACCTGAAGTCGCTGATGATCCTACCGCTCGTCGCTCACGATCAGGTATTGGGTTCGATTTCCTTTTTGACCGCCGATTCGGGTCGCAGCTATAGCCCTGCCGATCTATCCTTGGCCAAAGATGTCGCCCGCCGAGCCGCCTCAGCCATCGATAATGCTCGCCTTTACCAACAGGCTCAAGAAGCCAGTCGGCTCAAAGACGAATTTCTGGCGATCATTTCGCACGAATTGCGAACGCCACTGAATGCCATTCTGGGTTGGGCCCAACTGATTCAAACCCAAAAGCTCAAGCCTGCCTTAGTCGAGCAGGCCATTGAAATCATCGAACGCAACGCCCGCGCCCAGACGCAACTGATCAAAGATTTGCTTGATGTCTCCAACATTATCACAGGCCGATTTCAGCTCACGCCTGCTGTGACTGATCTCAACGCATTGGTGCAGCAGGCGGTCGAGACAGTGCGGTTGGCGGCTGAGGCAAAATCTCTACAACTGACAGTTGAGCTAGATCCATCTCCTGTTCAGATTTGGGCCGATGCGACTTACCTACAGCAGGCGATATGGAATTTGCTCGTCAATGCGATCAAGTTCACGCCGCGAGAGGGCCAAATCCGAGTGCAGATGTGTCAATATCCAGAGGATGTCCAAATTCGAGTCAGCGATACTGGACAGGGCATTTCTCCCCACTTTCTGCCCTATGTTTTCGAGCGCTTTCGGCAAGCCGATGGCACCACCACCCGCACCTTTGGCGGACTAGGCTTAGGCTTGGCAATTGTCCGCCATGTGGTTGAGCTACACGGCGGCACGGTGGAGGCCTTCAGCGCTGGAGAAGGCCAAGGCGCAACCTTCTCGATTACAGTTCCGATTGTTCCAGATTCTGCGTTACACCAATCTGAGGCCAGAATGGGCAGTTCGAGCATGGCCCAAAAGTGAGGCCTGAAAGTAAGGCATAAATTGGTTGAAAAGTGTGTGCAGCGATCGCCTCTAGGATGGGCAAACTGGCTTATGATCGCGATGGTTGTGTTGCCAGACCTTACTACGTCTAGATGTCGGAGCGCCGGGAATGATAAATGTTTTGCTTGTTGATGACAATCCCGACGATCGCATTCTAGCCACCCATGAGTTAAACCGAATCTTTAATGGGCTTCAGGTTCGAGAGGTGAGTTCTTCCGCCGATCTCAGGCAAGCGATTGAGATCGGTGGCTTTGACATCGTGATCACAGACTACCAGCTCCACTGGACCAATGGTCTTGATGTCTTAAAGCGAGTCCTAGAGCGCTATCCCCTCTGTCCAGTGATCATGCTGACTGGGAGTGGTGACGAAGAAATTGCGGTCGAAGGGATGAAGCTAGGATTGAGTGACTATGTCCTCAAAGGGCAGCGGCTGCACCGTCTACCCGTGGCGATTCGGGAAAGTTTGGAGAAAGCCAAGCTGCGCCGTCAGTATGAAGAAACTGTGATCCAACTGCGCGTTTCCGAAGAGCGCTACCGCCTCATCTCAGACCTAATTTCCGACTTTGCCTACGCCTATCGCATTGAGCCAGACGGAATGCCTGTTCGGGAATGGACCACCGAAGCCTTTGTCCGCATCACGGGATATGAACTAAACGAGATCGACCTGCGGGGCGGATGGCAGGCGCTAGTTTCCCCCGAAGATATACCCATTGTGATCCAGCGATATCTGCGGCTGATGGCGGGAGAGGCCAATGTGAGCGAATTTCGGATTGTCACGCAGTCGGGCGACGTGCGATGGCTGCGAAATTTTGCTCGCCCCCTCTGGGATGAGACTGAACGCCGAGTCACGTTTATCTACGGTGCGGCCCAAGATATTACGGCTCAGAAACAAGCAGAAGCTGAACGAGAACTGTTGTTGCATCGAGAACAGCAAGCTCGCGCCGAGGCGGAAACGGCCAAACAGCGATCGCTCTTTTTGGCAGAAGCCAGTCAGCTCTTTTCTACCTCCCTCGACTATCGCACTACATTAGCGAGGGTGGCTCAATTGGCGGTGCCAAAGCTAGCTGACTGGTGTTTTATTGATATTGCGGAAGACAACATTACGACGCTAGGAGAACCCGTAACTGCAGCGGCAGATCCAGCCAAACGAGACGCCGTTTTGGAGTTGCGACGCCGCTATCCGACTCCCATCACTCAAGAATATGGTCCTGCTAAAGTCTTACGCACCGGAAAACCAGAACTGGTCTCTGACGTACCGATGTCGCTGATAACGGCGATCGCCCAAGACGAAGAACATTTGCGACTCTTGCAACAACTCCAGCCTAGAACCTACATCACGGCTCCGCTAATTGCTCGCGATCGCACCTTAGGCTGCATTACTTTGGCCTCTGCTCAGCCAGACTGTTGTTACCAGACTGCGGACTTGGAAATGGCCTTGGAATTGGCGCGACGGGCGGCGATCGCCATTGACAATGCGCGCCTCTATCAAGATGCTCAAGAAGCCAATCGTTTAAAAGATGAATTTCTGGCGATCGTCTCCCATGAGTTGAGAACTCCACTCAATTCTATTTTGGGTTGGGCGCAAATGATGTTTAGCCACAAGCTTGACGCCGAGATGACCCATAAGGCTTTAAAGATCATTGAACGCAATGCCAAGAGTCAAGCCAAGCTGATTGATGATATTCTCGACACCTCGCGGATTATCCAAAACAAGATCTATCTCAACTTGGAGCTGATTCATTTAGTGCCAATCATCAATACCATCATTGAAGATGCGCGGCCCCTAGCAGACTCCCAACAAGTTCGGCTCAAATTAGCCCTCGACCCAGCCGTTGAGCCGATAGAAGGTGATAGTCAGCGGCTCCAACAAGTCATTTGGAATCTGTTGTCGAATGCCATCAAATTTACACCTCAAGGCGGGCAAGTGGAGCTGCGATTAGAGCAAATTGACACCGTTGCCCAAATTACAGTCAAAGATACGGGGCAAGGCATTGATCCGAAGTTTCTTCCCCACATTTTTGAGCGGTTTCGTCAAGCGGAGGGTGCCACAACCCGCTCCTATGGGGGGTTGGGGTTAGGTCTATCTATTGTGCATCACTTGGTTGCTCTCCATCACGGGAGTGTTCAAGCACACAGTGAAGGCGTCGGAAAAGGCTCTGTTTTTACAGTGCAATTGCCGATTCAGGTGGCGACTACGCCTGTATTACCCCCAGAACCTGCGATCGCCTCCACTCCGCTTTCCAAATTACAAGACGTTCGAGTCCTAGTGGTTGACGATGATGAGGATACCTTAGAACTTGCAACCATTATCCTGGAAGAGTTTCAGGCGGAGGTCAAAACTGCAAATTCGGTTGCCGCTGCACTCCAGATTCTGTCAAGCTATCGCCCCGATGTTTTGATTAGTGATATTGGCATGCCCGGTGAAGATGGGTATGCTCTGATTCGGCAGGTTAAGCGCATGGAGCAAGAGCAGGGTTGGCGGGTTGCGGCGATCGCCCTGACAGCCTTTACCCATCAAGAAGAACGAGCTAGAGTGCTACAAGCTGGCTTTGCTCGACACATCCCTAAACCTGTAGAGCCAGAAGAACTAGTCGAAATCGTCGCTCAATTGACCGGACGGTAGCCCCCTCTTTTCGCGACGACATCAGCATCAACCAGACCATCTTCGACAATTTTGCTGGAGCAGTAGCGTTTAGAGACAAAATTTTCGGGATCAATGAAACTGAATAACCCGATGCACAAGCAAATCCTGAATCGTTTCCAAGAATTGAATGATGCGATCGCTAGAGATCGAAATAAAAATTCCTTCCAAAAGCTCACCCTGTTCAAGAGCGTAATTGGTGCAAGAATTCAGAAATTTCGGCAACGAGCCATTCCTGCTCTACCAGAGGAAGTTGTGGATCTGAGACTCCTCGTTGTTCTGTGAACAGTCTATGCTTCTTCACGCCTTCCCAGAGGCTAACGTAGGTGCTTTTTATCCCCTTTGACCTACTTTTCATCCCCCCTGAACTAACCTGCACCTCAACTTCTACCTTTGCTAGGTCAGCCGTTTTTCCCTGCCGTTGCCCCTGAAAGCCCAAGCACTTCCAGGCAATGCGAAAGGTGCGGTGATTAATTTCCAGCGTGCTGGTGCCGAACGCAATAAACACGAATGTTCTCAACATGGATAGCGCCGTCCACCAAACGGGAATTGAAAACAAGAGCAAAAACCAAGGGAAAAACGGGTCTACTGCCAGTGCTGCGAGCAATACTCTACCCGTGCCCATTCCTAGAATCCCATTAAAGAACAGGGCAATAGCGCCAAAGAGCAGGGTCTCCAGTCTAAAGAATCCGTCAGGAGGAACCTCAATTAGCAGGCGATCGCGGCTCCGTTGCAATGTGATTCGACTACCTTTGGGTTGAGTCCGGCGGATAGGCGTAGGGGTTGCACGGGAAACGATCCCAACGTCTACCGCCTGCTCTACCACACGTTCTAATTCCTGAGTAAGGAAGTTGAGGGGATAGTTCCCGCGTGAAGCTCTCTCAGACGATGACGATATCCCCCTATGCAGCCGATCTAGCGCTTCTTCAGCGGAGGTAAAGCGATCTTCTACCGCAGGCTCCACCATGCGTTCCAACCACTGGGCAAAGGAGGCCGAAATATTGACGCGATCGCGAAACTCAATCTTCATGTGGTTTTGAGGTAAATCCGCAGGCGAACGATGGGTCAACACAAACAACAACGTTGCTCCCACACCATACAAATCCGTTGCTAGAAACGCCCGACCCCGAAACTGTTCTGGCGGCATGTAGCCAAACGTGCCGACAAAGGTGCCTGCCGTCAGCGTATTGCGGTAGACATCACGAACTGCACCAAAATCAACCAGGAAGATGCGACCATCTCGACGCCGCACAATATTTTGTGGCTTGATGTCTCGATGGATCACAGGGGGCGTTAACCGCTGCAAATACTTCAACACATTCAGCAATTGCCCTGCCAGTTTCTTTGCTTCCGCTTCCGTCACCCGACAGCCACGCTCTACCATTGCGGCTAATGTTTCCCCGTCCACCAATTCTTGCACTAGATAGAAGCAGCGATCGCCAGGGGTATCAATTTGAAAATGTTCAAGATAAGCCGGAATTGCCGGATGATGCAGGTTTTCTAGAATTCGGGCTTCTCGCTCAAACAGTTCCAACACCTTCCAATCGCTCACTTGGCGAAGTGATACTGCTTTGATGGCGACCTGTCGCTGGCTACGGGAATCAGCCGCCGCATAGGTGCTGCCTGTTCCCCCCTGACCCAAGCACTTGAGGATACGATAACGGTCGCGAATAATATCCCCAGGTTGATGAAGAGTCTGCATAGGTTCAGGGAATGAGAGACTGCGACTACGGACATCCTATAACCGATCGAGTATAACTGGGTAAGTGGCTATCTACGTATTGTTTCATCCGCGCTACCCATGCTAGAACAACTGCCTTTGCTCTTGGCGACTCCGATCGCTACAGTGATTCTCAACAAGTTTTATGAAGGGGTGGGTTCTGAGCTGGCCAAAAAAGCCATCACACAATTGCCTCCTGCGTTGCAGAAGAAGGTGCAGGAATTGGGACAGCTAGTGTGGGATAAGTGTTTGCGAGGCAAATCTGGAGCAGATAAGCTACTGCAAGCGGCAGCTAATGACTCTGCGGCCAACTCGGAGATCGCTCAAAAGCGTCTGACCGATTATTTGAATAAGGTGCTGGAGTCGGATACTTCCCTAGAGCAACAGGTACAAGAGCAAGCAGACAAGATTCGCTTGGAGCTGACGCAAATTGAGGACAACAGCAGCCAAGTTCAAGTCAACTACGGAGGAAATAATTCTCAAAACCGGATCAATGGTGGCAACGTCTATCAAGGCACTATCACAATTAATCAGGGAAACCCCAATTGACTGGAGTCGTCGGGAGGGGCACCGACAAAGGAAACGCCTCTGAAGCGATTTAATGTTCCTGCCGATAACCCCTATTTCACGGGACGGGAGGCCTATTTACGAGAACTGCATCGACAGCTTCAACAGACGCAGGCGGCAGTGATTTCTGGATTGGGTGGGGTGGGCAAAAGCCAAACTGCGATCGCCTATGCCCATCGCTATGCCAAACCCAACACGGCCTACCAACAACGGTATGACTGGGCGTTTTGGGTGAAGGCGGATACTGACCTAAATCTGGAGTCAGATTTTGCTGAGATTGCCCGTCAGGTTGGCGTTGCCCAAGCTGAAACATTACCAGAGCTGGCTAAGGCCGCAAAACATTGGCTAGAAACCACAGCCGATCGCTGGTTGCTAATTTTTGACAACGCTGATACTCCCAGTTTACTGAAGCCCTACCGCTGCACCAATAGCCAGGGACAAATCTTGCTCACCTCACGGGCAGACTCGTTTGCGGGTCTAGGAATTCGGCAGCCGTTGGGGTTGGGCGTATTGTCGCCAGATGAGGCCGTGGCGTTTTTGTGGGAACGGATCGATCGAGACTGTGCCGACAGCGACCCGGAAGAAGGCCATGCCGCAATAGCTCTGGCGCAAGAAGTGGGATATTTGCCGTTGGCACTGGAGCAAGCAGCGGCTTACATTGCCCAAAAGCAAACCCGTTTTGAGGTCTATCTGACCAGCTATCGCAGGCGCAAATTGCAACTGCTGGAAACTCACCCTCCTGAAACAGGCGACTATCCGGCATCGGTTGCTACGACCTGGCAACTCAACTTTGAGCAGGTCGAGCAACAAAACCCTGCTGCCGCAGATGTGTTGCGGTTGAGTGCGTTTCTAGCTCCAGATGAGATTCCCTGTGAGTTGTTGGTGCAAGGGGCGGCAAATCTAGGGGAATCGATCGCCACAGCACTAGCAGATTTCGAGGCTGATCCGGTGGTGTTGGATGAAGTGCTGGCAACCCTGACGCAATATTCACTGATTCGTCGCTATCCCGAAACCTTTTGCTACAGTACTCACCGTATGGTGCAACTGGTGCAGCATCACGCTATGTCAACGGCAGAGCAAACCCTTTGGCGCGATCGGGCTGTTGCAGGATTAGACGATACATTTCCTGATGTGGAGTTTGAGAATTGGAAGGACTGCGATCGCCTTATCCCCCACATTGCCGATCTCTGGGCACATCAGCCAACTACCTCTCTCACCTGGGCAGGAGTATTACATCTTGCCAGTTATTATCTCAATACCCAAGGACGCTTTGAGACTGCGATCGCCTATAGTGAGCGATCGCTCCAGATTAGAGAAAACCAGTTAGGTCCCGACCATCCCGACACCGCCACCAGCCTCAACAATTTGGCAGGACTCTACGAATCGATGGGGCGCTACAGCGAGGCAGAACCCCTCTACGTGCGATCGCTACAGATTAGAGAAAACCAGTTAGGCCCCGACCATCCCGACACCGCCACCAGCCTCAACAATTTGGCAGGACTCTACTATGCGATGGGGCGCTACAACGACGCAGAACCGCTATTGGTGCGATCGCTCCAGATTAGAGAAAAGCAGTTAGGCCCCGACCACCCCGACACCGCCACCAGCCTCAACAATTTGGCAGGACTCTACTATGCGATGGGGCGCTACAGCGAGGCAGAGCCCCTCTACGTGCGAACGTTAGAAATATCTATGAAATGTTTGGGTGAAAACCACCCTCACACTCAAACTTTTTGGAATAACTTTCGCTACCTTATTCAGCAGGTGGTGCAGAGTGGGCGGGCGGGAGAGTTGTCAGCGCATCCGGTGACGCAAGATCTTTTGCGGGAGTTGCCGCATTGACAAAGGACTGCTGCTCGGAAGCCCCTCGTCTGCTCTGGAAAAGGGTGTTGGGGTGAGGGCGGTTTGATTTTTGCTAGAAGGCTGCGCGGAGCTTCTTCAACAAAACGCAGAGCTGATCCTGTTCCGATGCATCCAATCGGTCAAACCGTTCTTTCAGGTAGGCAACGTGGGCCGGGAAAATGTCTCCAAACACTTGCTCTCCCTCTGCGGTCAGCACAATGGTAAAGCTGCGGCGATTGCCCTCTGGCACCTCTCTGCGAACCAGATTTTTTTGCTCCAGGCGATCGATAATTCCGGTCAGGGTGCCTTTCGTGACTAGGGTTTTCTCCGCCACCTCCCCCATACTCATGCCGTTGGTGTTTCCCAAGGTCGCGATCACATCAAACTGTGGCGGAGTTAGGCCCAGCTCGCGAATGTGCTTCTGCGAATAGGTTTCATAGGCTTGATAGGCCCAAACCAGTTCCCTCATCGTGGGCATAAAGTCTTCGTGAGCAGCAGCGGCAGCGAGTTGAGATTTTGTTTTGGCAGGTTGAGCATCGGGACGTGACAAATCTTTACCTCAAACAGTTTCATCTAAAACAGTTTGATTCAATCATATTGAATTCTCACACCAAAATCCACCTGCACCGCTAGGATCTAGCCGTGACATAGCATAGGCGTTTTCAATGGCCCACGGGTACTAATGACTTGAGCGGCAGTCGGGTTGGATAGATGGAGCGGTTAACATTAGCTTTAGGAGGAGCTAGCGTTGTCTCATGCAACAGTGACCAATCGTTAGCTGATGACCCGTACTAAAATCGGTCAGGCTTAATCGGAGGTAAGAGTATGGTATCTATTTCTATTTCTGTGGAACAACTCATCACAGCCGTACAACAATTACAGCCAGAAGAACAGGCACAGGTTGCTAGTGCATTAGTTCAAGCCGGGTTACGTTCAGACTTGACAGCTTTGATTCAAGAACTTTATGCCCAAGCGCCCGTTGATGACATTACAGATGATGACATCATGGCTGAAATCAAGGCTGTACGTCAGCAATCTCACCAAGCATGACGTTCCGAGTTGTAATTGATACCAATATTTGGATTCGCATCTTGTTAAGGGGGCGGGTAACGTTGCCAATTTTAGAAGCGTTCAATCAGGACAAATTTGAGTTGGTGATGAGTCAACCGCTGATGGTTGAACTTCGGCTCGTGCGCGATCGCCCCCGATTAAAAGAGCGAATTGATCCGAGTCAAGCCTTTTGTCTTGAGCGACAGTTACAGAATCGCGCTAGCTGGGTTGAGTTGGTAACAATTCCGCCGAATTGTCGAGATCCAAAAGATTTACCTGTACTGGCTATGGCTATTGATGGTAAAGCAGACATCATTGTGACTGGGGATGATGATTTGAGGACAGTCATGGCAACTTACAACATCCAGTTGCTAGGCGTTAATTCTTTTTTGGAATGTTTAGAGTAGAGAGACACACGACTGTCGCTGTATTTTCAAAAGGCGGCGATCGCTAGGAGGCATAAAACTTCTAGCTGGGAGCCTGCAGCAAATACTGCTCTACATCGTCTAGTACCCAGTCTGCTGCCAAGGGACTATTGCCCGCCCCCCAGTAGTGACCCACTGGATACACCTGGTTTTGCTGCACAGCCTTGAGCGATTGCCAAAGGGGATCGGTTTTCAGGCGATCTAACTCAGCCTCGGCTTCGGCGGCAATTTCTGGGGTCGCACCAAAGGTGAAGAGCAAAATTACGTCTCCATCGGCCTGGGGTAGGGCCTCTCGGCTAATCTGTTTTAAAAACGGCAGTTGATCTAGGGTGCCTTCGTTCTGAGATGGGGGGCGGGCAAACCCTAGATCGGCCAAAATAGAACCGCCGAAGCAGTTTTTTAGATATAGACTGATCTGACCCGACTGAGCCAGTACCCGCACCAGGGATACCTGTATGGGCGGTGCGTTCACCTGTGCGCTCAATTCCTCTACACGCTGTTGATACTGCTCTAGCACCGCCTCCACCTGGGTCTCTAGGCCCAGCACTTGGCCATGAAAGCGAAATGGGCGTTGCCAGTCACCCGTGGTCTGCATCTCAAAGGCAACAGTGGGGGCGATCGCCGACAGTTTGTCATAGGTGCCCTCCATGTCCCAGTAGCCTCCAATAATCAGATCAGGCTGTAGAACGGCCAGAGCCTCTAGATTGATCTGATCACTCTGCCCCAGGCGCGGCACATCGGGGATCAACTCAGCCAACTCGGGCAACAGATTGCTGGCCACCCCAATGGGCGTCACCCCCAACGACAACAAATTCCCCGCAGCAGTGTGATCTAGAGCCACCACCCGACGGGGCTGCATCGGCACACAGGTCTCTCCCATCAGATGTTCGACTATTCTGCACTGGGAAGTCAGTAAATCAGCAGAGTCATTTAAGTTTCGCGAGACACCATTGATACAGGCAGAAAATAGTACAATTGCCAAAAGTGTTAACCCAAATAACTTAAACCCACGACGAATTCTATGCATTGTGAAAAGTGATTGAGTTCCACTTGAAGTGCAGGATAATTTAAAACTCTACTGACAGACTTCCTCTTACCGTAAGCGGCGCACCAGGATTGATGCGAGTCCTGCGCTGGGTCGCTTCGATGTAATCCACATCAAAAAGGTTGTTAACATTAATAGCCGCTCTCCAGTTATTTCGCCGATAAAACACGCTGGCATCAGTACGCACATATCCGGGTACTTGAAAAGAGTTATTTCGATCCCCTTGGCGATCGCCTACATAGAATAAGCCCAAGCCAAATCCTAAGCCCTGAAAACCACCTGTTTGAATTTCATACGTTGACCACAAACTAGCGGAGTTAAACGGCACCCCCTCAATTAGATTACCTGGCTGTAGATTGTCATCTTTAGTCACTCTAGCGTCGGTATAAGCGTAAGAAGCAATAACGTTCCATGCAGGAGTAATTGCTCCTGTGACATCTAACTCAACACCTCGACTTCTTTGCTCTCCTGATGGAATGGAAAAATTTGGATTATCTGGATCAGTCACTGCAAGATTGCTTACGGTGATTTCGTAGGCAGCTAGGTTTGTAATCAATCTGCTGTCGAGAAACTCGCCCCTAACGCCCATTTCGTACTGCGTACCGCGTACGGGTTCAAGTAGGGAACCATCGACGCGGGTGCCAGAGTTGGGCTGAAATGATCTGCTAAAACTGGCGTATAGAGAAATTGGCAGAATTGGTTGATAGACGATGCCCACTCGTGGACTAAAAGCCTGATCTTGCTGTTCATCCGACTGCCCATCAGAAGCAGAGCTTTGATCTAGAAGGTCAAAGCGTCCGCCTATTAGGAGTTTTAAGTTTTCGGCGAGTGTAATCTGATCTTGCAGAAAGAAGCCAACAGAGTCAGTCTGGGTAGAGGAAATCTCTGAAAAGTCAACTCCATCAGGCCGGGGAATGATTCCATAAACAGGATTAAAGATATTGATGTTGGCAGCGTCAGCAGATATTCGGGGTCTGAAATCATCGGCTAGCCAGGATAAATCAACACCAAACAATAGATTATGTTGAATTGATCCCGTAGAGAAATTTCCCAATAACTCGGTTTGCAGCGAATAGTCTCTACTGTCAAATTCGCCTCCAAAAAATCCTCTACTCAGCTCCCCAGTTGTTTCGTTCAGCCTCAATAGCTCCGTGATAAAGCTTGTATCTTCTCTAGAGGAAAAACGAAACCGATTGCGAAGGGTCAAGTTGTCGTTGAAACGATGCTCAAATCGGTACCCTGCCAAAAAACTTGTTCTTTCATTAGAATCATCTAGCTCGCCCAAAATCCGATCAAAGGGAATATTGGCAACCCCTGTACCAAAAGCAACTAACCCTCGATCATAGGGGCGCTGATCATTGATGTACTCCAATTCAAACGTCAGGTCAGTGCGATCGCCAATACTCCACGTGACAACAGGTGAAATAAAGAATCTTTCAACTTCCGTATCAAAGTCCCGAAAATTCCCACCTCTTTCATAGGCTGCATTTAATCGATAGAGTACTGTCCGTTCTGGATTTAACGGGCCTGATAGGTCAAAGGTTGGTCGTACCAAGCCAAAACTTCCAGCTTGTAGCGCTGCTGCATAGAAAGGCTCCGAGAGGGGTTGCTTCGTGACATAGTTAATCACACCACCTGGATCCAAATTGCCGTAGAGGACAGAAGCGGGGCCTCTGAGAACTTCTATCCGTTCCAAATTTGCCGTTTCCACAAAAGAGAAACTGTCTCTAAAACCATTGCGGAGATTGCCTCCAAACTGTTGAAAACCGCGAATACTAAATACCTCAGATGTGCCGCCAACTGTATTGCCTCGCTGGACACCGCTGACATTCTGCAATGCTTCTGAGGCGCGAATCACCTGCTGATCTTCAAGTACTTGCTGCGGCACCACTTGAATTGACTGAGGAATATCGCGTAGTGGCGTATCCGTCCTCGTTGCAGTGGATGCCCGAGACGGGGCATATCCCTCATCTTGCTCTCCCGTTACCACTACCTGAATCACGTCCGCATCAGCATCTGCTGCTTCCGTGCCCCTAGCGACATTCAATACCAGGTTTTGCGCCGCTGCATTAACCATCACCATTGGTGGAGCCTCTGCTCCGGTAATGGCCACCCGCACGCCATCTCCCAACGCCGTAACACTCACCAGCGCAATGCCCTCAGCCGGGTTGGCGGCCTGAAACTCCTCTCCATTCGGCAATGCCAGCACCGCATTGGGGATATCGACAATCAGCGCATTGCCCACCACCGACGACGAAGCCGCCAGCTCTGCCGAGGTTTCTAAAACTAGCTCTATACCCTCGGCGGTGGTATCTAGCCGGACAGCAGTGATTTGGGCGATCGCCTGGGCAATCTCTGCCAACCATTGAGCTACCGTAGTCGCAGGCTGCTCAACTTGGCTAAGTAGAGAAGCTTCTGCCGTCCCTTCACTCCCCTGCGCTACAACTTCGCCACGGGGCGCTTCGGTAACAACATTTGGCCTCTGATCTTCAAGCTCTGGCTCTGTCGCGGCCCAAGTTGGACCCGCTATTAGCACTAGTAAAGCCCCTGCCACCCAAACCGATCGCTGTAGTTGATTCATCACTCCACCCACCAAAACGTCAGAGCGAGCAGGTGCTTTGCCCACCCACTCAATTGCAACTCAATTGCAAGAAGTCTACTGGATGGCACTTGGCTATGGGCGATCGCTTTGGTCGGTAGCAGGAATTTTTTGATCCAAATCCGGAATTTTTAGCACCAGATCACGCCAAGGGCCTTGTCTAGGGAGAATCAAGGGCAACATGGGCCATGATTTCGTCCAGTAGATGGCTGAGGGAACGTGTGCCGCTGGATAGCCCACCTACCTCGGCATCGCTCAGCTCATAGAGCTGCCCATTTTTTACCGCTGTTAGATTGCCCCAAACAGCATCTTGGGCCAAGGTGGCTACCGGGTCGGGCGAGGCGTCGGGCACCAGCACAAAAATCACGTCTGGATCAACTTGCAGAATGTGCTCAGTGGAAAACACGGCCCAGTTGATGGCGCTGGGGATGCGATCGCCCAAGGTCCAGGGATAGTCCACCAGTGCCGCCAGGGTAGAACCCACTAACGATTCGCGGGTGGCAATATAAAAGGTGCCTTGGGTGCCGTTGGTGACTAGCACGGTGCGATCTGGATAGGACTGTGCTTGATGAACTACCAGGCGATCGCGAAAGGTTTGGGCGGCGGCTTCAGCGGCGGCAGGGCGATCGATGAGTTGGCCGACTTGGTGCAGATTGGCGATCGCCTGTTCAGCGGTGTTCACCTCCAGCAAAAACACCGGTGCGATGGGGGCAAGGGTTTCTCGCAAGCCATCCACCTGCCCTTGGTGGCCGATGATTAGATCGGGGCGCAGAGCCAGCAACGCTTCGAGGCTGGGCTCTGGGAAACCGACAGAGGCAATCTGAGCGGTGGCCTCGCCAAAATAGACTGGACTTCTAGCCCACTCAGCCAGCCGGGGATGCCCGACTGCCAGGGGCACTACCCCCAGCTCAGCCAGAATGTCGATGCAGCTCAGGTGTAGGCAGACAATGCGCTTGGCGGGCTGGGGCAGGGTTACCGTTGTCCCCGAGGCATCGACTAGGGCAATCGCTGGCTCTGGGGTGGCCACCTCCCCTGTGTGGGGCGACTGGCAGGCGGTGAGCCACAGCCCCGTGGCTAGGACCAACAGTGAGCAGCAACGGTAGAACCCCCTGCGGGGCAGAGGTTGGGGCTGGGCAGAGGGTTGGGTGGACATAGTCATTGGCCTAAAATCGCTAGGGGAGATGAGAACCGGGTTTCTGCAGGCGCTCTAAAACTGAACCCGGTAACCAAGGCGGAAGGTGCGGCCTGCTCCGGCGGCATTAAAGATTTCGTTAAAGCCGCTGAGAAACTGAGACTGCACCGGAAAATACTGGGTGTTGAACAGGTTTTGCACACCCACTTGTAGGGTGCCCGGCCCCACAGCTACCTGGCTAACCAAATCCACCACAAAGTAGTCGGTGATGCCGACACTATCTACTCCCTGGGCAAAGGCGCGATCGCGGCTAGCCGAATATAGTGCCTGAACCCGATTACGCCAGCCGGGCAGGGTTTCATTCTCCAGGTAGGCAGTGAGCTTGAGGGGTTGAATGCGAAAGGTTGAAATTGGCAGATAATCGCCCGTATCACTTTCGTCGTTTTCTCCCTCAGTCCAGCCTAGGGTACCTCCTAAAGTCCAGGTGTCAGTCAGCTGCCAATCCACCGTGGCCTCTACGCCATAGATACGCTCCGGGGCCCGCACCAGTTGGGAAATGCCGCCGACAAAGGCATAGTCTTCACCCAAGGCGGAGGTGTTGTAGAACCCTGCCAGTGAGGCTTGCACCCCAGGCCAGTTGCCCCGCAGGCCAATTTCGTAGTTGTTCACCGTCACCGGTTCAGCAAGGCGCAGGCCATCGCCCACGCTGACAAACCCGGCGGGTGGGTTGCGCAGCACTCCGCCCAAGGAGGGGACCGAAAAGCCTTGGGCAAAGCTGGCAAAGGCGGTGATTTCAGAGGTGAGATCGTAGCTGGTGCCCAGGTTAAATACCGTGGCATCAAAATTTTGACTGCCGCCGGTAATGGCATCGCCAAAGAACGTGGTGTAGTCGTTGACCTGCAAACCAATGCGCTCGTGGCGCAGACCCCCGCTCAGCCGAAAGCGATCGCTGACATCCCACTGTAGCTGGGCAAACAGGCCCAATTGCTCCAGGCTATAGGGGGGCACAAAGGTGCGATCGCCCACCTTTTGCAGTGTGTTGCGGGTGTCAAAGGCCACCGGGTCAAAAATTTCAAAGGGGGCCACGTTATTCTCATTCACATAGTCCACCCCCCACAGCAGACTGGCGGCCCCGGCATCCCAGAGAGGCGTTTCGACCTGCACCTGGGCACCCCACTTGTCGCCCGTGGCTCGCTGGCGGCCAATCACGTCAAAAAAGCCGCCCCGAAAGTCGCTAAAACCGACGATGGAGGTGTAGTCGCGGTAGTAGAGATTGCCCTGGAGGCGGCTGCCCCAGAGATTGTCGTGGCTGTAGCTCAGTCCGGCGGTCAAGCTGCGATCGCCCGCCAGATCGGTGTCCTCTCGCTCCAGGTTGACGGCCAACGGACGGGCCTTTTGAATGCCGGGTTCCTGATTCACCGCTGGGTCGGACAAAAACGCCGTGTCTTGGCGGCCATCATAAAAGCTGAGGGTCAACCTCAGTTCTTGATCGGTGGCAAAGCGATAGTCCATGGAGCCTAAAAAGGCGTAGGAGGTGGCGTCGATCACCCCACCGCCGCTGGTTTCGGGAATGCGATCGCCCTCGGCATCAAAGGCGGCTCCGGTCTGCTGCCGTCGTAGCGAAAACACATAGTCCACCTCGCCGCTGTCGCCCGATACTCCCAACTGTAAGCCATGGCCAAGGCTATCGCTCGGGTCGCGAAAATTACCGTCAATCTCAGGGGCGATGGTGACCTGCATCGGGGTATTGGCCGGGGCGCGGGTAATGATATTGATCACACCCCCCGTGGCTTGGCTGCCGTATACCGCCGTAGGGCCACGCACCACCTCCACCCGTTCCACGGTGCTGGGATCGAGGGCTCGCAGCTCGCGATCGAGCCCATAGTTTCCGGTCAGGGGAATGCCATTAAACAGAATGGTGGTGCTGCGCCCCCGCAGGTTTTGTATAACCGATCGGGGGGTAGCCACGCTAGTCGGGGGACCAAACCCCGGCACCAAGTTCCCCAAAATATTGCGAAAGTCAGAGGTCAGAGCGGATTGCTGCTCAATGTCGTCGCGGGTGATCACTGTCACCGATCGCGGTAGGTTCTGGAGATCTTCCGCCGTGCGGGTGGCGGTGACAACGATCTGTAGCCCCCCATCGATTGCTGTTGCCATCGAGCCAGCGGCACTAGGCTGTAGGGTCAGCGTCAGCCCCGTTGCTGTGGTGCGGGTCACCACCGTCGGAGGCGCGTCGGTGCCTGTAATCGCCACCTGCACCCGGTCGTCGGGCAGGGCGGTGACGCTGACCAGAGCGATGCCTGCCATCGGGTCAAACTGTTCAAAGGCTTCTCCACTGGGCAGTCGCAGCACAGCATTGGGAATTTCGACCAGTAGCGCATTACCGGCGGTGGTGGTGGTGGGCGCGGCCAGCTCTCCCGCCGCTGTCTCTAACACCACTTCTACCCCAGCATCTGTAGACTCAAGGCTCACCGCTGTAATCTGAGTCGGGGTCATCCCTTGCTGGGCTATCTCCAAAGACGCCGATGGCGGTAATTCGCTGGGGATCAGACTCTCCGCGATCGCACCATTGGCCCAAAATGGCAGCGCGATCGCACTACTTGCCATCAATCTCACCAGCGTCCAATGTCCCTGTTGCTGAACCTTTTGTAAACCCATTACCCATCTCTCCTCATACCAAAATGCAGCCAGCGATCGGCCTACTCGTCATTTGCCGAAGCATTTGCCGAATCATTTGCTGGGAACTATTCTCAAGAACATAGCGGTAAAGGGGGAGGCGCGATCGCTCCTAGACGGATCAGTTTGCGCCCTGGACGGATTTTTTGGAGAAGGGGACAGGTATCAGGTGCCAGGTGTCAGGTGCTACAACCCGACACCCTATACCCAAACTATCAACCGCCCTGATCCCCGTACCTATAGACCTTCGGGTTGACACCAAACTGCTTGCGAAAGGCGGCAGCGAAGCGGCTCTGGTTGGCGTAGCCCACAGATTGGGCGACTTCTTTCACGTTGAGGCGGTGGCTGTGGAGCAGTTTCCGGGCGGTCTCCATGCGGTATTGGTGCAGGTAGCCAAACACGGTGGTACCAAACACCTGCTTAAAGCCTACCTTGAGCTTGTAGTCGTTGAGGTTGACCTGACGGGCCAACTCAAGCAGGGTGGGAGGATCATCGAGATGGTCAATAAGGATTTTTTGGGCGGCATAGATGCGATCGCGATCGTCTGCGCTGAGGGGGCTAGGGGGTTGGCGCTGGGTCGCATCTGCTTTCAACTGCTCCAGCTTTAGGGCGATTAGCTCCAGGCATTTGCTCTCTAAAAAGATGTGCTTGGTCTGACCCTGAAATGGACAGTGCCAGATTTGCACCAGCACCGATCGCATGGCAGGAGTAATCACATTGATATCCGTTAGCCAGGGCATAGCGCTAGAGCCTGCCACCTGAAAGGTTTGAGGCAGTTCGGCCAAACCGCTGGTCATCAGGTGTCTTACTTCGTGGTCAGGATCGAGGTGCAAATCCACCTTTAGCACCGGGTCATTGGCATAAAACATCTGCCGGAGGGGTTGCTCAGTGGGTCGAAAGCCCCATTCCAAAAAGTTTTCCCCGGTGCGTTTGCCGCTGCGGTTGCCGGAGAGATTAAAGCCCACCTCGTAGCTGTCTGACGGGTCTACTGCCGTCGAGATCAGGCACACATCCTCATGCAACCGATAGTCGAACAGACACAGATCAATCCCCCGCAGATGAATTTGCTGCACATAGCCCTGCCCCAGACGCGGCGGCACGATCTCACGAATTTCGCTCCAATCTTCGCGATCGCTCCCTCCCATGCGGGGATTCGCGGCTTGCCAGAGTTCGTCGTAGTCGGTCGTGGAGAGGGTCATAGCCATGGCGAAGAGGCAAGACGGAATGATGTCTTGCAGCAATTTCTAATGAGAGTAGTTCTCAAATGTATCAGAATTGGTGCTGGTTTCCACCTGCTCTCTGATCAAAAACTGCCTTAAACCCGAGCAGTCAACATCCGGAATTTTTAGCCCGCTTGGTCCCTAGCCAGCAGGGAGTAGGTTTTGGGGTTAACACCAAACTTTTTGCGAAATGCAGCAGCGAAATGCCCCCGACTTGCAAACCCCACATCACGGGCAACTTCGGTGACATTGAGGCGGCCATCGGCCAACAACACCTTTGCCCGTTCCATGCGGTAGTGGTGAAGACAGCCAAATACCGTGGTGCCAAATAGATGGCGAAACCCTTGCTTCAGGGTAAATTCATTTAAACCAACCTGACGGGCTAAGCCATTCAGCGAGGGGGGATCGTTGAGCTGCTGCTTCAAGATTTCCCTGGCGTAGTGAAGGCGCTCAGTATCGTCGGGTTTGAGGGTCTGCCTGAGGGGCTGATCGGGCTGGTGCTGAAACATCTGCTCTAGGTGCAGGGCCATGAGTTCCCAGACCTTGCTCTCCAGATAAATTTGCTGGGTTAGGCCTGTATAGGGGCAGTTTAAGATCTGCTGTAGGGCGGCCTGCATCGCCACAGTGGGAAGGGATGTGTAGGTATAGCGAGACTGGTTGAAGGCTTTGACTAATACTTGAACTAGGGTTGTGGCTTGCTCCAGGCGATCGCCCATCCAGGCACAAAACAACTCAGCCTCTAGATGAAAACTCACATCTAGCACTTGCAGATCTCGTTCATAGTGACACACATTGTGCTCTGCTAGACCACTGCCCGAAAAGAAATAACACTCCGATTCAAAGCTGGCTTTCGACAGCTCTCGAACCAAAGTGAATTCATATTCTAGGGGATGCTCTCGGTCGGGGTTTTCAATGATGACATCGCGATTGGGTTGATAGCTGGCGATCGCCAGATCTAACCCTTCCCGCAGTTTAATCTCCCTCACATAGCCCTGGCCCAACTGCGCCGGATACAAATAGGTAATGTCAAACTCTTCTGACGCAATAGAACTTTGCTGTTGGCAGACATTCGCCTGAACCAGCGCCCAATAGTCAGCCTGCGACAAGATATGAGCGCCACTTTGCGGAGTCGCCATGTTTTTCTCGGATTATCAGTAATAAACCCTCATCGTAAAATTCCTGAGAATTTCTGTCAATAAAGTCCCTGTATGGCGGTTGTGCTGCTCGAATCCGCTCTATTAGGGTGGGTAGTGCCCACCCCCTGCGCTATGCCACCATGTCAAACAAGAGCACTTCAGAATCAAGGGATGCCCCCTTCAAGACAATCAATGACTCTTGTGAAATGGCAACTCCATCCCCGGCCGTTAGAGCTTGATCATTGAGCTGTACTGCGCCTCGCGCGACTTGCAGCCAAGCAACTCGACTTGGGGCCAGCGTATGCTCTACTTCCTCGCCCTCTTGCAAAGCAGTGGCATAGAGATCTACATCTTGGTGAATCGTGATCGAACCGTCGCGCCCATCGCGAGAACCAAGTAGACGCAACGCGCCTTGCTTTTCTTGGGGAGAAAATGTTTTTTGTTCATAACCGGGTTCAATGCCTCTCTTTTCGGGCAAGAGCCAGATTTGCAAGAGATGAACAGGCTCAGTCTGGGATGCATTAAATTCGCTGTGCATAATGCCCGTTCCAGCCGACATCCGCTGCACATCACCCGGACGAATCACAGCCCCCGTTCCAAGGCTGTCTTTATGCTCTAGCCCCCCTTCTAGGACATAGGTAATAATTTCCATGTCCCGGTGTCCATGTGAGCCAAAACCTTGACCGGGGCTAATTTTGTCTTCATTAATGACCCGCAGATTGGCAAAGCCCATATGACCCGGATCGTAGTAGTTGCCAAACGAGAAGGTGTGACGACTATCGAGCCAACCAAAGTTTGCCATCCCTCGTTCTTGGGCAGGTCGAAGCGTAATCATGTGAGATACCTCCAGCGGGCGAATAGCTTTAGAACACTTACTATTATGGATTGAATCCAATTAAAAGACAATATGCTATTTTGTGTACACACTGTATCCAAAATAGCGACAAAAATCAGGTTATGGATAAGTTTGAAAGTATGCGCGCCTTCGCTCAGGTCGTGGTGTCGGGGGGCTTTGCAGCAGCAGCACGGAAGATGAGATTGTCGCGATCGGCGGTGAATAAGCTGGTGATTGGTTTGGAAAATGAACTGAACGTACAGCTTTTGCATCGCAGTACGCGAGTCGTAACCCCAACGGAAACTGGGTTGGCTTTTTATGAGCGATGTGTCGAGATTTTGGCGAGTCTTGAAGAAGCTGAGCGATTGGTGACGCAGCTGCACGAAGAACCCAAAGGTAGGCTGCGGGTCAATGCACCGATGTCGTTTGGGACAATGCATTTAGCGCCCGCATTGGTTGACTTCTTGGCTCAATATCCTGATTTGCAAGTGCAATTGACGTTGAGCGATCGCTTCATTGATCCCATTGAAGAAGGCTTTGATGTCACCATTCGTATTGCTGAGCCCCCCCAATCGGCCAGCCTGATCGTACATGAGCTACTTTCAAGTCCGCGTCGGTTATATGCAAGTGCTGTTTATTTAGAAACACACGGTTTACCCCAACATCCAACTGAGCTGCGGCAGCATTCTTGTTTGCACTACGGTCACTTTGCAACTGAAAATCAGTGGCTGTTGATTGGCCCGGATGGCACACATACGGTTTCCGTTAAAGGTGCATTGTGTTCCAATAACGGTGAAGTACTTAGAGATGCGGCAGTGCGAGGGCTGGGAATTACACTTTTACCGACGTTCATCGTGGGCAAAGCGCTCCAGCAGGGCAAACTGCAAACTGTCTTGCCAGACTATCATCCGCCTCAGCTTTCCATCTATGCGATCTACTCTGTGAACCGTCATCTTTCCACGAAAGTTCGTCTGTTGGTGGACTTTCTCAGAGAACGGCTAAACCAACCGTGGCTGCCTTCTATCGGTCATATGGAAAGTAAAACATAAAGTAAAATTTACTTTCAGCTAGCCTTTGCTCACCTCTGCGAAACCTCCTGCCCATGCTCTGCGACTACCTGCAACTGATCCTGACTGCCCGCGTCTACGATGTGGCTCAGGAAACACCGCTCGAATATGCGCCCAATCTTTCGGCACGGCTCAACAACTCGCTGATGCTCAAGCGGGAAGATATGCAGTCGGTGTTTTCTTTTAAGCTGCGGGGAGCCTACAACAAAATGGCTAAGCTGCCGCCAGATTTGCTGACCCAAGGGGTGATCGCAGCATCTGCCGGAAACCATGCCCAGGGGGTTGCGTTGGGGGCGAGTCGGCTTGGAACGCAAGCCATTATCGTCATGCCGGAGACGACTCCTCAGGTCAAGATTGATGCGGTCAAAGCCCGGGGTGGGCAAGTGGTGCTGCATGGCGATACTTTTGATGAAGCCTATACCTATGCTCGTCAGCTCGAAATAGAGAAAGGCTTAACGTTTATCCATCCCTTCGATGATCCAGATGTGATTGCGGGGCAGGGCACTATCGGCATGGAGATTTTGCGGCAATATCAGCAGCCGATTCATGCGATTTTTGTGGCGATCGGGGGCGGAGGCTTGATTTCGGGAATTGCAGCTTATGTAAAGCGCATTCGACCCGAAATTAAGATTATTGGCGTGGAGCCTGTGGATGCCGATGCGATGTACCAGTCTCTCCAAGCCGGACATCGGGTGCGTTTGCCCCAGGTGGGCCTATTCGCGGATGGGGTGGCTGTGCGGGAGGTGGGGGAGGAAACCTTTAGCCTGTGTCAGCAGTATGTAGATGAGGTCATTTTGGTGGATACGGATGCCACCTGTGCGGCGATTAAAGACGTGTTTGAAGATACGCGATCGATTGTCGAACCTGCTGGAGCGCTGGCGATCGCCGGAGCCAAAGCCTACGTTGAGCGGGAGCAAATTGAAGGTCAAACGTTGGTGGCGATCGCCTGTGGAGCCAATATGAACTTCGATCGCCTGCGGTTTGTGGCCGAGCGGGCTGAACTGGGTGAGCAACGAGAAGCCATCTTTGCCGTCACGATTCCGGAAGAACGAGGCAGCCTCCGCCAGTTTTGTGAATGCATCGGCAAACGCAACCTCACCGAGTTTAATTACCGAATTGCCGACGACCAAGAAGCTCACATCTTTGTGGGTCTCCAAATTGCCAATCGGGCTGATGCGACCCAAACAGCTGCCACATTTGAACGGTGTGGCTTCAAAACGATGGACCTCACCGACGACGAGCTAGCCAAGCTCCACCTGCGGCACATGGTCGGCGGTAAATCTGCCCTCGCTCACAACGAGCTACTCTACCGCTTTGAGTTCCCGGAGCGTCCCGGAGCCTTAATGAAATTTGTTGCCTCGATGAGCCCCAACTGGAACATCAGTCTCTTCCACTACCGCAACAACGGGTCTGACTACGGACGCATCGTGGTTGGGGTGCAGGTGCCGCCCCACGAAATGGCAGAATGGCAAGCCTTCCTCGATGCGCTGGGCTATCGCTACTGGGACGAAAACAATAATCCTGCCTATAAGTTGTTTTTGGGGTAGTTGGCTCAGTTTTTGCTCAGTTTTTGCTCAGTTGGCTCGGTTGGCCTCAGCTTTGTCGCTGAAACACAACAGAGAGATTGTTGGCAGGCATTTCCACTGTTTTGAGCAACGCCAGATTTTGGGCTTGAGCCGCTTCTACCACGGCTTCCAAATCGCGAACCCCCCATTCGGGATCTTGGGTGCGGAGGCTTTGATCAAAGGCGGCATTGCTGGCAGCGGTATGTTCACCGTTTTGCTTATAGGGGCCATACAGATACAAGATTCCGCCCGGTGGCAAAATCCGGCCTGCGCCTGCCATTAAGCCCAAACAGGCAGACCAGGGGGCGATGTGAATCATGTTGATGTTGGCGATCGCCACAATCGGGTCACGTTCCAAATCAAGCCCCTGAAGCGCTTCGGGTAGCTCATCCTGCTCTACAGGCCAAGCCGGGTCGCGTGCATCCAGCGCAATCGGCGGATACAAATTATCGGCGGGAAACTCCTCTTGCCATGCCGCAATACTGACTCGCGCCATCGGATTTGGGTCGGATGGAATCCACTGACGCGGACGCAGTCGAGGCGCTAAAAAGATGGCATGTTCTCCTGTGCCGCTAGATATCTCCAATATCGTGCCTGTCGGTGGTAGTACCTGTGAAAGCACTTCTAAAATTGGGCCACGATTGCGTTGAGTTGCAGGAGCGTGCTGTCGGGCATCAGAGGGTTCAGACATTTGATACAGGGATGGGGAACGTCACCATTGTCGCTTAAGGACAAGGAACAATCAAAGCTCCCTCCATCAGTACCTATTTAATCGAACTTATGTGCAATAAATACGGGTACTTACTTCTTGATGGATAATTTCTGAGCGGCCTGAATACAAATTTTGAGACTAGCATTGGTTTTAATGGCCTCCGCATTCACATGGGTTGCGCTCGCTTGATAGCCCAGATCTTGAAGTGCCTGGATCAGATGCGATCGCCTAGGGATATCCATCCGACCTCGACGACCAATTTCTCCCAACAGATAAAAGTAGGGCGGCAAATCAGCTTCCGCACTCATGATCTGAAGCAATCGAGTCCCTTCTGGCCATTGCCACTGCTCAGCCCAATCTGCCATTCGCTGCACGTATGGACGATCGTGGAGTGGGCCAAGCCACAGAGGGCCACTGATCGTCAGAGATTCGCGGTCGTGGGGGCAAAAAGACTTTCCTAACTGCCGCCAGCCCACGGTTTGATAGTCGCCACAGTGATGGCAATAACCCAGGAAGCCGTAGTTTTCGTCGTTGAGCCCTGCACGGCTGACCAGACGCAACATCACCCGATAGACTTCTCCAGTAAATAGTGAAAAAACAGGCTCAATCCCAAACCCTTTGCTAGCAGCCTGCTGTTGAGCACTGCCAATCAGCAACCGCAACCCTTGCTCATGGGCCGCTGGATGGGAGCGAGCATAGGCCCCATAGGCGCTGAGGCTACGGTTGGGGGCATGTCCGGTTGCGGCACGGCCATCGGTGCTGGTGAGATAGAGCAACCCGCCGAGCGCCACCGCCCACAAGCTGGTACTAAGATAGGGAGCCGGATTACCAAAGCTATCTACATCTACGAGGTCGTAATAGTCGGAGCGGCTGTAACAGTCGAAAAAGACACGATTAGCGTCTAGGTGGGTGAGTTGGCAAGACTGAGAGGCGATCGCCTCTTCCAGGTTGATCCGCAGCGTCGGGCCGATGTCTGGATTGCCCTCGTTAGTCCAGACCCAATCAGCTCCACTTTCTTGCCAATACCGGAGCGATCGCACCCCACAGCCAGCCATCGCGTCCAAAACTCTCAACCGTCCGGTATCGGCCCGATAGATAGCCGCCGCCAGCACCCCCAAATCCCGAGCCATTCGACTTTCATCCCGATAGAAGGCGTTGCCAATCTGAAACTTGGCCTTCCCTTCAAGAATGGCTGGGCACCCCATTACGCAGAGGGAGTGTGACTGTAAAGGTGGTCCCGACTCCGACTTGGCTGCTGACCGAAATCTCGCCACCGTGCAAATCTAGACACTTTTTGACCATGAGCAGTCCTAAACCAGTGCCAGGAATTGTACCCACATTGTCAGCTCGGTGAAATGGCTCAAACAAGTGCTGCTGCGCCGTATCCGGAATACCGATGCCACTATCTCTGACCCGAAAAATAGCTTGCTCGTTTGGGCAAGCCAGTTCCAGATAGATATTGCCTCCGTCTGGAGAATATTTGACTGCATTAGAGAGTAAATTGTTGAGGATGTGTCGCAGTAGCTTCTTATCTAAGAAAGCATTGACGCATGAGCCTTGTAGGTTATAGATGATCTGGTGTTTGGTACCTGAGGTAAACCGCACTTCCTCAATCAAATCTTGACAAAATTGCTCCAGATTGAGCGGCGCAGGTTCAAACCGTAAATCTCCTCCCTCCGCTTTACCCACAGCCAATACATCATTCAGGAGTTGATTCATAGACTCAACTGATTCTTGAATGATGAAGAGATATTCCCGTCTCCGTTCCTCTGGAAGGCGATGGCCATGCTGCTCGAGCAGTTGAGCAGAAGACAAAATGGCCGTCATTGGGGTGCGAAATTCGTGGGCCACCATCGTCCAAAAGCGAGCTTTGAGTTCGCTAAGTTCTTTCTCTTTGACAAGCGCAACCCGAACCGCAGCCTCAGCAAGTCGTCTGCGTAGCGCGACCTCAATAGCGGTGTGCAATGCTCGCTCATCAAATGGTTTAACGATATATCCGAAGGGTTCGGTTGCTTTAGCGCGTTGCAGGGTGTTTTCGTCGGCATAGGCAGTCAGAAAGATCACCGGAATATCTAAATCTGCGCGGATTTGCTCGGCAGCTTCTATGCCATCAATTTGGCCTTCTAACTGAATATCCATTAAGACTAAATCGGGCTGAAGCTCCCTCGCTTTTTGAATAGCAGCTTCACCAGAAGCAACATTAGCAAGGACGGTATAGCCTAATTTTTGTAATCTCTTACTGATATCTTTGGCAACGATTCGCTCGTCTTCGACTACCAGGATTTTTTTATTGGCCATTGACCCATGCTCTATCTGGATTCCCCAATTCTGAAAATTTTATTATAAAGGCTGTGCCTTCTTTTCCCATCAGATCAATCGTACCTTTGAGTTGTTCTGTAAAGGTACAAACCAGCTGAAGGCCTAAGGACTCGGTATCCCGAAAGTCAACATCTTCGGGAAATCCAATCCCATTATCGCTCAGGGTCAGGATAAATTTTTGATCTTGATCTTGAACGGGTTCAACGTTGATCAAAATCTTCTTTTCATGGTTCATTTCTGAAAAAGCATGTTTTAGGGAATTAGATACAAGTTCATTAATAATCAAGCCACAGGGAATCGCCGTATCAATGTTTAACCAAACATTTTCAGCGGTGATGGTTAGGTCAACCGCTTGTGAATTAGCAGTATAGGATCGTAGTAGATGGTCAGTCAGATCCAGAATATACTCAGCGAAATTGATTCTCAATATATCCTGAGATTGATACAGCTTTTCGTGAATCAAAGCCATCGACTGAATCCGGTTTTGGCTATCTCGAAATGAGGCCATGGCCTGCTCATCCTTGATATAGTCGGATTGCAGCCTCAAAAGGCTAGAAATAATTTGTAGATTGTTCTTCACTCGGTGATGAACTTCTTTTAATAAGATTTCTTTCTCAGCGAGCGAAGCTTTGATCTGTGTTTCGACCCGTTTCCGCTCTACGAGCTCGGCTTGCACCTGCTGGTAGAGCTCTGATTGCTGAATGGCGATCGCCATATGTATCGCTAGTTGTTGTAACAACTCGACTTCATGGACCCGCCAACGCCGAGGGGCAACGCAATGGTAAGCGCACAGCAGCCCCCACAGGTGGTTTCCCTGAATGATTGGGACTACTAGACTGGCCCGAACATCAAACAGGGCCAAGATGTCAATATGACACTGGGTGAGTCCAGCCGTATAAATGTCTTCCTCAACCTGAATGCGGCCTTGCTTGTAGGCGTGGGCATAATTTTTCCCAAAGCAGGGATCTTGAATGGTGCTGTTGAGGGCTGACGTCCAACAGGAGTCGGTAGATTCGACCACGACCTCGCCGCTCATGTCGTTACTAAATTGATAGATCAGCACCCGATCGGTCTGAAGAAACTGCCGCACCTCTTCAACCGCAGTATTCAAGATCTCATTAAGCTCGAGTGATTCGCGAATGCGGAGGGCCATTGCTGCGAGCAATCGGTTGCAGCGCATCTGCTCTAGCAGATCTGTTGGGTCTTGGAGGAGTTCTAACTCTTGGGGGCTAGGGCTGGGTGAGGGGTCAATTTTTTCGACTTCAAACTGGTCGATGGACTGTTGGAGGTCAGTTACAGCCGATTGCATGATCTCTAGCTCTAGCTGTTGCAGATAGCTGGTGGGCGTGACCACTCCGATTAGTTGATCAGGCTGCCAGATCAGTACCTGCTGCACATGTTGCTGCTGCATATCCCAGTAGGTGGTCAAGAGCGCTTGGGAGGGATCGGCTCGAAGCACCTGACTTTTGACAATCGTGGCTGGAATGTGGGCGAGGTCGATCCGGAGTGCCTGCAGCTGGATAATGTCTCGCTCGGTAATCGTGCCGACAATTTGCTCGGAGCCATCTGGCTTATGGTCGGTCAGCACCACAATCTCAGCGGCATGTTTGGCCATGAGCGCTGCAATGGCGATCGCAGGGCTATTTGCAGGAGCCTGAACCACAGGCTGCATCACTTCAGATAGGGTGCGTTGCTTGAGCAGCTCATCTAGCTTGAGCGCCTGACGCAGGTGTTCTAGGGTAACGGTGCCGATGACGTAGCCGGAGGGGGTGATCACCGGAAGATGGCGAACTTGATGCTGGCGTAGTAGTTTTAAGGCGGTGAATAGATCACTGCTGTCGGACTGCGTTAAGACGGCCACGGGCGGTGAAATCACATCAGCTAGCTGCACCTGAGCTAGATCTTGACCCGTGGCGATCGCCTGCATGGCATCCCGCTCAGTGAAAATACCCACCAGCTTATCCCGCTCGGTGACGAGTAGGCTGCTGGCGCGAGCTGCCATCAGCGCCGTATGCAGGAGTAAATTCATGTTGGGTAAGACGCAGCTGCTCTGAGCATTTCCCATTGTGGCGATCGCGTCTGCCAACGACAGATCTGGTGTCACCTGTAGCGGGCGACGATCGATCGCAGGGTCTAAGGAAAAGAGGGAAACAGAAGAAGACATGGAAAACCTCACCGTGCTCCACTCAGCTACATTTTCAAAAATCGGCAGGATCGCGGACAAAACCCGAAAGAGTAGCCATTTTCTCTACTCTGATCGGAGAACTGTAGGAAAGTGAGCTAACTAGGGGCAGAGCAATCTCGCTGGACGAATGTCTTGCCCTCATACTACCCATTTTCCCATTCATTCCAGTACAAGTTTGATACAAAATCACGATTTCAGAGATCTAGCCTTCTGTTCCTGAAGGTCAAACCCTAATCAGCAGCAGCTGGGATCGCACTGTCAAGATTTGGCGACGCACCGACCCGAACTAATCAAGGCATAATAGACCCTAGAACGGGTTCGTTTCTCCGGGTGAGAAACAGCTGATATCGGCAAGAGGGGCCAAGCTGTGGAGCAGTCTGAGCCAATTCCGGAGGTGTTACCAGGGATTACGCTAAATCAGCAGCAGTGGCAGGCGTTGCAGGAGCTAGAAGCCTTTGCTGAAAGTAAAGAGAAGCTATATTTGCTGACAGGCTATGCCGGAACGGGCAAAACAACCCTGCTGCAAGCTTTGATTAAGCGAATGCGGAGTCGGGGCGATCGCCGTTCGGTTGTGCTGACGGCATTTAGCAACAAAGCCACCAAAGTCTTAGAAAACATGGCTGACCAGTGGCGTCTGGAAATTGACTGTATGACCTGCTGTAAGCTGCTAGGACTGCGACCCGATATTGATGAGGCCACAGGCAAGCAAGTTTTTAAGGCCGATCAGTATGGCGAAAACAATTTCGATCGCTATCGGCTGGTGATCGTAGACGAAGCTTCGATGATCAACGAAGAAATGTGGCTGCTGTTGACCCAGGCCGTCTCTCAGCTCTATCACCAAACTCAAGTGTTGTTTGTGGGTGATATTGCTCAGCTACCGCCCATCAACGAGCCAGAATCACTCGTTTTTAGCCAGATTTATGGACGCTCTGACCTGACGGAGGTGGTGCGCTATGGCAGTGCCATCGGAGTACTGGCGGAGTCTATTCGCAACAACCTATTGAGCTATAGACTGCCTCGATTTGTGGCAGAAACCAATCGCGATCGCACAGAAGGCGTTTTTGTCACCGATGCCCCCACGTGGGAGAAGCTGCTGATCAAGTCTTTCCAAAGTGAAGCCTATGCGGCGGACCCAGACTACGTGAGAGCTGTAGCCTATACCAATGCCCGAGTCAACCAGCTCAACCAGGAAATTCGTACCGCCATCTATGGAGAAAATATGCCGCGCTTTGTGGCTGGCGATCGCCTGGTTGCCAATGCGCCTTGTCTAGCCAATGAGGCGATTGTGTTACAAAACTCTGGGGAATGTGAAGTCCTAGAAGCTGCAACAGGTAAAGATGGCCCCTGGGATGTCTGGTTTCTGCACGTCTTCACCGACGAAGGCAAGCTGCGGGATCTCACCGTGCTGCATGAAGACAGCCTGGAAAGGTTTAGGCAAAAACTAGAAACCTATGCTGAAGAGAAGCGGTGGATGGAGTTTTGGGAGCTAAAGCTGCTTTTCCATGATCTAAGTTATGCCTACTGTCTGACCATCCACAAAGCCCAAGGCTCCACGTTTCAAAATACATTCGTGGATGTTCCCAACGCCTTGATCAACCGCAAAATTAGAGAACGCAATCAACTACTCTATGTCGCTGTCACGCGATCGTCCAAACGGCTTTTTCTATACCAGTAACAGCTCTGCATCAGTAGTCGCTCTCTCCAATCGGTAAGATTGCAATCCTTTTCGGAATATGTTGAAGTGTGAACTTTGACTGCATTGTTGATCTGTTTGAAAAAGTGGGAACTTTATAAATATCGTCGGAGAAATTTTAGCTGAAATCAGTAAGCCTTTAATATAACCAGTATTTTTATTTGCAATAAAACCTCTTCCTGATCCCTCTTGCTAGAGATCAGGTTTTTGCATTTCAATTAACTAAAATCAAGAATAAAACCACTGTCATGTAAGGGCTTGAGCGATTAAAGACAATCAGTAATTTTCCTCCATCAAAGCAGGTTTTAGATCAGTAATTCCGTATTTACACTGCTTCTGTTCAATTCCAAAGTACCTATTCTGGTTCACATAAGCCAACCTTGTTCAAACCCACGGCTGGGAAAGGTGAGGCCAAACAAATCTCGACAAGTAATGTACTTAGGTGAAAATCATGGCTGTTGAAAAAGTAAACTCCTCTTCTAGCTTGGCTGAAGTCGTCGACCGCATTTTGGACAAAGGGATTGTAGTTGATGCTTGGGTTCGAGTTTCCCTCGTTGGAATCGAGTTGCTCGCAATTGAAGCCCGTATCGTCATTGCTTCGGTTGAAACCTACTTGAAGTATGCCGAGGCCGTTGGCCTGACGGCTCAAGCTGCAGTTCCCAACGCTTAAGATTTCTCTTTTCTGTAGAGGCGCGATCGCCCGCGTCTCTACAGTTTTTTAACGTGTTAATGTCTCAAACTTTGCAGGAGGAGGTTCTCGTGACTGCTCTCAAAGATATGTGGCAAGAGCAAAGACGACAACGTCAGCAAGAGCTAGCTCAACGCCAGCAAGAGGTTCGTAAGACCTTGACCCTCTTTCAACAAGAAAGGCAAGTTAAAGCTGCAGAATTGCGAGATGACCTCAGCCTGTTTCAGCTAGCGCTACAACAAGAAACGCAAGACTTTTTAATTTGTGTCAGTGAGCAGCGTCAGCTTCAAGCTGTACAACTGATGCAAAACCTTCAAACTTTCAAACAAGATCTACAGGCTCAGACAGCTCAACTGCTGATGCTCATTGCTGCCGATCGCTCATTGATGGCCCAGCAATTGACTCAAGATTTAGATCGGCATCGGGGGCTATTAAGCCAGTCTGTCGCTGCAATGCGTCAAAACTTGCAAGGCCAAGTTCAGTCCTTACAAGCTGAAGTGGCGACCCTTTTGGCGAGTCATCAGCACAACCGTCTCCAAAACCAAATGCAGATAGCTCAAGACTTGGCTGCATTTATGGAATCGCTGCGGTTAGAAGTAAAAACCTATCTATCTGAGTTAGCGCTAATGCGGCAGGAGCAAGCCCAACAGCTTTGGCAAGGGCTGCAGGACGATCGCGATCGCCGTCAGACTGAAATGGATGCTCTGTTTCAAGATCTTGCTGCCTTTCGAGCTGAATTGCGGGAATCATGCCTCAGCCTACGTCAGCTCGTTTGGGGCGAAATGATACCCGCCATGGATAAGCCCGTTGCCCTTGTTTCCCTAGTTGCGGCAGAGTCTCAGCCTCTCAAGAGCGTTCCTACGGCGGCTGTACCCAAGCTTGTCCCCCGGCCTGTCATGCCAGTGGAGCCTCTTAAGGTGGCGATGGAAGAACCCGTTCCAGCCTCACCTCCTCAATCAGCTCCTCAATCAGCTCCTCAAACTGTCGCTGATCTAGAGCAAGAAATTTACGAGCATCTTTATCAGGTCCAGGGAGCCCGATTGACTGAGCTAGAGTCAGCCTTGGGGATCAATCGATTTCAAGCCGTGGATGCCCTCCGCGCTTTGATCAAGAAAGGTCTCATTACTCAACGCGATCGCATTTACTTGATTCAAGAGGAAGTTAGTCTGTGACTACGATTCTACAAGCCCGCCCCCGGCGATTCGTGAGCACTCCAGCCGTTGAACGAGTGGCTGCCCGCGCCCTTCGCTACCTCCAATCTGGATTTTCTGTCCACTTGCGTGGCCCAGCCGGAACTGGAAAAACCACTTTAGCATTGCATCTCGCTGATTTGCTCAGTCGCCCGATCATGCTGTTGTTTGGCGATGATGAGTTTAAAACCTCTGACCTAATTGGTAATCAGCAAGGCTACACCCGCAAGAAAGTTGTTGATAACTTCATCCACAGCGTCATCAAAGTTGAGGATGAAATGCGGCAGAACTGGGTCGATTCCAGGCTGACGCTGGCCTGCCGAGAAGGATTTACACTGGTCTACGACGAGTTCAACCGCTCTCGTCCAGAAGTCAATAACGTCTTGTTATCGGCTTTGGAAGAAAAGCTGTTGGTGCTGCCTCCCAGCGGATCTCGCAACGAGTACGTGCGGGTAAGCCCTCACTTCCGGGGCATTTTCACATCTAATCCAGAAGAATATTGCGGCGTTCACAGTACCCAAGATGCCTTGCTGGATCGGCTCATTACCATCAATATGCCGGAGCCGGATGAGCTGACGCAGCAAGAAATTGCCGTTCAGAAAATCGGCATTGATCGCGAAAGCGCTCAAATTATTACTCATTTGGTGCGAGCGTTTCGAATCAAAACGGGTGCTGAGAAGACTTCGGGCTTGCGGTCTTGCCTGATGTTGGCCAAGATCTGCCATGAACATGAGATTTTGGTGATGCCTGAAAATCCTGAGTTTCGGGATGTATGCCATGACATTCTGCTAGCGCGCGCCAATGTGCCCCTTCCCCAAGCGATTCAAATGCTGTGGGACGTCTTCAATGAAATGATTTGCACAGATGTTGTGGCATCAGCTCCAACTCACGATCAAGATGCTTCGCCAGTTGCGATCGATCTAGATTCGGCTTCTGCACCCACCTCGACGATTCAAGCAGGGGCTAGCCTACCTGAGCCCATTTCTGAGCCTATTTCTGAGGAATTAGACTGGGAAGAAAGCGAAGCAGAGATCGAAGAAACCGCAGAGGAAGCCACAGAAGAAATCTTAGAGGAGCTTGCCCCTCCGAAAATAAACACACCTTATGAGCAAGAGGTGTATGCCTACTTACAACATTCTCGTCACGCTCGCCCTTCTGAAATTGAAGCGGCGCTAGGACTCAATCGCTTTCAAACTATCAATGCCCTCCTGGCCTTGAGTAACAAAGGCGTTCTGACTCAACCCACCCCCGAAGAAGCAGTACTGACCCTATCAGAAGGAGAGGCTTAAGCATGATGGCATCCTCACAACCCTACGCGACGGCCAATCCCCAACGGACGATCGCCACGTCTACCCCCGGCTCAACGCTAGCCGATGTGCTAGAGCGGGTCTTAGATAAAGGCATCGTTATTGCTGGAGATATCTCCGTTTCGGTTGGCTCTACAGAGCTGTTGAGCATTCGAATTCGGCTGCTGATCTCTTCGGTGGACAAGGCCAAAGAAATTGGCATCAATTGGTGGGAGAGTGATCCCTATCTCAGCAACCAGTCTAATAAGTTGCTAGAAGCGAATCAACAACTGTTGGAGCGAATTTCTGTCTTAGAAACCGAACTAAAATCTTTGCAAGCTGCAAGTTCTTGATTCTTTTGGATAGTCACAGATTGGTAGCCACAGACGCCGTCGGCATCCCATTGAAGTTCGGCTAGCAGCAGCGAACTCAACCCGATCACAAGGCCACTGGTGAGGGGTTGCCACATGCCGACGTGGGGGAGGAGGGCGATCGCGAAAAGATGCACAAATCCCAAGATCATAATTGTGCGCGATCGCATCCCTACCCCAGTACAGAGATAGCCTACCGCCGTCAGCCCTAGCCACAGCGGGCAGATTTGCATTAGGAGCCTTCCCCAACCCAGGAAAAGGCTAAGGTCGGTGATCACACATCCGCTCAACATTAGCCCAACCCAAATGTAGAGAATCCATCTAATTTTTTCTATTGAGACAAAATGCCAACTGAGGCGAATCATTCCGATAATTCCTATTAGCGTCAGGCCAGATGCAAAGATAGTTTGAGTCGTCCAACTTATGGGCAAAAATTGAGCTGCCACAAAAATGACGGCTGAGGTCATTCCCCACAGCAAACAGGCCTGATCATGCTGCGTATAAAAAGTTGAAATAAAAGTGAAGCGACCTCTCTGCCAGTGAACGCGCCACAATCCTGGCATATCTTGAATTTCGAAAGCAGATTGTTTTCTCTGAACAATTTGAGTCTCAGAATTGAAAAAAGCCATTTATAAGCCGTAGAAATGTTGCTAAAAATTAAGTAGAAGGATATTTATTTGAATGCTCTAATTTTGAGTACTCTAATATTGGCTTAGCCAGTTTGGGCCAGAATCTATCAACAGAAAAAAGTTCTTGAAGTTGTTCTATGTCAATAGAGAGAGTTTCGTATGTATCCAACTCGACCTGTTCCACTGGCAAGACGTGGCATGGTGAGCTGTCCTCATCATTTGGCTTCGAGTGCAGGACTACGGATTTTGCAGCAGGGGGGCAATGCAATTGATGCAGCGATCGCCATCAACAGCACGTTAGGCGTTGTTTATCCCCACATGACCGGCATGGGAGGCGATGCTTTCTGGCTGATCTACGAGGCCAAAACTGGCAAGATTCATGCACTCAATGGCTCCGGGCGATCGGCATTGCGAGCCACCCGTGACGTTTATCGGAGTCAGGGCCTGGAGACAATTCCGGTTAAAGGGGCTTTGGCCGCGATTACCGTGCCGGGAACGGTAGATGCTTGGGTGGAGGCTCAGCAACGGTTTGGGCGATTGACGCTGGCGGAGGTCTTGCAGCCTGCGATTGAGTATGCCGAAGCGGGCTATCCGGTGTCTGATTCGCAACGGCGATGGACGCAGGCTAATTTAGAGACGCTCAAGCAGTATGTTTTTTCAGCGCAGATTTTCTTGGACCAGGGAGACGTTCCAACAGTAGGAAGCTTTTTAGCAAATCCCGATTTGGCAGAAACCATGCGATCGCTGGCCCGCAATGGACGAGATGCGTTTTATCGAGGGGCGATCGCCGAGGAAATCTGCCGCTACTTGGCTGAGGTGGGGGGATTGCTGACGCTGGAAGATTTTTCGGCGCATCAGTCTGATTGGGTGGAGGCGATCGCCACACAGTATCGCGGCAAAACCATCTATGAATTTCCGCCCAACACGCAAGGCTTCACGGTTTTGCAAATGCTCAATCTTCTGGAAGCCTTTGATTTGCAAAAAATTGGGCACGGTACGGCAGACTACATTCACCTGATTGTGGAAGCCACCAAACTGGCCTTTGCTGATCGCGATCGCTGGCTAACTGATCCGGCCTTTGTCGAGATCCCCGTCCAGCAGCTCATCTCCAAAGACTACGCAGCCTCGCGGCGATCGCTCATCAACCTGCAACAAGCCCAACCCTACCAGGCAGGCAATTTAGGGGGTGATACGACCTACTCGGCGGTAGTCGATGCAGAAGGCAATGCCGTTTCCATGATTCAGAGTCTCTACTACGACTTTGGCTCTGGTGTGGTCGCAGGCAAGACAGGCGTGCTACTGCAAAACCGGGGCTGTTTCTTTTCGCTAGACCCCCAGCAGGCCAATTGTCTGGAACCGGGGAAGCGATCGTTTCATACGCTCATTCCAGCGTTGGGTCTGGATGAACAAAACCGCCTATTTTTGGTCTTTGGCACAATGGGTGGGGAAGGTCAGCCCCAAACGCAAATCATGCTTCTCACCCGACTGCTTGACTTCGGCTTTGACCCCCAAACGGCGATCGACCTGCCTCGCTGGATTTATGGCCGCACCTGGGGCGATACGAGCACCGCACTCACCCTCGAAAACCGCATTTCTAGTGAAGTCTGCGAAACCCTCAGCCAACGGGGACACCCGATCCGTCGGGCTCCGGCTTGGGCTGAGCAGATGGGACATGCCCATATCATCCAGATTGATCCCGATACAGGCTTGCTGAGCGGCGGCAGTGACCCCAGAAGCGATGGCGCTGCTATCGCTTGGTAGGAAGGCATCTGGGGCCAGGAAGACAGAGGTGAGAAGGACTGTTTCGTATCAACGGCTACAGCCAGCGGTCCCTTCTACCCTCTATTCAGTAGTGATTGAAATCGGGGGTTGATTAGTGCGATTCGAACAGTATGATCCGGGCGACTTTTACGATGAGCTGTTTGGCGCAAAGGGGGAACCTCGACCAGAAGCAGCCCTGTTGATGGAGCGAATTAACTCTCTGTCGCTGCAAGAGCTACAACAGCGACAGCAAGCTGCTCAGAATGCACTGTTTAAGCTGGGCGTCACGTTTAATGTCTATAACGACAACCAGGGCACAGAGCGCATTCTGCCGTTTGATATTATTCCTCGGATTGTGTCTAGTCAAGACTGGGAACGGCTAGAACGGGGGCTCAAACAGCGGATTCAAGCTCTAAATTTGTTCTTGTCTGACATCTACGGGGATCAGAAAATTCTCAAAGATGGCATCATTCCTGAAGAGCTGATTTATTCGGCCAGCGGATTCCTTAAGCCCTGTATGGGACTCCAGCCTCCAGAAGGCATCTGGTGCCATATCACTGGTACCGATCTGGTGCGCGATCGCGATGGGCAATGGTATGTCTTGGAAGACAACTTGCGCTGTCCATCGGGGGTTTCCTATGTCTTGGAAAACCGCCGCGTCATGAAAAGTACGTTTCCGCAGGTCTTCAATTCGATGGCGATTAAGCCTGTGGATGACTATGCCAGTCAGCTGCTAGAAACGCTGCTCAACTTGGCTCCCAGTGGCTTACCTGATCCAACCGTCGTGGTGCTGACTCCCGGTATTTACAACTCTGCCTACTTTGAGCATTCGTTTTTGGCCCAGCAAATGGGCGTCGAGCTGGTCGAAGGGCGCGATCTAGTCGTCTCTGATGGCTACCTGCAAATGCGGACGACCAAAGGGCTGCAGCGGGTCGATGTTGTTTACCGACGCATTGATGACGACTTTATTGATCCGCTGGTATTCCGCTCAGACTCGAAGCTTGGGGTGCCGGGGCTGATGGAAGTTTACCGGGCGGGGCGGGTGGCGATCGCCAACGCCTTAGGCACCGGAGTCGCAGACGACAAAGTCATCTATGCCTACGTTCCGCAAATGATTCGCTACTACTTGGACGAAGAGCAACTGTTGCCCAACGTGCCTACCTACCTGTGCTGGGAGGCCGATCAGCAGCAGCATGTCTTGGCCAACCTCGACAAGCTCGTGGTGAAAGCGGCCAATGAGTCGGGCGGTTATGGCATGCTCGTCGGTCCCCATGCGACGCCCGAACAGCGCGAAGAGTTTGCTGGACGCATTCAGGCCAATCCTCGCAACTATATTGCTCAGCCGACGCTATGTTTATCTCGCGTTCCTACCCTGGTTGGCGAGCAGTTTGAAGGGTGCCACGTCGATCTGAGACCCTACATTCTCTACGGCAAAGAGATTTATATCAATCCAGGTGGTCTTACCCGCGTGGCGCTCAAAAAAGGCTCTCTCGTCGTAAATTCGTCCCAGGGTGGCGGTAGTAAAGATACCTGGGTTGTGATGTGAGCCAAGCGCGGATATCCAAACTTGAAAGTTGAAAATTGCAAGTTGAAAACTGCACATTAGAACCTTAACTAGAAACTTACCAAGATCATGCTGAGTCGCGTTGCAGATTCTATCTATTGGCTCAATCGCTATGTGGAGCGGGCCGAGAATGTGGCCCGGTTTATGGATGTCAACCTCAACTTACTGTTGGACTCTCCAGTGGGCGTGTCGCAGCAGTGGCGTCCTATCGTCGTGACAACTGGCGATCTGGCGTTGTTTCAGGAGCGCTATGGTGAAGCCACTGCCGAAAATGTAATTCACTTCCTGACGTTTGATCCAGACTACTCCAACTCTATTTTGTCTTGTTTGCGATCGGCGCGGCTGAATGCGCGATCGGTACGGGAAATCATTTCATCGGAAATGTGGGAGCAGGTGAATACGTTTTACCTGATGGTGAAGGAGGCTTCAGATGGAAAGGGTTTGGCAGAGCTGTCTAGCTTCTTTGCGGAAGTGAAAATGGCGAGCCATCTGTTTGCAGGCGTGATGGATGCCACCATGTCTCACAATGAAGGCTGGCACTTTGGCCAAATTGGCAGACTGCTAGAGCGAGCCGACAAAACGGCCCGAATTCTCGATGTGAAATACTTCATCCTGCTGCCGTCAGTGAAAGATGTGGGCACCGTGCTAGATGAGCTGCAATGGATTGCCTTGCTCAAGTCTACGAGCGGCTACGAGATGTATCGCAAATGCCAGCACCGAATCACGCCTCAAAGCGTCGCAGAGTTTCTGATTTTGGATCGGGAGTTTCCCCGCTCGATCCAGTTTTGCCTGATTCAGGCGGAGCGATCGCTCTATCAAATCACAGGTCTGACTCAGGGCACTTGGAAAAACCCCGCAGAGCGCAACCTAGGCAAACTCCGCTCCGAACTCGACTATATGACCATCGAAGAAATCACCCAGATCGGCCTCCACGAGTTCCTAGACAATCTCCAAAGCCGCATCAACAAAGTGGGTGAAAGCATCTTTGAGACTTTCTTTACATTGGAACCTGTTTCCTGATGCAATACCAAATCATTCACTCCACAACTTACACCTACGATCGCCCAGTCGTGCTATCGGCGCATACGTTGCGGCTGCAGCCCCGCTCTGACGTAACGCAAAAGCTCCTGTCTTTTGAGCTAGAGGCCCGCCCTGAGCCAACAAAAGTTTCTGCAAACATTGATTTGGACGGCAATGCAACGCTAAAGGTTTGGTTTCCAGACAAGGCCGTTACCTCTCTCGCCATCAAAGCGACTTCGCAGGTCGAAACCTATCGCACCAAGCCGTTTGACTACTTGCTAGAACCCTGGGCAGTCAATCTGCCGATCGATTATCCGGCCTCGCTTTTGACGCAGCTTCAGCCTTACCTAGTAGGCCAATTTTTGAGCTATCCCGGCCCGATCGACCCGATCGCCTTTCAGTTGTCGCAAGCCATTTGGCAAGAAACGGGCGGGAGCACGGTTTCTTTTCTGTCGGAGCTAAACCAGCGCATCCATCAAACCTGTGGTTACAAAATTCGGGAGACGGGATCACCGCTTCCGGCGGGTGTCACTTGGTCGCAGGAGGCAGGTTCTTGTCGCGACTTTGCTGTTTTGATGATCGAAGCTTGTCGCTCAATGGGGTTGGCGGCTCGATTTGTCAGTGGTTATCAGGAAGGCGATCCAGATGCTAGCGATCGCCATCTCCATGCCTGGGCGGAAGTGTATCTGCCCGGTGCGGGTTGGCGAGCCTATGACCCGACGCATGGATTGGCCGTGGGCGATCGCCACATTGCCGTATATGCCAGCCCCGTAGCCAGCCAAACGGCCCCTGTGTCAGGTTCGCTCAAGCAGGGGGGTGGGGTTCAGTCGGAGATGACTTATCAGCTCTCAATTCAGCCAATTTCCTAATCAGGTTGCCTAATTAGGTTGCGTACCCAGTTTGCTTAATCAGCCAAATTGTTGGGTGAACTGTCGGGCGAACTGTTGGGCGGTGATGGATCGGGCGCAAAGTGATAGCTGGTGTGCGCTCCGTTGGGATAGAGAAACGTACAAACCACCGAGACTTCCGGATTGTATTTGATGATCATCTCCTGCAATCCGGCCTGCTTCCAATCACTGAGCATGGTGTCGATCTGGCTCATGGGCTTATACTTCACCTGCCAACCTTCCAGCGCTGTGCCGTTGTTTTCGAGCTGTCGCAGAATCACGACGGTGCCTTTTTCTCCGGTTTCCTGATAACCCCGGTAGGCGATCGCCCCAAACCGATCGGCGTTAGCCTCAATGATTGCTAGCTGCTGCTCTTTTCCTTCTAAAGGTTCTGCCATATCAAGTTTCGTCCTGCTTTCTAAGCGCACTAATCTGTAAAGATATCTTCCTGATTGTCCTCCAGGTAATGCTCCCATTCGATGTTGGGCATTCGCTCAAAGGCGTCTCGCACCGAGGCTTCCCAGAGCTTGCGAATCTTAGCTAGATAAGGATCGCCCAGCCGTAGCTGGAGATGATGCCGAATCTGAAAACTATTCGTTTCGTAAAGCATCAGGTGAATGGGCGGCCCCACCGAAATATTAGATTTCATCGTCGAGTCGATCGACAGCAGCGCACATTTCGCCACTTCTTCCAGAGGCGTTTCAAAGGTGATGGTGCGATCTAAAATGGGCTTGCCATATTTGGTTTCACCAATTTGCAGAAACGGCGTTTCGCGAGTCGCCTGCACACAGTTTCCTTGGCTGTAAATCAAATACAGCTCCGGATCTTCACCCTGAATCTGGCCTCCCAAGAGACAACTGCACTGAAAGTCAATGCCGTCTTTCTCCAACCACTGCCGATCCTGCTCCTGAATTTGCCGAATCTTACTGCCGACATACCGAGCCACCTCATACAGCGTCGGTAGGGTATGGATCGTCTCACTTTTTTCTAGCTTTAAGTCTCGGCGCAGCGCCGTCAAAACCCCTTGCGTGATCGACAGATTGCCCGACGTGCATAGAAAAACGACGCGCTGACCCGGCACCGAAAAGTCAAACAGCTTTTGATAGGTCGAAATGTAGTCTACTCCCGCATTGGTGCGCGAGTCGGCAGCAATCACAAGCCCGTGACGGGTAATAATGCCAAGGCAGTAGGTCATGGAGGCAACCACGTAGTAAATCAGCCCTTCCAGATTTTAAGGTGAGGCAGTCTCATCCGTTTACTGTACTGTTACATGGTCTGCACTGTTACATGGTCTGCTTCAGATCTAAAGAATCAAGCTAGGTCGCCTTGGGTCGCCCCTCCCCTCCCCTTTGCCGCATAACTGATCAATTTCTAGACAAGCAAGTTTTAGGAACGGGATCATCATATGCAAGAATTAAAAGTGTTTAACGATCAAACGCTAAACAAAGCCCTGTCATTTGGGGCACGGGCTGTTGCAAGGGAAACATTGAAAGAATATGAAAGTTGGCGATCGCGTTCGCGTTAAAGAATCCACCATCGTTTACCACCACCCCAATCATCGCAATGAGGCCCACGACATTCAGGGCGAAGAAGGGGAAGTCATTGCCATTGTGAAGGAGTGGAAAGGCAGACCTGTCAGCGCCAATTTTCCAGTTCAGGTCAAGTTTGAAAAGAAATTTAGAGCCCACCTGCGAGAAGACGAGTTGGAGGTAGTGGACTCTTAGGAATATAAATTGAACAGCATTTAATCTATTGGGGTGAAGCGTTTGGGCAATAATCTGCAGAGTGTTTGCAGAGAATACTTCCCAAAGGCTTCGCCCCTACTGCATTCAGAGGGCTTGTTTATAAGCGCCGCCGGGACAAATAGCCTAGGAGGTTGATATCCTGCTGCATATCAACAAGCTCCTGGCGATGTTGCTCAGCTACTCGGTGGTACCACTCGCAATAGCTGGCGTGTTCTGAGCGAATTTGCAGCTCATAGTAAAACTCTCGCGTTGCTTGATGGGCGGCCAAGCTTTCGACGATTGCCTGAGGATCAGAGTGTGCAGGACGGGAATAGGACTCAAGCATGAGGCTAATTCTTAAAGCAGGTTAGGAGCGTCACCCCTAGGGTAGCGCAGGCATTCTCGTCTACAGCCACCCTCGCAAGCGATAGATTAGAGTGCCGATGTATTCTTTGAGGGCGCGGGTGAGGTGTTGGAGGCTGTCTGCATCAGGAATCGCATTGAGAATGACGGATTCAGGCGTGCTAGCTGAATCTTGCAGGTCTCGTTCGGTAATGAGAAAGTCGGTGGGGGCCGGAATCGCCTCGATGCCTTGCTTTTGGAAAATTCGCAGCGATCGCGGCATGTGCATGGCAGAGGTGACGAGCAGAATGCGCCGAATTCCCTGTTCTTCCAGGATCTTTTTGACGTTGACTGCGTTTTCGTAAGTGTTGAGCGAGCTAGGGTCTTGCAGGATGGCTGCGGCAGGGACACCCATTGCCTGGATCAGCTTGGCCATATCGGCGGATTCGGCAGGGCCACCGTTGCGCCAGTTGATTCTTCCCCCGCTGAGAATGATGATGGGGGCTTTGCCTTGCAGGTAGAGTCGGGCGGCATGGAGGGGGCGATCGCCCGCATCCATCACATCGACCCAAGGACGCGGCGGAATCTGCGGACGGGTTGCACCACCCAACACCACAATGGCCTCAGCTTCAGGCAGCTCGGTAGGGGGAAGGTGTTGCCACTCTAGCGATCGCACCACTTGACTCGCAACCCAGCCATTACTGCCAACCAGCAGGAGTATCAGCGCCAGCCCGATGCTAATTGCAGCTATTACAGGGCGTTTCCACAGGGTAAAGATCGCCACAATCAGGCACAGGCACGACAGACCCAACGGGTAGATAAACAGCGGCAGAAGCTTGGATAAGAACAGAAACATGGGCAGATTTGTAGCAAAAACAGGATTTGAGGGGGACTTTCTAAGGTTGCGGATAAATCACGGGGGGCATTTCTAAATTAAGCCCTGAAGGATCTGAGATATCCGTTTTCCACGTGGTATGAAAGACAACATTCCAGGCCAACGGTTTCAATCAGGGGAGACCCGCATGACGAGTGACTTTTCCGATATTGCCAGCCATTGGGCGGCGGTCTGTATTCGTGAGCTAGCGCAGCGCAATCTGGTCAGTGGCTATCCAGATGGTCGATTTCGTCCAGAGGCGACGATTACACGGGCCGAATTTGCATCCCTGATGTATCGTGTGTTTCCCGATGCCCAACCGATTCGAGCCGGAGCTGGTTTTGTCGATGTGCCAGAGACACATTGGGCTAGGGTGGCGATCGCCTGGGTTTACGAGCGGGGGTTCTTTTCAGGATATCCCGATCAGACCTTCAAGCCCGACCAAACCCTGGTCAAGCTGCAGGCGTTGCTGGTCGTTGTGAGCGGGCTAAAGTATAGCGCTCCACCGTCTCCCGACCCTATTTTGGAACAGTATTTTGACGATGCGGCCCAGATTCCAAGCTATGCCAGGGGGGCGATCGCCGCTGCCACAACCAACAAGCTAGTGGTGAACTATCCCAATGTGCGCCAGTTTCAGCCTATGCAGCTGATGACGCGAGGCGAGGTGGCGGCGCTGCTGTGTCAGGCTGTGAACATTCCGAATGCGGTGCCGATTCAGTACATTGCCTGGAGCTTGCAGTTGGAAGACATCCAAGCGGGGATGACTGTGCCGCTGGACGCCCTCAAGACCAACTCTGGGCTGACCCGACAGATTCAGACTAAATTGGCCGCGTTGCAGCTTTATCCCGATGGACGTTGGATTGATGGCCTGTATGGACCTCGCTTAGAATCGGCCCTGACCGAATTTTGTCGGGTGATGGGGCTCCCCAATATAAGCACTCGCACGCTGGATCAAAGGTTTGCTGAAACGTTGCTGAACGTCGATGCCGTTACGTTTATTTTGGAGCAGGCTCGCGATCGCCAAAAAATCTTCAATGAGTTCTTTCAGCAGGAAAGCGGGTTTAGTGGCGACAAGCTAGCTTTTTTAGATCGCGGTATTGGCAATTCTCCTTACCGAGCCGATCTGTCGACCTATCCCGATCGCCTCAAAGAAAAACCAGACAATCAGGAAGTTGCCTCTCTAGGTACTCAGGTGACGCTTAAGGGTTCTAACCAAACCGTCACCTTCACCCCCTACCCGCGCATGGGCGATCGCCCTGCCTTTGATACGACTGGGCTCTCCTTTCTGCATGAGGATATTCCGTTTGCCTGTCTCTGCATGGGCAGCGTGGTAGACGGCAAGGTTCGGACTCGTTGGCTCGGCAAAAATGCGTTGAGCAATATTGAGCTGTGGAGCGCCACCAAGTTTATTCCGCTGATGAACGTGATCGCCAAGGCCAACAGCAGCTTTCCGGCGGCTGATGTAGACAACTGTCGAGTTCGCACCAAAGGCGGCACCGGTGGATTTGGCTTTCATGAAATGGCCCGCGATGTGATCAGCTACGATAACCGCATTGGTACGTCAAACTCGCTGGCCGTGATGTTTAAGCAGTTTGAAACACCCACCAATCTAGAAAATTGGGTCAAGGCCATTACCGGAAACGCTGGCTTGGTGTTTCGGGGGCGATATGGTGAGGTGCCGTATATTCAAATCCCGGAACTGTGGGATGCAAAGCTCAATCGCGTTCTGCTCACCTCTTCTGGGCCAAGCCACCTGGGCAGCAATTCGATGTCGGTCTATGATGTGACGCGGCTGATCTCCCTGCTGGGCTGGCATCACCACGTTCCGCTAGAGGCTCGCGTTCCTGGCGCACAGTGGGACAGCCTGGAAAGTCTGGTGAGAGCGATGGGAACCGACTCCGCCCGCTATGTCGATGTGGCGATCGCCCGTCTAGGTCTAAACGAGGTGATGCGATCGCCCGTGATTCTCTCCAAGCTGGGCTTTGGCCGCAGCAGCATTCGCAACCGAACGGAGCTAGTCTATACGGCGTTCGTTCAATTTGTAGACAAACGTCCTCGCACAGAGGGAAAGCCTGCGGTATGGCGATCGCTTTGCCTGACGCTGCTCGGTGCCAAGAATCTCAACGATTTCAACCGCGAAGCGACACAGTTGGATGCCCGCATGGCCGCCGAAATCACTGAAATTCTGCGTCGTGTAGTAACTGGTGAACTCGCCTGAAACCCAATAAGACAGCGTCTCTAATCCACTACTTCTCACCCCTCTCCTGGAGAAGGTTGGCGTTTTTTGAGGACTAGGAGGGCGATCGCCACGATGCCCATTCCGACCACCGTGCCGGGTTCTGGAACTGCGACAGCGTTGAGAGGGTTGTTGGGCTGGGTGAGATTTTCCTGACCGTCTTCCACAGTGCGGTTGAAGCGATCGTCGCCAGCTTCTGCTTGGCGGAGCAGTTCTCGTTGGCGATCGTTGACTAGCACCAGCATGGACGAGTAGGGGGTGACAATTTCGGTAGATTTGGCGATCGCATGGACGGCATCTAGCTCGGCTAGCTGGGTCAAATCTTGCTCTCGACTCAGTTTGAGCAACAGTTGTCGAGCGGCAAGGGGGGCAAAATCAGATTCTGAAACGACTTGCCTCTGGTTCACAAACTGCACCAGCGGCGCGGCTGTGGCAGTATCAGAAGTTTCAGCATCTACGGCTTTGACCAACCAGACATAACCATCCGTGACACTGGCGACTGTATCGCCAAATTTGGCTTCGGTTGCCAATCGCTGCATGACTTCTTCCAGCGTAGGTGCGACGCCGCCTTTGCTTTTTTGAATGGCCTCCAGCGTTGCATCATCGTAGGCAAAGGGGAGTTCTTCCCCCAAATGCACCACCCAGAGCGGCGCGGCGATCGCCAGGTTTCCATCATCTTTTGATAGCTCGTAGCTGCCCTGATCCGTTACCAACAAAACTGCATCGTAGGTCGTTGCATCCTGAAGTTGCTCAAACTGCTTCAGCATTTGGGGAATCTGGAGCGAGCCGTAAAACGTGGCCTTGGCGGGGTCAAACTGGTGCAAATCCTTAATGCGCTCAGGTTGGGCACCTCGGGAAGCCGTCAGATACAGATCCACATCATTTTGGTTTTGATGTTGGCGTAACCAGCGGAAGGTTTCGGTTAACTCTTGGCGATGGCTGTTCATGCTGTAGGAGCGATCGACCACCACGGCAAAGTGCTGAGCTTGGGGAAGCTGGTAATCTTTTGCTTGCAACGGCTGGGCGGTGACATGGTAGCCACCGGAAAGTGTGACTTGGTGCGATCGCAACGGTTCACGATGGGCAGGCAGGGCTGCCTCTAGCCAGTCTTGATCCGAACCTCTGACGGTGCGGCCATTGCGTTGGCGAACAGTATCACGAGTCCAGTAGATGTTGCGCTGCTCGGCCAACTGCGGCAGCGGCCATTGGTCTCCCGCCCGCATCACTTTGTAGGTCATCCACAGATGCAGTTCACCTGGGGTTTCGGTTTGAGGCCGTGGAGCAAATTGGCGGGCCGGAATCGGAAAGACGCGCAGGCGATATTGTCGGGGGCCAACCTGTTCTAAAAGCGCCGGATCTTCAGCGGCCATCCGGTTGCTGCGCTCTACCTCACTGTTGTAGACCTGTTGGGCTGCGCCTCTGGGTGAGACGGTAAAGCGAAATCGCTGATCGCGCTGAGCCGTTTCTCCTAGCCAAACGCCTGTCAAAACGGCACTTTCTGGCAGCGAGAACGAATAGAAGATTTCCTGATCTTGACGGGTTGGGTTGCTGTACTGTTCGTAAAGCTCAATATCAGCCCAATCGCCCTGTTCTTGCACTGTCACTTGCTGTTGGGCTAACCAGACAATCCGCTGGTTGATGTTGAGCAATCCAGCCTGCACTTCACCCCGATTTACAGTCGATTGCAGGGCCTGTTGGATGGCGGGCCGTTCTGCCCGTTGAATCGGCGCATCAAAAAATTCGGCATACTGTTCAGCCGCTTTTTCGCTGTCGCTGCGAGAACCCATGTATAAGAAAGGCGATAGCCAGTGATTGTGGAAGTCTTGCCAAACCTGGGCCTGCGAGTGAGACAAATCAAAGACATAGCGATACATTTCGCGCAGCTGGTTGCTTTCCTCCCAAGGGCTCAGATAGCGGTACGACGACAGGTAAGCATTGACCAGACCATCACGAATTAAGTTGGACTGGTTGAGCAATTCCTGGCGATCGCGATCTGTAGCCGCAGGCTGATCTAGCAGGGCAAATGCTTGCACTTGCGGCTGTTGCTGGAGGGCCGAGAAGATGAGTAACCAGGCGATCGCCACCCCTGCCGTACTGGCGTAAGCTTTCTGCCGACCATATTGTTCACCAAAGGCAGCAGCAGTTCGCCACCACGAGCGCAGGTACAGATTGCTCATCACAAACGGCATAGCAAAGAAGAGGCTGGCGCTCATCGAAAACAATGCCAACCCGACAATGCTCCAGAAAATGGCTTGAAAGGCTTGGGTAGACAACACATTCCCCAAGTCGTTCCACCAGTGAAACTGTAGAAAGGAGTAGATAAATACGCAGAGGGCAGGCACGACATAAAACGTCAGCAATACCCCCACATACACCCCGACCATCAGCATCAGGCTATGGCCCATCATCTGCAGCCATGCCAATGCAGGCCGACGAGCCGCATATCCACAAAGCAGCTCGATGCCGAAAACCGTGATGCAGAGCGCCAGTGTGCCCAGGAGGTGAAGGCTGGCTGGCGTCATTTCCCGAATGATGAATAACCGCAGCAAACACAGTCCCACGATGGGGGCTTCAATTCCGTAAAACAACCGCATCAACCGCTCAGGCTGCCGCCGCAGCCGAAACCAACCCACTAGAGCCGCAAGGGTAGGAGCTGCGACCAGTCCAGCAAAGGTGACCATAAACGTCAGCGGCACCTCGCCCGCCAAGGCATCCCGAATCATAAAGGGAGCCAGATTGGGCAAGATGCCCACATAGATCACCAACAAAAACAACAAATTCCAGAGCCAAAAGATGGAGCTATAGCTGGCATGAACAAACTTCTTCATGGGAATGAGGAGAGTGGTAAAGAGATAAAGCCGCTCATCTTCCCTTCAGGCTGGGATTCAGAAATTTAGGAAGCGATCGCTACAAATTTACAGCAACTTCACAATCCTTCTCCTGAAGTCGGGCCATTAACCGCAGCTAAGAAGTGATCTGAATCTGCAAGGATAAACCTGAGGCGATCGCTCGCCAGCTTAACCTCCCCTAAATCTGGTAGCACACTGAGGAGACACGCCTCTGCAATTGGCGGTAAGCTGATTTACGGCGATTGTAGCGAGTCAAGATGGCAACGATTAACGACAACTACCTCAAGCTGAAAGCAGGTTATCTGTTTCCCGAAATTGCGCGACGGGTAAATGCCTTTGCAGAAGCAAATCCAGATGCAAACATTATCAAGCTCGGCATTGGCGATGTCACCGAACCGCTACCGGACGCCTGCCGCGCAGCCATGATTGAGGCTGTGGAAGAAATGGGCGATCGCTCATCCTTCAAAGGCTATGGCCCCGAGCAAGGTTACGCATGGCTACGAGAAAAGATCGCAGCTCAAGATTTCCAGTCTCGCGGCTGTGATGTGGATGCCTCCGAGATTTTTATCTCCGATGGTTCTAAGTGCGACTGCGGCAACATTCTCGATATCTTTGGCAACAACAACAAGATTGCCGTCACCGATCCGGTTTACCCGGTTTACGTCGATACCAATGTGATGGCAGGTCATACTGGCCCCGTCAGCGACAAGGGCGAATATGAAGGTTTGGTCTATCTGCCAATTTCAGCCGAGAACGATTTTACGGCTGAGATTCCCACTGAAAAGGTCGATCTGATTTATCTGTGCTTTCCCAACAACCCGACCGGAGCCGTTGCCACCAAAGCACACTTGCAGGCATGGGTCGATTATGCTAAGGCGCATGGCTCGATCATTCTGTTTGACGCCGCCTACGAAGCCTTTATCACCGATCCAGACTTGCCCCACTCGATCTTTGAGATTGAAGGTGCAAGAGACTGTGCCATTGAATTTCGGTCTTTTTCCAAGAATGCAGGCTTCACCGGAACCCGCTGTGCCTTTACGGTAGTGCCCAAAACGCTGACTGCAAAAGCCGCTGATGGCTCTGATGTCGAGCTGTGGAAACTGTGGAACCGCCGCCAGTCTACCAAATTCAATGGGGTTTCCTACATTGTGCAGCGAGGGGCAGAAGCTGTTTATTCAGAAGCGGGACAAGCCCAAATCAAAGAATTGATTAGCTTCTATCTAGAAAATGCCAAGATTATTCGCGAGCAGTTGACCGCAGCCGGAATTGCAGTCTACGGTGGCGTCAATGCGCCGTATGTCTGGGTCAAGACACCCAATGGCCTTTCTAGCTGGGACTTTTTCGATAAGCTGCTCCACACTTGCAATGTGGTCGGCACCCCCGGCTCAGGCTTTGGTGCGGCTGGAGAGGGCTACTTCCGCATATCAGCCTTCAATAGCCGGGAAAATGTAGAAGAGGCGATGAAGCGGATTACCGAGAAGTTCTAAGCCTAACAAGGGTGGGCATTGCCCGCCCTACCCGATATTTTGTGGAGGCGATCGCAGCTAGACTGTATCTGCATTTCTTGCTCAGGAGTGATGGCAGTGAATTCAACATTGGTGCTGATTGTTTTGGGTCTCTTGGCGTTTGTGGGTGGTGTTTTGCTGACGCTATGGTGGCGTAACCGAGGTGAATCTTCTCACTCGCGAGCCTCTTCTAGCCCCTATGCGGCACCCCAGCGCGATCGCATTCCCTTATCTGATCATGCTCTGGAAACCCAGGTGAGAGCCTTGCTAGCTCAAAGAAATGCGATCGCCGCCATCAAATTGGTCAGAGAGCAAACGGGTTGGGGGTTAAATGAAGCCAAAGATTATGTAGATCGCCTCAAGGAGTCATGATTTTTTCCCTGAACTTTTAATTGCGACTGGATGAGTCTAAAGCTGCCAAAGTGTTAGTAATCCAGTGGGAATCAAAGATATCTTGATAAATGCGGTTATGGATTTTGAGGCTGCCCTGCTGCTTAATGACCAGCCCCGATAGTAGTAATTCTGTCTGTTCTGGGCTGTCGGTAACGATTACTTCTTCTTGCAGACAAACTTTGCGATAGAGCTTGAGCAACAGAACGGCTTGCGCTTCATCTTTGAGAATGCGATCGCGGATAGTTTTAAGATGCTCTGGTTCATCATTAAACTCCCAATTGCTGATGATTTGAGTCTGGACTAATTCCTCAATCCAGGCTGACTCTTGCTGAGATGGGATCTCATCCTGGAAATTGCGAATTAGCTTGCAAATTTTTTGGGTCAAGAAGGGTTGGCCATTGGTCCAAGCTAAGACTTCTCTCAAAACAGCTTGAGGATTTTTGACTTTTTCAGTCAGACCTTGCAGTAAGGGTTGAACCTCATGCAACTGAAAGTCCTTGAGCTGGATGGCTTGACCAATATTGAAAGGTGTACGAGTTTTTTCTTGAATCAGTTGAGAAGGGGTCGCCACCCCCAACAAAACAAACGTCAAGCGCTGATAATCAGGATGGTCGGCGCGCTTGTTGTAGCAGGAGCGTAGCAACACAAAAAAATCATCAATCTCAAAGTCAAGATTGATCACGCTATCAATCTCGTCAATGAAAATAATCATTCTCTCACTGACGTGAGTGAGCAAGACTTCATGGATAAATTCTCCTAGCCGCTGGACAGGAGACAATAGCTCGCGATCGCGCCACCAGCTGCGAATATCAACTCGATCTAACAAGTTAAAGTTGTTGGCTAGCGTATAGAGAAATCCGGCATACCATTGCTCTGGACGGAGTTGACGGCTACCAATTTCAGAGATGTCGATGGCGGCGCAAGCGTAGTCTTCCGCCTGAAGCCGACGCATAATTTGGACACGCAGGCTCGATTTACCCATCTGGCGGGAATTGAAAATGTAGCAAAATTCTCCACGTTTGAGGGCAGCATAGAGATAGCGATCGGCCTGCCGGACCACATAGGTGGGTGCATCCAGTGGCAAACTCCCCCCAACTTGATAGTCAAACGTTTGGGCTGCATCTGCACTTCGCAGCAAGGCATTTTCAATTAGAAGTTCCGACTGTGTCGCCTTGAGAATTTGTAGTGTATCATAAAGCTCTTGCGTACGCTCTCTGACCTTTTCTTCTAAGATTTCCTTTTGCCGCTTTTGGTCTGTAATGTCTTCAATAATGCCTTCATAATAAAGTAGATGACCTTCTTCATCGCGCACGGCATGGGTGTTTTCTTCCACCCAAATAATACTGCCATCTTTGCGATAGCTCTGATAGGCCATCTTCACAGCTCCCGACACTGTCATACGATGCTGAAATTCTTGACAGCTGACCGGATCAACATGCAATTGTCGTTCAATATCTGTGATGCTAGACAACATTTCTTGAGGAGACTCATAGCCATAAATCCGCGACATGGCTGGATTGATGCGAATAAAAGCACCATTGGGTGTGGATTGAAAGATGCCTTCTAGGGCATTTTCAAAAATGCCTCGATAGTTTTCCTCCGCAATTTTCAAAGCAGCCTCAGCTCGCTTACGCTCTGTTACATTGCGAATGATCATCAAGACCTCATCTTTTCCTGTGACGACCATCCGCACCTCTTCATATTGCAGATGTCCATCAATTAAGAGCTGCTGCTCGTAGACCTGCATGGCACTAGTTTGCAACGTTCGCTGAATGTAATGCATCCGCCGCTGGGCTTCAAGCGGTGGCAACGATTCATAAACCGTTGTATCCACTTGAAAATCATCACTACTATGAATTGAAAGACGATTGCGGCCTTGGATATCTCGATAGGTGCCATCTCGACTAACACGCACCAGCAAATCTGGCATTGCTGCAATTAAAGCTCCGTTGTTGGCCTCACTCTGACGCAGCGCACTCTCTGCTTGCTTGCGTTGTGTCATGTTCCGCACCATCACCAACACTTCATCCTCACCGAGCGGCATCAGCCGAGCCTCCTCATGCTGGAGTTGCCCCTCAATTTCTAGCTCATACTCATAGACCTGAAGCTCACCCGTTTCGAGGGCTTGCCGAACATAGCCCATCCGCTCCTCGGCTTTTTCAAAGGGCATAAGATCATAAATGCTAACGCCGACCTGCAGATTATCTTCATTCAGTAGCTTGGTTGTGCATCCCATGTTGAAGCCCTGGTAGGTCCCATCACTCCGAATCCGCATCAGCAAATCAGGAATAGCACTGACAATTGCCTGGTTGGTGATTTGAGCTTCTCGTAGAGCTTCTAGCGCCTGCCGCTGCTCAGTGATGTCGATGCCCACAATTACAGAGGCAGTTCCTTGCTGATATTTTTGGGCGACAAGAAGATAGTAACGCTCCTGACCATCGACTTGGGTAGGAACTTCTTGAGAGGTTGAATCTAAGGTGCTGCTCAAAAAACTCTGGACAAAGGCAACATACCCTGGACTGTTACCAACCATGCCAATGGCTTTGCCAGTAATGTCTTCAGGGTTTAAGTGCAGGCTTTGGGCCAAGTAAGAATTGATGCCGAGATAGATACCGTCTGCAGTGATCCAGGAGATTGGTCCTGGAACTGCATTTAACACTGCTGCGAGCTGTTCGTTGGTTTTGGAGAGTTGATCTTTAGCCTGCTGTAGATCTTGATTGCGGACTTCTAAGGCCGTGAAGGATTCCTGGAGCTGTCTCGCCATTTGGTTAAATGAGTGCGTTAGCTCGCCTAACTCATCCTGACGCTGAATGGCAACGGGTCCGTTCCACTGCCCCTGAGCAATGTCTTTTGCGGCTTTGTTGAGGTGAAAAATTGGTTTTGTCACCCAGCGAGCTGTAAAAATCCCGATGCCTACGGCAATGGCGAGGGACAGGAGATAGAGCTTGAATGTCAAGCGGGTATTTTTCTGGATTTGACCCGTAAAGTCAACTTCGGGAGCAGTCGCAACAATGAGCCAATCAATGCCTCGTCCATCTTGAAACGGCAGGACTTGTACCAATTGCGGTTGGCGATTGAAGCTGAAGTTGAGCTGTTGAGTTTGCTGAATGGTGTTGAGATCTGGGAAGGTTTCTTGCAGGTAAGCCGCTGTGGCTTGAATTTGGGGATTGCGGTTTTCTACACCCAGCCGAGAGGTGGCAGTATCTCCACCATCGTCAGTGAGGGACTCCGGGATGGATGTGGCAACCAGCAGGCCAGCTCGATCCATGATGAAGGTTGCACCAGATTCACCCATGTTGAGGGATTGTAGGAAGGCACTCATCTCGGCGGGCAGTGTAAAGTCGGTCGCACAGACGCCAACAAGTGCTCCTGTTCGGGCATAGACTGGGGTACTGGCGGTGATGATCGGCAGTTGTGTTTCAAAGTCTAAATAGACTGTGCTCCAGGTATCGCTGCCGTGAGCTTTGGCGGCTTGATACCAAGGGCGATCGCGCGCATCAAATGAGTTAGTTCCCACTCGCTGCAAGTTGGTGCGATCGCCTTGGTCATTCAACCCATAGTAATGTCCCCGAAAAGCTGTAGAAGCATTGTAAGCAATCAGTTGTAGGGTGCGATCGCCCTCATTGCGCCGGATCCCCAGCAGTGCGCCATCTTCCTCACTCCCACAATAAATCAGATTGGCATTGGGAAAAATCTTTGCTTGTTCCCAAAATTGATTAAATCCTGCTGTATTCGCAATCTCAAGATCCCCGTTGAGCAACGCACTCGCATTGATTTGGTTGAGGGAGTAGGGAATCGTGACATAAGATTGAAGCTGCTGTTCAATTCGGGCCGTGATCTCAGAGCGAAGTTGAGAGGAGAGATCCTGAACAGCACGCTGACCATTCCGCAGCGATAGATATCCAATCAGCCCCACCGCACCCCCCAATTGCAGCACAAACGGAATAATTAGAACGGATCGCAACGAGGTACGACGCAATAGTCTTTCAAGCGGCAAAATAAGGCGAGTACGACCCATGGGGGATGACCTTTTAAGGGGTGAGTAGATGAGGGGGCGATCGCCTCCTCATGCAGATGAACCTTCCCTGAGGCGATCGCGGAAATAGTCGGCATAGAGCTTACAGCCCGGAATCGCCTGATTGCCTTGTAGATGGACTAATCCAAGACTTTGGAGCTTGAAAGCCTGCACCAAGTCTAGCTGTACAGGTTTTGAAGCAGCCACAACTTGAGCAAACGCAGTGGCCAGATCGGACTGTTGCTGCAAATTCCATAATTGCCGTTGCAGATGATTGCCAAAAATCCCATTGGCAGTCGTGGAAGCCTGTAAGATTTGATTCAGCGTCGAGTTTTGATGCCACAGATGATAGAGAGCAACCTGAACTAAATAAGGATAACCTCCAATTAGAGCAATTAGCTGTTCAGCCTGCTGGACAGACCACTCTAGACCATATCGCTGCGCCAAATCCTGCACCTGCGCCTCATTAAACGCTCCTAACTCAATTGGAAGCCCGACATTAAACGGAGACTGATTGACGTTGAGCGGAATGTACACCTCGGTAGAATGGGCTACTACTAGCCGCAGCTTCTTCCAGATGTCTCGATTCTTAGCCTCTTCATGCCATGCCCGCAACAGCCCAAAAAACTCATCCGCCAAGTCAGGATATTGAAAGAGCCGATCGACATCATCCAACGCCAGCACCAACGGTTGAGAGATCTGCGATAGCAAATATTGCTCAAAGTAAATCTTGCAACTAATCTTGCTACCAAACAAATCATCCCAGTGATCGTCCAACTGATTAGGGAGTTGCAGACCTAGCCCAACATTGGCACAAAACCATCGTAGAAACTGGTCGAGATCTTGGAAGATCGCCTTATCCGCTAGTTGAAAGCTCAGAAAAACAGTATGACAACCCTGCTGGTTGGCCTGTCGTAAGATCCGGGCCATCAAAGACGTTTTTCCCATCCGTCGAGCCGCTTTGATCCGGATCAATCCACCGGGTTGCAAGACTGTTTTATAGCAAGTCGCCTCAATGGCAGCCCGTTCCACATAAAACGCTGAGTCCAACGGCACTTGTCCCCCCGGCAGCTCAGGCTCCAAGTCTTCTCGACTCTCGGTCGAATCGCTATCCCCCAGAGGCTCCGGATAGAAATAATCAGCAGGCTCCAGGGTAAGCTTAAAGGCCTTGAAACAAAACTTGAGGCTTTGCTTATCAACACCTGATTCACAAGCAAAGACCTTCATCAAGGTATCGACCGCCAAACCCGTTCGCTCACACAGAGCTTCTAGCGTGTAGCGATTGCCTGCATTTTCTGCAAATTCTGCATCAGATTTTGCCTGCTGAAGTTTTTCAATCCCCCGCAGTGTAAGAATGACTCCTCGCCGACGCCGACGTTTTGTTTGATTCATCAAGGTTATTGGCTTAATGGGTCCGAACGCCGCGGGTTGATCGACGCCCTAACAAAACAGCGGTTAACAAACAGTGGTTTATCAAAGTGGCTGATCAAAAACTCCTACTATGTGCTGCTGCTGTGCTGTTGCTGAACCATCCCATTGAGGGATTCAGGCTATCTTGTGATTGTCTCAGTCCATTTTTGCTCCACCCAGTCCCCTAGTTCCAGATACGTTCGATAAGCAGGAATGATGGGCGGCACATCACTCGCGACCGCTCCAAATTCTTCATCCGTCAGATCTAGCTCACTGCGTTCGACCACGGGGGCGACACCCACACTGCGAGACAGTTTTGCCTGAATTTCGGGCTGACACATGTAGTCCATAAATACATAGGCTTCCTCCAGCTTTCCAGACGGGCGGCTCATCGCCCAACATCCCGAATCATTAATGCCGCCTTCCTTGGGAAAGTGAGACTGGATTGCTTTACCTTGAGCTGCTGCTAAGACAGAGACATCATGATAATACTGCCCCATCGCCAGTTCTCCCGTCTCCAAAGACTGCTGAAACTGAGCCTCATCGCGGTACCACAGCTTGACGTTGGGTTTGATCTCAGCCGCCTTGGCTAAAACCTGCAAGACGCCCTCTTGAGTGCTAAGAATCTCGCTACCGCCAAAGAAGGTTGTTGCTGTGATGTCGAGCAAGAATCCACCTGTGGGCAAGGCCATCATCCCCAGTTGGTTGCGATACTGAGGATCCCAAAGCTCTGCCCAGGTTTGCACGGGTTCTGGATGCTTGTCACGATTTGTCACAAAGGTGATGTACCAGGATGCTGCCCCGATCCCATCTACCTGCCCATCTGCATAGCGATGGATGAAATTGGGTTTTAGGGCCTGGGCATTGGGGATCTTATCCAGATCAAACGGGGTCCACAGACTGGAGGTTTGGCCTCGCAGCATGGGGATCTGAGCCATCATAGACAGATCGGCGGGGGCTTGATTGGCCCGTGCTGCTGTTTCCACTTGCGTAAACCACGAGTCTGAGGATGGCGTGGGGACCGATTCAATTTCAATCCCGGTGGCAGCGGTAAAGTCGGGATAAATATCTTTAGCAAAGGCTTCTTCAAAAAAGCCACCGAAGGTGCCAATTTTGAGGCTCCGCTTTCCTCCCGTTTGGACAAAGGGGCCACGGGAGCAGGAAACCGCCGTCGTAAAACCAGCAAATGCGGCAGCACCTAAGATAAACTTGCGACGACTCGTAGAGGGGAATGGCTTATTCATAAATAAGTAGCGAAGCAGGAAAATCCTGGGCCGATGGGATGAGATTGAGGAGTGCGATATAGACGAGTTGCTATAGATAGCTGATTTTTATTAAAACAAGCTTATGATACAGCGTCAAATCCCCAGCTTGGTGGAGAACTATAAAATTTATTGTTGCTAAATGGTAAAGTTGTTGACTTTTTGTTAGAACCTAAGATTTCGGTAAGACAGTTTGAGATTGGAGCACGCAGTGACCGCATGATGCAAAATAACAGCAACTCAGAAAAAGGACAATTTCATGATTCAAATGTAGATGCGCTGGATCTACAAATCATTCGATTGCTGCAGCAGGATGGTCGGATGGCCTATAGCCAACTTTCTAGAGAGCTAGGAATTCCGGAAGCAACTGTGCGATACCGAGTCAAGCGTCTGGTAGATGATGAAATTATCACGATCAGTGCTTTCCTGAACACGGGGAAGCTTAAGTATGATACGGTGGCCTACCTGGAAATTGAGGTCTGCACCGATTTCTATGGTGAGTTTCTGGCCGAGCTTGTGGCAATGGAGAATATTAGCTACATCTCTGCAGTGACCGGAGAGTTTAACATTATGCTCGAATATATTTATGAAAGCAATGATGATCTTTTAAGATTTATCACCTGGCTCAAGCAGCAGCCTGATGTAAAACGTCTTAATTCAAAGGTACTCTTAAAAATCTTTAAAGCACAGTATCCAATTCGTGTGCATGATTGATTTGGAGGTGATTTTTTTTAGAGTTTTATTTTCGAGTATTGGTTCTTAGAAGTTGGTCTGTCCGAGGAAAATCGGATGTATTTGGATATGCCAACTTATTGCGATAAGCGTGGAAAGCTGTTGCCTTTTTAAGAATATGAATACTTTTTGAGTAAATGTTTGCTTAAAAAGTAAATCAGGCGCTATATTGTTGCGTATTCCTGACAACCTTCTTGGGCAGTTGGGCGGTGATATTAGGTGGCGATCGCCCCCGCTCTTTTTCTTTTCCTCCTTGTTTTTATTTGCTCATTACCCTCATGATCCAGCAAGTACCCGCCGATCCTTATCCCTTTCCCTACGAGGGATCACTGTCTCCAAACAACACGGCAATTTTAGTAATTGACATGCAGGTAGACTTTTGTGGCTTGGGAGGATATATCGACCAGAAGGGGTTTGATATCTCCCTCACCCGAGCTCCGATTGAGCCGATTAGATTGGTCTTAGCTGAGGCGCGATCGCAAGGGTTTCCCATCTTCTACACACGCGAAGGACACTGCCCCGACCTCTCCGACCTCTCAAAAGTCAAGCACTGGCGCAGTCATCGAGCTGGAGCCGAGATCGGGAGTAAAGGTCCGCTAGGTCGAATCTTGGTGAGGGGGGAAGTGGGTTGGCAGATCATTCCCGAACTCACGCCCCAACCGGGCGAACCCGTGATTGACAAGCCAGGGAATGGGGCATTCTACGCCACCGATCTAGATCTACAGCTCAAGGCAAAGGGGATTTCTAACTTAGTGTTGTGTGGTGTCACGACAGCAGTCTGTGTTCACTCCACGCTGAGAGAAGCGAGCGATCGCGGCTATGACATCTTGCTGCTAGAAGATTGCTGCGCGGAAAGTGACCCTCACCTCCATCTCGCTGCTGTAGAAATGGTAAAAATGGAAGGCGGTATCTTTGGTACAGTCACTCACTCTCAAGCTTTGATTGAGGCGATGCAACAAACTCATAGCGAAAAACTGGTATAGCCGCAACTCTTGCGTTAGTTTTGACCTAGAACAGGGCATCCTCTCTAAGGCATAAAAGTCATGCACCGTTAGAAAGTACATGCACTGTTAGGGTTCTAACTACTTTGGTTTACCCGCAAGCGACCCTAGGCTAAACGCATGAAAATACTGATTAAGTTCGTTGGTTCCTTTGTGGTCGTTGTCAGCTGTGTGGCTGTCTTAATGCTGGGTAGCGATTTGCTAGTCAGGCAAGTTGAGCAATCGGCGGTAGAAAGATATGCAACAACAAGTCAAGCTGTCGCTAAGATCCTGCGATTAGAAGTTGCGTTGAGCGAACAAGTCGCATCCCTTAAAGACTATGCTTTGCTGGGCAATAAAACAGTAGACTTGGTTCGCTATCGGGAGTCCAGATATAACTTCTTGTTTGATCTCAGCGAGCTTGATAAGCTGCTGCCTAGCTATTCAGATCTCGCCGCCGTTCGTCGCAGTCACCAAACGCTGATGGAACTGGAATCAGAACTAGTTGCCAACTTGGGTAGTATCTCACCTGAAGAGAGTTTTGCGAGCATTCGGTCTCATCAAGAAACGATTGGGCTTTATCTAGATGCCCTCGCCGATACAGTACAGGAAGATTATGCATTGGTCCGCCAACAGGCCAATCAATCCTCGGAGACGAGTCAGCTGATTCGACGGATTAGCCTAGTGCTCATTTTGGCCGTTTTTATTGGACAGTTAAAGCTAATCTTGCTGCCTGTTGTTCGGTCCATTCAAGAGCTGAAGCTGGGTGCAGAAACCATTGGTGCAGGCGACTTAAACTATCGGCTCAATATTCATACGAAGGATGAAGTAGAGCAGTTGGCGCATCAATTTAACCTGATGGCTGCTCGCCTCACCGAGTCCTATCACTTTTTGGAACAGAAAGTCGTTGAGCGGACTCAGGAATTAGAGCAAGAAATCGTGGAACGGCGTCAGGCTGAGGCTGATCTCAACCAAATCTTGCATGAGCTTCAGCAGACGCAAAGCCAACTCATCCAAACTGAGAAAATGTCGAGTCTGGGTCAGCTTGTGGCGGGGATAGCCCATGAGATCAATAACCCAGTCAACTTTATTTATGGCAACCTGACCCACGCCAATACTTATACTCACGACTTGATAGAGCTGGTTCAGCTTTATCAGCAAGTTTATCCCAATCCCCCCGAAGTTATTCAAGAGCAAGCAGAGACTATTGATCTGGAGTTTCTAACGGAAGATTTGCCGAAGCTACTCAGTTCGATGCGCGTAGGAGCAGACCGCATTCGCCAGATTGTACTGTCGCTACGCAACTTTTCTCGCATTGATGAGGCGGAGATGAAACCTGTCAATTTGCATGATGGGCTGGAAAGTACGCTCTTGATCCTGCAAAATCGCTTCAAAGCTAGAGCTGAGCACTGTAGCATTGAAATCGTTAAAGCCTATGGTGATCTGCCGCTGGTGGAGTGCTATGCCGGACAGATCAACCAGGTATTTATGAATATCATTAACAATGCCATTGATGCGCTGGAAACCTACCAACAAACTCGACCTGCGACGGAGGCTGTAGCAAACCCAAGCCGCATCACCATCATGACAAAGCAGATGAGCCGCGATCGCGTTGCTATAGTAATTTCAGACAATGGGCCAGGGATGGGAGAAAGTGTGCGATCGCGCCTGTTTGATCCTTTCTTCACGACCAAGCCAGTAGGCCAAGGTACAGGATTGGGGCTTTCCATCAGCTACCAGATTGTTGTTGAAAAGCATGGAGGCTTGCTGTATTGCCGCTCTACGCTGGATGAGGGTACAGAGTTTTGGATCGAATTACCCATTGAGCCTAGGCCAGCGGTAGCTACGTCTGCCAAGAACTAAATCCTCCAATACTCTAATTTTGCACTTTCAGTAGTCTTTCTTGAGGCAGATTAGGGGGCGATCGCAGCCTTTGCCCAAGACAGATGAAGCCCCACAGCCGCTCTTATAACCTGAGCGAAGCCCGTGGATGCCTAGAGAAATTATGCCTGAGTTTTTTGGACAGCTACCGACCCTGGAGCAAGCCTGGTCTACCATTGGTTCTATCCAGTCGATGCGGCGAATCCATCAGGGGTTAGAGATTGATTGTGGTGGCCCCAAACTGCTCCTCAGCATTCTGGCTCCCAACTTGATACGAGTGCGATTTAGCCCGCAAGGTGAATTTTTGCCGCGTCGCTCTTGGGCTGTGACGGTGCCCGATCAGGACTGGGGCGAGGGTGCATTTGAGGTCGATGAAACTGAAGCGGCCATTGAAGTCACCACTGAGCAAATCCGGGTTGTCATTCAGCGAGATCCTTGCCGGATGGCCTGCTTTGATAGGGCGGGTCGTCCCTTTGCTCAGGATGCGGGTGAGGGGATCGGGTGGCGATTGGGGGCGATCGCCAACTGGAAACAAATTGAACCAGACGAACACTTCTACGGCTTTGGCGAACGGACTGGACTGCTCGACAAGCGATCGGAACGCAAAACCAACTGGACGTTTGACAGCCTCGACTACAACTCGCTGACAGACGCGATGTATCAGGCCATTCCTTTCTTGATGGCTTTGCGTCCAGATGTGGGATATGGCCTGTTCTTCAACACCACGCACTGGAGCCAGTTTGATATGGGAGCCAGTCATCCCGGCCTCTGGCAGATGGAAACCCGTGGTGAAGAACTGGACTATTACATCATTTATGGCCCCACTCCAGCCCAAATTCTCCAGACCTACACCACTTTGACCGGGCGGATGTCGATGCCACCCAAGTGGGCTTTGGGCTATCACCAATGCCGCTGGAGCTACGACTCCGAAACAGAAGTCCGGCAGTTGGCTGCAGAATTTCGTCGTCGCCGCATTCCCTGCGATGTGATCCACCTCGACATTGACTACATGCGGGGCTATCGCGTCTTTACCTGGAATCCCAAACGGTTTCCGGAGCCTGCCAAGTTGGTTCAAGACCTTGCCCAAGACGGCTTTAAGACGGTGACAATCGTCGATCCAGGGGTGAAGTATGACCCGGAGGCCGACTATCACGTTGTGGATGAGGGCTTGGAGCGAGATTATTTTGTGCGGCGAGCCGATGGCAAAGTGTTTCACGGCTATGTCTGGCCCGATCGCGCCATCTTCCCCGACTTTTTGCGAGCCGAAGTGCGGGAATGGTGGGGCAACCTGCACCGCGAGCTAACAGAGGTTGGTATTGCAGGCATTTGGAACGACATGAACGAACCTGCTACCAACGATCGCCCCTTTGGTGATCCGGGCGAAAAAATCTGGTTTCCGTTGGATGCACCCCAAGGTGACGCATCAGAGCGGACCACCCACGCCGAAGTTCACAACCTGTATGGCCAGATGATGGCGCGGGCCTCTAGCGAAGCGATGGAGAAGTTGCGGCCTGAGCAGCGCTCGTTTATCCTGACGCGGTCTGGATTTGCGGGAGTGCAACGCTGGTCTTCGGTTTGGACGGGCGACAATCAATCGCTGTGGGACTACCTGGAAATGTCGCTGCCGATGTTGGCCAACTTGGGGCTGTCGGGCGTCCCGTTTGTGGGGAGTGATATTGGTGGGTTTGCTGGAAATGCGACCGCCGAACTGTTTGCCCGCTGGATGCAGGTGGGAATGCTCTATCCGCTGATGCGAGCCCACTCCATGACGGGCACCGAACGACACGAACCTTGGGTTTTTGGCGATCGCACCGAAACTATTTGTCGCGAATATATTGAGCTACGCTATCAGCTCCTGCCCTACTTCTACACCCTATTTTGGGAAGCCGCCACAACAGGATCCCCCATTCTGCGTCCGCTGCTCTACCACTACCCCAACGATCCCCAAACCTACAATCTCTATGACCAGTTGCTACTCGGCCCCAACCTGATGGCGGCTCCCATCTACCGTCCTGGCGTCGAGCATCGGGTAGTCTACCTACCAGAGGGCACTTGGTATGACTGGTGGACGGGCGATCGCCACGAAGGCCCCACCCACATCATGGCCCATGCTCCTCTAGAAACCATGCCGCTGTATGTAAAGGCTGGAGCCGTGATTCCCTTAGGGCCAGTGATGCAACATGTGGGCGAGCGACCGCTCGATCAGCTACGGCTACGGGTATGGCCGGGTAACGGCGAATGGACGCTATATGAAGACGATGGCGAATCGTTTGACTATCGTACTGGCGTCTGGTCTACCACGAAATATCAGGTGACGACGGAGGGTGAACAGGTTACGGTGGCGATCGCCCCTCGCGAAGGCCAATATCACCCCCGCTTGAGAGAAGTCATTGTAGAGGTAATCGGCAAAGGCGAACAACAGTTTATGGACGAAGGCACCCCTCAACAGTTGGTTTTCTGAGTAACAGGCTTATCCCGTTTGAGTCTGCTACGTTCATTCCGCCCAGTTTTCTAGAAATAGATTGGAAATGCGTGAAAACTCTCGTACATTGTTGCTGACCAGCGTAACGCCAAGGCTCAGGGCATGGGCAGCAATCAGCATATCCATTGCCCCGATAACAAGTCCTCTACTTTCCAGATCGCTTCTAATTGCGCCATAGACGGTCGCAGCCGCTTGATCAAACTCAACGATTTCTAGCGGGATTAGAAATTGCATCAAGGCATTACGATTTTTCTCTTGCTGCTGGCTCTTGCAAACGCCATATTCTAATTCCGCTACGGTGATAGAAGAAATACCAATATCTGTTAGGGCTAGGGTGTTGAATCGTGCCAATACTTTGGGAGGTTTTTGTTTAATCAGATAAATACAAATATTGGTATCAAGCAGGTACTGCATCTAGAATGCCTCTCGAACGTCGAGGGGGGGCTGCTCTCTAGTGGTCATGAAATCGTCAGAGAATTGCTCTAAGCTCTCAAACAGAGATTGCCAGGGATTATCTTTGGCAATCAGAACGATCGCATTCCCAACTTTTTTAATGTAAACCTCAGTACCCGACATTTTGAAGTCTTCAGGGAGTATCACAATTTGATGAGTGCCATCGGTGCTGATTTGAGCGGTGTTCATGGTGCAGATCCTCTAGGTAAGTTTGATATTTAAGGTTTAGACTAGATCGCCCCCCTTTTTAAGGGGGGATCAAGGGGGGATCAAATGATTAAGCTGCTCACAGACACTCCGAAACTCTTGTAAGACTTGTTGGTTAGTAAATCTAATAACACTTAATCCGTATCCTTCTAACTGAGCCGTTCTTTCTTGGTCATAGGCTTGCCCTTCATCTGTAAAGTGGCTATTTCCATCAATCTCAATTACAAGCTTGAGACTAGGACAATAAAAATCAACGATAAAGTGATCGATCGGTCGTTGGCGTAGAACCTTAAATCTAAATTGCCTTAAATATGAATACCAAAGCTTTTTTTCCGCTGATGTCATATGTTTGCGGAGTTCCTTTGCTCTGGCGATTAAAGCAGGATTGTAAGGCAGATGAAAATCACTGTTGTTTAGGTTGGTCATGGGAGATCCCCCCTGCCCCCCTTTTTAAGGGGGGAAAGTCCTAGTGCTTCTAGCTGCTCGTTGATCCAAATTGTTGCCGTCGCTTCATCTAATCTACTGAGGCAAGACTCTTCCACTTTTCAGAATTTTCTGTATACAAGCTAGGCATAGCCAGGAAGCGTTCAACTTTTAACTAGATTCACCATGCACTCCAAGGTTGCCCCCAAGCTTTATCAGTTATAGGAGTTTAAGACTTCAACTGGAACTGACCGATAGATTTTCTTAATACTGCGTAATGACTATCCACCTATTAGCTCTGCTGTTCTTCACCAAAAGGGCTGAAGTACCTTGCCCCACCGACAGCATCACAGCGCCTTGATTCTGACTACTGACAGATAAGCTTCAAGAACCGTCCCCGCCGAGAACTTGCGGCATAACTCCATATCAACTGTCTAGGGTGCTGTTAGCGCAGCGTAACGCACCGAGAAATATGCATGATACCCCTCTAGGAGGCGCTCAGAGAGAATGTTGTTGTCCGGTTGCAGATAAAAATTCAGCGTGATTCCAGGTTTGGGTGCAGGCTGGGTGATCGGGATCGGGTTCGCAGAGGTAGATTTCGTGGCCGGGGTGAGCTGTAACCTTGAGGCCACTGGAGCGCAGCAAAGCTTCAACAGCCGCGTGATTGGGAGTCCACCAGTTGGTGGGATCTCCAGCAAAATGGTGTTCCAAAAAGGCTATTTGGGGCCAGCCGGGTTGGGTGAGGCGATCGCGATCTTCAAAGCCAATCTCGTGGGTATCTTCGCTGACCGCATCTCCAGGCATGGTCAGGGTTTGAAAGACCATCAGACGCTTTACCTTTTGGGCAACAATATCTAGCCCCAAAAGTGGGTAGCGCAGATGGTAAAACACCCCCATAAACAGCACCAAATCAAACTGTTCACGACTATGGGCCAGGTCGTAAACCTGCATTTGCCGAAATTCTACTTGCTCTTGGAGTTGAAACTGTTGGGCCGCCCATTGGGCTTGAGCCAGATAGTGAGGATCCAGATCAATGCCAACCACGCTTGCCCCGCGACGAGCTAGCTCAAAGCTATAAAACCCAGCATTGCAGCCAATATCCAAGGCTCGCCATCCCTTCAGATCAGCAGGAACGTGAGATGCAAGCTGTTGCCACTTGAAAGCCGGAAAATCTCCTAGAAAGTGGTCGGGTGCGGTTTGGCGACCATCTGGCAAGTGGAGGTTGTGAAACCAAGGGCTGAGGGTGGCGATCGCATCTTGTGATGATGTCATTGCAATCAAACCTATCGAGACTGAGAATATATCTGTTTGCGCTGGTTGAGCACGGCGATCGCATATTGCTCTAGCTCTGCGGCGCGGTGGGCTGCTGTGTGGGAGGTGAGGACTCGACGACGGGCGCGATCGCCAATCGCCAACCGTTCCGACTCCGACAACTCTTGCAGATGCTGCAACACACCTTCTGGGGTGCGAGCCACCAAGAGTTCTGAACCGAGTTCAAAAAAAGTCCCTAGCCCCGTCCAGTAATCGCTGATGATGGGGGTGCCGCAGGCCGCTGCTTCAAACAGGCGCACACTGGGAGAATAGCCCGCTTTGACCATATCGGCTCGCGTAATGTTGAGCGTAAAGCGCTGAGCATTATAGAAGCGGCAATGCTCGGCAGGGGGCAGATGTTCGATGCGCTCGACATTGGCGGGCCACGGCACATCTTCTGGATATTGCGGCCCTGCCACAACCATTCGACCTGTGGCCCACTGACGGGCAGGCTCTAGCAACAGGCAATTGAGGACGGGCTGGCGATCGCTACTGTAGGTGCCCATGTAGCCCAGATCCCACTCTGCCTCACTTTCGGTTGGGTAATAAAGTGTCGAATCAACCGAGCAATAGAGCGGCCTGACCCTAGGGGAGCCATATTGCTGCTTGATTTTTCGCAGAATTGGGCCACCCGTAAACGAGAGATAAAGCTGATATTGAGCAATGAGTTCGGGGGTGAGATACTCGGTGTCGCCCTGTTCTAGCTTAGCCAGTGTCACAGGCGTATCAATGTCATAAAAGGCCGTGATCCCTTGGGCCGTATGAATCACCCACTCTCCTACCGCAACGCCCTCCGGGACGTAGGAGCCGACGATGACCAAGTCTGCCTCTCGTACGGTGGAGGTAAATCGATCCTGCAGGTCGATCACATTTTCGTAGAGGGCAGTTTGCCCAAAGGGAGGCTCGGGCAAGTCGCGATTGGCCGCATACCAAGGCACATCTCGTTCCAGAAAGGTGACTTCATGCCCACGACGACACAGCTCGCGCACCAAGCCGCGATAGGTCGTAGCATGGCCATTTCCCCAAGACGAAGTGATCGAAAGACCCAAAATGGTGATGTTGAGCGAACTCACTGCAAAACCTCCTGTCGATCAGACGTTTGGGCATCTAGAACGGCTTCTAGCTGAATGGCGCGATGGGCATAGGTATGTTCGGCCAAAACACGCTGACGGGCCGCATTGCCAATCTGAGCCGCTTGCTCGGGGGTGAGCGATCGCACCCATTCCGCCACCTCCTCTCCATTGTGGGCCACCAAAATTTCGCGTCCCGGTTCCAAAAACAATTCCAACCCCTCCCAAGCATCGCTAATCAGGCAGGCTCCGGCTCCGGCGGCTTCAAAGATGCGAGTCGCAGGCGAAAACCCGTAGCGAGCCATACTGTCACGGCTAATGTTTAGCACGGCGCGGGGGGTGCAGTTGAAGGCGTTGTGATCGTTCGTGTAAACATGGCCGAGGTAGCGCACATTTGCAGGTATTGGTTTGTCGGCCCAGCCGTTTCCGCCCAGCAAGAATTTTGCGGTCGGGAGTTGCGCCGCTGCCGTCAGAAAAAATTGCTCAACGCGGGCTTCTCGATCGGGCAGGCGATTGCCCAAAAATCCCAGATCTGCCGCAAAGTTGGGGTTGGGCGCAACAGGAAAATGCGTTGTCGGGTCGAGGGCATTGTAGATCGGAACACACCGCTTTGCACCCAGCGCTTCGTAGGCCGAAACGACCGGATCACCCCCCCCGTAGGTCAAAATCAGGTCATATTTTGGAATCAAGGCCCGAAAGGGATCGTCTGGGTGAGTCTGAACCCGATCGAGCGTGGCGGGAGCATCCACATCCCAGAAGGCGACCCGCGTTTTCGGACCTTGTAGCGTCAAAACCGCTGCTTCCAACCATTCGTCAAACACCCCGATGCCGCTAGCCTTGACGACGAGATCGGCTCCCTGGGCGTCGGCTAATACTTTTGAGACGCCTGCCTCGCCTTCCCCAGGATAAACAACCACCCTGGCCCAATCGGGATCGGGGATATCGCGATGTTGCTGGCGACCGTAGGCATCCGGCTCGTAGAACGTAATGGAGTGGCCGCGATCGCTCAACGCCCGAATCATGCCCCGGTAGTAGGTGGCTGCGCCATTCCAGTAGGCTGACACCAGACTGGAGCCAAAAAATGCAATCTTCATGCCTTGCTTCATACTTTTCTTCATGCCACCCCCGCTGTTGCTGGCCGAATGCCTTCAAGCTCGGCGTAAATCTGCATGAGTTCATCAACGCGATGGGTACAGGTATGACGTTGCAAGATCGTCTGTAGTCCTTGCTGGGCTAGTTCTTGGGCTAGATGGCGATCGCCCAACACCCGCCGCAGTTGTTTTTGCATCTCAGCACCATTCTGCGCCACCAAAAAATCTTGCCCCGGTGTAAACAGTGCTTCCACATCATCCCAAGGCGCTGAAATCAGCGGAATGCCACAGGCCAGCGCCTCAAAGACGCGAATCGTCGGAATTCCTGGCAGCGCTTCCACATAGGGACGACGCGGCACATGCACCGTCACCCGAAACTGGGCAAACACCTGGGGCGCTTCAAAGTTGGGCAACCAGCCGGCATAGGCAATTCCAGCCTGAGCCAAAGCAGACTGGGCCTGGTCGGGATAGCGCACGCCATATACGCGAGCCTTTAGACTCAAGGCTTTGACAGGTTCTAGCAAAAACTCATGCAGCTCAGCAGTCCGCTCCTCATCGCCCCAGTTACCAATCCAGACCAGATCGCCAGCGGAGCGATCGCCTGGTCTCGGATAAAACACTCTGGTATCTGCTGCCTCATGCCAGGTCCAGGCCCGCTGTGTCCAGCCTTCCTTCAGATACAGATCCCGAATGATGTTCCCAAAGGCCAACACTCCGTCATAGTGGCGCAGGTCGTAGGCTGTCATGCTGGCGCGATCGCTGACCGAGCGGTGATGCGTATCGTGAAACAGCAGCCGATAATGGCGAGACTTGGCCCGATGCTGCCCAATCTGACCAACCAGCTTAGGATCGTTCCATTCATGGACGAGAACCAGATCAACCGAGTCTAAAACCTGATCGAGATCAAGGCTTTCTAGATCGTATGGAATGCTGTCGAGGCCGGGATAGGTTTGGTGGAAGCGGGCGATCGCCTCTTGCCCATGTTCGGCCCGCAAATTTTGCAGGCTCCATCCCTGCTGAGGTTCGTAGACCTGAACTTGGTGTCCCTGCGCGATCAGCTCAGTCACAATTCCTCGGAGAAAATGGGCGTTGCCGTGGTTCCAGTCCGACAGCAGCGAGTGGTAGAACAGCGCAATCTGCAAGCAACCTTCTCCTAAATCTACTAAAACCTAAATGACTAAAACCTAAATCACTAAAACAAAGGTGTCACAGCTCGGTTTTCCCAACCCAAATAGGGCTTGTGACGGGGAGCAATGCGGCTGAGCGTCAAACTCCGTTTTTGGTCCTTCCGCAGGGCTGAGTAGGCGTTGAGATAGGCTTCGACCATTCGTTGAGGGGTAAACTGCAAGGCTCGCTGTCGGGCCAATCGGGAAAGCAAAAGCCGCTGAGAATCGACTTGAATCAACTGCTCCAGACCCGCCTGGAGGGCAACCGGATCATCGGGTGAGACAAAAAGAGCCGCACCTTCCCAATTTTCGCGCAGGCTGGGAATGTCGCCCAACACCAACGCGCAACCCGACAGAGCCGCTTCTAAAACGGATAGCCCAAAAGGCTCGTAGCGGGCAGGTAGGGCATAAATTTTGGCTCGCTCTAGCCAGGGAATTAGCGCTGTCGAAGAGAGTTTGCCCAGGGTTTCTACTTGCTGGAGCGGGACCGTCGTGCCGTTGGGATGGCGATTTTCCCCAGCGACATAGATGGGCCAAGGGAGGTGGGGGGCCGCCTGCTCTAGCACCGATAGGTTTTTGGCCTCATCCCAAAGTCGTCCTGCCGACAGGATAAAAGACTTCTTGGTGCCGGGCGAAAACTGCCTAGGATCGCGACTGTTGGGAATGACTTGGGTGGCAGGCAGGGGGCCATAGTGATCTTGAAGTGCCTTGAGCATGGTGCGTGAGGGAGCGACCACCAGATCGGCCTTTTGTAGCCCTTGCTGAACCAGACTCCAGTAACGGTTCCAACTGGCAGGGGCAGCTTCCTGCTTGACGGCCCGCCACCACGACAGTACACAGGAGTGACCCACCATCAGCACGGGCGATCGCCACGGTAAAGCCCCATGCACATACCCATTCAGATGGACAATATCGGGTCGCACCTGAACTTCCAGATTCATCAGCCAGTCTCCCGCTCGCTGCACATCCCGCCACGGATCATCCATCCATTCCAGCTTGTAACGGCTTTCATACAGCTCCAGGCTGGGCAACTGCTGGATGACGCGACGCTGTTCTAGGGTAAGGGGGGCACCCATTGAGGCGATCGCCACCTCAACCCCTTGTTTGGCCAGTCCTTTAGCCAATTCCAGGGTATAGGTCCAGACGCCGCCCACTGTGTCCGTCGTCATTAAAATGCGTTTTGGTAGAGGTAGATGCTTGGACATAGGATTCTGGGATTCACTCACGTCTAGACAGCTCTTCACTCTTTACTTCTCACACCTCACATCTCACCTCCCCAAAAGCTCCAGCTCTGTTAGCGGCAAAGGTTGCTCTTCTTGGATATCGCTAAACTCGGCTGAGCGCGCCAGATAATGGGCATGGGCACGTTCCCAAGCCTGATCATCCGGTAATCCCCAGAGCTTGCCATAGTCGGGAGAGCCAGGATAGGGAAAGAGGGGCACGGGCTTGTTGGCCCAAACTCCAAACTGCTGCAGGTGTTGTCGCCATTGGGCGATCGCCTCCAAGTCATCCACATGAGAGTCGAGCAGATTGGCCTGCACAAAGGGCACCCGCTGTTTGGCATAGATCAACCGCTCAGACAATTCATCCGTGGAGAGCTTACAGTGCTTGTCGAGCAGCTTGCGCCCTTCAGCCGTAATGCTCTCCACCCCTGCCTCAATCGAGACACATCCGGCTTGACCGAGCAGATCCAAACATTCAAAGGTCCACAGGTCGATCCGGGTCTGCACTCCAAATTTCACACCACGCTCCGCCAGGGCTTCTAGCAGTTCTCGGTTGGGCAAGAAGATTTCATCGATGAAATAGAGGTACTCGACGCCTTGAGCCATCAGGCCGTCCAGTTCTGCCAAGATCACGTTGAGGGGGCGTTTGCGGTAGCGATCGCGGAAGTTTTGCTTGGCGCAGAAGGAGCAGCGGTAGGGGCAGCCTCTAGAGGTTTCCATCTCAGCACCGGGGCCAGTGGGAGGAGCCTCAAAGCGGTGGTGATGATGGTGGTGGCGCTGAATGGCTGTGGTGGGCCAGCGCAGGGCAGGCAGCGTTGTCATATCAGAGGCGTGGGGGCCGCCCTGCACCTGTGGTTTACCATTTTGCCAATAGCAGATGGAGGAGAGGTGAGACCAGCGATCGCGTGTCGCCAACTGCGGCAAAATCTCCTCACATTCTCCCATCACCACCACATCGACGCCTAGCTTTTGTAGAGTCGTGGTTGGGGTGGTAGAACCGTGCGGCCCGACTGCAACGCGGACACCCTGAATCTCCTGGAGATGATGCAACAGCGCTTGCGGCACTCGCAACTCGGGGGGGGCACAGCGCCAAAACAAGTAGCTCGGTGCAGTGGTGACGACCAGAAAATCGGGTTGGAAGGCTTGGAGGCGATCGCCAATCTCTGCCAAGGATAGATCTTCGAGTTGGCCGTCAATAATCTGGGCTTGATGTCCGGCCTGCTCTAGTAGCGCCTTGGAGTAGCCATACTCTAGCGGCAGATGGGGGTCGCGACAGCCAAAGTAGATGCTGCCTTCAAACGTCCAGTTTGGATTGATTAGTGCGTATTTCATAATGCTCCCATCTTGATCTTCAAGGGGATCGATCGCCCGCGAGTGTGAAGCAGCCAGCAATAGAGTCGTTCGATGCCATCGGGAATGCTGACCTGTGGCGACCAGCCCGTTGCCGCTTGAAACTTGCGCGTATCGGAGACGTAATAGCGTTGATCGCCCGGTCGCCAATCATCGAATTGCACCTCCGGCGGCTGTCCGTGCAATGTTTCGATTAGGTCAATCAGCTCTAGCAAACTGGTGGTACGGGCCGGACTGCCGCCAATATTGAACGCCTGCCCGGAAATATCGCTGATGTGGGCCTGCGCCAGCAAGAAGGCATTGACCAAGTCCTGCACAAACAAAATGTCTCGCACTTGCAGCCCGTCGCCATAGAGCGTGATGGGCTGATTTTCTAAGGCGCGAATCAGGAAATGAGCCACCCAGCCCTGATCCTCGGTGCCAAACTGATGCGGGCCGTAGATGCAGCTCATCCGAAACACGACTGCCGACAGGCCAAACGTGCGAGCATAGTCGAGGATGTACTGATCGGCAACCCCTTTTGAGCAGCCATAGGGACTATGAAAGTCGAGCGGCTGGTCTTCTGAAATGCCGGAATTGCAAATCGCTGGGTCAGTCGGCCAATAGCGCTTGCCCTGAGGCCTTGTCGCCAGGTTCTTGAGGCCGCCATAGACTTTGTTGGTGGAGGTAAAAACGAGCGGTGGCGGATTGTCTAACTGCCGTAAGGCCTCCAGCAGATTTAGGGTGCCGCGCGCGTTGACCTCAAAGTCTATGACTGGGTTGAGCAGACTGGTGGTGACGGCTACCTGGGCGGCGAGGTGAAATACTTGGTCGGCATGGCGAACCAGCTTTTGCAACGAGCGAGCATCGCGCAGATCAGACAGCTCTAGCTGCACGCGATCGCCATGCATTTCCTTCAGCCAGTGCCAGTTGCACTCAACACCAGGGCGAGAAAGGTTGTCTAGCAGCAGCACGGGTTTGCCGTCTGACAGCAGCCGATGGGCTAGGTTGGTGCCAATAAAGCCAGCTCCACCGGTGATCAACGTGGGGCGATCGCACCCTGCCCAAAACGCGCCATTGGTATTCGCTTCAACCAGTGGACGCATCGCATCAATGCCGCCCTCAGCCCAGAGCCGATAGAGTAGCTTGGGCGTCTGGTCGGTCTGCTTGAGACCCATGTGGTAGTGACGGCTATCGGTATGAAAGCCATCCTGTGTGGGCAATTCGGGGTGCAGATCGTGGGCGGCATACCAGTAGATTCGCTCGACGGGGGCGGCGATCGCCTGCAAGAAAGACCTGATCTGCCCCCGCTCATCATGCTTCCAGGTCGAAAAGCCCGTTTCGGTAATCCAGATTTCAGCTTCGCAGCCATGCCGATGCAGCAGATCTCGCACATTGGGAACACTCTGCGACCAGTCATCCCACTCAAACTCCCAAGTGCCTGGGAAACCGTGAATTCCAACCGCATCAATATGAGCCAGAAGGCCGCGCTCTCCCACCATATTGAGCCAGTTGAGATCGACCGGAGCCATGCCGCCCAAAACGGTTTTCTTGCCGCGATGTTGGGCCCAGTAAGCTGCAGCGCCAATCATCTCGCAAAAGTTGAGCCAGGACGGATCGAGCCGCCAATCCCAATCGCTGAGGTTGTTTGGTTCGTTCCACAGCTCCAGCCACTCAAAGCAGTGACCAAACCTGGTGATCATCACATCGATAAAATCGGCGTAGTCTTGCAAGCGACGGGGCGGGGCTGACGTTTTAGGAACGATGCCCAGAGAAGGCGGCGTGTAGTGAAAGCAAGGCAGCAACTCTACCTCCTCAGCCAGACGAGGCAGCAGCCAGCCATACCACTTCTGGCCTTCGGGCGTATGATAGTCGGCCCAAGAAACGCCTGTCCGCAGGTGAGTCACCTTGAGCTTGTGAAGATCGGCCAGTAGTTGCTCGGCGCGGTCGTATTCACCGGGGCGCAACCATTCCAGCAGACCAATTTGGGGACGATTTTGCCAATCCCTCATACCGTCAAACCCCGTACCGCAAGTTCTGCGCGAGCTTCCGCAACCCGATCCCGTGCGACCTGACCTTCCAACCAACTTGCCAACTCAACTAAGCCTGCGGCCAACGACACTTGCGGCTCATATCCCAACACCTGACGGGCATGGGTAATATCTGCAAAGCAGTGGCGGATATCGCCCATCCGATATTTACCTGTAATTTCAGGCTCAAGCGGCTCCTGATTTAAAACTCGGATCATCTGATCGGCAATGCCACGAATGGTGTAGTGATTTCCACTCCCCACGTTGAAGACTTGCCCCTGTGCCTCAGGAACCTCTAACGCCAAACGGCAAGCCTGCACCACGTCGTAGACACTGACAAAATCACGTTGCTGATCGCCGTCCTCAAAGATGAGGGGAGGTTTGCCGTTGAGCAGACGCGATGCAAAGATGGCCAAAACGCCTGTATAGGGATTTGAGAGGGCCTGACGGGTGCCAAACACGTTGAAGAACCGCAGCGCCACTGTTTCAATGCCATAAGCCTGACCAATCATCAGACACATGCGCTCTTGGTCATACTTAGACAGTGCATAGATTGAAGACAGCGCCGGAGGTTTGGATTCGGGCGTCGGCAACGGCAGCAGTGATTCGCCTTGCGCGTTTCGCACTTCCCAGTGTTTGGCCTGCAACTGCGCCAACGAGCGATCGCCCCCTATCGTGATGCGGCCAGATGGCGTTTGATAGAGCCCTTCTCCGTAGAGACTCATACTGGAAGCGACAACCAACCGCTCAACCGGATGCTCTGCCAGCGCTTCCAGTAAGATCGCCGTACCGCGATTGTTGATGTCGGTGTAGTGAGCAATTTCATACATGCTTTGCCCCACTCCGACCACTGCGGCCAAATGATAGACCGCATCAATGCCCTGGAGCGATCGCCTCACCATCTGCGGATCGCGCACATCCCCCACCACCAACTCCACCTCTGGATGAAGATAGCTGGGCCGAACTGGATCGGGGCCATGAACCTGAGGTGCTAAATTATCCAGGGTCCGAACTCGGTAGCCTTGGCCAATCAGATCATCGGCCAAATGGGACCCAATAAATCCTGCTCCACCCGTAATCAAAATGTGTTTGCTCATGCATTTGATCTCACTGCTGCTGAGGCGAACTGTTTTCCAATCTTGCAGTTTTGCTAAACCCATCAAAGCCGAAACACTCGCAGCACAAAATTGCAGACCCTCCCGAAAAAAGGCCAAGGTATCAATTGATCAGATAACTTAGATCAGTTGAGCAATCGGGCTGAGAGATGCTTTAAGCTCATTCCCAAACTTATTTCCTCGCAGTCCTAAAACAGGCAACGTAATAGGTAAAAGTGGCTTGCGAATTTGTCTCTTGAAAGCATAAAAATCAAGTTATTGAAGAAAATAAAGATGAACATCATCCTGTAGGCAGAGAAGCAGTGGTACAGCAGCCCTTAATACTCAGGGATCGGGAATAAATAGCCGATTTGGTATTCATTCTCACTATCTGGGTGGATTCAGTTTGGGATTTCAGCAGATACTGGGTTTCTTCGGGTTTTCTTTAGAGGCGATCGCCCGCTCCACCCTCTGCTGCAAGACCGTCTGCTGTAAGTCTGTCCTGCGATTGAAGTTGTTAATGTCAGAAAACCATAGAATTTTGGCGTAAATCGTCAGCAGGAGACCAAAATGGCGGCATCAACTTTCCTCGAGAGAGTAAAAAACCAGGGACAGCTCAAAGATTTGGATGAAGCTCGCCGCGCCACCGAAGTGGTATATCGCACGATGCGGGATGTCATGACCAATGAAGCCGTGGATCATGTCGCAGCCGACTTAGATCAGGGCTCAACCCCCGACCAGGTCGAAGACTTGTGGACTGATCTCAATCCCCTTGTTCAATTTCTTAGCCGTGTGCGACCCCCGCTGAAAATCAAGCCTGAGAATTTCCTGGTACGACTGCGGCAAGAAGCCAACTTGCCTGGTGCAGATGCTGAAACTATTATCACAGCTGTATTTGCAGCCACCAAGGCAGAACTCTCTGAAGATCGAGTGCAAGAAGTCGCCAACTATTTACCGGGTGAAGTTTGTGACCTGTGGCAGCAGGCTTAACTCGCTTCTAAGCTCGGTAGTTCGCAGATCCCCTGCGTCGTAAACAGCAGATTCCAAAAGGCGTCTAAGTCTAGCGTCTGCCTTTGGTAAGTGGCGATCGCATCAAACAGTTGAGTCGTGGTGAGCAGACAATATCCAAACTGCTCAGCGGCTCGAATGCAACTAGGCGGAAATGCCTGCGATCGCTTTTCAGGAGCCCGATCACAGTAAGGGTTGACGATCAAGATCCCCTTGCCCTGCCAGTTTTGGCTTAGCATCAGGCTCCTGACCTCCTGATCCAGCTTTCGTAAATCTTTGGGCACAACAGACCCCGTGCGGCCTCGAATCACTAAAACGGCCTTTCGCTCCAGTGGATCTCGAATCCGCAACGGCAGGGCCAGCTCTTGATCGGCAAGATCCACCTCAGCACCCAGCTCCCGCAACGCCGCGCAAGCCACCTGCTCTAACACCTCATGATTTCGCTCATAGAGCAGCCTGTGGTAGTAGGACGCTACTTCCAGCTTTTTCTGCGCCAGGGTTAGCTTTTCGGAGAGCTGCCGCATCTCTTCTTGATATTGAGTCACCTGAGCGGCGATCGCCTGCTGTTGGGGGAGATGGTATGCCTGAATCCATTTGGGTGGCGCTTGTCCAGAGGCGCGACCATAGCGCTCCTGCAAAATCAAGTTGACGGCTTCATCGGGTGTGATCTCGGTCGGCGGTGGTAGCCAGATCACCACCCCAGACGTAATGACGGGAGCCGTTTTTGCGGATCGCAATCTAGAACGATGTTGATCGGCAGCGGTCAGCGATCGCTCCTCTGAGCTGCCTTGTGAGCTGACCTGTGAGCTGACTTGGCCGGCCCGAAAAATCAGCTTAAACGCAATTGGATGTCGGGAGCGGGTTGTGGCGATCGCCCCCATTCCAGCCTGCACATGATTGACCTGGGGATGAATGGATTTGAGATAGCTCGTCAGCCCCAAAAAGTGAGACCGAAACTTGGGCACCACATAGAAAAACCAGCGCTTGACATGCTCAAAGTAAAAGTCAAACTCACCTTTTACCTCCCGCACGACATCCCCGGATTCCAGCACCACCTCAGGCACCACAGGTAACCACCAGGTCATCGATTGGTAAAGGTTGTTTTTTCCGTCTAGCTCAGGCATACCAATGCAGATCACCTCAATGCCAGGGCTAAACAAATAGCGAGCCAACTGCTGCCAAGACGGCAACCGCTCAGGCCGAATTCCTAGATTAGACTGCTGATCTAGCAAAGACACCAGATTGAGAATAACTACATCGTAATCAGCCACATTGATCTGCCCAGGCAAATCTGTCCAGGCATAGGCCGTCACAGATGGTAAATGCAGGTTCGAACCTAAAACTAAGATGCGCTTTCTAATGTGCTGAATCTGACCAGCTTGAGACAGCGTAGTTTTCGACATGTCCATGAGCAGGTTCCAAGCAGGAAGGTAGGCAAAAAGGCAAAAAATTTCTTACAGCATAAACCTAGATTCACTCAATCGGTCAAGGTTGTAGTGATAGGTTTTTTTAACAAGCGTTGGAAATCAAAATTTGCGCTTAAAAAAGGGCGAAAATCACTGTTTTTTGACAAAAGCCTACCTCAGGGTGAATAGACCTTTAGACAGTAACCTCTTAGGTTAGTACTGATGTTGACTGTGACAATAGCAACCGTGGACGAAGTTTTAAAACAAGCCCAAACCTTGAAGCAAGAGCTCGTTGATTTTGTCTACGACGCCGAAGGAGAGATGGCTGAGGCACTAGAAACCTACGCTGCCGAACAGACTCGCCACCGCAAACTCTCCCAAGACATGGTCGTTGACATTTTCCTGACAGAAGGCTCAATTAGCGACCAGACCCCGCTAGAGCTGTTTATGCAGGAGCAATCTGATCTGACTGCGGGCGATCGCCAACTTCTTCAGCAATGGCAGCGCAGCTTTACCGGATTGTTTGCCATCGAACAGACCGCCCCCGACGGCTTTGAGCTGATGAACTGGCTCACCGCAAAACATTATTCCGTTCAGCTTCATCCCGAACAGCAGGCCGAATTATTGAAGCTACAGTCCGGTGAGATTTTGTTAACCCGGATTGCGCCCCTGCAGGGCGATCGCTGGATGATCTTTGGCCCCCATACCCGCTTGGGCAAACTGGGCAAACCCAAACTCGCTGTGGCGATCGGCAACTTCAAAGACAACCATCGATCTTCCCTCTACAGCGATGCCCCCGACCTGCTAGAGGAAGCCTGGCAGTCTGTCGAAAAATACCACCAGTCTTTCGTTGACTTCTTTGGCAGCGACACCATCACCCGCTCTGGCTATCAGCTCAACAAAGAGATCAGCGAATTTCGAGAGGTTTTGGCCCAGCAACAGCTAAAAGCCGCCGGCGTTGACCCCTCCAAGTCTTTAGAAGAAATCGCCGCAGAAGCTGGCATCGACGAAGAAGAGATCGCCGCCGCCGCAGAAGAAGCAGGCGTTAGCCCCGAAGAAGCGGCCAAAATGTTTGCCAAGCAAGGCTCCCTGGCCGGAAAGCCCAAAATGATGATGCCCAGTGTGCAGATTCCTGAGGAACTCAAAAAAGCCGAACAAGTCACCGTCTTGGCGCATCCTCGCTGGGGCCAAATGTTCTTACCAAACCACCATAGATTTGAGGCGATCCTCACTAGCCCAGACTGGCAAACCCTCGAAGGCTCAGAATCCGTCATTCGTCGCTACCTCGAAGATCCATCTATCAACTGGTATGTCTGGCAACAACTCGCCCAGCAATATCCCCAACAGCTCGAACAAGTTCTGCAAACGTTCCTCAACCGCCCCGACTTCAAGCTTACTCAAGACCTAGACCCCCTTCTGCGCGAACACGGCAAGTTCTCGGACCCCGAACTTCCTGAAATCGCCAGCGTCCCCATCCACCTACACGACCTCTTCGCAGAAGCCGTTCGAGAGGTCCAAAAAATGAAATCCAAAACCAACAAACGCAAACCTAAGAAAACAGGCTTTGGGGCAGGAAAATAAAGACTGGTCTGCTCAGAAAGTCTGCCCCTGCCATGTCCACCCCCACTTGGGTTCCCCAACTGACCAACGACGGCTCCTTCACGTTCTTCTCCGAAACCTTCGGCGAAACGTTCCATAGCCAGCAAGGCGCAAAGGCAGAAGCCTTCCTCAAGTTTGCCAACGCCACTGACCTGCCCCAGAAAGCTCAGCAGCCCAACCTCACCCTTCTAGATGTCTGCTACGGACTTGGATACAACACCGCAGCAGCCCTAGAAGTCGTTTGGGCTATCAATCCAACCTGCAAAATCGAGCTATATGCCCTCGAACTCGATGCGAGTGTTCCGCAAAGGGCGATCGCCCCACCTCTGATCGACATCTGGCCTCCCAACATCCAAGAGATTTTAAGGGCGATCGCCCTCACCCACCACCACACTACGCCCCACCTCCAAGCCACCCTGCTGATCGGCGACGCCCGCCAAACCATCCAGACTCTGATCAACAAAAAATTTCAAGCCGAAGCCATTTTCTTTGATCCCTTCTCACCCCGACGCTGCCCCCAACTGTGGACCGTCGAATTTTTTACCCAAATCGCCCGTTGTCTCACATCCTCCGGGAAACTCGCGACCTACTCCCGCTCCGCATCCGTGCGAGCCGCCCTGCTAGCCGCCGGACTGCAAATCGGTACGCTTCCCCCCCTAGAAAACCACCAGCCCCATGAATGGTCTCAAGGAACCGTGGGTGCGTTTAATCGCCAAAACCTGCATCCCCTCTCTCCTATGGAGCAAGAACACCTCCAAACCCGAGCCGCCATTCCCTATCGCGATCCCAACCGGCAAGATACTGCTGCTGCCATTCTGGAACGCCATCAGCAAGAACAACAGCAGTCGCAGCGAGAATCAACCTCCAGTTGGCGACGTCGTTGGGGGATTATTTGACTCATTATTGAGTTGTGAAAGGCGAGTTATGAAAGGCTGACAGGAGTGTGGCACCGCTTCTTTGTTTTGTTATGTCAGGGCTTGTTGAAGGGGCGATCGCCCCTCCCCTAGAACGGAAGGCGATCGCAACGATTCCTGACTAAAGAACTAATCAAATCTTTATGTTTTTCTACCTTCAGCAGGGTAAAAAATACTCCCAATTCAGGGCACTTTGAAAGCGGAACCTCACACCTTAGACTTGAATATCATGCCTCTCCATATCTCTCTAAAAGTCTGGATGCTAAAGCACCTCCCCCTCTTGCCCCACATTCGGCAAATCCAGCAAATGCAGCACCTAGAGAAGTGCCTTAGGATTTCTAACTCAAAAGAATGCCGATTCTGACACCATTGGCCTCTCCTCGGCACATTAGAACATTGCAGTTTGGCTTTGTTGCATGATTAGAAAAACGGTCAGATTTGCCTTGAGGTAGTCTTGGTATTGAGCTTTAACCTCATAGCTATCGGGCTAGCAAGCTTAATCATCCAATTGAGCGCACCACATCTGATGAAAAGTTCCACCGCTTGGTTGTCGAATTTACGCGCACCCAGATTGCCTCCAAAGATTGTTTTGAAGCGGAACATAGTGGTTTCAGCAATCGAGCAGCGATGATAGCCCTGCCTTGCTTCCACCGCTTGTGACCATGCTTGCGAATGTAGCGCAAGTTTTCATCGCGGGGATGCGGGTTCCCTTAGCGGTTGCCGTGCTGCCAAATCTTGGCATCCTTGCGGGGTGGAACCACGGCTCTGGCTCCTTTAGGTTACAATTTCGTCATAGCCATGGCGATGGTCGTAAGCCCCATCGGTAGAGACTTATTCGATGGGGGATTGGATGCCGTTGAGCACATTGGTTAACACGTTCTCATCATGGCAATCGTTGGTTGTGACCACCCCCGCCAGGATTCGCCCGTTCCTCATCCACTCCTAGATGCAGCTTGCGCCATGTGCGTTGCTTGCTGATGCCGTGCTGACGGGTTTTCCATTCCCCTTCCCCATAAACTTTCACTCCGGTTGAGTCAACCACCACACGACGAACACCTTTGGCACAACTGGAAGCCGGATAGACAGTTGAGCGAGTCAGCGCGAGAGGGTGCTGTGGTCTGGCACGGGTAGAATCAATTGTCATTAACTCAAAGATGGACTCTACAAACCCCTGACACTGCCGCCCTGCTAAGCGATACACAGCTTTGAACGTTGCCATTGTCGTAATTGCCAAATCACTATAGAAAACTGAGGCTCCAGGTTTGCCGCTTAACTCCTCAACAATCCATGCCTCCAGCACGGTCTCGTCGATCCAAAACGTCAAGCTTCCTCGTTGTTTGAGTCCAGCATTATACTCAGACCCCTTGCGGATGCGGTATTGAGCTTTTATGGCAAGTTTTGGTGTGGTAATTGAAACCTAACAATATAAATTGAGAACACTTCGAACCTCTCACCTAGCGAACAGAAGAGGCAACAATCTGTGAACTCCTGCGAGTGATGGCAGCCCCAGTCCAACAAGTACCAAAATAACCCAGGGATAGTAACAGGCTACTAACGGTAATGCGAAACTGTGACTTACGAAGTTCAGCCACCACTTGATTTCTAGTCTGTAGTTGAGTTCGTCTAATTTGGCTCAACCCTTCACTGCGTAACCCCTCGACACGCTGCTCAATAAACGTTGGGTTTACTTTTGCTTGCTGAATACTATCTCTCACTTGTTGTAATTGGATGCGCAATTCTTCTGTAATTTGATCTGCTTGAAGTTGTTGTTCTATTTGTTGTAACTGCTCGTCATTTGATAATAAAGCATTGACCTGATTTCGTTGTTGTTCTAACTGATTGTTGAGGTTACTTTCAGCACGTAAGGCTTCTTCATTAATCTGTTGTGATACTTCTACACTGATCATCTGACTACCATTGAAATATAGCGGCGCAAATATCAAGAAGGTAATGCTGAGCAACCCAGAAAAAAGAAGCGTCATCGTGATGGGATTGGGACGTAATCGCTTTCTAGCAGGTGTTGGCTTGGGTGAATTGCCTATCCATAACCCCATGAGTAGCAAAGCAATACCCACCATCGGTACAACTCCCCGATCAACGAGTTGTGTAATCCAGTTGGTTAACCACTGTTTATCAAGAAAGTTGGGCGATAGGGTAAGACTGATGAAATCTACCACAAATAAAACAACCAAAACAAGACCAACAATTTTCAAAACTTGGGCGCTTGTAGAGGGAGATGCGCCCCGTCTGGTTATTTTCATGATCTGTAATGCTCAAAGGGGACAGTGATCTCTTCCTCAACCCTTTTGCAACGCACCTGATTTGAGCGTGTGTATGAACGGAAGGGATACAGCAAAAAGACATACTGTCTCATGATTTCAACTGCTATCTGAATGCTGTAACCTTTCCAATTTATGGTTTCAAATGTGCTGTGTCAGGGTGAGGTTTTTATGAAACAGAAGCCGTAATTTTGGGCTGATTGCCTTGGTTTTTTCGTCGTTTGGTGTACATCACTCCAACAACACTGGTACCAAAAACTGCCAAAGCTGGAATCATGCCCGGTTCGGGCACGGTTTCATGTTTGATCGTTTCCCCCGGTAAAGCAGGGAACAACCTGGGAGGACGGCGGGCGTTTGTTGCTTGCTCATAGGCATACGCGAAACCTAGTAGGGTTGGCTCACTATAAGCGCGTCCCATAAAGGAAATCGTGACAGGAAGTCTGTCTGAGGTAAACCCTGCTGGAACTTGAATATCTGGGAAACCTGAGATATTCGCATAATTTGTGGGGGATGGACCTGACTCACAACTATAGGTTGGGTCAGTGATTCCTGGAAGAGGACCAGCCGGACAGCCCGATGTTGGATAGAGCAACGCATCCAAATTATATCCATTCAACAAATCGAGTACTGCATTGGTAATAAAGGCTTTACCGTTGGTTGCAGCATCAATATAGTCGGGGTCGGTCAGAGGTACACTTGCTTGTTCGTTAATAAACAGGTTCAGGCGACCGGGGTACTCCTTGAAGAAATCCTCCTGTTCAGCTAGAGCAATGATTTCCTCCAGGTTCTTAGGATAGCCTTCATCCAAGGTTGCCAGGTAATCAGGAATTTGGGCTTTAAAGTCAGGCCAACGCACTCTTGTGTAGATGCTACCAATTGATGCGACCACATCATCTGGGTAGAACAAAGAATCAACGACCGTTGCCCCTAATGCCTTAATTTCGCTGATAGCGTTTTCTACAACCTGATCAACGTCGGCATTTCTACCAAAGAAGTTGCGGACAATACCAATCCGCGCCCCTTCTAGTGCATCGGTCTTTAAAAACGGGGTGTAATCGTTGAACGTCTTTCCTTCACTTCCAAAGGTGGCGGGGTCAGCCGGATCAATACCTGCCATGATTCCTAATGCGATCGCAGCATCTTCCACGGTTCGAGTCATGGGACCCCCTACATCAAACGAAAGCGATAGGGGAATAATTCCATCTCGGCTCGTCAAACCTAAGGTCGGTTTAATCCCAACTAACCCATTAGCCGCCGCTGGACCACGAATTGAGCCACCTGTATCACTCCCTGTTCCGATCACTCCAAAGTTAGCGGCGATCGCAGCTCCAGTTCCCCCACTTGAGCCAGAAGGGGTGCGATCTAAGTTGTATGGGTTACTGGTCAACCCTGCCAGGGACCCTCCAGGAACCCCGGAAGCGAACTCTGACATGTTTGCTTTCGCGAAAATAACTGCTCCCGCATCACGAAACTGCTGCACAGTAAAAGCATCGTCTGGTGGGATAGACCCCTTAAGAACGATAGAACCTCCTGTGGTCGGCATATCAAAGGTATCGTAGTTATCTTTGAGGATGACTGGAATCCCGTGCAGGGGGCTTCTTGGTCCTGTCGTTTGGCGTTCTAAATCTAAGGCTCTGGCAATCTCTACTGCATTGGGGTTAACCGTGATGATTGAGTTAAGCGTGCCATCGTAGGTATTGATGCGATTGAGATATAGCCCAATCAACTGTTCGGAGGACAAGATTCCAGCATCAAATGCTTGATTAATGCTAGAGACCGTCGCCTCTTCTAACCGAAACGTTGCAGCCAATGCACGTATGGGCAGAAGTCCTAACGCAATTGCGGGAGCGACTGCTAGAGCAGCCGTTCGCACCATGCTTTTCAGCATAAAGTTAACTCCTATTGTCAGGTGAATGAATGGCTTGGGGTGAGAAGCGACTCTGCCGTTACATAGCTTTGGTCAGAAAGTTTAGGACAAAGCAGATCTGTCTAATGCCGAGTCTATGTCGGCTTTCTGGCTCGTCTCCACCAAGCTTTTACATAGCTATGGCTATACGTGGCTGGTGCCTTTGAGCCTATTTGAATCAACGTAAGATGCAGACTGATTACCAATTGATTCCCCGTAGTTTATGGGGAAAAGCATCTCGTATTGCGCTTGGTTCTGGTTTTTGCGCCGCTTGACAAATTTGATTCCAAGCACACTTACCCCTAATACCGCCAAGGCTGGAATCATCCCAGGCTCAGGTACAGTTTCGGATTTGATAGTCTCGCCTGGAAGTGCAGGGAAGAGCGGCGGTGGGCTACGGAATTTTGTTGCCTGCTCAAAGGAATACGCTAATCCAATCAGCTTTGATTCAGTGTATGGCGTTCCTGTGAAGGATACTGTAGTGGGTAATCCATCTTTGTTGAATCCTGCCGGGACTGTGATATCAGAGAAGCCGAGAAGGCTGGCAATCTCAACCCCACGAATTGGAGGAGCAGGAAGAATGTTTACAAAGCTTGGATCTGTTGTGCCAGCTAACGGAGACGCAAACGTTCTTGTTGTTGGGAAGACGATTGCATCTAAACCAAGATCTTTGTAAATATCAAAGAAGGTTTGTCGCAGAGCCGGAACAATATTTGTGGCAACGTCAATATATTCAGGATTGCTTAAACCACCGTATGCCTGGATGTTCTTCAAGCCCGTCAGTCGGTTAGGGGGAACTAACTCAGCAAACTCTGGTGACTCAGCGATCGCAATAATATCTTCCAGTGTCTTGGGATATTCCTCATCTAGAGTTGCTAAATAATCTGCAAGCTGAGGCGGAAATTCAGCCAAACCAAGCGATCGCGAAGCGTTGATCATCGTGGTGAGCAACTCATTGGACAGATCCAAATCAATGGTTGTTGCTCCTAAGTCTCGCATTGATTGAAGGGCTGCTTCCATCACTTGATCCAGTTCTGGATCGCCTCCAAACCAAACCCTTCCAACTCCTAGACGCGCCCCTGTGAGAGCATTTGGGTCAAGGAATTGAGTGTAATCATCGTAAAACTTATCCAGCTCAACTGGAGGCGCAACGCTCAAGGTTTGAAATGTGGGGTTATTTGGGTCGTACTCGACCATTGCCCCTAGAGCAATGACTGCATCTGTAACAGTGCGTGCCATTGGACCAATACCGTCTCTAGACAGAAGCAAATGGAATAACGCCATCCAAGCTGATTAAACCCCGTGTGGGTCGAATGCCAACCAATCCATTAAACGAAGATGGTCCTCGAATGGAACCACCTGTATCACTACCCGTTCCCAGGACTGCGAAGTTGGCGGCGATCGCTGCCCCTGTACCGCCGCTAGAGCCAGAGGCATTTCGGTTGAGATTATAGGGGTTAACTACCTCACCACCATAATCTGGGTAAACACCAAGTCCTCCTCTACCAGCAAATTCATTCAGGTTTGCTTTACCTAAGATAATAGCTCCAGCGTCTCGCAGAAGCTGCACTGACCTAGCGTCGTCGGGTGGAATTGAATCTTTGAGAACAATCGAACCCGCTGTATTCGGGACATCAAACGTATCAAAATTGTCTTTAAGCAGGATTGGAATCCCGTGTAATGGACCTCTAACTCCTGTGGTTTGCCGCTCTAAATCCAACTCTCTCGCAATCTGTAATGCATTTGGATTAATGGCAATGATGGAGTTAAGTTTGTCATCGTAGGTTTCAATTCGATTGATGTAGAGCTGTGTCAGTTTCTCAGCCGTTAATGCTCCTGCATCAAATGCTCGATTGATGTCAGCGATCGTTGCCTCCTCTAACCGAAACGTTGCAGCCAATGCACTTATGGGCAGAAGCCCTAGCGCGATCGCGGGGGCGACTACTAGAGCAGCCGTTCGCATCATGCTTTTCAGCATAGAGTTAACTCCTATTGTCAGGTGAATGAATGGTGGGAGTGATCAAGGTGCAGACTCCAGCAAACAACTTAGGCTAGAGTGTTCGTCTTCTTCCGCTTCAAACCAAATGCTGAAATTCCAATCATGCCTAGTGCGATCGCTACTCCAGGTTCTGGGACAGATTCATACTCGAGCGTTTCTCCCGGTAGGGATGGAAAGAGTGGCGGTGGGCTCCGAAACTGTGTTGCTTGCTCATAGGCATAGGCAAAGCCCAGTAGGGTCGGTTCGCTGAAGGCACGACCGAATAGAGAGATCGTCAGAGGCAAACCGTCAGGAGTAAATCCCATCGGCACTTGAACATCAGGAAAACCAGTAATGTTTGCAATGTTTCGTGCAGCAGGGACGCTCTCATCGCATACATAGCTTGGGTCCTCTACCGTGTAGATAGGAACAGCAGGACAATTACGAGTTGGATAAATTAATGCATCCAAGTCCTGACTATCCATAAGGTCTAGAACAGTTCTCCTTACAAATGGAATGCCGTTTTGGATAGCATCAATATACTCAGGGTTACTCAGCCCTCCACTGGACAGATTTCTCTCGTATGCTGCAATACGACCAGGCGCGACAGAACGATCGGAATTTACTACATCCGGATCGATACTAATCGCTAGGATTTCCTCAAGGGTCTTAGGATAATCTCCTTTCAAAGTTGCTAGGTAAGCTTCAATTTGAGGTTGGAATTCCGAGTCAAAGATGAGCGCAGATATTTGGCTCCGTTCCGTAAGAAATTCCTCAGAATAGCTTGTCTCGACAACAGTTGCTCCTAAATCGGCTAGCTGGGCAACAGCTTGCTCAAATAACTGATCAACTTCGATATTGCCACCTAAGAAGTTTTGCAATACGCCAATACGTGCCCCCTGAAGTGCATTCTTGTCGAGGAACTGAGTATAATTCTTGAAGAATTGACCTTCACTCTCAAACGTAACAGGATCGGCAGGATCAATTCCTGTCATAATTCCCAAAGCAATTGCACCATCTTCTACCGTCCTTGTCATAGGTCCTCCGGTATCGAAGGACAAGGCTAGCGGAATAATCCCATCACGGCTTAATAAGCCCAACGTAGGTTTAATTCCAACTAGCCCATTGTGTGCGGACGGGCTACGAATCGAGCCACCCGTGTCGCTTCCTGTACCAATTACACCAAAGTTAGCGGCGATCGCAGCACCAGTACCGCCACTTGATCCCGCAGGTCCGCGCAGGAGGTTATAAGGATTTAATGTTTGTCCTCCAAAAGAGCTATATCCATCCCTCCCCCCACTGCTAGCAAATTCGCTCAGATTGGCTTTGGCAAGGATAATAGCTCCTGCATCTCGAAACTGCTTGACGAGAAAAGCGTCATCTGGTGGAATTGAGCCTTCTAAGGTAATTGATCCACCTGTAGTCGGCATATCGAAGGTATCGTAGTTATCTTTGAGGATAACTGGAATTCCATGCAGCGGGCTTCTTGGTCCTGTCGTTTGACGCTCTAAATCAAGAGCTTTCGCGATCTCCAATGCATCTGGGTTAACTGTAATGATTGAGTTAAGCGTGTCGTCGTAAGTGTTGATTCGATTGAGATATAGCCCAATCAGTTGTTCAGATGACAATGCACCCGCATCAAATGCTTGATTAATGCTAGAGACCGTCGCCTCTTCTAACCGAAATGTTGCAGCCAACGCACTTATGGGCAGAAGTCCTAACGCAATTGCGGGAGCGACTGCTAGAGCAGCGGTTCGCACCATGCTTTTGAGCATAAAGTTAACTCCTATTGTCAGGTGAATGAATGGTGGGAGAGATCAAGGTGCAGACTCCAGCAAACATATTTAGGCTAGAGTTTCTGTCTTCTTACGTTTCAAACTAAATGCTGCAATTCCAACTGTGGCTAGGGCGATCGGCACTCCAGGTTCCGGGACAGTTTTAGATTTGATTGTTTCGCCTGGAAGTGCAGGAGCGAGAGGAGACGGGCGACGAAAGTTTGTAGTTTGCTCAAATGCATAGGAGAATGCGAGCAAGGTTGGTTCATTAAATGACCGACCAAAGAATGAGATACTAATTGGCAAGCCATCCGACGTAAACCCTGCCGGAACCTGGATATCGGGAAAACCTGTAATGTTGGCAAGGTTTGTTGCTGAAGGACCCGGATTACACACAAAGTCAGGATCAACTACTCCAGGGAAAGGCGATGCTGGACATCTCGATGTTGGATAGATGATTGCATCTAAATTGTTACTATCGAATAGATTAAGAATAGAACTAGTAATAAATGGTGCTCCATTCTCCTTTGCATCAATGTAGGCAGGATCAGACAACCCGCCCGTTGCAAGCGCAGGTTCAAGCAATGTAGTAATTGTTTGCTGACTGACAGGTGTATCAGAATTGGTCAGAGATTGGCTGAGAGCAACGATCTCTTCCAATGTCTTAGGGTATTCCTCTCCGAGAGTTTCGAGATACTCCGCAATTTGTACTTTAAACTCGGTGTAGTTAATGGTAGGCCACACCCCTCCTGGATTTGGATAAGTGCCCCGTAGGTCAAACACAGCTTGAGGAACTCGGATATCATCAACTACAGTTGCTCCCAAATCGGCTAACGTTGCAATAGCTGATTCAATTGCTGCATCGACTTCAGCATTACCGCCAAAAAAGTCTCGTGCTACCCCAATACGTGCGCCTTGAAGCGCATTAAGGTTTAGGAACTGAGTGTAATCCTCATAAAACTTGCCTTCACTTTGGAATGTGACAGGATCATTTGGGTCAACACCCGTCATAAAGCCAAGAGTAATGGCAGCATCTTTGACTGTTCGCGTCATGGGTCCGCCAGTATCAAATGAAAGTGCCAAAGGCACGATACCAGCTCGGCTCACCAACCCTAGTGTTGGTTTAATCCCAACTAAGCCATTGACCGCAGCAGGTCCTCTAACTGAACCTCCAGTATCACTCCCGGTTCCAACCATACCAAGGTTTGCAGCAATCGCTACCCCTGTACCAGAACTAGAGCCAGATGGACTGCGATTTAGTTTGTATGGATTGAGGGGGTTTCCTTGAAGCGAGGGTGGTGATCCCCATGCCCACTCACTCATATTAGCTTTTCCGAGAATGATAGCTCCTGCATCACGGAATCGCTCAACTACAAATGCGTCATTAGGCGGAATTGAATCCTTAAGCAGTACAGAACCCGCTGTAGTCGGCAAATCGACCGTATTGAAATTGTCTTTCAGAACAATAGGAATTCCATGTAGTAGACTACGTGGTCCCATTGTCTGACGTTCTAGATCCAGAGCAACTGCTTCTGACAAGGCATTGGGATTGATAGCAATGATTGAATTTAAGCTGGGACCTTGCTTGTCATAAGCTTCAATCCGATTTAAGTAGAGTTGGACTAACTGTTGGGAAGTAAGTATTCCAGCATCAAACGCTTGATTAACCTCATCGATCGTTGCCTCCTCTAACCGAAACGTGGCAGCCAACGCTCCAATTGGAAGAAGTCCCAGTGCTATTGTTTGAGCGACTGCTATAGCAGCCGTTCGCTTTATACTCTTCAGCACAGTGTTTGCTCCTATTATCAGGTGAATGGTTTAAGTGAACTGAATTGAGCGAGTAAACCTGAACCAACCAAACTAAGCAGACCTTTGTACTTTCTTGCGTTTCAAACTAAATGCTGAAATTCCAATTATGCCCAGTGCGATCGCCACTCCCGGTTCTGGGACTGTTTCAGGTTTGATCGTTTCACCTGGTAAAGAGGGAAAAAGACTGGGAGAACGGCGATTTTGGGTTGCTTGCTCGTATGAATAAGCAAGACCTAGTAATGATGCTTCACTAAATGGTCGTCCTGATATTTCAAGCCCAATTGGCAAGCCAGCCGATGTAAAGCCAGTAGGTACAACAATTCCTGGTAAGCCAGCAATAGATGTGAAAGGATTATCTGATTCTGGAGCAGACTGACCAATAATTTGAGGGGGCACTGTTTTCATGGGATAAATAATCGCATCTAAATTCAGTGCATCCATCACCTTCAACGTTTCGCCCCTGAGAAAACTACGTCGGGCAATTCGCTCGTCATAATCAGGGTTGTTTTCCAATGATTCCACCGCTTCGGAGCCAATTAACCCGTTCTCTAAACTAGGCAAGTACCTACCATCTTCAATAATTTCTGTAAGAGACTTGACGGGTGCGTCAGGTCCAAGACCTTCTAGATAATCGTTGATGGCAAACTTAAATTCGAGGTTATTGACACGAGCATCTGAAAGAAAGGCAAACAGGTCAAACCCTAAGGTGACATCATCAACAATGGTGGCACCTTGCGCCTTCATGTCAGCGATCGCAGCCTCAATAAGCGTCAACCCCTCTTCATGAATGGGACCTGAACGGAATAAATCACGAAAAACTCCAATTCGTGCCCCGCTTAAAGCATTGACATCAAGTAGGCTGGTGTACCCACCAACTGGAATCTGACCGATGCTATTCGCTGTTACAGGATCAGCCGGATCAAACCCAGCGATAATATCAAGCACAATGGCAGCATCCGTTACCGTACGAGCCATCGGACCTGCCCGATCTTGAGTAAAGGAAAGGGGCACAACTCCATCTCGACTGACCAATCCTTCTGTAGGAGCAATCCCAACCAAGTTATTGTTGGCAGAAGGTGTGCGGATAGAAACACCCGTTTCAGTTCCTAACCCGACGGTGGCAAAGTTAGCCGCAATCGAGGCTCCCGTCCCAGCACTCGACCCACCCGGAACCCGCTCCAGATCATAGGGATTTCTCGTTTGCCCCCCCACAGAGCTTAAGCCTGATGCACCTCGGGCAAACTCATCTAAGTTAGTTTTACCTAAGATGATTGCTCCAGCATCTCGAAGCTGTTTAACTGTAAATGCGTCATCTGGTGGAATCGAGTTTTGGAGGACAGTTGCTCCAGCACTTGTTGGCAAATCAAAGGTATCGTAATTGTCTTTCAAAAGAATTGGAATGCCATGCAGTAGACTTCTGGGTCCGGCTGTTTGGCGTTCTAGATCTAACGCTTTAGCAACCTCTAATGCATTGGGATTAATTGTAATGATTGAGTTGAGGGTACCGTCATAAGTATTGATACGGTTCAAATATAATCCTGTCAACTGTTCAGAATTTAGTATTCCAGCATCAAAGGCCTGATTGATGCTAGAAACGGTTGCCTCCTCCAGGCGAAACGTTGCAGCTAAGGCTCCGATCGGAAACAATCCTAATACGACTGTGGGAGCGACTACTAGAGCAGCCGTTCGCATCATGCTTTTCAGCATAGAGTTAACTCCTATGGTCGGGTGAATGAATGAGAGGAGAGAATCAGGTGTAGACTCTAGCGAACAAAATTAGGCTGATTTTTGGTCTTCTTACGGCTCAAACCAAATGCTGAAATTCCGACAACTCCTAGTGCGATCGCCACTCCCGGTTCAGGCACTGTTTCATATTTAATAGTTTCTCCAGCAAGAGCCGGAAACAGAGAGGGAGGACGACGGTGCAAGGTCGCCTGTTCGTAGCTATAAGCTAACCCGATCAAAGTAGGCTCATCCAATGGACGACCCCAAAATTGCAATCCAGCGGGGAGGGTATTGTTGACGGTGTACCCCATCGGCAACGTGATCGCTGGAAAGCCAGTTGGTGGAGCAGTAATACCGCTGTTATTGCCGTTGGGGCTTGTTTCATCGCCCACTAACCGAGGTGGGTTACTCCAAGTTGGAAAGATAAACGCATCATATTGATTGGTATTGAGTACATCCAACACGACTTGACGCATTACATCCCGGTTTGCCTCTGCATTCTGACAAACTTCTCGTTGCTCAGGTGCCAGATCTTCAACGGCAGCTCCAGCATTCAAACTCCCTTCAATCGTAGGGTCGAACTTACCCGATGCGATGATTTCAGCCAATGACTTAACTGGGGCATTGGGTCCAAGGCTGGCGAGATAGTTATTGATGTCATATTCAAATCGGTTACAACCTCCTGTAGCTGCCAGCAAAACATCAAAATTAGGAATGATGGTTGATTCGACGAATGCTCCTTGAGCCTTGAGGTCTGCGATCGCCTCATCCATTAATTGCTCAATTTCAGGACTGGCAGTTTCTGCCCTGGTGCTGCCACTCGATGGTCTAAATATCTCATCTAAAACGCCTATTCTTGCTCCCTTAAGACTGTTTTTGTCGAGAAACGTCGTATAGTCAGGCAGCGTTAATCCCTTCACTAACTCAGTTGAGGAATCAGCCGGATCATAGCCTGCGATCGCATTAAAAACGAACACCGCGTCTTCAACGGTGCGTGCCATTGGACCACCAATATCTCGGTATAGATTAAGCGGCACAATCCCATCGCGACTGGTTAAGCCAATCGTAGAACGAATTCCAACCAACGCATTGTGAGAAGAGGGTCCTCGAATTGAGTTACCTGTGTCAGTACCCAACCCAACCACCCCAAAGTTAGCCGCGACGGCTGCCCCCGTTCCACCACTAGACCCGGCAGGCACTCGACTTAGATCATACGGATTACGAGTTGTTCCTAAAATTGAACTGACACTGCGTTGGGCGCTAAACGCAAACTCCGCCAGATTAGACTTTGCCAGCACAATTGCACCAGCTTCTCGCAACCGTTGAATCTGGAAAGCATCATCGGGCGGTATCGATCCCGCAAGCGACAAAGACCCTGCTGTTGTTGGTAGATCAAAGGTATCGTAGTTGTCTTTAATAATAAGAGGAATGCCATGTAGTGGGCTACGCGGACCGTAAAGCTCACGCTCTAAATCTAACAATCTTGCCGTCTCCAACGCATTTGGATTCGTCAAAATAATAGAGTTAAGGGGAGTTTCACCTGCTTGATCGTAGGTTTCAATACGATTTAAATAAAGTTGTACTAACTCTTGTGAGGTTAGAGCCCTCGCATCAAACGCTCTATTAATACTAGAAATTGTTGCTTCTTCAAGTGTAAAGGTTGCTGCTAAAGCTGTGACAGGAATTAAACCCAGCATAGCGGCTTGAGTAACGAGCAACGTGACTGTTTGCTTCACATGATTCATTCAACAAACACCCCTTCAGCTTGCTAAAACGGTAGAAACTTACAAGACTATCTCTTGCAGTCAAGATAGAAGAAATATAAGTGTGCTTTTGTTCCGCGTGATACAGTCTTACACTTTCGTTGACAAACTTCCTCGATCTCATCTGATTTCTTGAGAGCAAGTTTCATTTTTTCAGTTTTAGTTAACTTCATTGCAGAATTTATCCGGAAAAATATAAGGATAGGGAAAATGAAGTTACCTCCTTTATGTCAGCGTCTCTGCATATTTGTCCTACTTGCAGCTCTGCTCGTATCATCAAGAATGGTAAAATTCATAACACCAAATAGAACTTTAAGTGCCGTGATTGCGTCAGGCAGTTTATGGAAAACTCACAAAACGAAATGATTGACGAGAGGCAACCAAGACTCTGGTTTAGCGCAACCCCTTGGGCTTGGCATGCACCCCATAGCACTTTGCCCAACCGTAACATTTTGAGTTAGCCCGTTGTGCGACGATTTCAGCAAAGTAGCGTCTTGGTCGCTAATACGACGACTGCTGGGTCCTCGCTTATGTACGATTGATCGGGCGCTAGCCTGGATCAAAGTAGATATTGGTCCAAATGATGAAATCTGTATGGTGCGGGCCACTTCACAATTCGTTCAGCCTATGCCCTTCAAACTTCACCCTTATGATCGTTAAATTAATGTCGATTCCACAAATCCCTGACACTGTCACCCTCCTAGCTGGTACACTGCTTTGAGCATTGCCATCGTCATCATGGCTAAATCACTGTAGAAAACTGAAGCTCCAGGTTCACCACTTCAATCGTCAACAACCCATACCTCCAGCACGGACTCATTCAATTCAGAGGGTAAGGCTTCCCCATTGTTTTAATCCAGCGTTATAACTTCAGACCAGTTGCGGATGCGGTATTGAGCTTTCATGGCAAGTTTTGGTGTGGTAATTGAAACTTACCATCTGCCTACCCTTCCGTGCTCCCCTTCATGCAACAACGCCTTGCAGTTCTATTGTAGAGACGCAATTTATCGCGTCTCTACGGTGTATTGAGCACGTCCCTATTGAGCACGTCTCTAGGGTGTATTCGTCGCCGCATCTGCTTCTGGGAGATGAATTGATTTTTTAGGGACGTTACGACGACCAGGATTCACGGAAGTCGGGATAGAGGGTAAGGCCACCATCGATAAACAAAGTTTGCCCGGTGATGTAAGCCGCTTCGTCCGACGCTAGAAAGGCCACCGCTGCAGCCATTTCCTCAGATGTTCCAGCTCGACCCATTGGAATATGACTTTCTACCTCGGCTTTCTTTTCCGGGTCATTGATCCAGGCTTCATTGATCGGCGTTACTGTTGCACCAGGGCCGACCGCATTGACGCGAATGCCACGATCAGCATATTCCAAGGCCAGAGTTTTGGTCATGTTTTCCATGCCGCCTTTACTGATGGAATAGCTGACATAGTTGGGCTTAGGAATCACTTCGTGGACGCTGGAAATATTGATAATGACGCCCCCTGCTTGATCGAGAAATTGCTTGAGTGCTTCCCGCGCACAAAGGTATGCCCCTTTCAAATTGACATTGATTACCTTATCAAAATCATCGGCAGTGATCTCGTGAGCAGGCTTCTCAGTTTGAATTCCAGCATTGTTGACTAGAATATCCAGGCCGCCCCATTTATCGATGACGGTGTTGACCATATTAACGACATCTTCTTCTTGGGAGACATCGCCCTGAACCAGTAAAGACTGTACACCACAGCCTTCAATTTGGCCGCAGGCTTTCTTCATCGCCATTTCTTCAGTATCTTGAGCGTCTTCAACACTCTTGCGATAATTGATCGCAACATTGGCTCCTTCTTGAGCAAAACGAATGGCGATCGCCTGCCCAATTCCAGAGCTTGCACCCGTGATAAGAACCTTCTTGTCTTTTAATCCTTTCATTCAGTTAATCTCCTATTTTGATGAACAAACATAGACGTTACAGCAGGGTATTACAGCCAGAGCATTACACCCAGCCCTAGAGCAACGGACGCATAAATAATTGCGTGACATAGTAGCTATTGCCCTCTTGCCAGATACCGATGCCTGTTTCGGTAATGTCGTCCAGCAAGATATTGCTACGATGTCCCGGACTTTCCATCCATCCCTGGACAGCTAATGGCACTGGATCGGGAGCATTTGTGCTGGTAAATAGGTTTTCGGCCACCACCCGAAAGCGAATTCCCGCACTCCGCACCCGCTCTGCTGGATCATCACCGTCGGGACTCACATGGCTAAAGAAATCACCTTCTGCCATCTGCTGACTATAGTCGCGAGCAACTTGCGCCAGTTGCTCATTGATTTCAAGCGGCTCCAGCCCCTGTGCCTGCCGAATTTCATTAATCTGACGACGAATTTCGGCCTCCATCTCGCTAATCTCAGGCGTTTGCGCTGGAACCTGAGGCGGTGAGGGTGTTTCGCGGGGAGCCATCTGCTCTGGTAGCTGCCGCTCAAAAAATTCGATCACTGGGCCACAGCCCACCATCGACAGTGACACCAATATCCACAGGAGTGGAAATAGGCCTTTTCTAACCACAGCTGACATTATCCTTCCTACCGCAGACAGAAGAAGTCTGACTCAGATTGACTCCGGCAGCACTTCTATCTTGACCATACTTAATCTGCTGCAAAATGACCCCAATCCCTGGGAAGAAGAAGCGGAGAGAAGCGGATATCATGCGGAAATTATTTGTTTTTTGGGGAATATTGAGGGCACTTTATTCTCTGTTCGTGAGTCTAATCTTATCAATCAGGGCGATCGCCGCTGGGATCACCTCTTTGGACCCGCGAGCGATCTTTTGTGAAACACTATCGGGATGTCGCCTTCTACCTTAATCTTGGATAGCAAGTTGAACCGTTAAACCGTTGAACCGTTAAACCTATGACATTGCGTTTCGTTCCTCAAAGTTGGCGGCAGTCGCTTAAGGTTTTTACTGTTGTTTCGCTGTTTTTGGCTTCTCTCCTGCTCACCTTGGGGGGCGGACGGCCAACTTTTGCGATCGCCCCCCACGCTTTTCAGGAGATTCGCGGCGTTTGGATCACCAGCGGTGACAATGCTACGATGGGCGATCGCCCCAAGCTTCAAGAGGCGATCGCCCAGTTGGCTCGGCTCAACTTCAACACGATTTACCCAGTCGTCTGGAATTCTGGCTACGCGCTGTTTCCTAGCCAGACGGCTCAGCAAGCCGGGATTCAACCCTTTATCCGCAGAGGGGCACAAGGGCAAGATATTCTCACTGATTTGGTAAATGAGTCTCATCGCCGGGGGCTGCTCGTCATGCCCTGGTTTGAGTTTGGCTTCATGGCCCCTCCCACCTCGGAGCTAGCGCTCAATCATCCTGACTGGCTAACCCAAAAGCGCGACGGCAGCGACACCTGGATCGGGGCTGCGGGTGAAGTGGTGTGGTTAAATCCTTTTCATCCTGAAGTACAGCAGTTCATTCTTGATCTGGTCTTGGAAGTGGTGGATCAGTATGATATTGATGGCATTCAGTTTGACGATCATATCAGCCTTCCCAATCAGTTTGGCTACGATCCCTACACTGTTGCACTCTACAGGGAAGCAACTGAGAAAGAGCCGCCTGCCAACCCGCGAGATCCAGAATGGACCCGCTGGCGAGCCGACCGACTCACCGAATTTGTGGCTCAGCTCAATAGCGCTATCAAAGAGCGAAATCCTAATTTGATTCTTTCCATTTCCCCCAATCCTTACGACACGGCCTACAGTGGCTATCTGCAAGATTGGCTGGCGTGGGTGCGACAAGACTTAGTTGATGAACTGATCGTGCAGGTTTATCGCCCTGATATGGCTAGCTTTACTGAGCAAATTAGCCGTCCCGAAATTCAAGAAGTCCAACAAAAAATTCCCACTGGTGTTGGCGTTCTGACGGGTCTCAGAACTCGTCCTGTCCCGATGCAGCTGATCCAAAGTAAAGTGCGAATGGCTCGCTCCCGTGGTCTAGGAGTTTCCTTCTTCTTCTACGAAAGCCTCTGGGACAACGCACCCGAATCTCCCGCCGATCGCCAGTCTGCCTTTCAAGCTCTCTTTGCAGCCCCCGCCTTACGGGCTTCCTCCAACTAACAACTCACTCCGGAAGCCCAAGCAAGCCTAAATTTTGGCGGGTGCATCCCAGTTTTGGCAGGCTTCTTACGATTGCAAGAATGGCTGAATCACATCGGCGACCTCAGCTGCATATTCTTCATGCAGACCTAAGGTTCCTGACATTCGATGGATCTGCACATTGGACTGCCCACTAGACAGTGTGGCCAACGCTTCCATTTCCGCTTTTGATTTTGGAGGAGCCTGCTCGCCAATTAACACCATCACTGGAATAGATGTAGGTAAGGTTTGAAACCACTTGAGAAAGTCTTCTCGCTGATGCACCGGATCAAGCCCGCCAGTCACAAACGCGGCTGGCGCAAACCGAGCCCCTGCTTTTTGAGTGATTTCGTGTTTTTGATCCATAAACTCAGGGGTGAGTTGGGCGGCATCGGTGTAGACATGCCGCTCATACATCCACTTCAGAAATGAGGGAGCCGTGTTGAGCTGGTAAAGCGCCTGTCCCAAAAGGGGCGATCGCACCGTCTGGCGCACGAACCCTGCCACCGAATCTGGAGCCCCCATTGTCGGCAGTGGGCCTCTCCAGGTAGGAGCCGTCAACACCAACTTGGAGCAGCGATCGGGATGGTTGCAGGCAAAGTCTAGCGCGTAACCTGCTGCATGCCCTGCCGCTACGATCGCAACGGGTTGATCAAAGACCGATAAGACAAAATCTTGTAAGAATTGGTGATAGATTGCAGGTCGATAGTCGAGGGAAGGGCGATCGGACTGTCCAAATCCGGGCCAGTCGAGGGCGATCGCCTCAAACTGTTCTGACAATTTCGCCGCAATACCGCTCATTTCGGCCCGACTCGACACAGTGCTAAAGGCTGGCAACATCAGGACTGGAAACCCGCCTCCCCGCCGCTCATAGATCACCTGCATGGTCTGACCCTGCCACGTCCAGCAGTATTCCTGCACCGTGCCGCCAATCCCCATATAGGCAGGGGTTGAAGCATTGAGATTGGATGGGTTTGCTGTGGTCATGATGCGGATCCCTCGCAATGGTCTTGCAGGGGATGATAGCAAAAAGGGGGACTGGCTGTACCAATCACCCTGGGAAGGAATATTAGCGACTACTTCCCAGAGTGGTTAAGATTCCCTGACCTCTTTATGAAGTCTTTATTGGCTATAAGAAGGAAGTTTTGGGGGAATATCTGCCCAAAAATCTGCTTTTTAGGCTACAGTTCCCCAATCCTACGGCCTACTTAATGAAGGCTTTATAAATCTAAAAAGCAAAGAAGTGGGGAGAACCCGCACACCAGTAGGCAATCAAAATGAACCCAATACAGGCCGCAGCGACGCAGGAGAGCAGACACCACTGATCGCGGGAAATCATAAGTCTTACTGCTGGCAGGGAAATGGTGGGCAATGGGTAGGCCCTTGAGCCTTTATCGCGCCTTTAGCGTTAGCCTGATTTTACTTCGCTTAACCGAGTCCGTGCAGCGGCGATCGCCTCCCGCACTCGCGCAAATCCAGTGCCGCCGTAACTGTTGCGAGCCTCCACCACCTGACGAGGGGCGATCGCCTCATAGATATCGTTTTCAAAGGCTGGATGCAGCGCTTTCCACTCATCAAGACTGAGATCCTTGAGCAATTTCTTGGCAGCCAAGGACGTCTTCACAACTTTGCCGACCAGATTGTAGGCTTCGCGGAAGGGGACTCCTTTGGCAGCCAAATAGTCTGCCACATCTGTTGCGTTAGAGAAATCTTCTGCAACCGCACTATTGAGCCGATCCGTCTGAAATTCTATGCCCTCGCCCATCAAAATCGTCATGGCTTCCAGACACACCCGCACCGTCTTGACGCCATCAAAGAGAGCTTCTTTGTCTTCCTGAAGATCTTTGTTGTAGGCCAGCGGCAAGCCTTTCATCAGCACCAGCATGGCCTGTAGGTGGCCAAATACTCGTCCAGCTTTTCCCCGGACGAGTTCCGGTACGTCTGGATTCTTCTTTTGAGGCATGATGCTGGAGCCCGTCGCGCAGCTATCTGTCAGCGTCACGAAGCTAAATTCTTGCGAAGCCCACAGGATCACTTCCTCGGAGAGGCGAGAGAGATGCACCATGATCAGACTGGCTGCAGTCAGAAACTCAATGGCAAAGTCGCGATCGCTCACCCCATCCAAACTATTGGCATAGAGGCGCTCAAACTGAAGCAGCTCAGCGGCATAGTGACGATCGATCGGAAAGGTTGTGCCAGCCAGCGCCCCACAGCCCAGCGGCGAAATATTCACCCGCCGATACACATCCCCCAACCGCTCCCAGTCGCGCTGGGTCATTTCTACATAGGCCATGAGGTGGTGAGCCAGACTCAGCGGCTGAGCCCGTTGCAAGTGAGTATAGCCAGGGATCAGGGTTTCAACATGCTGTTCGGCCAGATCGAGCAAGACTTGCTGAAATTCACAAAGCTGCTTTTGGATGCGGATAATCTGATCTCGCAGGTAAAGGCGCGTATCAGTGCCAACCTGGTCGTTGCGCGATCGCCCCGTATGCAGCTTTTTGCCAATATCCCCCGTAATTTCTGTGAGCCGCCGCTCCACCGCAAAGTGAATATCTTCAGCCTCAACACCCGGACTAAAATGCCCCTGACGATATTCCTGGCGCACCCGCTCCAGCCCATTGACGAGCTGTTCACCCTCTTCTGCAGAGATGATGCCCGACTGGGCCAGCATTTTGGCGTGGGCCTGCGATCCTGTGATGTCGTACTCGATCAGCTCAATGTCAAAACCAATGCTGGCATTAAACTGAGCGATCGCCGGGTGCAAAGCCGACTCAAACCGTTGACTCCAGGTGCCTTGCTGTTGCGGTTGCTGCGAAGGTTCGTTGCCCAAGATTCTAATCCTGCTGTAAATGCTAAATTTTAGAGTCTAAGTTTTGAGTTATGGACTTTAAGTGATGGAACGCTGACTGATCCAACCGATCCGAGCAACTCAAAACTTTAACTTGATTGACCTAATTAATTGACCGAATCAATAGGTGAACACGCTCTTGAGAAAATAGCCTATGATCACGCCAATCAGCAAGGCCCAAACCTGACCCGATTCAATAAAGTTTGAGAAAGCATCGCGAAACCCAGCAAATACATCCTGGTCAAACTGCTGAGCCAGAAGACTCCAATCGCCCGAAATTTGCCAAAGTACATTTTGATCAATTGAGTGACCTGCGCCTAGATCGGCCAACCAGGGAATCACATTTGGGAAAAACTGAACCAATTCCATGAAGCTCTTAACCTCGCATCAAACCATGTGCTGTCCATTCGGACAGACCCTAGTTTGGCATACTTCTGACGTTGATCAACCCAGATTTTTACCCAGCCTGCTCAACCCCCAGCCTGCTCAACGACACCCTCTGGTTTGACCCGCATCACAATCAAGGTCATATCATCCTCAGTATGTTGAGCAGTGCCTATAAACTGCTGAACTCGATCAAACAAATAATCCAAAATTTCCTGGGGGCTGCTGTAGTGACTGCAGGCCCACTTGAAGGCGCGCGTCAAGTTCTCCTCGTCAAAGCGATCGCCATTTTGATTGGCAGCATCTGTAAAACCGTCCGTGTAGTACATGATCGTGTCACCGGGCGAGAGCTGCACCTGGGCATCCTGGTATTGGGTATCCACATCCAAGCCAATCAGCATACCCAGCGTATCTAGTCGCTTTAGGGTATCTGTAGACGCCTGCCACAACAGCGGCGGATTGTGGGCCGCATTGCTATAGGACAGCGTCCGCGTCTGGGAATTGTACTCAGAGTAAAACAGCGTCACAAACCGATTAGAGTTCTCTAGATCGCTATACATAACGTGGTTGAGATGCTGAAGAATCCGGGCCGGGGAGTGGCCGTTTAGCACTTCAGCCCGCAGCATTCCGCGTAGCATCGTCATGATCAACCCCGCCGGAACCCCTTTCCCCATCACATCCCCGATCGCCAGACTCCAACACCCTGCCTCGATCCGTTCTGACTTGCGAGGCCGAATCTGGTCGTAGTTGGCTGGAATGAAATCATAGTAGTCGCCACCCACCCGGTTAGCCGTCTTACAACGCGCGGCCAACTCAATCCCCTCAATCGTTGGACAGTGACGAGGCAAAAGCTGAAGCTGAATCTCGGCTCCAATCTCCAATTCGCGGTCTAAGCGTTCTTTCTTCCGCAACTCGACCGTCAGTTCATCGTTTTCGATCGCAACGGCAGTTTGGTCAGCGACAAGCCGTACCAGCTTCTGTCGTGTTTCCGTCCAGGCATATTCTGGGTCGCGGCTAAAAACATAGAGCCGCCCTCGCTCTGCATTCTTGACCAAAATGGCCGTGCCAAACAGATGCACATCTGATCCCAGTGAGCGACTCACCTGATGATCGAGCGTGGCCATGAGGCTGTGGGTAGGCAACGTGACTTTTCCAGGCGCAGACGAAATCGCCGCCGTAATTTGGCGAGTTGCTGTTTCTAAGGCTCGACGAATGTCCTGACATTGACGGGTGTCTTGGCAGTGCAAGCGTTCAAGCCGCATTTGGCCATTGGGCTTAAACAGTACCAAGGCTCCGCCATCTGCATCAGTGACGCGACTGGCAATCAGCGGGGTGAGTTCTAAAAACTGGTTGAGGTTGTTGAAGCTACGTAGGGCAAAGCTGAGCGAACTCAGCAAATCCTGAATCTTGTTTTGCTCCCGATGCAAACGAGACACCAGCTCCTTCAGAGCAAAAACTGGCGTAATGTCTGGCGATGAGCTACTACCACCAGGCCGGTCGGAAGGTTGAGAAGGCTGTCGAGGAGCGGGCACCGCAGTCATGGAGGAAGCTAGTGTGACATTATTACGGACTGGCAGAAAGAAATTTAGCTAGATTCAGGATTCCCGATTCAGAACTCTAGATTCAGACGCATAGACTGAACGGAGCGTCAAACTTATGGCAAATTAACGGGGTCAAATCAACGGGGTCAAATCAATGGGATCAAATTAATGGGATCAAATCAAGGGAGGCCTGTAGAAATACTAAGTTCCGAGCGGGAGAGTGGGAGCTATCTCGCTAAATTTCCGGAGATGGATTCAACCATTCAACCTTATTTTTTCCTGGTTTAGACAGGATTCTAGCGCTTTCAAGTCACCTAAAACACATCCGGTATAAACTGCTGTGGCAAAGCAGTCTAACATATGGGCCTAAATTCTAGCGAATGCAGGTGCGATCGCCCCACTTACCCCATCCGGAGAGTCCACCGTGGGGGCATAGTGGGTTTAAGTGGGGGCAATGCGACGGAGGCAGAATATTGGCTCAGTGGAAGGGGGCCAGTGGAAAGAACCTAGTGAAAGGGGCTGACGACTCGCTCAGCTATTTTGTTGCGTCGGACGCAAAAGCAGATCGTGGATCTGCACATAGTCAGGTTGAGAGAGGATATACCAAACCGCGTTAGCAATGTCTTGAGGTTGCAAAACGGGGAACTGACTATAGACTTCCTGTGCCTTCGCTGCACTTTGGTTGAATTTTTCGGCAAATTCTGTTTCAACGAAACCCGGACTGATCGACGAAATCCGAATGCCGCTGTGGGCCGCTCGGAGTTCTTGCCGTAGCCCCTCTGTCAGCGCCCGAACTGCAAATTTGCTAGCCGCATACATGCCACTCGATCCGGGGACGCGATGCCCCGACATGGAGCTGATGTGAATGATATGTCCTGTATCGCCGCGATCGCGCATATCCTGCACCGCCTCACGGGTACAGATGCTAAGGGCCAGCACATTCACCTCTAGCATTTCTCTCCATGCCTCAGTCTGTCCCGACATCAGCGGCTCTCGATGCCCCAAGCCAGCATTGTTGACTAAGACATCTACTCCGCCCCAGGTGCTGCGAATCTTTTCAAACAACTGCAAAATCTCGCTTTCCTGCCGCAGATCCACCGTTTGGGTCAATATCTCTGCGCCGCGATCGCCCAATTCCTGCACCAGCTGATCAAGCCGATCTTGCCGTCGCGCACAAATCGCCAGCCGATAGCCCTCCTGAGCCAACCGTTGGGCGATCGCCCTGCCAATCCCACTCGATGCGCCCGTCACCAGCGCCACAGGCAAAGCATCTCTATCTACATCAGAAGCTGTCATACTCAAGCCAACCAATTCAACGGGCCTTCCCCTTCGGTTCCGACCTCTTCAACTTTAGGGTATGACTTCGATAACAGCGCTGATGATGCTTTTTCCTAAATTTCTTAGCTTAGGAAAACCAGGATTATTGGGCAGGTGGCGCTGGGTTCGGCTCATCTGCTGGTGGGGGTGCTACGTTGGGGGCTTGGTCGGGAGCCGTCCGAGGACTCGGTTCAGTCTGGGGAGCAAGGCCCGGACTTTCAGGGACGACGCCAGGAGCTTCAACCGGAGGGGGATCATCTCCAGGCAGGGTATCTACTTCTCCGGGGGGCTGGCATGCTCCCAAAATAGCTGTGAGTCCTAGTACCAAAGGGAAGAGACGGTGCGTGAGCTTCATGAAACCTCTCCTGCGATCGCACGATCTATCAAAAGTTTTCTGGGTGATCCCCCCATAAATTATAGATTATTTCAATTTCCAGGGTTCATGACGGCTGAGGGCTGCAGCTGTTTCATGTAAACGCGATCGCACCGTTGGGTTTCTACTCCCGTTGAAGGCTGGTAGCCGTTCTGCTCATACAACCTGACAGCTTCTGTTAATACGGTGGCGGTTTCTATCCAGATCTGAGTATGCCCTTTGGCTGCGATCGCCTCCTCTAGTGCTTTCAGCAAAAAGCGCCCCAACCCTAGCCCCCTCACCTCTGGCTGCAAATACATCTTGCGAATTTCAACCGCATTTTCGCCCCGCTCGATCGGGTAATAAGCTCCAGTACCCACAAGGCTGCCATTCTGCTCAACGTGTTCGACCACCCAAAACTCTCCTCCCGTAGACCAGTAGCAGGCTTCTACCTGAAGCACATCGCGATCGGCACCCTCTGGCTCACTGCCCAGACCATATTCTGCTAACACAGTGTCAATCAGGTCGGCAGCCGCTTGGCGATCGCTCGGTTGCCAGGGCCGAATCAGAAAATTGCGATATTTGAGCAGCATGAAAGGAAGGAGTAAATGGTGAGCCGCAAGGAACTAGCTGTGGATACGTGGTTGGGGATAGAGGGTGGAGAGTAGGTCGCTTTCAATGGGGGCGAGTTCGGCCAAGCGTTGATCGACGATTTCGCGATCGAAGTAGGTGGTTGCCAAAGTCCAGTAGATGCCGTAGTGACGAGCTTCCGAGGCCATTAGCCCTCGATAAAATTGGGCCAAGTCGGGTTCAGGGCAGTGGGTGGCGAGGAGGCCCAAGCGTTCGTGACTGCGAGCTTCGATCAGGCCTGCGACCAGTAGGGAGTCGAGCATCCGGTCGGGCTCATAGCGCCGAATCTGGGCTTTGAGGCCAGCCGCATAGGGTGGGGCGGAGAGGTGAGCCATGTCAATGCCACGCCGCTCTAGCCACTGGTTGACTTGCTCGAAGTGTTCGAGTTCTTCTTGGGCGATCGCCGTCAAACTCCTCACGAGCTTGGTGCTGGAGGGGTAGCGAAAAATCAAGTTGAGGGCAACTCCGGCGGCTTTGCGTTCGCAGTGGGAATGGTCGAGTAAAACGGTGTCGAGGTGGGCGATCGCCTGTCCGACCCAAGCCTCAGAGGTGGGCTGCTGCAAAAACTTAATTGTGGGTAACGGAGTCACAGATTAACTTGGTTGAGACCAAAATATTCACGCCAAAATGTAGTGTAGCGCGATCGCCCCAGAGCCTTGACTAGAATTGAGAAATTGGCAGGCGTATCAGCAGAGGGTAAGGCAATGGCATATCAAATCAACCTAAGCGGACAACAGCAGCTTTATCTAGAAAATCGGGCGCGGCAAACCATCGTCATTCTCGGCAGCATGCTCCCCCATCAGCAGCAGAGCCAGAGCAATAGTTTTGCCACGGGGCAATGGCTTGAATCTCCTACGCTCTTTCGGACTGCGGCAGGGTGGGTTTTGCGAGTTGAGGCAGAGCAGGGGCAGGTTTTTATTCAGCTTCAGAATGGCGGGATGCAACGACTAGAAGGAAAGCCCGTTTTGGCAGACGCGGAAGTGTTGCCGCTGCAGCAGGTCGCTAATCGGGAGACTTTCTCGGCGCAGTCATCCCAATCAGGAGAAGGGATGCAGCCGATGCAGCCAATGGAACCGATGAAGCCGATGAAACCCATGCAGCCGATGACAATGGGAAACATGCAGATGAACCCGATGCGGATGGAGATGGGCGACATGGTGATGCAGATGGGAACCCCTGAAGCTCAGTCTCCTGCACCGGGTAAGCGGTTTTGTTCGCAGTGTGGGGCATCTGTGAAGGAAAGCGATCGCTTTTGTGCGAGCTGCGGCCATCGACTAGACAGCTAGCTTCCCAATCGGAACTCTTTTTTAGCAATCTCTAGTTTTTGTTGAAAATCTGGGATCTCAGTCCCTAAGGGAGGGCTTAGAATAGCATCCGGTGTTGCCCAATTAACTGAGCCTGGTGGACATTGAGGATGTGAATGAAAAAGTTACTCCCTGCGGTGGTGCAAAAGCTGGAAAGTCTGGTGCCAGAATATTCTCTGGTGGGAGACTCCATTTTTTTTACGAAGGATCAGTTTCCTTGGGCAAATGAGCTGGAGGCCAACTGGAAGGTCATCCGTGCGGAACTGGATCAAGTGCTACAGCATACGGATGCGCTGCCAAACTTTCAGGATATTTCGCCTCGACAGCATCGGATTGCCAACGATGACCGCTGGAAAACTTACTTTTTTTGTGCGTTTGGATTTCAGGCAAAGAAAAATTGCGATCGCTGTCCCGAAACTTGGAAACTGTTGCAGCGAGTTCCTGGCTTAAAGGTGGCGTTCTTTTCGATTTTGGCTCCTGGCAAGCATATTCCAGAGCATCGGGGCAAACATAAGGGCATTCTTCGCTATCACTTGGGGCTGCAGGTGCCAGAACCGAAAGCAGACTGTCGGATTCGGATTGAAGATCAGATTGCCTACTGGGAAGAGGGCAAGAGCCTGATTTTTGATGACACCTTCTACCACGAGGTTTGGAACGATACGGATGGCTATCGGGTGGTCTTGTTTTTGGATATTGCGCGCCCCATGAGATTTCCGCTATCGCTAGTGAATTGGGTGATCTGTCAAATTATTGCCCTGTCTCCGATTGTGCAGGTCGCCAAGGCAAATCATGAGAGTTGGGAAAAGCATTTTGAGGCGTTAGAAAAATAACCCCAAGCGCTTCACTCCCATTCCCTAACCCTCAATTCTCACCCGTCACTCTTCACTCCCCACCAACTCCTGAGATCGTCCAAAGTTGAGGATGGCAATAACCAGTGCTAGGGCGGCAGCGGCATAAAAAACGCTGGTAAGGCCAACAGATTTCCAGATGGGGCCGAGGAGCAGGGGGGAGAGAAATTGCCCTAGAGAGTTGAGTCCGGTGCCGATCGCGAGAACGCTAGCCCGCAACTCGACGGGGGCAATACTGGCGAGGCTGTCGTAGACATTGGGGACAACGATGCCGAAGCCCATGCCAAAAAGGACAGCGGTGGGTAGAATCCAGCGCAGCTGATCGAGGAGAGGAATGGTAGCCAAAGTCAGTGCCATGAGGGTAAAGCCTAAGGCGATCGCCCGATTCGTTCCCAACCGTTTGGCCAATCGACTTGCAGCCAAGGCGGATACGATCGCCGCACCCACTGCCCGTACCGCCAACACAGAACCGTTGAGTAGAGGCCCTGCCCCGATCGCTTCTTTCAGGTAGAGCGGGGTATAGATCACAACCGCATAGACGATTGCTGCGGCTAGCGCCAGGGTGACGTAGAGGCGGATGGCTTGGGGTTGGCGAATCACCTGTAGCAGCTTTTTCCCTTGGTCTGCCGTGATGGTTGGGGCAGACTGGGCCGATTTTCCTGTCAAGATCAACGTTGCAAGCAGCGCGACTGGCAAACCCAGACCATATAGATAAAATGCATACTGCCAGTTGCTCGACCCCACCCAACCACCCAACAGCGGCACTAAAATGCTGACGGTGGTCATGGCGCTGGTGGCATAGCCCAAAACTCGCGATCGCGCTTCTCCGTCATACATCGTGCCCAAGATGCCGATGGTCGCGGCGGCAACCCCAGCACTGGCTATGCCTAGTAGACCTCGCGTGACTAGCAGGGTGGGGAGGGTTTGCATAAATGCCCCGGCTGAGCCAAACACCGCATACAGACAAAGGGCGGGCAGCAAAACTTTGATCTTGCCGATGCGGTCAGCCAAAATACCAAATACGGGGGTGAAGAGGGCGATCGCCAAAGCATGAGTACTAACGAGCGTCCCGGCCCAACGCGGATCGAGCTGTAGCTGCTGCACCATTTCGGGTAACACTGGCGATACGATGCCGCCCGTCATAGTGGTTAAGCAACCCGCTGCTAAGAGTACCAGCAGCTTCAGCCGCTTGGGGTTGAGTTGGGCCGCAACGAGGTTTGAAGGATGTTTCAAGGGTGGCTTGGCGGTGAGAAACTTAAACAGCTTAAGGCAATGCAGCGCCTTGCGGGGCACAGGTTCTACTTTTGCGACTATACCATCCACCTCTATCAGCATTGGCTAGAGCCTAGCCACTCCACAGACTGTCTGGGCTAGCCCCTCAGTTCCAAACAATTCGTGATTGACTAAAAGATGAATTGGGCGCTAAATATAGTCCCATCGATCGAAAGAATCTCAAAATTGGCAGAAGGGGCAAGGCAAATTGATGGAACTGGCGACAACCCTTAGGGGGCAGACTGTCAGGAATATGATTCGTGAGGTGGGGGTAAATCCAAACTATTGGTACCCTGCCGGATGGGCCGATCAGCTCAAGCCAAGTCAGGTGATGCCGATGGTGATTTGGCAGCAGGCGATCGCCATCTACCGAGATGAGCAGGGCCAACTCCATGCGTTAGAGGATGCCTGTCCTCATCGGGGGGTCGCACTTCACAAGGGAGCGGTTCACGGTCAGCATCTAGCCTGTCCGTATCACGGTTGGGAATTTGATGGCAGTGGAGCCTGTGTTCATATTCCTTACCTGCCCAAGGAGCAAAAGCTACCCTGTGCTCAGGCTCGCAGCTATCCAGTCCAAGAAAGGTATGGCCTAATTTGGGTGTTTCCGGGCGATCCTGCTCTGGCAGAGATACAACCGCTGCCTGATGCGCCGGAGTTTGATGACCCAGATTGGTTGATGGTTCCTGTAACCGCCCATTTTCAAGCCCACTTCTCCATCTGCAACGAAAACGCGATGGATGTGTTCCACGGGTTTCTTCACCAAAATCTACAGGGTTGGTTCGATCCAGTTTTGCTCAACCTGAAGGAAACAGATTCCAGCATTTGTGCCGACTATCAGGTGTCTTACAAAGGAGTGTTAGCCAAGTTTTTAGGATTGAGTGAGCGGGCTGATGAAGTCACAACGCTGCCGATTTCAATTCAGTATCATTACCCTCATTTCTTCAGTTCTCTGCAAGGCATTTCTGCGCTCTACCTGATGAGGTTGCCAGTCAGCGCTACAGAGAGCCGTTCTTTTGCGCTCTTCTTTTTTAAGGTGAGCCTCCCCCAGTGGATCGTTAAACCGCTGAAGCCAACCTTAAGCTGGATTATTCCGAAATTCATGCTGCAAAAGTTTCTAGATCAAGACATCGAAATGATGGAGAGCGAGCAGCAAACCTATCTGACCAATCCCAATCGGCGCTATGTAGAGATCAATCCAGCTATCATTGCCCTGCAGCGGCTGATCGTCCGGCAGTATGAGCAATTTGTGCAACAATCAAGTCAATCTAGCCAGGGACAGCACCCATCTGGAGACTCAAACCAACCGAATGCTCTGTCTCAATCCCTATCTCCAAAGCACTAACCTGATCGGGCGGCAGGCGAAACGCTAGGCTGCTTTTGGATCAGCTACACACTAATTAATTGAGCTTGATTTAATGAGTGAATGATCACTATCCCAGCTAGTGAAGACTGCTAGCCTCTATCTAAAGACGGATTGCTCAAGGTTAGACTTGTTAGACACCAATGGACCGTATCCCGATCACAAATCTCAATTACAAATTCTAGTTATGACTGTGAGAGCTTTCATCCAGTGTTCAGTCAAATCTGAAAAGTAGGCCCGATGGGATAAACACGGTGGGATAACAGGTGGGTCCAACCCAAAGCAACAAGCAACCTAAAAACAAGGTGAGGGGAGTTTACTGTGCAAGTTGTTAAAGAATACGTTCAGCGCTGGTACGAAAGTGGCCTGGATCCGGATGAATATATCTGCCACGGCAAACAAGGGAATTTAGTTGACATTGAAGAGGCGGAGACGGGCGATCGCCGGACGGTTTTGACCTTCTGTACAAACGACGTCTTGGGTCTCGTGCAAAATAAGGCGGTTCAGCAGGCGGCAATCGATGCCATTTTGCAATATGGCACCTCTAATAGCTCTTGCTCGGTGTTGAGTGGTCGCATTGACCTGCACCGACAGCTCGAAGCCGAGATTTCAGCTTTCAAACATTTGCCCCATACTCAACTGTTTCTCAATGCTTGGATGGCATTGCAGGCGCTGATGGATGCCTTTTGCCATCTAGCCATTCCGGTGCCTGGATTTCAGCACACCCGTGAAACGCTGATCCTGACGGACGTTCTTAACCACGGCTGTATTGTTTCTGCCATCACGAATGCTGGGACGCGATCGGGTAAGCTGTTTGGCCACAGCCCTCGAGTGCGGGTGCGGGCTTACCGTCACTGCGACATGGAAGACTTGGCCCGTAAGTTGCAGCGCCACAGCCGCCCGGATGACCGCATCGTGGTGATTTCAGATGCCGTCTTCTCGATGGATGGCGACATTGTGCCCCTGCCAGACATGCTCAACGTCATGCAAAATTATGAGGGCAGCGTGGTGGTGATGGATGAAGCCCATGCGAGTGGTGCTTTAGGCGCAACGGGCCGAGGCATCTATGAGCATTTTGGTATGCTGCCGCAGCAGGTCGTTGAGCGAGGGATGATTCCGCTCATTATGACGACGTTCTCGAAGTTTGCTGCGTCGGCGGGTGCAGCCATTAGCAGCCACGTTGCCGAGCTGAAGCCCCTGCTCAATGTGTCACCGACTTCGATCGGGACGATTTCGCTACCCGCTCCGACGACTGCTGCCGCGCTGGAGAGCATTCGGGAGGTGAGGCGATCGCCCGAACTCGTGCAGCGCCTCCAGGAAAATACTCGCTATCTACGGTCGAACCTGATTGAGCAAGGATTTGAGGCGATTGGCGAAACCAACGTTGTTCCGGTGATATTGCCGCCTGAGGTCAATCCTAAGGCTTTTGGCCGCAAACTCATGCACGATCACGGCATCTGGGTCTCCCCGATTTGGTTTATTGCTAAGCCTCGGGTGCGGATTACGGTGAACGCAATTCACACCCGCCAAGAGATGGATCGGCTTGTCGATGCCATGGTCGCCACCCGCGATCGCCTTTATCAGCCCACGATTAGCGCTTAGGGAATCAGACCAAATAATCAGAACCAAATAGGTTCCAGCTCTGCAGGGCTTAGCTTCTGGCCAAATTCTTTGCAATTGATGCAAAGTTTACCAACCAAACGCTAAGCCCTGTGCTTTCGATGCCCCAGCTAAATCGGATGCCTAAGCTAAAGCCGAAGACCCTAAATCGGGTGGAACGTCTTGAATTCGGCCAGGGCCTACCGCTCGAACAGCTTCTTTGAGAGAAACATCGCCTGTATAAATTGCGCGCCCCACAATCGCACCTGTCACGCCTACAGGTTCTAGCGACAGGAGGCTCAGTAAATCGGTGATGGAGCTAATCCCACCGGAGGCAATCACGGGAACGGCGATCGCCTCTGCTAGTTCTTGTAAAGCTTGCCGATTTGGCCCCTGCATCGTGCCATCTCGATGAATATCGGTGTAGATGATTGCTGCCACACCAAACTGGGCCATCTGCTGTGCCAGGTCGATCGCACTTACCTCAGAGGTTTCTAGCCAACCCCTGGTAGCGACGCGACCATTGCGGGCATCAATGCCAACCACGATTTGGCCCGGAAACTGCTGACACAGTTCGTCCACTAGTTCAGGTTGCTCCACCGCAACGGTGCCCAAGATGACACGCTGCACGCCCCGATTGAGGAGATCGGCAACATTTTGGCGATCGCGCAATCCGCCCCCCACCTGCACCGGAATCTCAACCGCTCGCACAATCGCCTCAATCGCCTCCCAATTCACCGGATGTCCGGCCTTCGCGCCATCCAAGTCCACCAAATGCAGACGGGTTGCGCCCTGTTCGGCCCACTGTCTTGCCACCGCTACCGGATTCTCATCAAAAACCTGCGATCGCTGATAATCTCCCTGATACAGCCGCACACAGCGCCCTTCTAATAAATCAATTGCTGGAATAACCTCCATCTCGTCCCCTTCACTCAACAGCTCTTTGCTCCGGAAGCTCGCCAGCCTCCCCGAAGCCGTCATTTTATCGTTTTTGGAGGGCGATTCCAGAGACAAGGTGATTGTTTCTGTTAAGATGAACATCTGCCAATACACTCCGGTCTGTTATTGGCCTGTTGAAACCTGCTTATTTGAGCCATTCAACCGAACTATACATTTACTGCTCTTAGACTGGTCCCAGCATTTCATTTGGGATAGGGGCACCACTAGGAGCAATTGCATCCATGACATTTCATCAACTCGGTCTAACGACCGATCTACTTCGTGCTGTTGCTGAGCAAGGCTACAGTGAGCCAACGCCTATTCAGCAGCAGGCGATTCCTGCAATTTTGAAAGGACAAGACATTCTGGCCAGTGCCCAAACAGGGACAGGCAAAACAGCTGGTTTTACACTGCCGCTATTGCAGCGTCTCAGCACGACCCACGCCAATAAGGTCCACCGTACCCCTCGCGCGTTGATTCTTACCCCCACTCGCGAACTGGCTGCTCAAGTCAGCGAGAGTGTGAAAACCTATGGCCAATATCTTCCGCTGCGCTCAGCAGTCGTCTATGGAGGGGTGGGCATTGTCCCGCAAATCCAAGCGTTGCGACGGGGCGTGGATATTTTGGTTGCTACACCGGGTCGGCTACTCGATCACCTCGGGCAAAGAACCCTCGATCTCTCCCAGGTCGAGATTTTGGTGCTGGATGAATGCGATCGCATGTTGGATATGGGCTTTATCCACGACATTCGCAAAATTTTGGCAGTGCTGCCCGCCTCCCGGCAGACCCTCATGTTTTCCGCGACCTTTTCTAAAGGAATCCAACGGCTAGCTGGCACGCTGCTCAAGTCTCCCACCTTGATCGAAGTGGCTCCTCGCAATACCGCCGCTGAGCAAGTGACCCAGACGGTCCATCCAGTCGATCGCAATCGTAAGCAAGAACTGCTTGCCTATATGATTAGCTTTCATAACTGGCAGCAGGTGCTGGTGTTCACCCGGACCAAACATGGTGCCAACTCTCTAGCTGAGCAGTTGACCAAAGACGGGCTCAAAACCACCGCGATTCATGGCAACAAGACTCAGGCCGCTCGCACTCGGGCGCTGAAGGACTTTAAGCAGGGCAAAGTTCGGGTATTGGTCGCCACTGATGTTGCATCTCGTGGTTTAGATATTGACCATCTTCCCTATGTGGTCAATTTTGATCTGCCCGATGTTCCGGAAGACTATGTGCATCGCATTGGCCGTACAGGTCGCGCTGGCAACTCAGGCAAGGCCGTCTCCCTAGTGAGTCGGGATGAGTATCCCCTCTTGAGAGGTATCGAACGCTTGCTCAATCGCACCATTGTCGAAGATGTTGTTTCGGGATATGAGCCGTCGGCTCAAGCGCAGAGTGGCGGAGATCAGCCAAATCGGAAGCGGTCTAAGCAAAGTCGCGGCAATCAGGCCAAGCCCCAAGCCCCCTCTAAGCCTACCCCAAACAAAAATAGCCCAACAGGTGGCGGATCACGCGATCGCAAGCGGCTCCGCTCAGCTTAAGCATCCGTCGCTGTCGCTACAAACCAGGGGCATCTGAGATTTGTTCAATAGCCTGTCGTGTCTCTGCGTTGAGCAGAGGCATGAGTTGGTTTTGGACATCTACAGGTTGGTTCTTCCAGAGCGTCCTCACAAAGTTATCTTTGCCTTGCTGGCCGGTGCTATTTAAGACACTGGCCAGCTTTTCAATATCAATATCTTCAGACACAATCAATTTCCTCTCACCTGGACTTTATTTAAAGCTCTAGCAGATCATCGTAACCCTAAATAATCTTGATCAACATTGTCCTAAGTTTATTGTCCTAGGTTTTCTGCCTGAGGGAATTCAGCTGATTACGCGGATCATCAGGGCTTTGATCGGTGCTTTGATTGCTGATCCTCTGGCTGCGGATTCTTTGTTCTACGGTAGGCGTTGCTAAGAACAGCCGCAGCCTCGATATGATGGAGATTCTGGCCCGTAGCTGGTTAAACTTTGTATGCAATCTCCCCCAGAGCAAATCACTTTCCCTCAGGCATCGGCGGATCGTCCTCCAGAAATCATCATGCTGGACGTGGGGGGCATGAAGTGTGCAGGCTGCGTTAAGGCTGTTGAAAATCAGCTGATTCAGCATCCTGGTGTGATTTCCGCTACGGTCAATCTGGCTACGGAGGTCGCGAAAGTTGAGGTGGAGAGTAGCGTTGAGCTCACGGATCTGGCCACCAAGCTAACAGAGGCAGGATTTCCTTCTCAGTTACGCCAGTCTCAACAACAGCTGGAACCACATCCAGGCTCGACCACAACTAGCACTGCGGCTGGCCCGGTTAAGAGTCCAGTTGAACGGCAGCGAGAGGAAACCAAACGTCGATATAGACGGATGGCGATCGCCACGACACTCCTTCTGCTATCTGCGACCGGACATCTAGAGCACTTTAGTGGGGTGACGATTCCGGGGCTCAGTAATATTTGGTTTCACTGGGGACTCGCAACTGTAGCGCTGGTTGGCCCAGGCCGAGAAATTTTGGTAGATGGGTGGCGAGGGCTGCGTCGAAATGCTCCCAACATGAACACGCTGGTTGGCCTGGGCACGCTCACTGCTTATCTAGCCAGTTTTATTGCCTTGGTGGTTCCGGGGCTGGGCTGGGAGTGCTTTTTTGATGAGCCTGTGATGCTGGTGGGCTTCATTTTGCTGGGACGCACCCTAGAGCAACAGGCTAGAGGACGAGCTGCCTCAGCTCTACATTCCTTGATCGCCCTGCAGCCTACGTTGGCCCGCCTGATTGCGCCAGAGTCTGCTGATCTCCTCAACCAATCGGCTCCTAGCTACACCGAGATTCCTGCCAGTCAGGTCAAGGTGGGGGAATGGCTCCAAGTTTTACCCGGAGAAAAAATCCCGGTGGATGGCGAAGTTGTGGCAGGACAAACCACTATCAATGAGGCCATGCTGACTGGAGAAGCGATGCCTGTACTCAAGCAACCGGGAGATCGGGTGGCAGCCGGCAGTCTCAATCAGTCAGGGGCGATCGCCCTCAAAGCTACCCGCACCGGAGCAGACACCACACTGGCACAGATCATTACGCTAGTTGAAGATGCCCAAACGCGAAAAGCTCCCATTCAGGGCTTAGCAGACACCGTCGCCGGATATTTTACCTATGGGGTCATGGCGCTTTCGAGCCTGACATTCCTGTTCTGGTACTTCATCGGCATTCGGTTGTGGCCAGAGCTGCTGGTTCATTCCGGCTCCGTCATGGGGCACGCGATGGATCAGGCGATGAATTCTGCAATGGAGCTGTCTCAAACCACGTCGCCCCTGCTGCTGAGCATGAAACTGGCGATCGCCGTTTTAGTCATTGCCTGCCCCTGTGCCCTCGGTTTGGCCACCCCAACCGCTATCCTGGTTGGCTCTGGAATTGGTGCAGAGCGTGGCCTCCTGATTCGAGGCGGAGATATCTTAGAGAAGGTTCACCAGCTCGATACCGTTGTTTTTGACAAAACAGGCACGCTCACCACTGGGCACCCCACCGTAACAGACTGGGTTTCGCTCCAACCCAATCTCAGCCATACAGATCTCCTCCAAATTGCGGCCACGGTAGAAAGTGGGGCGCGCCATCCGTTAGCGGAGGCCATCTTGCAACAGGCCCGTCAGCAAAATCTACCGCTTCTGCCTGCTCAAAACTTTCAGACTGCGCCGGGACAAGGAGTTTCAGCACGAGTAACGGATCAGCAGGTGGTATTGGGAACCGCAGATTGGCTAGAGGAGCAGGAAATTATTGTCTGCAATGACGTTTTGGTGCAAACCCAAGCCTGTGCTAGTGCTGGCAAAACCGTTGTCTTCGTCGCAATTGACAAGACGTTAGCAGGCTGGATTGCGGTTCAAGATACCCTCCGCTCCGATGCTAGAGAAACCGTCGCTCAGCTCCAGCAGATGGGGCTCCAGGTTAAGGTGATCACCGGGGCGCAGTCGGAAGCGGCAGCGGCGATCGCCCAACCCCTCGGGCTTGCCACCGAAGACATTTTGGCGAATGTCCGACCGGAAGGGAAGGCAGCGGCGATCGCCCAGCTCCAAGCTCAGGGGCAGCGAGTAGCGATGGTAGGCGATGGGATCAACGATGCACCTGCTCTAGCCCAGGCCGATATCGGTATTTCTCTGCATTCCGGTACAGATGTGGCGATCGAAACAGCCGGAATTGTGCTGATGCGCGATCGCCTCATCGATGTCGTAGAATCGATTCGCTTGAGCAAAGCAACCTTTAACAAAATTCAGCAAAACTTGTTCTGGGCTTTTGCCTACAATGTTTTGGGCATTCCCGTCGCGGCTGGAATTTTGTTGCCAGCGCTCGGCATTTTGCTCAGCCCAGCTACTGCAGGAGCCTTCATGGCCTTCAGTTCGGTCAGTGTAGTGACCAACTCACTGCTGCTGCGAAGCACCTTCTCTACCTCAGAGTCAGGCTAAGTTGAGTAGCAAAATTGGGCATTTAGGGTGAAAACTCAGACACAGCAACAGTTTGACGCCAGCCAATCATTTGAGATCAAATGAAGAGCGTTTAAACTGGGCTAATAGCTTAGCGTCAGAGCCCCCGATAGGGTGCGAACTCGCATCAAATCCAGATCTTTCGCAGCCCTGAATCGCGATTCTCCACCGTTCGTTTCCACCGTTCGTTTCCAGTAGTTACCCGACCTTATCGTTCAATGGCTTTAGAACCGCACCAAAACCATTTACTTATCATTGAGGACAACAAAGGCCGACGAGAGTTCATTCTGGACAGTCCTGTTTACTCAATTGGCAGGGATCCGAAGTGCGACATCCGGCTCATTTCCCAATTTGTATCACGTCGCCATGCTACTCTCGTCCAGCTTCCCAATGAGGAAGGTAGCTACTACTACCGGATTGTCGATGGCAACCTCAAAGGAAAGCCTAGTGCAAACGGCTTGCTGATCAATGGCCGCAAGCTGCAAGCCCACGACCTCCAAGACGAAGATAAAATTGTGTTTGGGCCGCAGGTCTATGCAATTTACTACCTGCTCAAGCGAGACGCCATCTCTACAGTGCCACCGGATGAGTTCGACATCACCCTGATCAGCCCCGGCATGGTAGGGGAGCCAGAAGACTGAAGACTAACGAAGCCTCAAATAAAAGCTAGCTGTGCAACCCCTTCAGCTAGCTTTTTTATCGGGGAAAAAGCCAATAAAGAAGGCCAACAAGCTTTACTCATTAGCCTTTGAACCCATTTATTTTAAAGAGCCGTATTTCAAAAAAAGATAAGGTGCCTGACTGAGGTCTACGTCACATTACGTCAGACAGGCACGGGTTGATATGTCGATGTCGCCATCGGGCTAAAAAATACACCACTGTTTCAATAGCGGCCACTTAGCTGGCTACAGCTTCAATCAGTTGCCACTGATGGTTTTCAACGATCGCCTGATTGACCAAGTTGAACTTTTGGCGACAGTGGTTATCAGTTTGCAGCGGAAGCTCTTCATTTTTGACAACAAAGTTCATCCGTACCCCATCTGCTGCAGCGGGAAGACGATCAATCAGCACCTCTACCGTCACAAGCTTTGAGAACGAAACGCCGCCGGGGACTTCACGAGCCACCATGTAGTCTCCGGTGTCGTAAATAATATCGAAATCACAGGACTTCAAGATGTCAGCCAACAGGTGCCGCAGGCTGTCAAGAGAAGCAGAAATCGTGAACAAACTGGTGTAGCGGGCCATAGGCAACCCCGAGCGTACGACATTAAGACCGTGATAGCATACCGAAAATCAATTTGGAACAGTCTCCCGATCTAAAACCAACGCTTGGGGCGCAAAATCTGAGCGGGACTGAAACCATCAGGTTCAGCAAATTATAGGTTCGGTGAAACTGTACACGGTTCCTAACATACTAGCTCCTGATTGGGGTAGATGTTGTGTCAGAACCAAAAAACTGAATTTATCTGAACTTATTTAAAGGGTCTAAAAGACATGCAGGGCAAATTCGTTGTGTTTGAAGGGGTGGAGGGGTGCGGAAAAACCACTCAGATTCAACATCTCGCGACCTGGCTACAGGCCAGTCCTCTGCTCAAGCAACTCCAGACCCAGGGCTGTGCTTCTGAGCTGGTCATGACGCGGGAGCCCGGTGGAACAGACCTAGGGCAAGATATCCGGCAGATGTTGCTCAATCCGGCCTCTGCTGGGTTGCAAGACCGCGCCGAACTACTGCTTTATGCTGCCGATCGCGCCCAGCATGTAGAAGAAATGCTTCGGCCTCGGCTAGCGGGTGGGGATTGGATTTTGTGCGATCGCTTCACAGATTCCACTGTTGCCTACCAGGGGTATGGCCGGGGCCTCGATCGCCACCTAATCGATCAACTCAACCAAATCGCCACCGATGGCCTGGTCAGCGATCTGACCTTTTGGCTCGATGTAGATGTAGAAGTTGGCTTGGCTAGAACCCAGCAGCGCGGCATGGCAGACCGTATGGAGCAGAGCGATCTAGCGTTTCACCAGCGAGTTCAGCAAGGCTTTGCCGCACTCTGCCGCGACAACCCTCAACGCATCGTCCGAATTGATGCTAGCCTGAGTGAGCCAGAGGTGACCCACCAGATTCAGGCCATATTCCAAGAACGACTCCTGCAATGGTATCCGCCGCTTTTGCTCCCCTCATAGGGCAACCTCAAGCCATCGAGCTACTGACCCGTGCAGTCTTGCAAAATCGGATTGCGCCTGCCTATCTGTTTGCTGGGTTTCCAGGGATCGGACGGAGTTTGGCTGCCCTTTGCTTTCTTGATCTGTTGCTGGCTCCTCCAGATGTCGCTATTTCAAACGTTCTACGTCACCGAATTCGGCAGCGCAATCATCCTGATTTGCTGTGGGTCGAGCCGACTTACCTGCACCAAGGCAAGCGACTATCGGCAGCAGAAGCAGCGGAGGCTGGATTAAAGCGTCGCAGCACTCCGATTATTCGGCTGGAGCAAATTCGGGAGATTACGCAGTTTTTGGGCCGTCCGCCGTTGGAAGCGGCCCGTTCGGTGGTGGTGCTAGAGCAGGCTGAGACGATGCCGGATGGTGCAGCCAATGCTTTGCTTAAGACGCTTGAGGAGCCAGGACAGGCAACTTTGATTTTAATCGCGCCGAGTGCTGATGCTCTCCTGCCCACACTGGTGTCTCGCTGTCAACGGGTTCCGTTTTATCGGTTGAGTACTGAGGCGATCGCCCAGGTTTTGCAGCAAAACGGCCACGCAGAGATTTTACAGAATTCAGAGCTGTTGGCGATCGCCCAGGGTAGTCCTGGAGAGGCGATCGCCAGTTGGCAGCAGCTCCAAGCCATTCCGCCGGATTTGCTCGACGCCCTCACTCAGTTACCCAATCCTCGCTCCGCCCTAGAATTGGCCCGCCGCATCGCTGCCGAACTCGACACCGAAGCCCAACTTTGGCTGATCGACTATCTGCAACACCGCTCCTGGCAGACTCAGGCCCAGCCCGACAGCCTCAAGCTGCTCGAAGCGGCCCGCCGCCATCTGCGGAGTTATGCCCAACCTCGACTGGTCTGGGAGGTGACGCTGCTCAAGTTGTTAGAAAAGGCGAGGCTCACTATCTAGAAGGGGAGAAGACTAGAAGGGGAGAAGACTAGAAGGGGAGTAAGAAGCGTAGCACTAGACCGCTCAGCGAACCCAGGACGCCGAGTATGTTGCCACGGCCACCGCCACGCTGCTCTCGTTCTCTGGCAACCTGCGCCGCTTCAATGCCTTCCACAAACTGGGTTGTAGCCTCTCGACCTTCCTCATTTTGTTGAGCGATATACAACTCGCGGGCTTGCTTGGCGTCTTCGGTTGCGCCAGCAATGTCGTTGAGCCGGAGTCGAGCCATTCCCCGCGCAAAGCGAGCATGGGCAAAGGTTGGGTCTAGCTGTAAAGCCTGATCGTAATACTGAATCGAGCCTCTGAAGTTGCCTCGCTGGGATTCCATCAAGCCCCATTGGTAGAGGTTCTCAGGGGTTGTGATGGTTGTCGGTAGACCAACTGCGCCTAGCAAGCTGACGCCATTGAGGTTGGCTCCCTCCCAGTTCACCCCACTGAGGAAGCTTTCCCGCAGATCTGCGCCGCTCAGGTTTGCGCCGCTCAGGTTGGCATTATAAAAAACGGCTCCGGTCAGGTTTGCGCCACTTAGATCCGCGCCGCTTAAGTTGGCTCGATTGAAATTGGCCTGACTCAAATCGGCACCGCGCAGGTTAGCCCCTTCTAGGTTGCCATAAACAAATCCGGCTCCATTCAGTTCGCAACCTGGACATTCCCTCGTCGTGACCAAGCGTTGGACATGTTCAAAATTTTCAGCTTGAGCAGGCACAGCTAGAAAAGCTGCTGTCAAGAGAATTGAAGGACTAAGGAGTGCAGATTTCATAGCGGGTTCAGCGTTTTATGCGGTTTCAATGAGCAGAAATGAGCAGCGATGTCCAAAAGTGTACTGAAAACTACGGCAGTCTGTCAGGGGGAACGCTACAGAAAGTGACAATGGGGTTGGATGAGTTAGCTGGATTGGGGCAGAATACGTTGGGTACAGCTTACCGTCCTGTTGCGTCAACACGTTTGAAATTGTGATGGATCAAATCGACTGGACAGAAAGAATCGAATCGCTCAAAGCGGGATCCGTTGGGGCTCTCACGATCGCCAGCATTTACAGCCTGATGACGCTCATGCACCCAGTTTTGGTTTCCCAGTCTTCTGAGCTGTGGATGGATCTGCCGGTCGGTTTATTGGATGTTAAGGGGTTGGCAGGGGGAGCGATCGCCGCACTGGCTGGTTTTTTGTTTGGTGTGACTTACCGCTACATCATTCGGGGCGACCAAAACCCTCATCTAAAGTCGGGCGCGGTTTTGGCGTTTGGGCTGGTGAGAGGATTGGCCCAGGTCGATATGGGTTTGGCTGTGCAGAGTCACTCTGGAACGTTGGTGGTGTTGGTTGCAGAGAGTGTTTTGCTGTTTGCGATCGCCCGCGTCATGCTAGATGTGGCGATCGCCCAGCGTTGGGTCAAGCCGTTTGTTTAAAAGCACATTCTAAAAAGCACAAAGGACGCGACATGTCGCGTCCAGGGCAGATTCCTCTGGTTGGTGAGAGGCATCATTTACAGCAAAAACTTAGCAACTGACCTTAGGCGCGACCTGTTAGGCGCTACCTGTGAAGGTTACTTCAGGAAATTTCGTCTGAGCTTCCGCCATAGGACGATTTTTCCCTTCTTCTTGCCAGTAGTTAATTACTTCTGTTGCTTTGTTCAGCAACTCGACCCGATCGGTCTCTGCAATCCAATGCTTGGCTTCTAACTCAGTTTTCAACTGTTCCCAAGCGTCGTTCCGAGGCCAGAAAAAGTAGGATGTGAGGGGACTAGTTCCCTTCCCCACCACTTGATCAACCGCAAGCGCGACGTTTTCGTCGAGCCAAAGAACCTTCAAAATAAATCTCGACAATGAAACCTCCGAGTCAGCCATATCTCTAGGTATTGTACAACCCTCTATGTTAGTGCATGATTCCCCTGGTTAACCTAGCACAAACTGTTAAAATCATGACGGTTTCAACGGAAAATGTGAGGCTTTGATGCAGCAATCGAGTTTCGATCCGCTTCAGTCTGCTGGGAGTGCGGCAGCTGTGCCTGCTGTCTCGGCGATTGTTGCGTTTGATATTGATGGGGTAGTGCGGGATGTGGGCGGCTCTTACCGACGGGCGCTGGCTGATACGGTTGAGCGGTTTACGGCTGGGGCCTATCGTCCTACTTCGGCGGAGATTGATGTTCTGAAAGGTGAGGGCGTCTGGAATAACGACTGGGAGGCTTCGCAGGAGCTGGTCTATCGATTTTTTGAGGGGCAGGGGCGGGAGCGATCGCAGCTGCAGCTAGACTATACCGAGTTGGTGACCTTTTTTCAAAGTCGCTATCGGGGGCCAGATCCGGAGCATTGGACGGGCTACATTTGCCAGGAGCCGCTTTTGATGCAGGCTGGCTACCTAAGGGAGCTAACGGAGGCTGGAATTGCCTGGGGCTTTTTTAGTGGGGCGACTCGTGGTTCGGCAACCTATGTGTTGGAGAAGCGGTTGGGGTTGCGATCGCCTATTTTGGTGGCGATGGAGGATGCGCCTGGAAAGCCTGACCCAACGGGTTTGCTGGAAACGGTGCGTCAGCTGGAGGGTCAGGTTGAATCGGCGGCTTTAGGGGTGGAGAATCCGGTTCCGGTGATCTATGTGGGCGATACGGTGGCGGATTTGCAGACGGTGCAAAATGCTAGAAGGCTGGAGTCTTCGCGGCGATGGATTGGGGTGGGGGTTTTGCCGCCTCATGTGCATGAGCCGTCGGAATATTGTGTGGCTTATGCGGAGTGGCTGAGGGATGCAGGGGCGGAGGTTGTGCTGCATCGGGTGGAGGAGCTAACGCCGGATCGGGTGAAAGGTTTGGTGGGTTTTGAGGGATAAGGGGTTTGGGGAGTTCGATCCTTGGGGGCTTCTCCCCCAAAACCCCTAGCAGGGGACGGAACCCGTCCCCCACACCCCCTCGGTAAGGATTGGTCTGTGGGTGGGCCTGGAGCGCTTCGCATCGGTGGTTTGCAGGGGCGGTATCTAACTTGGAGACGCTGATTTTTTGCGTTTCTCTGCTCCCTAGGCTCCTTACTGGAGGGTCAGGAATTTTTCTAGGGCGCTCACCATTTCTGGGGGCCAGCGGCGGATGTTGGCGACCCAGTCTAGGTTTTTGTAGCGGGTGTCTAGGCCGACTGCGGCGACCCAGTTGCTTTCGGCTTCGCCTTGTTGTCCTTCTGTCCAGAGGGCGGCGGTGAGGGCGGCTCGCATGTCTGCGAAGCGGGGATATTTGCGGACGAGGTTTTTCATGGTGCGAATGGCTTCTTGGGTTTGGCCATCCTGGTAGAGGGCGAGGGCGTAGTTGGCGCGGGCAAAGGCGTAGTCGGGGGCTAGGTCGGCGGCTTGCTGGTAGTCGGCGATCGCCCCTTTCCAGTCTCCTTTTCCGGCTTCTGCGTTGCCGCGATTGTTGAATGCGGCTGGATCGTTTGGATCGAGTTCGAGGACGTGGTTGTAGTCGGCGATCGCGTCTTCCCATCGGCCCAGTCCTTCTAGGGCGGTGCCCCGATTGAGGTAGGGGTCGGGGGCGTCGGGAACGAGTTCGATGGCTCGGTTGTAGTCGGCGATCGCGTCTTCGAGTTTGTTTTGGCTGACTCGGGCGTTACCGCGATTGCTTAATACGGCTGGGTGGTCGGGCAGTTTTTCTAGGATTTGGGTCCAGTAGGTTTCGGCGGTGGCGAAGTCTCCGGCGTTGGTGGCCTCAAAGGCTTGATTGCGTAATGTGTCGAGCTGTTCAAGCTCTTCGCTAGGCAGATCTAATGGGTTGATTTGGGCGTGAGCAACTGGAACGGCTCCAAAGCAGAGGGCGATCGCCAGGGTGAGGGTCAGAAAAATTGTCCGCAAAACAGTAACCATATTTGGGCTTTTGGTTTGAATTTTATTTTGAATCTTAATTATGAATTTTTACGAAAGCAGCGGAAGTTGGCTATCGGGTGGGCAGTAGCCTAAGTGTTTCCAGGCGGCAGGGGTGGCGATGCGGCCTCTGGGGGTGCGCTGCAGGTAGCCGATCTGGAGCAGGTAGGGTTCGTAGACTTCTTCGATGGTTTGGGCGTCTTCTCCGGTGGCGGCGGCGATCGTGTCGAGTCCGACGGGGCCACCACCAAAGTTTTCGATCATGACGCTCAACATGCGGCGATCGGTCCAGTCTAGGCCGCAGGGATCGACGTTAAATAGTTCTAGGGCTTCGGCGGCGATCGCGTCTGTTACTTCCATCCCGGTAGCTTTGACTTCGACATAGTCTCGCACGCGCTTGAGCAGGCGATTGGCGATGCGGGGTGTGCCACGAGCGCGACGGGCGATTTCTGCGGCCCCATCTTGTGTGATGGGTGTGGCCAAAATGCTTGCGGTGCGGGTAACGATCTCGGTTAGTTCGTCTAGTTCGTAAAATCGTAGCCGCTGGACGAGTCCAAAGCGATCGCGCAGGGGAGAGGTGAGTGCGCCAACACGAGTTGTGGCCCCAATCAATGTAAATTTTTGGAGTGGAATGCTGCGGGTGCGGGCACTCTGGCCTTTGCCGATCGTGACATCTAGCCGAAAATCTTCCATGGCTGGATAAAGAATTTCTTCGGTGACGCGCGGCAGGCGATGGATTTCGTCGATAAATAAGATATCGCCGGGCTGGAGATTGACCAGCAACCCAACGATATCGCGAGGCCGCTCTAGGGCTGGAGCCGTAGTGATTTTGCAGCTCACGCCCATTTCGGTCGCCAAAATGAGCGACATGGTGGTTTTTCCTAGCCCTGGCGGACCGTAGAGCAGCAGGTGATCCAGCGTTTCTTGCCGCGATCGCGCTGCTCGGATGGCAATATCTAAAACTTCCTTAAGAGCCTTTTGCCCCACATAGTCCGACAGTTGTTGCGGGCGCAGGCTTTCTTCTGGCTTGCCATACTCTTCTGGACTTTCCTCAGGCTGCAGTAGGGGAGTGTGTCCCGCTGCCGCACTGGGGACGCGAGAATGCCGCTCTGGCTCTGGAGAGGGTTGCCGGGAAGAGATGATTGCCATGAGGTCATTGTACTCACAGGTGCTGAGAGTCCCAAGTTTTTGGGCAAACATTTGTACGGGTGGGGAGTGGGAGCGGTGAGATATCATCGGGGCAGAACTGTTTGCAGTTGTTGAATTACAGTTGTTGAATTGCAGTTGTTGAAGCTGAAGTTATGTCTGAGTCTGCTGCCGAAAACTTGTCGGTTCCTGAAGAGATTAGTTTTGAGGAGGCGATCGCCTTAACGCAGTCGCTGATGGATGCGATGGAGCAACAAACGCTCTCAGAGGCAGAGATTGAAGCGGCGATCGCAGCACTAGTTCGGACTCAAAATGGGGCCAGGGGCTTTTTTGTCACGTACCTAAGCGATGAGCGCTCGATTGCCGATCAGCCTTCTCCAGCCGTGATTGCAGCACTCCAGACTTCCCCGACCCAAGTCTCTGAACTGCTGATCAAAAATCTGGCGATGTCTTCTGCGATGGCTATCTCTCATCGCCGCGAAGAAAATGAGAGTATGGCCCAGGGGTCAGACCGGGTGCGATCGCGTAGCCTTATCCTGATTCAGCAACTCCATCTCCCTCTGATCGCTGATCGCGCCCAAGCTCTCCACTACAGCACTGCTACCGGATCTGGGGATTATCAGACGTTTCTAGACCGTTGGGGCTACGACGCAGAGCAACGGCAAGTGATTCGGCTGGCGATGGAAGAATTGATTGGGGAAGTGGGTGAAGAGGTGGGAGAGGCGGCGCTCGAAGAAGTCAGTGAAGAAGCAAACAACTAAATGTATTAAAAATCACTTTTTTGAGGCATGATTGAGGTAGGAGAGGAGCGGACAACAACTCTGTTGCTGATCTGCAAGGTGTCCTATGGGTTACATCAGCTCTCCGACCAATCCTCCGCCTGCTAGCTTTAGAGAAACTGCGCTTCGGCAGCTCAAAGCACTGTTTTTGCAGGTTTTTCGCCGCACAACCGGATTTTTAGATGCTCACAAGCTGCCCTACGCAGCCAATAAAGCCTGTCAGCTCTATCTCGGCAAGGCAGATCCCGCCAAGGTGGCAGAGTGTCGCCGCATTTTGCGATCGCGCCTGGAGCTAAATCCGCAGCAGTTGCAATATTTTTTTCAAACGTCGCTAGGGGACCATCTTCTACTCTGGCTGTCAGGCTTTTTTTACCTGTCTGCTGATCTGACCTTCAAAGATCTGCTTCTTCAAATCGCGGCAGATCCAGAAGGCGTGTCGCTACTCAGTTTTTTACGATATAGCCCTGACCCACTGCGACTCAATCTTGATCAGCTTGTCATTACAACCAATCGTCTAAACTTGTTGTTGCAGGCGGGTGAAACTGCGATCGCTGCAATTCGTGACCTTTCGGCAGCAGAAGCTCGTTTAGAGGCAGAAGTTGACCTGGGCCAGTTTCCCGATTTGCAAAAGCTAGGGCCATTTCAGGTCAAGCAATATAGCTTCAGGGTGGAGCGATCGCAACAGTCGGATTTGGAGGGTGCGGATTTGGAGGGTGGAGCGCAGTCTCCGTTGCAAGTATTTTGCTATGCGCCACAAGCCTGTCCTGCTGCAAGTCTTCCGGTGATTATTCAGTCTCATGGTTTGGCCTCTAGCCCTGAAGATCTGGCGGAGTATGCCAAACATCTAGCGTCTTATGGCTATTTTGTGGCGGCCCCTCAGCATACGGGTAGCGATGTCGTTCATGTCCGTGAAATGCTGGCAGGGCGATCGCAAGAAGTCTTTGCCCAATCAGAGTTTATTCGTCGTCCCCTCGATATTAGTGACACTCTCGATGAGCTAGAACGCCGCAACCTAGCCGAGTTTGACGGACGGCTCAATCTCCAATCTGTGGGCATGATGGGGTATTCGTTTGGAGCCTACACGGCCTTTGTACTGGCTGGGGCAAAGATTGACTTTGAGCAGCTTAAAACGGCATGTGGCGAAACGTTGCAGCATCCGAATTTGTCTCTGCTCCTCCAATGTCAGGCGTTAAACCTGCCTCGGCAATCTTATTCCCTACAGGATGATCGCATTCAAGCCATTCTGACGATGGAGTCTTTGGGCAGTGAGCTTCTTGGCCTTGAGGGCCTTAAAAAAGTTCAAGTACCAACCTTGCTACTAGCGGGGAGTCGCGATATTGCGGCTCCTCTGGCCCTAGAGCAGGTTCGCATTTTTCAATGGCTCAGTTCACCGCAGCGCTACTTGGCACTCATGCACGGCAAGTCTCATATGCGAGATGTGCCCCGCCTGGTGCGACAGCTCGATCTGCAAATCAAGCGATCGCCCCAAGTTTCAACTCCACAGATTGCGACGCCCTTTGACGGCTACACGCAAGCATTGAGCGTCGCCTTCTTTAACCAACATCTGCCCCAAGCGTGCTGCTCCAGTCCAGCCTTTCATGCGGGTTACACAGCTGCCATTAGTCGTTCGCCTTTTGATGTGTGGCTGATTAGCCAGGAGTCGAGTCAGCAGCTCAGGCAAGCTCTAGAGGCTGCTAATAATGAGTTGCTGGCGGAGGCATTGAATTTTGAAAAAACTTCTTCCGGTGCGATCGCTGATCAGGAAGAAACCTTCTTGCGCTGACGGCCAATCTTTTGACTAATATCGCGGCTAGTCCGTTGATATTCATGCACAATGGGCATGCGCTCGGCCTGAAATGCAGCCAACGCTTGATCAATGTCTCTATAGGCAGCGAGCTGACGCGATAGAGCCACAGCATCTTCCCAACCGGAGGTCATGCCACGGGCGCGGGTGGGGCTTTTGGCATGTGCGGCATCTCCGATCAACAGCACTCGACCGGAGTACAGTTGGGGGAGCGGGTCAATGTCGTAGGAAAAGCGGCAGGCCATCTGCTCGGCGGGTGTTGACTCAATCACCGCACGCGGGCGCTCGGGCAATTTGGCGAGGTCTTCGGCTGGAATGTCAATGTTTTGAGGAGCAGGACGTCCCACTTCTGAGTCTGACTGATCTGCCTCTCGAAAAAATCCCCAATGGGTGAGGCCATTGCCTAGATCAAAGAAGTTGGCATAGATGCCGCGTCCTCGCACATAGACAATAAATAAGCCATCGGTGCAAAAGCTATCGTCGGCAGTGATGCCGCGCCAAACGACATCCCCCAGATAAACGGGCTCCACCTCAGGTACAACAAAATCTCGCACTGAAGAAAAAATGCCGTCTGCGCCAATGAGCAGGTCTCCCTGCCAGGTTTGCCCATTCCGGAACTGGACATTGACACCTGCCGAAGTTGACTGCACAGAATCGAAAGCCGCATCTAAATGGAGGCAATCGGGCGGCAGTGCTTCCAGCAGCGTTTCTAGAATGACGCCTCGGTGAATCAACAGCGCTGGGAGTTCGCCAGACCGATAGGATTCGGGGTTGGAGTTGATGACCTGATCTTTGAGGTTGCGGAACTCAAACGTCTGGACGGGCACGCCCAGATCAATGATGTGCTGACAGAGGGCAGGGTTGCCTTGATTGAGCGCTTTCAGGCCCGCAGGAACGAGCAAAATGCCACATCCCTCCGTCCGAACTTGGGGCGATCGCTCAAAGACATGAACCTGAATGTCTCGCTGGGCCAACAAACTCGCCAGGTAGATTCCTGATGTTCCAGCCCCAACAATGCCAACCCGCAGCTCTGTGGCAACCATAGTTTTCTCTTGCATCAACCGTGAAGGCTTGCTCTCAGTTTACACGGCCTGCACGCGGGAGCGAATGAAGCAGCGACTAGGGCGATCGCCCCCTTTCATAAATTTTAATGTTCAAGACTTTCTTGCTCTATTCCAGCTTTCTCACTGACCTCAAGAATATTTTTAGTAGTAGCAGTGTAGTAGCAATTGTTTTATGTTGCTCAGCCAAAAATTAGGTTAAGTGCCATTCTGTAGGTTTAGCCATCAGAAACGAACCTAAATGACAACCGTCTAATTCTATAAAATCTTACAGAAATAGGCCTGAAAAATAAACTTTCTGTGAACCAATACTGATGATGCAATGACTTGATTCACATTTTAAAGGTACAGAAGGATCAGCCAATTCCACTCTAGTTCTGAGGGATGGACAAGGCTTATGGATGGAAGACTTTTACAATAAGTATCATTTCACACAGATTTAAAAACACCAAGCTATACTGAAAATAAGTTCAAATAGTTGCTTCTGTTGATTCAAAAGAAATATTCTCTGGTGACCAACAGATAAATCCACGTTCAAAAAACTAAATATCAAGGCTCTCGAATTGTCAGACTTATTAATTCCTGAATGACTGGAAAGTAACCATTCTGGATGAAAGTCGGAGCAGTACGAGACAGATTAAGTGGTGCAGTGAGCCTGTTGTGAAGGTTTTAATCTTCACCTGGTTTCTATTACTAAAGACATTCTCAAGTTGGTACGAGAATCTCGTTCTACAAATAAATCCCTCCTCTCCAATGTATCGGATTGACAGTTTAACTGTTATCCAGTTTTCGTATCCGTTTGGGAGCTATGTCTATCATCCATTAACTTGCACTTCAAAGTAATGTGAAGCGCAATTGACGCTTCTCAACCCTATGGCTGATATCTATACTGTTTATCATGCTCCGCCTAACATCGGTTGTTTGAGGCTAGGGCAAACGTTACCTTCTCTTCTTGATGAAGCGTGCGATCGCCATCCCAATAATCTTGCTTTAAATCAATGGCACAAACGGCAATGGCAGCCCCTGTCTAATCGTGACTTTCGGGCAGCGGCTGAAGCAGTGGCATTGGGGCTATTGGTGCTGGGATTGGAACGGGGCGATCGCACTGCCCTAGTGATGCACAGCGACGTGCCGTTTTGCATCGTTGATATGGGTTGTTTGCTGGCAGGGATTGTGGATGTCCCCGTTGACCTCACCCAAACCATTGAAAATATCCTATTTATTCTTCAACATGCCGAAGCGAAGGCTTTGGTGATTTCCAACTTAGAGCTGCTCTATCAACTTGTTCCTTATTTGAAGGACTCAACGGCACTACAAACAGTGATTGTGGCCGAGGTGCCGGAGGATTGGCAGCGGCTACGTGGGGAATTGATGGGTGAGGAAGAGGGTGAACCTGTAACAGTAGAGACTCAAAGCTCGCTGGAAGATTGTTTGCAGGTGCCGCAGTTTTTGGATGCGGTGCAGCTAGATCCGCCAACACAGGCGGATCAATTGCCTGATGCGATTCAACTGTTGTCATTAGCGGAGGTGCGGGAACGGGGAAAAAGAGTTTGGTCTGAGGAGGGGGTAAGGCAATTGCGAGAGGCGATCGCCCCCCAGGATCTTGCCACCCTTCTTTATATTGCTAGCGAAACAAAGCAGCCCAAGGGGGTGATGCTCAGCCACGAAAACATCTCAGCGGATATTCTGGCATCGTTTAGCAGCTATCCCGGTTTGGCAACGGGTGATCAAGAAGTTGCTTTGTTGTTTTTGCCGCTGACTCATATCTTTGCTCGCGCCTTTTTCTACGGGCATTTGAGCTATGGGCACAGCATTTATTTTTCTGACCCCAATCACATCATCAAGCATCTCAAAACCGTCAATCCAACGATCATGATTACGGTGCCACGCTTGCTAGAGAAGGTGTATGAGCGCATTTTGGAGCAGGGGCGACGACTGGCAAAGTTTGATCGAGCCGTATTTGCCTGGGCGCTCAAGTTGGCGCAGCGGTATGAGGTGGGGCGATCGCCGCAAAAACTGTATGCCCTGCAACTGAAGCTAGCTGATCGGTTGGTATTTGCCAAGTGGCGGGCGGTGTTTGGCGATCGCATGAAGGCATTGATCAGCGGTGGAGCGGCTTTGCGTCCAGATCTGACCCAGGTGTTTTCGGCGGCGGGTATTCCAGTATTGCAGGGCTATGGCCTGACCGAAACCAGTGCGGTGTTGTGCTACAACCGGGGCCCTCATAACCGGGCTGGAACCGTAGGGATGCCGATTCCAGGGGTGGAATTGGCGATCGCCCCCGATGGCGAAGTCTTGGTCAAAGCACCGTTTGTCATGCATGGCTATTACCGGGATGCGGCGGCAACGCAACGGGTCATTGATCCGTCAGGGTGGCTGCATACGGGTGATTTGGGTGAGATGTCATCGGATGGATTTTTGACATTAACAGGCGTCAAGAAGCCATTGTTCAAGCTTTCCACTGGCAAATATGTTTCACCCTTGCCGCTGGAGCGATCGCTCAATCAGTCACCCCTGGTGGCACAGGCGGTTATTGTCGGAGCCAATCACAAGTTCTGTGGTTTATTGATTTTCCCGAATCTAGACTGGCTGCATCGGGAACTCCAGCATCTAGGCGTTGACCCCGCTCAAGCTGTAGCCCTACAACATCCCTGCCTGCTAGCCCGCTATCAAGGTTTGGTCGATCAGGCCAATTGCCATTTGCCCTACTGGGCAACGGTGCGAAAGTTCAAGCTAATTGCGGCTGAGTTAACCGTTGACAACCATCTCCTGCATCCAGACGGAACGTTGAATCGGGTGCAAATTCTGGAGGCATTCGCAGCAGAGATTGCCTTGCTTTACGGGACGGAACTCACGCCAAAATCAGGAGATCTAGAACCCGAGTTGACTCAGTTTTCTTGTTTGCAAATGTCTGCGGCCCATTGCCCGGTTTATGCTCGGTCATTGACGCATTACTAGCCGCATTAAATCGCTGCATTTTGAGGAAAACCATGATGTTTAAGCCATTTAAATCTGCTGCTGTGTTGGGCGCAGGGGTGATGGGCACCCAGATCGCCGCACATCTTGCCAATGCTGGGCTGACGGTTCATTTGTTGGAGTTACCTGCCAAATCGGGCGATCGCAACAGCTTAGTAGAAGGCGCGTTCAAGAAGGCGCTCAAGCAATCACCACCGATTTTCTATACCGAGCAAATCGCGCAGCGGGTGATTTTGGGCAACTATGAAGATCACTTGGATCGATTGGCACAAGTCGATTGGGTCATTGAAGCGGTGGTTGAAAATCTTTCAATCAAGCAGCAATTGCTGGAGCGGGTGGAAAAGACTGTTCGTGCGGATACTGTCATTTCTACGAATACGAGTGGATTGTCCATTCAGGCGATCGCCCAAGGACGATCTAAATCCTTCCGGCAACGCTTCTTGGGAACGCACTTTTTCAACCCACCCCGTTACCTGAAGCTGCTGGAATTAATTCCCACCACCGAGACTGATCCGCAAGTGCTGGCACGGATGCAGGAATTTGGTCGAATGCGGCTGGGTAAGGGCATTGTTGTTGCCAAGGACACCCCAAACTTTATTGCGAACCGGATTGGCGTTTTTGTTTCCATGCTGGGATTAAGGGCATTAACCGAGCAGGGCTACACCATTGAAGAAATTGATACCCTTACCGGAACGCTGGTCGGTCGTCCCAAATCAGCGACCTTTCGGACTGCCGATCTCGTCGGGCTAGATACGCTCACCTACGTGTCAGATAACCTTTATCCCACCATTCCCCACGACGAGCAACGCGAGATGTTTCGCGTCCCCGACTTGATGCGAAAGCTAATGGAAACGGGATCATTGGGTGCCAAGGCCGGACAGGGTTTTTACAAAAAGGTGAGGGGTGAAATTCTCTCAATCAATCCCAAAACATTGGCCTATGAACCTGCCAAATCTTTGACTTTGGGCAATCTGGAGGCGATCGCCGACCTACCTGACTTGAGTGACCGTCTACAAAAGCTCTATCACCAGAAAGGCCGTGCTGGCGACTTTTTCCGTCAATTGATGCTGGCAACGCTGGCCTATAGCGCCAACCGCATTCCCGAAATTGCCGATCGTCCCCTGGATATTGATCAGGCCATGCGCTGGGGCTTTGGCTGGGAATTAGGCCCCTTTGAAATCTGGGATGTGTTGGGGTTTGATGCGGTTCGCAAAGACATTCACCATGCCGGATTGACCCTACCAGATTGGGTTGAGCAACTGCCCGCCAATCATCAGTTTTATCCCGCTGTTGAAAGAGCAAACCACACAGAAACCCTTTCTGATGAAATTCACTTGGACGCGATTAAAGCTCAGCCCAACGCGACCCTCTGGCACAACTCGGAAGCGGCTTTGCTGGATCTGGGGGATGGCGTGGTGTTGTATGAGTTTCGCTCCAAGGCCAATACGCTCAGTATCAAAGTCATTGACGGTCTAATTGAGGCGATGAACTGGCTGGAACGCCACGATGACTATCGGGGCATGGTGATTGGCAATGAAGGCGACAACTTCTGTGTGGGCATCAACCTGGCGGAAGTGGGCAAGATCGTTCAATTTGAAAACCTTAATCCCTTTAATCATTCTCATGGTGCGATCGCCGACCTGTTGAATAAATTTCAGCAATTGGTGCAGCGGATTTATTACTTCCATAAACCTGTCGTTGCCGCCATCCAAGGGCGCGTGTTGGGTGGGGGGTGTGAGCTGGCAATGGCCTGTCCCCATGTAGTAGCCTCTGCCGAAACCTACATTGGGCTGGTGGAATTGGGGGTTGGCTTGATTCCGGCTGGGGGTGGCCTGATGCGGATGGCTCGTTGGGCGGCGGGTAAAGCCGCTACGGATAGCTCTGGCGACATCATGCCTTTCTTGAAGCGAGTCTTTGAAACCATTGGTACTGCTAAAGTTGCCAATAGTGCCTACGAAGGCATTGAACTGGGCTTCTTGAACTCAATGACGAAGGTCGTGATCAATGGCGATCGCCGCCTCTATGCTGCCAAGCAAGAAGTGTTATGTCTGGATCAGTTGGGCTATGCCCCACCCGCGCGCAACCCCATTCCAGTATTGGGTGAGCCTGCCCAAGCCGTGTTTGAACATATGGCCTATGTCATGCAACAAGGGGGATATATCAGTGGCTACGATCGCGCCCTAGCCCATCGACTGGCCTATGTTTTGACGGGCGGCGATTTGACCGCATCCACCTCTGTAGACGATGACTACCTGCTGCGGTTGGAGCGCGAAAACTTCTTGCCGCTGGTCGATCAGCCCAAGACTAAAGAGCGAATTCTGCACATGTTGAAGACGAAGAAGCCGCTGAGGAACTGAATCATGAACAAGACTTATATTGTCAGCAGTGTCCGCACTCCCGTCGGCAAAGCCCCACGGGGAATCCTCCGCCATACGCGACCGGACGACTTAGCGGCAACGGCAGTACAAGGGGCGATCGCCCGTATCCCTCACCTAGTTTCCAATCAAATTGATGATGTGATCCTGGGCTGTGCCATGCCCGAAGCCGAACAGGGCTTTAACCTGGGGCGAATGGTGGCCCTCCGAGCTGGACTCCCCGATTCTGTGGCGGGCTGTACTGTGAATCGGCTTTGCGCCTCAGGCTTGCAGACTATTGCAATGGCAGTGCAGGCGATCGCCTGGGGACAATCTGACGTCATGATTGCGGGTGGTGTCGAATCCATGAGCTTGATCCCCATGGGCGGACACCAGTTCTTGCCCAATGCGCAATTGTTGGTCGATGCTCCCGGCACCTATATCACGATGGGCTTGACGGCTGAAAATGTGGCCGAGAAGTTTCAAGTTTCCCGTGCCGATCAAGATGCCTTTGCCTTGCGATCGCACCAGCGAGCCTTAGCCGCCATTGCAGCAGGACGATTTAAAGAAGAAATTGTCCCCGTTACCGTACGGGCAACACATTATCATGACGGCAAAACCGAGACGCAAGAAATCCTGTTTGATACCGATGAAGGCCCCCGCGCCGATACCAGTCTGGAAGCCCTGGCTCACCTCAAGCCCGTTTTCCGCATGAATGGCACCGTCACGGCTGGGAATGCCTCCCAAATGTCAGATGGAGCCGCCGCCAGCGTCTTGATGAGCGAGCGGCTGGTGAATGAACTGGGCATTCAACCCATGGCTCAATTGTTGGGCTTTGCCGTAGCTGGAATTTCTCCCGAAGTGATGGGAATTGGCCCCGTTGCTGCCGTGCCAAAGGTCTTGCAGCAAGTGGGTCTAACGCTCAATGACATCGGCTTAATTGAATTGAACGAAGCCTTTGCCGCGCAATCCCTGGCGGTGATTCGGGAACTGAGTCTGAACGATGAGATGGTCAATGTGAATGGAGGGGCGATCGCTCTGGGGCATCCCCTCGGCTGTTCAGGAGCCAAACTCACCGCCACCTTGTTGCACGAAATGAAGCGGCGCGGCATCCGTTACGGCATGGTGACGATGTGCGTTGGTGGCGGCATGGGCGCAGCAGGCGTATTTGAAAACTTGATGCTTTAGGAGTTCCAATCATGATGCCACTCCCATTGACCGTCACCCTTCCCGCCATCCTGGTACTCCTGATGGTATTGGGCTATCTGGGGCCGCCGCTGTGGCTCTGGACACTGTACGCGATCGCCGTTTTAGCCGTCATCAATCCTCCCCTGGCAGGCTGGGGTCTCTTTGGCATTGTGGCCTTGATCTTGAATATGGCTGGACTGAGACAGCGATTGATCACCGCCCCTCTCGTGAAATTAATTCACACGCTGAAGCTGCTGCCCAGCATTTCAGACACCGAACGCGCCGCCATTGAAGCGGGTAATGTTTGGGTGGAAGGGGAATTCTTCACCGGAAAACCCAACTTTGAGCGCATCCTCAGCCAACCCTATCCCAAACCCTCACCTGACCTGCAAGCTTTCCTGGATGGCCCCGTTGAAACCGTATGCCAGATGGCAACCGATTGGGAGATTTACCAGCGCCAAGACCTGCCGCCCGAAGTGTGGGACTATCTAAGGCAAGAGCGCTTCTTTGGCATGATGATTCCCCAGGAGTATGGCGGACTAGGCTTTTCCAACCTGGCCTATAGCTCCGTTATGGTGAAGTTGGCCTCACGCTCCTTTACCCATGTGGCAACTGTTGGCGTCACAAATTCCCTCGGCCCCGCCAAACTCTTGCTGCGGTATGGCACCCCCGAACAAAAACAACATTACCTGCCGCGATTGGCACGAGGCGAAGAAATTCCCTGCTTTGCCCTGACCGAACCCAACGCCGGATCGGATGCCGCCAGCCTTACCTCCCACGGGGAAGTCTTCCGGGGTGAAGATGGCAACCTGTATCTCAAACTCAACTGGCGCAAGCGTTACATTACCCTGGGGGCGATCGCTACCCTATTGGGCTTAGCCTTCCGTCTGCGCGACCCGGATAATCTCCTGGGCAAAGGCGAGGACGTGGGGATCACCTGCGTCCTGGTGCCCACCAATACCTCTGGCGTGATGATCAATAAACGTCACGACCCGATGGGAGTGCCTTTCTACAACTCACCTACCGAAGGGCATGACGTGATTCTGTCCATTGAACAGATCATTGGTGGCGTTGAGCAAGCCGGACAGGGCTGGAAGATGTTGATGCAAGCCCTTGCTGCCGGACGGGGCATTAGCTTCCCAGCCACTTGCACAGGTGTTGCCAAACTGGTCGCCAGAGTTGCCGGAGCCCACAGCATTGTACGTCAACAATTTGGTTTACCCATTGGGCGGTTTGAAGGCGTGGAAGAACCCCTCACCCGCATTGCTGGCTTAACCTACGTGGTCGACGCCGTCCGGCTCTATACCTGTGGTGCCGTTGATCAAGGCGAACAGCCTGCGGTGGTATCGGCGATCGCCAAGTACAACACCACCGAGCTCGCCCGCCAGATCATTAACGATGGCATGGATATTTTGGGTGGGTCAGGCATCTGTCGCGGCCCTCGCAATTTGCTTGCCAACATCTACACAGCTACCCCCATTTCAATTACCGTTGAGGGAGCCAATATCCTCACCCGCACATTAATGATCTTTGGGCAGGGTGTCATTCGTTGCCATCCCTACGTTTACGCCGAAATTCAAGCCTTGAACACAGGAGACATTGCCGCCTTTGATCAAGCTTTCTGGCCGCACATGGGCTTACTGGTTCGCAACATGTTTCGGGCTGTCTTGTTGACCCTGACCAGAGGCAGATTGGCGCGATCGCCCATCCCTGGCCCCACCGCCCGCTATTACCGTAAGCTCACTTGGGCCTCCGCCACCTTTGCATCACTCACGGATCTCGCACTGTTCACCTATGGCGGTTCCCTCAAACGCAAAGAAAAACTCACCGGACGTTTTGCCGATCTACTCTCCTGGCTCTACTTGGGCACTGCCACTCTACGCCGCTTTGAAGCCGAAGGTCAACAAGCTGAAGATTTGCCGATTGTTCACTGGGTAATGCAATACACCTTCGCCCAAATTCAACAAGCTTTAGAAGGCATCTTCAAGAATCTAGAAATCCCCATTCTAGGCACTCTCTTGCGCGGCCCTATCCTCACCCTATGGCGATTGAACCCCATCGGCACCTTACCTTCCGATCAATTAGGTAGCCAGGTGGCTCATACGATTCAGAATCCAGGACAAGGGCGCGATCGCCTCACCGCAGGCATCTACATCCCCACCGATCCTGAACAAGCCCTGGGACGAATTGAACAAGCCTTTGCCCTGGCGCATCAAGCCGATCCCATCTTCAAGAAGCTCAAAGCTGCTAGCCGCAGTGGAAAACTCCCCGCAGGTAAACCTGAACAAGTTCTAGAGAGTGCTTGCACTATAGGTTTAATCAGCGATGCAGAAAAAGCCCTCCTACAAGAATCCATCGCAGCCCGCAATGATGCCATTCAAGTTGATGCCTTTGCTTTTGAGGATTATGGGCGATCGCGCCTCCTCCCCCTTGATTCCAGCCAAAACCTACTAAACGTACAAGTTCGTACCTAGTCTTCTAACTTCACTTCTGTGGCGATCGCCAGCCCTGCCAAAAAGTTACGGTCTTCGCTGGTGTGGGGGAGCTTGAGCTGTGTTTCGGGGATGCCTCGCTGAATCATCCGTTGGCGTACGGTGGCAAAGCTGCCAGGTTGCAAGATTCTCAGACGCGGGGGAGGCACTTGATCGCGACGCTTGACTTCGTAGGAAACATGAATTTCTTTGAGGGTACGATCAAACTGTTCCAAGAACTGTTTTGGCTCCTTTAAGCTAAGTCCAGGTGATAGTTCAATATTGACCAAGTAATGAGCTGGAATGCGATCGTCGGAGAGCGTAATGCAAAAATCTTCGAGCGTCAAATTAAATTTTTCTTGAAGGATCTGCATGACACGAATAACGTGGAACTCAGTGGTCTTCTCGGTTGTGGAAGACAGCACTCCTCCCCTTCGATAGCGAAATACCACAATAGGGGTGCGTTCGTAAAAGCCCGTCACCTCAACTACATCTTGGATGTCATAGCGGTAGAAGCCTGCATAGTTGGTGACTAAAATGCGATAGTACTGGCCAATCTCTACTTCGCTGGGCAATAGCGTTTGGGGTTGGTCAGCTTCCCATTGATCGGCTGGAATAAACTCAAAAAAACCACTCTCCAAGGCCAAAATACAACCGTCTTGGAAGTTGTCGTAGACGCCAAAGGTCGCTTCTGCCGAAGAATAAATACCACCAAAGATGGGGGTGTCGCCAAAGGCAGCGGGAAAGCGCTCAAAGTAAAAGTTGGACGTGCCGCCACGGGCCGTAATCAGAAAATTGAGGTTGGGCCAAACCAAGGCTGGCGTTAGCTTTCCTTCTGATTGAAGAATTTGGCGGAGTTGCTGGGCACGTTGGGGCGAGGCAGAAAATTGTTGCTCTAGTTGGCTGCGAAGTTCGGGTTCGAGTTTTAGCCAGTCGGCGATCGCCCCCTTTTCCAAATCCCAGATTAGATGCTCAGCATGGTTCTCCAAATACTCTGCCAATCGCAGCGCCAAAACCGGAAAGTTTGCTCCAATTATCCCGAGCTGCGGGTTTTGTAGTGCGAACAGGAGAGAGACATAGTGCCGCGAGAGACTATCAGAAATTTGCAGCGTCTCAAACGGATGGGTAAACACCTGTCGATACAGAAAATTGCTCAAGCGCAACTGGCCCGAACTCACGGGGCCGTAGGGGATTCCGCTAGGAGTTGTCCCCAACGATTTAGCCGAACTGGTGAGCAGCATTTTGCCGAGCGCAGTACCTCGTTGCTGAGCCGCTTCGACCGCAAATCCGATCGCCGCTCGGTTGGCTCGATCTAGGCTCCGGCGCGATCGCTTTGTCACAGGAATCAGCTTTTGCTTTCCGGTGGAGCCACTGGTCAAATTAAAGTAAATGATCGGATCGGCGGTGAGGATGTTGCGTTCTCCGGCGGCTGAGCGCTCGATGTAAGGCTCGTAGCTGCTGTAGGGAAGGATGGGCACCCGCTCACGAAACTGCGCAACGGTAGTAATTTCGGCCAAGCCAAACCGCTGTCCTAGCTCGGTGTTTTGATGTCGCCGCAGGAGCGATCGCAAAAACTGAGCCTGAACAGCATCGGGATCGCGCGTTTTTTTGACAAATTTTGCTTTAGCTTGCTGAGAAATGACAGTGAGAAGCGATAAAAATAAGCTGGGCATTCCGGGTCCTTAGGTCCTCACCGAGCAGAGAAAGTAGATTGCATCAAATTGCTTTGATTATTCAATTTCTAGGGATATATTAGCTGTTTTGTTGTTTTTGAGGGATGAAGGCGCGATCGTTAACTGGCGGTTATGCTCCCCCGATGCCAAGATAGGAAAAGTTATGCTCGGAGTGTAATTATGGCTACCTCAAATCAACCATCGGCTCGCTTTCGGTCTGCAAAAGAGTTTCCTAAAACTGTGGAAGGCCTGAAATCGACTGAAACGGAAAAGCTGTATGAGGAAATGCGGGACTGTCTAATTTTTACAAACCGCAGTCGCTCTCAGCTGTTGCGCCGCAACGAGGAGCACAAACAGTCAATCGTAGAGTTTAAGACTCGGGTAGAACATCTCCATACCCTGGTCAGTCAGCTTACGCTAGAAAAGCAGGAAATCACCCAAAATAATCAGCTGGTGATCGCAGAGTTAAATCATGAACTTGGCTCAATGGGGAGCCGCTTGGATCAGCTTTCTGCTGCGTTTGACACAGTTCCCGATCCAGACACGCTTGGACAGAGCCAGTGGAGTATTCTGGCTTTGCCGAACCACTTTTTTAAGTTCTTGCGAGCCGTAAAAGCAATTGTGGTGTGGTGGCGCGAAGAAAACAGTGACAACGATGCGGCAGCGCAAATGACGGGTGATCCCTCCCCGCAATTGCCAGGTGCGCCTGAAGCTGAAACTAAAGCAGAAGATGATCGGTTAGATAAACCCCAAATGTATACAGATCAAGCTTCCATCAATCGCTCACTTCTTGATAGATAGCAGAGATGGGTAAAAAACGGATCAATCAACTTCTAGAGCAACTCCAAGCCAACCAAGAAAAAGAGTTGCACAATGCAGCTGCTATTTTTACGGTAGCTCAAGTTGCGGTCAATGAGCTGAGAGAGCAGATTCCTGAATCTGCAGAAACTGCGATCGCTGACCTCCCAGCCGCTCCAGCCTCTTTCACCAAGGCAGAACTTCTCCAACGCTACGGCTCCTACAATCACTGTCGCAAGGCAGCTCAACAACAAGGCATCAAATTTAGCCGCACCCCAACTTGGCAGCAGCTAGAAGCGGGCTTTAGCTATGCAGAAACCTGCCGACAATTGGTGCGATCTTACATGGATGCTCATCCTAATCCAGATTTGGAAGGCGTGGCTATCGCCATCACTCTCGGATGAGGATAGTTGCCTCTTTCTTTAACCAACTAGATAGGCTTGATCTAGTCGCAATAGAGTATGCAAAAGCACATTAGCTCCTTGGGCACATTGCTCTGGAGATGTGTATTCTGTGGTTGAGTGGCTGATGCCGCCAATGCTAGGTACAAAAATCATCGCCATATCGGTAAAGGTGGCCATTTCTTGAGCGTCATGGCTAGCTCGACTGGGTAGATGCAGATAGCTCAATCCTAGTGATTCACAAACTTCAACGATGATTTGCTGGAGCTGTGGCTGGGCTAAGGCTGGTTCATTATAAAGAGAAGGTTCAATGTGGATTTGGGTTTGGGTGGTGGTGGCGATCGCCTCCAGTTGTCGTTCCAGATCTGTCATCAATTGATCAAGATGGGAATTTGAGAGATCTCGAATATCCAGGCTCATCTCCACCCGTCCTGGAATGACATTCGGCGCATTGGGAAACAGCGCCATCTTACCCACCGTGGCTACTTGCTGTCCAGGCATGTTAGCCAACTGATTGACTGCGATTACCGCTTGAGATGCCGCCAGTAAAGCATCTTTTCGCATAGACATCGGCGTAGTGCCCGCATGACTGGCTTGTCCTTGAATCGTCAGCATGTAGCGCCTTTGCCCTACGATGCCTTCAACCACACCGATTTGGACACCAGCTGACTCCAAGACCGGACCTTGCTCAACATGTAGCTCTACAAACGCGGCAATATCTTGATCGTTGCGGCGAGCTTGGGCAATCTGGTTCCAATTGCCGCCGACCCGCTCCAGACAGGTTTGAATTTCTGTTCCCTCTGGGCGACGGTAATAGCTTTCATCAGGCTTGACGCGGCCTGAAATTGCCTTGCTCCCTAGCATACTGCCCTCTTCATCGGTGAAGACAATGACCTCCACTGGATGAGCCAGCTGAATTTGCTCTGCTTGCAAGACGCGCACGACTTCTAATCCTGCCAAGACTCCAAATGCGCCATCATAACGTCCTCCGACCGGAACAGTGTCAATATGAGAACCTGTTGCGAGGGCTGGCGCATGGGGAATCTGGCCTGGATAGCGACCAATAATGTTGCCTGCCGGATCAATGCGTACTTGCATTCCTGCTTCTAGCATCCATTGCTGAACTTGCTGGCGAGCCTGTAAATCTTCTGGACTGTAGGCAATACGGCAAACCCCCGCTCTTGGAGAAATTGGATCAAGAGGAAGCTGTCCAATCTGGGCAAATTTTTCAATGCTCTGGAGGAGGCGATCGCAGTCAATTGAGAGTTGAGAAGCTGAGATCACGGTAGAGACCTGGTGAGGGGGAAGGAATGTTATGGGTTGGTAGCTTTCTTGTAGGCAGCCCAGCCACCGTGATGGGAGATGTCAGGCCAATTGTGTTTTTCGACCAGTTCGCGGGGGTAGAGTATGGCGGTCAGCACTTGGCCATCTTCCAGAATAATGTCGCCAGGATACATGTTGGGTGGCTCGGTAGAAACCAGGTAGTCATATTGCTCACGAGTTAGCTCGTAGACTTCGCCAGGGATACTAATTCCGCCTTCTTCCACAGCATAAATGGCGGGATGCCAACCATCTGCGGCGGCGTGGAGACGATATTGAGGCTGAGTTTGGGCAGGTTTGATGAATTTGGCAGACTGAAGATTTTGATGATCGGGCTGGCCTCGGAGAGCTGAACCACAGATGAAGACGAGTTTTGTCTCGGTGCTGGTTTCAACCACTGACGTGATCTCCTGAAGTTAAGTTATGAACAAAAAACAACGTAAGATTTGCTCAAAGCCAGGTCTGCTGAAGCTGTTCAAATTCTTGTAAAAAGTTGTATACAGCATACAGCTAGTCGCTAGAGTTCGCAATGTCCGGGACAAGCCATGAGCCCAATTGAAGCTAAAGCCTTTTCAGAGCTGCTTTTGAGCACTTCGTGCAGTCAGATCAAGTGAATTACCTCGTAAAAAGTACCCTAGTAGGTACTGTGAGTTGAATTTTAGGTTTATATAAAATCAATGCATATTCCAAGCCAGTGAATCCTACTTAAGGGTGTATCCGATGGGTTTGCCACGCAGTCTTTGATGAAAAAGCTGCTACGCCTACATACACATATAACGTGAGGAAAGAAGCATCATGACCACACCTTCACCCAATGAACGCCCTAATCAAAAGCTAACGGCTGGTAGAGATGCAACTCAGGTCGGTGGAAACTATCAGCAAACCACCAACTTCAATTTTGTGTTTCTGATTATTGGCGTCTTAGCGCTGGGTGGCCTGGCCTGGGGGCTTTATATTGCAGGTAGTATCCCAAACCTCGGTGGCAATGTTGAGCAACAGCAAACTGAATCTGCTCCGGCATCTGCTCCGGCAGTTGAAGCGGCTCAAGAATAGCCTTGGTGGGAACAAACCCTTTTAGCCCTCTCTTGACCATACAGGAGACTAACAGTGTCTAAACTTGCGAAAGAGGAGCCTCAGCCTTCTCAGATGGGTTACGCTGGCAAAGACTTAATTCAGGTAGGACGCGACTACATCAAGTACATTACGTATAACTGGAATGCGGGTAATTGGGGTGTGGCGATCGCCAACCTGTTGATCCTCGTCCTAATTTTTTATGGATTAATCAATGGCATTTGGAGAGGAGTCGCGATCGCCAAAAACCTGGCCTCTGGAGACAATTCTCCGGCACTAGGAACACTGCCAACAGAGGACGAAGACTCCTGTGCGGTCGTGCTGTCTGGCTTGGAATCCGTCACGCAGCGCTTGGAAATCCTCAATACCACCCTCTTGGAAGTGGAAGGAATCCCGGGTCCACAAGGCCCCCAAGGTGAACCAGGTCCAATTGGAGACACGGGACCAGCAGGACCAGCAGGGCCACAAGGTGAACCGGGTCCAATCGGAGATACGGGGCCACAAGGACCAGCAGGCCCCCAAGGTGAGCCAGGTCCAATTGGAGACACGGGACCACGAGGACTACAAGGGCCACGAGGGGAGCCAGGTCCGGGGCCAGCAGGACCACAAGGATCACAAGGCGAGCCAGGAACAGACTTCGGCCTTATCTAGGAAGCAAAAAGGTTGCCCATTATCAGCGAGGTAAATGCTGCGGATAGGGGCGATCGGGACTCACCGCATATTGCCTGGGAAATAACGAGTGCTTCGGCGTGGTCTCCGTCGCGATCGCCAGGGCAAGGGAAGGTCGTCCATAAAGTGGAAAGTACCACCTACAGCGCGTTCACCTGCTGTCTCAGCACGACTTGCTCCCAGACTACGTAGGCCATTCAGATCCAGATAGCTAAAGATAACCTTGGAAAAGAAGGGCACCAAGCAAAATAGGAAAACCTCAACCATTTGACTCAGTAATCCTAAACCAGAAGGCCCTAGAATCCAGATGATCGGATAGCAAATCCAGGTTGCGGTAAAGAAAGTAGTTAATCGGTCATAGAATCGCGGTAGCTCAGGCTCCTCTTGCTGTTGGCGTGTTTTGGCCCGTAGAGGATTCCAAATTCCCCACATCACAACAAAAAAGGCAATAGTACCTGTGATGTACCAAAAGTACCGAACACTGGGCACCGCCGAGAGATCGGCGATCAGTCCTGACAAGATCACAATCACCTGGGTCGCCATCAGGGAAAAAATTAGCGTCCAGTCTTTTTTGGCGTGATAGTGCATGGCCGTCCAGGATAGGGCCAGCAGCAAAAGCGGTGTGGTAACAATCCAGTCGAGGTAGCGGGCAAAAAAGACGATGTGATCGTTAAAAGCCAGATAGCGTCCTTGCTCAATGCCGAGTCCTGGTAGCGTGATAGACAGGTAAGCTAATCCTGACCACAAGGGAATAAACATGGCGACGAAATATTCTAGCCTTGGAATTCCGCGAGGATTGGTGCCGAGCCATGCAAAGTAGAGGGCTCCAATGACCATGCCTGCGACATAAAGCCAATGAAATATATAATCAAGTTCCATTCACGATCTCCTAACACTGGATTCTTAGCTGATCTGAGATTCTTACCGATTCTCAATGCCGTCAGCCAGCATCGAGATTGACCTGAAAATCAGAGCATCTAGTTCAGCGTCAGAGATAAATGTGATTAAAAAGTGACAAAAATAGTGACAAAAATATGGGGCACCGGATAGACCTGTACCCCATGTTTTTACACTTTTTCTAGGCTTCAATAACAACCCGTAGGTTTCCTCGCTTTTTCACGACGCGGCAGGCGGTTGTGGTTCCAGAACGTTCAAATTCTAGATCCAGCAAGGTTGCACCGACGCGAAGGTTTTGCAGCGATAGGCGGTTGATAGAGGCTGGTAGGGTGGGATCAATAATGCGGAGATGATTGCTGGCAGCATCAGGGACTAAATTGATCATGGTGGCCAGAAGTTGAAACAGGGTGCCTGTGGCCCAAGCTTGAGGAGAACAGGCGACCGGATAGCGGACGGGGCTGTTCTCGGGAGTGCGATCGTAGCCGCAGAATAACTCTGGGGGACGCTGATAGGGCTGCTGGAGTGTCATGTCGATGATGCCTTGGGCGACCTCTAGGGCATGATCGACGAATCCGAGCGATCGCAAGCCTTGAGCAATCATGCCGTTGTCGTGGGGCCAAACCGAGCCGACGTGGTAGCCCATTGGGTTGTAGGCGGGGGAAAGGCTGCTGAGGGTGCGAATGCCCCAACCGCTAAACAGATCCGGGGCTTGTAGGCGTTCGGCTACACTTTGCGCTTTTTGCAGGGAGAGAATGCCCAAATGGAGGCAATGCCCAGGGTTGGATGTGATGCTATCGACGGGTTTACCGTCACCGTCTAGGGCTAGGGCGCAGTAGTCTTCTTCGGGTAGCCAAAAGTCGCGGTTAAAGCGAATCTTCAGCTCGCGGGCTTCGTCTTGCCAGCGATCGGCGAGGTCTAGGCGTTTCTTGGCGCGGGCAATTTCGCTGAGCCGGATTTTGGCTGCATAGGCGTAGGCTTGCACTTCGCAGAGGGCGATCGCCCCTTGAGCCAACTGTCCTTTGCGGTTCACGATGCAGTCGTCGGAGTCTTTCCAGCCTTGGTTGGGCAATCCGCGTGGAGACTTGCGTAAGTAGCTGAGATATCCGGTTGCTTGGCAGCTGCGATCAATCCAGTCCATTGCTGCCAATGCGTTGGGCCACAGCCGTTCTAGCGTTTCCTGATCATGGGTCCAGGCATAGTATTCGGCGTAGAGCATTAGCCATAGCGGTGTTGCATCTACGGTGCCGTAGTAGGGCGTGTGAGGGATTTCGCCACAGCGGGCCATTTCGCCAAACCGCAGCTCATGGAGGATTTTGCCCGGTTCTTCTTCCCGCCAATGATCCTCGATTTTGCCTTGGTAGTGCGCCAAAATGGTCAGGGTTTGACGGGCGATCGCCGGGTCCAAAACTAAAGTCTGAGAAGCGGCAATGATGGAGTCTCGTCCAAACAGGGTCGAAAACCAAGGCACCCCTGCCGACAGCGCTTTGTCTTTACCAAAGGTTTGCCGCAGTAGATAAATATCTTGCTCGGCCCGTTCTAAAACCTGGTTGAAGGCTCGGTTATCTGAGCGAATGCGGGTGACGCTCTGCCGCCATTCCTGCTCCTCCATCGATTCTGCGGCTTTGGCCTGCATCAGCGTGCTAGGAGCGCTCACCATGGAGGTGGGGCGATTGTTGGTTAAGAGGTGAATCCGGTATCCCAGTTTTTGGGTTTCATGGGAGGCCAAGTCCAACTTCCAGATGACCGTCTTGCCCTTGAATAGGCTGGGCTGACGAGGCACAAACTGAATGCGAGACTCCATCAGGATTTGATCTAAACCTTGATAGGCTAAAGTCAATTCTGCCTCAGGCGCTCCCAAGTCAGGCGTTCCTAAATCAGGCGCTTCAGGTGCTTCAGGTGCTTGTGAATCGGGGCGATCGCCTTTGATCAGCTTCAGCAGTTTGCCTCGTTGGCTGCGTTGGGTTCCCCGCACTTCAAACAAGTCCACAAAGTCTGCGTCAAAGCTCAGGCTCAGCTCAAATTGGACGGGCTGGGTGCTGTAGTTGGTGACGGTGATCTCCTCAAACAGGCCCCCGTTTAAGACAATCTCACGTTGGATGCCAACCGTTTCAGCTCGAACGCGATCGCCAATATGAGGATTGGCGCACAAAACAGAGAGCGCAAATCCGCGTTGGGCCGTACTGCTCAAGAGGATCGGAGCATGCCCTTCGATCTGGAGGTCTAGGCGACTCAAAAATCGAGTGTCTCGGCAAAATAGCCCTAGGCTAGTGTTGATCCCGGCATCTGCAGATCCAGAGATATTGCCTAGCGTATCCGTGATTAAAAAGAGATCATCATCTTTGAGGGTGAGGGTCGGCTGGGGGCGCTCGGTCGCTACATAGGGCCACTCTGATAGGGAAGATCGCTCGGCAGGGACAAAGGCTCTGCCATCGAGTTCAACTTGTTCGGAAACAATTCCAGCTAAGTTTTCAGCAGATTGAGGCATAGCGCACAACTATTTAAGATGAATCCGTGGAACAGCAATCATCCGAGCATTCATCTTCATACCCAAGTCAATGCTGCTGTCACGGAAAGGAGTTCTTCTCACTATGATTCCAACATTGAGGCGAGAAGTCTACCCAGAAAAGCAATCAAGTCGCAAACTTCAAGCTTGGGGAGAAATATCAAAGAAATAATAAGCCTTTGGTTTGACGCTCTCACTCTGTAGCGAAGGTTAGAAGGAGAGCGTCAAGGCGTGGCCCCTAGGAATTAGGAGGCCTTGGTGCGGGGGTAGGAGGTTTCGGTGGCTACGGTCGCTACCGCTTCTAGCGGGATGGGCGAGTTGTATCGGGGGGCAGGATGGCTGATCGATTGGGCTAGCAACCGTCGGTAGAGATCGCTGAGCTGAATGGCGACGCCAGTCCAACTAAAGTTTTGCTGAACTCGGGTGGCGGCCTGTTTTTGCAGCTGTTTGGCCCATTGGCGATCGCCCAAGATCCGCTGAATCGCCTCTGCAAAGGCTGCTGTGTCTTGCGGAGGAGCCAGCAATCCAGTTTCTCCGGGAACGACCGTAAACTTTAGGCCGCCGACATTGGACGCAACCACAGGTGTTCCACAGGCCATCGCTTCGATCGCCACCAACCCAAATGGCTCGTAGTGGCTCGGAATGACGCAGACATCCGCGGCGGTGTAGTAGAGCGGCAGCAAGTCATGGCCTACTCGCCCAGCAAAGTAGGTGCGATCGCCCAATCCCACTTCTTTCACAATCTGCTCAATCCGCTGCCGCTCTTGGCCATCCGCCTGATCGGGGTCGCTCCCACCGACGATCACCAGACGCAGACGTTCAGCCTCTGCCCCAGGCAAGCAAGCGCAGGCCCGAACGAGGGTCTCTATGCCTTTGCGCGGATCAAACCGTCCGACGTAGAGCACGATTTGATCCCCCACATCAAATCCCAACTTAGCTCTGGCTTCAGCTTGAGGCAGAGCAGAGAAGTTTTCAGTATCTGTTCCGCAGGGAATAATGTCGATCTGGCCGTTGGGGGAAACAAGCGATCGCAGGTGTTCTTCCTCTTGAGGACTAGTAGCCACCACTCGATCGGCTTTTCTCAAAATTTGCTGCTCAACGGCGAGGCGGGTATGGGTAATGAGCGATCGCCCCACCGTGCCATATTTCACCGCTCCCAGCGAATGATAGGTATGTACCAGCTGCAAATTGTAGGCTTCTTTGAGACGCAGACCCACCCAGCCCGAAAGCCAATAGTTGGTATGAATGAGCGGGTAATTAGTCCCCTCTTTGGTCTGAAACTGCTGGAACGCCTGCACAAATTGCGGCAAATATTCCAGTAACTGATCGCGAGGAATGAACGCTTCTGGCCCAGCCGTGAGTCGAATTGTCCGGCAGTGGGGAGAGTGCTGCACGATGCTAGGAGCGTCAGGGTCACTCTTGCGCGTAAATAGATCAACCTGCCAGCCTAGCTTGGCCAGCGCTTCGCCCACCCGGCACACGTAGACGTTTTGGCCTCCGGCTTCTTCTTTGCCGAAGTCTGCTGCTGGGTCGCCATGTACCGAAATTAGGGCGATCGCCTGTCGCTGGGCCGACTCCGACCGAACAACCGCAGATCCAGTAGACGAAACGGTTGAGAAAGAATTGCTCCAAGCTGGAATAGCTGCCGAAGCGCTAACCTGCTGTTTCTCTGGGTACTTCATTTTTTACCTCATGAAATGAATGGGGGCTCTGATACCCGTTTCCACTTGGGCAATCTAGGTATCCCCTCTTAATGCTCAAATCAATGCTCAAATTAATGCTCAAGTAACCAGTTCACTTGCTGACTCAAGCTGATTATTCAAGCCAAATTGCTTAAGCCAGATGACTCAACTCGCTGGCTACTCAAGCTGACTGGGATTGGAAGATGACTCTTTTGCAGAAAGCGATCGCCCAAAATTTGCTGATACACCGCCTCATAGCCGTCAACCATGTGCTGGACGCTGAAGTTTTTCACCACATGGTCACGGCAAGCCCGACGATCTAGCGCTTCAACGTTAGCAGTGGCCGCAATGCAATCTTCAACCGTGCGACACAGGAATCCAGTTTTCCCATGCACAATCACCTCAGGAGTTGATCCCAACTCCATTGCAATCACAGGCGTTCCTGCGGCCATTGACTCAATCATCACCAGACCAAACGGCTCCCGCCAGGTAATCGGGAACAGCATCGCCACAGCGCCACCCAGTAATGCGTTCTTCTGGAAGTGATTGGCTTCTCCCAAGTACTGAATTTGCTCGCCGTCAATGTGAGGCTTGATCTCCTGTTCAAAATAGGCCACATCCACAATATCGACCTTGCCAGCCATCTTGAGACGCCATCCGGTTTGCTTGGCAATGGCGATCGCCAGATGCGGCCCCTTCTCCGGAGAAAATCGGCCTAAAAAAGCCAGATAAGGCGGCTCATCTGGCTTGGGATAAAATTGGTAACTATCGGGATCAACGCCGTTATAGACCGTCGCCACACAGTTTAAATTAAGTCGAGGGTCTCTCTGAGCCTCCGAGATACTGACATAGGGCTGATGTTTGGCATGCATAAACATCTTTTCGTTGTCAGGCGTAAAGACACCATGGAGCGTATGAACAGTCGGAGTTTTTACCAAATTGGCGTAGGGCAACGGGGCGCAGCCCATATGGGAATGAATGATGTCAAACTCATGGGCACGCTCGTAGACACGACTGAGCTGAAGCAACTCATAGATGCCGTGTTCCTTCACAGCTGGGTCAAGACGCAAAGCTTGAGGATGAACAGATTCTAGTTTGGCCAAACTAATAGAATCCCCTGACGCAAACAGTGTCACATCGTGTCCTCGCCGCACCAACTCATCCGTGAGCAGACCCACGACAAGTTCGATACCACCATAAGCGGGGGGAGGCACTCGCTCCCACAGTGGGGCAACCTGAGCAATCCGCATACAAACCTCCTAAAGAAAACGAAGTGAGTTAGAAGAGCCTGCCTCTTTAACTACGGAATGCTTTCAAGCAAATAATTGAGCTTGAGAGCTAGAACCTGAATCAGAATTTAAGGAAATTTTATAGCAATGCAAAGGTAGATCTTTCTACCTGAGGAGGTAGAGAAATCCACACCTCTATCTATCTTGAAACGTAATCTAGCTAGCAGTGAAATTTTAGAAGTCATGCTGTAGCAATGCAGACATTTAAAATCATAGGATTAATCTCTCAAAAGCCTGCAAATACTGACTTTTATAGCCACACAGCCTAGAAGTTGATTCATCTTAAAGCTCGAAAAACCAATCCTTGAGAGGTTTTCTCTCTTCTAAACTGTTACTTGATCGGATTGCCAAAATCCCTTAGGGAGCGAATCTTTGAGGAGATTAGGGTGGGATACCAGCTAGATTTGTTGGATGAAGAAGACTCAAGCGATCTTGACTGATGCCAACAGATTAGCACACTTGCCATTCCCACAGCTCAACCCTAAAGCTCAAATTCATCGGATACTTTATTCTATAATTTGTTAATAGAATGGTCGTATTATTAGAGATCTCCTTTTCCTATGCTCGACCTGATGAAATTGGCCCGCCAACTTCAAGGCATCAGCCAACACCTCACCCAAGAGGCTGAAGCGGCCCGCAAGCGCCTCAACATTGCAAGGCAACTGCTAGAAGAAGCCCGTGCCCATCAGGCTGAACTGGTTGAACTACAACAAGATTGGGGCGATCGCCTCGGCTTTGCTGCTGCCGAACCGCTAGAACCCTTAGATACCCGCATCGACCTCACGCCAGCGCCCCCTATCCATACCGTCATCGCCACCGACGGTTCTCAAATTGCCCCCAGCCATCACGAGATCGCCTACTGCTACCTGATCAATGTCGGGCGAGTCGTCTTGCACTACGGTCAAAGCCGTCACCCCCTCCTCGACAGCCTCCCCGAAGTGTTCTATCGCCCCGAAGATCTCTACGTCTCTCGCCAGTGGGGCATCCGCACCGAAGAATGGATGGGCTACTGTCGCACTGTCTCCGAAACCACCATTTTGGCCGAGCTTGCCATCAGTGAAAGTACTTCAACGCCACCCACTCAAAACTCAAAACCTACCTCAAAACTGAAAGTGACGCCTACAGAGTCGCTGTTCGCTCAAAATGCCCCAACTCTCGCTATGGTAGACGGCTCCCTGATCCACTGGTTCTTAGAACCGCTGCCGGGAGATGCGCGCGATCGCATCCTGACTCCCATTCTGGAAGCCTGGGATCGCTTGCGAGATGCTCGAATTCCGCTGGTTGGATACCTCAGCGCCTCACGCAGCGGCGAAGCGCTCAACTTTTTGCGGCTGCACACCTGTCCCCATCCAGTACCCGATTGCCAAACTCATTGCCCTGGCCACACCGATCAGGCTCCCTGCCAAGTATTCTCGCCACTCCGGGATATTGCCCTGTGGTCACTCTTACTCCAACCTGGACAGCGCAGTCCCCTCTGGCGCAGCTCCGCCAACATCCTCAATCTATACGGCGACCACCAAATCTTCTTTTGCTACGTTCATGTTGGCTCAGAAGTCGCCCGCGTTGAATTTCCTGCTTGGGTGACTGAAGATGAAACCCTATTCAACAATGCTCTGAGCCTGACCCTAACACAAGTGCAAAAAGGCTTCGGCTATCCTGTTGCGTTAGCCGAAGCCCATAATCAGGCTGTAGTCAGAGGGGGCGATCGCTCCCGCTTCTTTGCCCTACTCGAACAGCAAATGATCCGAGCCGGACTCAAAAATATCGGCACCTCCTACAAAGAAACCCGCAAACGCGGCAGCATTGCATAGCATTTGTTCTTAAAAATACTAATAACTCGTACTCAATCTGCTCAGCCTAGCCATTGAATCACTATTGGTATTGGCTCTAGAACTAGCTCTGCTTTCTTGCCCAAATGCTTACTGCCGCTCAACTTGTACCTACATCTACTCGACTAGCAAGTACAAAAAATCCGAATTATAAGGCTTTTACTTCACTGCTCTATCAAAAGTTCTAAGTATTTTCTTTTCTGTGAAGCTTAAGTGAATATACTGAGTAATTGTTGTGCTGCTGTGGGACTCGTCTTAATCTGGATACAGGTGGAAGAGAAGACAAAAACGTCCGTCCCTTAGCATTCTGTGCGAGTTTAGGATGTTTACGTTGTACCCAACAGCCTACAGGAAAACCCAGGTAGTCGATGGGTTAGAGCCCTAGCCTAGAAAGCTACCATCGACTGCCTTAAACAGTATCTGGAACTGACAATATCTTTTGAGTCACCTTTGTGTCCATTCAAAATTTGTTTTTCCAGTCGAACGTAAGTCCACTCATCTAAATTCAAACGAGGTCCGCTGAGACTATGAGTTTTAAAACGGTTGCCCTTAGTGCAATGACTGCTACAGCGATGGCAGGAGCTACCGCTCTAACAGCCTCCCCTGCCCTAGCCGCAAATCTAGCCCCTGGTTCGTTTATTCTGGACGGTCAATCATCTGTTACCGGTTTCACTAAAAGTACCAATCCATTTACTTTGAATTTCCAGGACATGCTGTTGACCAGTCCAAAAGGTAATTTATCGGGATTGACAGGAACACCCATCGTCGGTTCCTTACAGTTGAAAAATGACGGTAGTCAGTTCAACATTACGAGTGGTTTAACGAATTTCATTTCAGGTCTTTTTCTAGGAGCTGAAGAGGTCTTTTTAGATCTTGATGCGACAAGTTACTTGACTGGCTCTATCAATAAAGATTTCTATAGCTTTGCGGGTGCTCTTGGTGGAACTCTCCGAACTGCTGACAACTCAAAAGTTGCTGACATTACACTAGGGGCATTTAAAGTAACCAATGGAGTTGCACCCGGACTCAACCGAGCTCAAATTGGTGTAGGCACTGAAGTCCCTACACCCGCTCTGTTGCCCGGTCTTCTAGGTATGGGTGTTGCGGCACTTCGGAAGCGGAAGGATGAGGCAGTTGAGCTTGAGGAGGCAAAGGTTTAAAGGGTTGATCAGATTTATTCGTTAGGTTAAAAAGTTAAAAAAGAAGCAGTTGTAATGAGCAACTGCTTCTTTTTTCGCCTTCTTATTATCAGCTTTAGAACAGCACCTAGCGTTTGAAGAGGTTCGTAATCGCGAAAGATCTTGCTAAAATTAGCTGTAGTAGCCAGCATATGTCCCTACTTCTTCCTTCGCACCATTTGCGACGGTTCCTAAAATTGGTACACCTGAGACTCGTAATTCTTCCACTGCTTTTTCTAGCTGAGATCGTTTAACTTTGCTAAGACCGATAACCATCAAGAGACCTCCTGTATGAGCTGTAATGAGGTAGGGATCTGCAAGCCCTACCAAGGGAGGAGTATCGTAAATAACTAAGTCAAATAGGTCTTGCAACTGTTCATGAACCTCTTGAAAGGTCTTAGAGGATAAAATCCGGGTTGGATCAGGTGGAACTGTTCCTGCAGTTAGGATGAAAAGATTCTCATCTAAGGAAGATTTCTGAATGATATCTTTAGGATTTAGATGATGAGTTACGATATCAACCAGTCCCTGAGTATTGTCTAAGCCCAGTCGATCTTGCAGAACGGGTCGGCGTAAATCCCCGTCTACTAAGAGCACCCGTTGTCCCATAGCCGATGCTGCCTGAGCTAAGTATAAAGCGACTGTTGATTTTCCATCACCTGGAGCCGCAGAACTAATTGTGATGGAATGCTGTGCTGCTCCAGCTCCGACAAAGCGCAAACTCGTATAGAGCAAGCGAAATGCCTCAAAAAAAGCGATAGAAGCAGATGGTTGCACAGCGCTTTGCTCCACTTCAGCCGTAGCATCGGCCTGTTGCATGACACTTGAAAAGTTGATAGGTATTCTGGAAGTTTCAAGAATTTGATTGAAGGGAATTACTCCAAGCAAGGGAAAGTTAGTAATTGATTTAATTTCCTTCGAGCTATATAAAACTCCGCCCAGCTTTTCGAGCACGAGCGCTGCTGCAATGCCCAACAGCAGTCCGAGCGCTGTACCCAAAACAAGGTTGGCCTTGAGATTTGCCGATGAGGGTCTAGGGCGACCCGGTGGTGTAAGGATTTGCCAGGGGACTTCTCGCTGAGCGGCATCAATTCTTAGAGCCTCTCTCTTTGTCAAAAACTGATTTAAGTTATCGTTAGCAATTTGGAGTTGTCTTTGAATCGCAGTATATTCTCTCGAAAGCTCAGGAAATTGCTTCAGCCGTAAGTTAAGGTCTTCGACAACCTGCGAGAGGATTTGATTGCGAGCTTGTAGTTCTCGAATGCGGCTAGCAACTTCTTCCTGAACTCTGGCACCTTCTCGTTCTAAGAGGGGGATTAAGTTTTGCCTACTTTCCTGCAAAAGTTGTAGATCTGGGCTCGTATCCAATAAGACGGTTGCCTGTTCTGAAATAGTTTTATCAATGACTAAAAGTTGATTTAATAAGTCTTGATAACGCGCACTGTTACTGAGTGCGGAAGAAGCTGCCGTTTCATCAGGTTGAGAAGACAACTGATTCTGTAGGTCAGAATAAAGTGCTTGTGCTTCTGTGAGAGCAATTTGAGTAGAGAGTCGTTCGCCAGAAAAACTGCTTAGTTGACTAGCGAGCTCTTGTCCCTGTGTGTTTGGATCAACGATCCCATATTGCTGGCGAAATCGCTGCAGTTGAGTTTCTAGTTCTTGAACCCGCGATTCTAGATCGGGAAGCTGTCCTTCAACAAAAGTTAACCCCCTTTGGATGTTGGATTGACGAGATTCTAGACTATAGCGGAGAAAAGCTTCTGAAACTTCACTGAGCACTGCCTCAACTCTTTGGGGATCTTCATCTTGATAGGAGATCCCTAAAATTCTTGCATCTTTTCCGATTGGACTAATGTTCAGACTAGAAACTAAGAAGCCATAGGTGATTTGAGGATATCGAGACTTTAGTTCTTCTACAATGGGATTGATTACGCTAGGACTTCTGAGAATACGAAGCTTTGTCTCATCAAGAGCGTTCCTAGGAACACGTTGATTGCTACCCAATGTATCTGGAATGGAAGAGATCACCTCTGCTTCCACTGTAACCGGTTCAGTTAGGATCTCAAATTGACTCTGGTATATGGGAGTCTCAGTCAACGCTTTCAGGACCGCAGCGGATACAACGACGGTTGTAATTCCGATGATCAGGAGCAGCCGACGCTGTAGTGCTGCTATAACCTGTCCGAGTTCTAGCCCGCCTTCTTCATTGAGGTCGGACTGGGCTAGATGAGTTCGAGACGCTGACTGGGGCATCATTATGTTTAAATTCGCGTAGTTTTTTCTTTGGCCAATACATCGAGTGGAGGAAACTGCAGCAACAAAAGTAACCAACTCATGACGTTAGTTTTCTAGAAGCTTTGTAGCTAGTCAAAAAGTCCAAAGAAGCGAAATGGGAGTCCAAATAGAGTCACAAATCGAGTTAAGGGGGATAGAGCTGTGTCTAAGGTGTCAGCAACACTGGCTAGGCCGGAACGGCCAACTACAATGACATCATTATTGTTAAGGACTGGATTGGTTTGGTCGTTAATATTATTCGCAAAATCAACAGGGACACCCCTTTGGGAGACGGTTCCGTTGGGATTGAGCCGAATGAGCTGAACTGATCGTCGTTGAGCTCGATTGCTAAATCCTCCGGCTGCAAGCAATGCCTGATTGAGAGGCGTATTCGGTGGAACTGAAACGGTACCGGGACTACGAACTTCTCCGACAACATTTATACGAATGGTATCTGGAGCAAAGCTAGAAGATGCGATCGCCGCTGCTTCTTCTAGGGGAATATCGGGTGCCGTCGGAACAAAGATCGTATCGCCCTCTTGTAAAATGACGTCTTGGTTGAGATCTCCACCATCCAGGAGTTGCCACAAATCGACATCAACAACTTGCTCTATGCCATCACGGGTAGGTCTGCGAATCTGAACTTGACGAACATTGGCTAGAGGTTTAATACCACCCGCAACTTGAATGGCACGTGTAACGGTCGGCAATCGCCCTGCGCCACTTGCCCCACCGGGTACTCCAGCGGCTCCAGTCCGAGCACTCCCCGTTACAGTATATGGACCCGGTCGAAAGACTTCTCCGACAACTGCAATATTAATAGGTCGTTCTTCATCGCCCGAAAAGCTAGCGGCAGCTATTTGGCTCGACTCGACTGGGTTAATCTCGCTCGCAGCAGGAATAAAGATAGTATCGCCATCTCTTAAGGATGGGTCGTACCTTAGATTCCCTGTTTGCAGCAACTGCCAGAGATCAACATCAATCGTCTGCTCTATCCCAGATGGGTGAGGTCGTCGAATTTGTACTTGTCGGAGGTCAGCTGACTGTCGGATTCCTCCAGCGGTCTCTAGCACCTGAGTCAGGGTGGGGATCTGGGAACTTTGGAGAGCGATTACATAGGTGCCGGGACGATTGACTTCCCCTGCAATACCAATATTAATAGAACGTGGAGCGAGCAAAGTTACTGTAATTAAAGGTCTTCTAAGGATATTGGAATAGGCATCCGCGATCGCTCTGGAGGCTTGCTCTAAGGTCAGACCTTTAACGAGAACGCTACCGACAACGGGTAGATTGAGAGAACCATCAACCAAAACTTCATTGTCGCCGCTATACTGGGGAACTCGAAGAATATCAATCCGAAGGCGATCGCCCGCCCCTAGAGTATAAGATTCACTAGGAGGAGATGAAGTTGCAGAAGGATAAGCTTGGAGTGCAGGTAAAGGTAAAGTTTGAGCAATTCCTACAGACGCCAGTATGCCATTGCAAGCTAATAGAGCTAAGAGTCCTGATAGAGGCAACGCAATGCGCACAGGCAGGCATCGCTTCCCAAGCAAAAGATATTTGAGATCCAACTGGTTTTGAGAGAGTCGAAATACCATGAGCTTTATCTAATTTCCACCCTACCCTGAGCGCATAAGTTTTATTTACTATCGTCAGGAATTACTTCCTACTCTAAGCATCCTATAGATGGAGCTTATACGATGCACACTGCTATCTTAAGCGATCGCTCTAGCCAAACTGTAACACCCTGGCATGTTTCTTCATGAACTTTTTAAGAAATAATGATTTAGTTATAAACTCTATCTATAACGTTCCTAAATCATTTATGAAGGTGGGAAGTTGTGAAAGGACTTTCCCGTAGGAAAAGCCTTTCACAATCCACATGGAATTTCTATATTCATAAATTAACTATCCGCAATTTATTGAGTCATATGAAGCAGAAACCATCTCAATAATGGAACTGTAGAAACTGTTATAGATTTAAACAATAAATTTAAATATCAGTTCGACCTCGTAATAAGGAGTTCTCTCGATTTTCTTGCCATCGCAAGGCTATTAAACAGGCAACAGTCAGCATATGGCCTGGTTCTTCCATCTGAGTTAGAATCAGGCCAAAACAGGCCGTAGACAACATGAGAAATCTACTCGCGTTATCTACACAAACTCTCCGCCAGACAATAGAGTTTAAGTACAAGTAAGCGCCCAAACCCACGAAACCTAAGTCTCCCCAAATCCCCGCCCAGGTAAATAAGGGGAAATATACAGTTGACTCTTGGGGTAAGTAAGAATCGTTTACCACTTGAAAAACATCCCCTGAAGCAGGATGAACAGTTGCACCCAATGGTATCAAGAGCTTCTCATAGTCTCTCATCACCCATCCACCTAAACGGGTAACAGTATGACCAGGCCCTAGCCCAAAGAGCCAATTTAGAGGAGTCTCATAGTAAGGAGGAATAATTCGTAATGCAGCAAACTTGGTTTGAGCAGCTAGTCCGTTCCATCCCCAAATATCTCGACGGGTCCAGTTTTGATAAGGAGCTAAAATCTCTGACTCTATATTTTGAAGCGCCCAACTAAAGCCAAGGATCAGCACAAATCCAGCAGTTACATATAGAAATAACTTTACTGGATACTTAACTTTAGTCAGCACTAACAATCCCCAGCCCATCGCTAAAGCCAAAAAAACTTGCTTTGAGTCAGAGACTTGTGTTTGATAGAGTCCTCCTAGCAAAGGTAGCACTCGCATCCACATAGGAAGATTTTTAAATCGGTTGAAAAAATATAATCCAACGTAGAAAGACACAGTACAGGAGACGTAGTTCGCAGCACTGCCGCCGCCGCCGCCAAAAACTCCTGTAATATTGTCTTCAAGAGTGCCTCCATCAGGTTTTGGATATAGGCCGATAGGCAAAAGAATTGACTGGGCGATCGCAAGTAGAAAATTAAACAGAGCAAATCCAAGCAGCCAGTATTGGAATTTCTTTAGCCTTTCACCGGCCATAGGAATAGCCATCATCGCTACTAGGAGCATGAATGGCTCTGCCTGAAACATAAACTGCAAGAAAATATTGACAATGCCAGCATCATTAAGCAAAGCACTGACAAGACTACAAATTAAAAAGATACCAAGACCTGCAAGTAGCTCCCAGACAATCGAAACTTGTCTTTTGTCTCGTGTTTTCGTTGTCAATATTGCTATGATAAAAACAATAGGTAAGATTCCAAAGTGGGCAAAATTAATGACAGATGGTGCCCCAAAAGAAGAAAGAAGACGAGGGAAAAAGGCGGTGGCAAAGCCTATTAATATCAGCGTAGAGTTCGGGATGCTTTCTCTTTTTTTGGAAACTACAGCTGGATTACTCATAGGTCTTTAAAGAGTTTATCGGTTTATCCTCAATCAGGAGCAGAGCTATATTATAGGTTGTAAAATTCTAGAAGCTGCTTTGCTATTGTCCTTTTGGAAAAGCGGATATCTGGTGGGGGGCGATCGCCTAAGGCTTGCTTCAGTGAAGAGAGAATTGAATTGGCCAAATTCTCAACAGGCTCTTTCTCTAAATCAAAGTAGTTGCAGGCCAAGGTGCCAACTTCCCGAAGAATAGGAATATCTGAACATACAACTCGACAACCGAGAGAGAGCGCTTCTACTAAAGGGAGACAAAACCCTTCAGTAGATGAGGCAATTACAAAGAGTTTACAATGTTTGTAAAGCCAGCATAGCTCTTGGTCGGTAAGAGCAGACAAAAACTCAACCTGATCCTGTAAAACAAGGTTCTCGATCAAGATGAGGAGATTTTCAGTTTCAGGCCCAGAACTACCCACAAGGACTAGTTTTGTAGACGCACTTAAGTTACCATCTTTGAGTAACTGGGCATAGGCATGAATTAATAGATCTAAATTTTTGTTTTTTCGATGCTGAGCAACACAAAGAATAAAAGCAGAGAATTCTGCATTAATTTTGGTAGGAAAGGTTGACTCAACAGAAATTAGATCGGCGTAATTATAAATTACTGCTGTTTTTTTACGTTCTTCAACGACAGGAAAATAGTGTTTTAGAGAGTTTAGTGTAATCTGAGAAACACAGGCTAAGCCATCGCTACTATCAACACATTGTTTTAAAAACCCACGGTTGAACCAAACTTGAGGATAACCAAAATTTTTTGGGCATTCGTAGGGATAGAGATCATGAATTGTAGAAACCACTGGAGACCGAAGCCATTGCCGTATGAATGGGAATGGAAATGACATGTGAATCACATCAGGTTCCAAAGAGTTAGCTAGCTTAGGCCATCCAAATAAAAACCACTGATTCCTCGATAGTGAGCTATTTTTAATAGAAACACTAATCAGCTTAATTTTAGGGGATATTAGGTTAAACGATTGAGCAAAGTAAGATGTTTGCCATTCCCCAATCACAAGAGTAACCTGAGTTACTTCATCCGTATTTGCTAGACATTGCGCCAGATTAGCAGCATGTCTACAAACTCCAGTAGGTTTGGAGGGACGATGTAGAGCCGGAATCAGGACGTGCATCTTAGAATAACTCCCGTTTCACTGCTAAACCTCAGACACTACCTGGCCAACCGTCTTGTGATAGAGCCTATCTAGCCGCTCACTCACGACGTTCCATCCATAGTTCTCCTTCACCAGTTGATGCCCTGCCATCCCCATTTGAATTCTCAGATCTGAGTCTTGAGCTAGGCGGATCATGGCAGTGGCCATATCCTGAACAACTTGATCTGGATCATGAGCTGTGACTTTGATCCCCGTCTGTTCGGTCACTTGTACAGCAGGTCCACCCAGGTTCAAACACACCACTGGGCGTCTAGCTGTCATTGCTTCGATGCAAACCCATCCTCCAGAATCATGCAGGCTAGGATGGACCAAAATATGACAGTTGCCCAAGTTTTCCAAGGTTTGCTCACGAGGCAAGCGGCCCCAAAACTTGACTTGTTTTTCAATTCCGCACTCACAGGCAAGTTGCTGTAAACGATTTAGCTCAGGTCCATCTCCAACAATCCAATATTCTGCATTGGGTAACTGGGCTGCCGCAAATGCCCGTACACCCAAGTGAAAGCCTTTCCAATGTAGCAACCTACCCATACTGATAAATCGGATGGGCTGATCGCACGGGACAGGGTATTGCCCTAATGCCTCAATCTCATCATTTAGTAGCCCCACTTCTGGCACGATTTGGACATAGGACGCTCCCATGCAATAGAGACGCTTAGCTGTATCGTCAGTTGTTGCCCGTACTACTGCACTTTTTTTTGCTGTCATATGCACGAAAGGATCAAGCTCACCCACCTTGCGAATGACATTGCGGGCATATTCATAAAGACGGGCACGTAGACTAAAATCACGCCAGAATGGGGCCGGAGCAGATTCACCTCCACCCACAGGTCCCCAAATTAAGGGGATAGGAAGTAAAGACAAAAAGCTAGGAGCCGAATACTTAACAAAGGTTACGTGATGAGCCAAGTCAAACCCAACTTCTTGATGCAAACGCTGAGCCACAAAATAAGCTTGAATTTGCCATAGATAGTAGTGAATTTGCATCGCTCCAGACTGACCTAACCACAAACTGTCTTGCCAAAAGGGAAGTGTGAAGTAAACGAAATGTAGATTAGGAACTGGGTTAGCTGCTAATTCTGCTTCGATTGCATCCTTACTCTCATCTGGTCGAGTCAAAACCCAAACTTGATGGCGTTTTGCTACTTCGCGAGCAACATTCCAGCCGACCCCTCGTTCTGAGCCCCTACCGGGTTCACAGGAATAAGCGGATATGAGAACCTTCATGACGAATTTGCCTCGCTGTTTAAAGCATTAAGAGGATTTCATGGAAACTGCTGTTTCAGTCTCCAGGGGCGTAACTGTTTTAAGAGGTGTCTTCGCTTGATGTCTACGTTGTTTAACTCGTTCTATGACTTCCAAGAATGCATTCACTTCGCAGTACAAGTCCTGTTCATGAAAGACCTCTAGAGAATGATCACGATAGCGGGTACGTGTTTCAGCATCAGCCATTTCCAACATCGCTGACGCTAGCGCATCGGAGCTGCCACAGGGATAAACTAAGCCGTTGTAGCGATGGCGCACGGTATCGCTATAGCCCCAGTTACCGCAGCGATCGCTCAAAATGGGAGGTGTACCAGAGGCCATTGCTTCAGAAACCACCAAGGGATGGGGATCAATCCAAGAAGTGACCACGAATGCATCCATGGCGGCGTAATAGAGGGGGATTTGAGATTGGTTGACGAAGCCTACGTTAACGACCTCTCCATTCAGTTGAGAGATGCGCTGGTTAATCTCAGGCTCTAAATCTCCTCCCCCCAGCATGATGCCTCGAATACGCGGATCGGATTGGTGGGCTTTGACGATCGCATCAATAAATTCAAAGGGGTTTTTGCGTTCAATGTACTTAGCAGCAAATCCATAAATAACAGTAGATTCATCCCAAGCAAGTTTCTGGCGGAGTTGTTTTACCCCATCAGGATTATGGGCAATGCTTTGTTTGAAGCGATCGCCATCTACTGGATGGCAGCCCCGAACAATTTTGCTATCCGGGACCCCATAGTGGCGCAAATGAATCTCATTGTGGTCACCACAAGAAAGCCAATAATCTGCCACGTTGTTCATCGAAGGATATAGAAACGCCATTGCAATCAGACGAGCGCGGCTATAACGAGCATCCGACATCATGCTGGCATCATTTTGCATAATTAGGGGAATGCCCCGCAATTTGCAGAGAAAAGCTGTCAACCGGTAGGAATAGTTGACAAAGCTTTGCATAAAAATAGCATCAAAGTTATTCGGCGTTAAACGATTAATCAACCCAGGACTAATCACCGTCTTCCTGCGTTTCGCAGGTACTTTACCCGAGATGTCCTTTAAGTACTCATAGTCATAACCGCTCATCAAATCCACATCCCAGGGCTGCGAACTACCTCCCAGCAAGCTATCGCCACTTCCTTGATTCTCGCTAGAAAGATACAGAACTTTCAGGGAAAGACCAGGTTGTTCGCTCAACTTTCTCCACAAGGGACAATGGTGCTGTGTCGGATGTGTAAAAACCACCCCCAGCCGAAATAAATCACTCACAATTTTCTCCTAATTCCAATAATTTTTCAGTATTAACCTTTTACGCTAGCAGTTTTGTATAATCAATCCTTATAAAAGGCTTACCAATCATCATCTTGCTCATAGCCCAAATCGACAAGGGTTTGAGCAGCAACTTTTTTAAATTCTTCCTTATGCTCTTCTTTGAAAATAGTTTTCCATCCTCCAATGCTACCCTTTCCTCCTTTTTTGAAGGTATGAGATTCTTCTGGATCTAATGCATAGGAAGCAAATTTTGCTTTGATCTGCTCTAAGGAAAGGTTGATCTCTAAATAGTCAAGGAGTTGTTCCACTAGATACAGCCTTTTCTCTTCAGAACCTCCTCCTCGTTCTCCTACTAAGTCTTCAAACTTTACGGCAAAGGTTTTAGTATCCGTTGTCCAGCCTTGCCATCGATCAAAATCAGTACCAATATCAGGTTGAGATACATTAGAACCAAACGGAGAACCTGCTGGAACACCTTTAATCGAACTCATTAACTGCTTGTCAAAATTATCTTGCTTTAGATAGATATTGTGCAAAAAGATACGTTCTTCTTTTGTGATCCAACGAGCATGAGAAACAGCTACATCACGTAGGTCACGATAAATAAATAGAGTTTTACAGTTGAACTCTTGTAAGATGTCTAAAATTTCTTCACAGTACATTAGATGGCTTCTGACAATAGAGCGATCAGGAGCAGAGCCTACCTTCCATCGGATGTGAGATCCAGTATTCATCACACCACAAAGTGCTTGAACTGAAACGATATCATCCCATTTATTCAGATTAGGAATAGAATAAAGAATTTGGTAGAGTAAATGTGTTCCACTCTTGGGATAGGAATTACAGAGGACAAAAGATTTAACACGGTTTCCGGCTAAAATCTTTTCTTTCCAGTATTGAATAGCAAACGTCAAATCTCTTCCGTGAAGCCTAACAATATCCTTAATTTGGTAACTCATATAATTCTAAGAAAGAAGGTCTAAATTAAACAGAATGATGTCAGGATTTCTCGAGAACTGTCTCATAAACCTTGGCAACTTGCTCCGCTGTCTTTTTCCAGGTAAATTGTTTGGTTCGCTCTAAACCTCTGCAAACAAGCTTCTGGCGATACGATGGCTCGTGATAAAGCCTACGCACTGCTGCTGCGATCTCTTCCACATCCATAGGATTTATCAAAATAGCTGCATCTCCTGCTACCTCTGGCAATGCAGTGACATTGGCCGCAATCACCGCTGTCCCACAAGCCATCGCCTCTAGTACAGTAAGACCAAAGCCCTCATATAAGGAGGGCGCAATTAAACCGTCAGCCGAGTTGTAAATAGTAACCAGCATATTTTCGTCGGGTTGCCCCAAGTAAGTAATGCAAGAGTTTAGCTCATGTTCCTGGATAAAGAATTTCTGCTCAGCGTTAAAATCTGCTCCGACCTTCCAGAAGTGAACTGGAAATCCTTCTGCGCTCAAGACGGAAATCACATCTAAAATAGTAGAGATGTTCTTCCGGACGTTATTAGAACCAACATTCAACAAACAAAATGTATCTTTTGCAATTCCCAGGTTTTCTCGAAAGCTATCAATAGATTCTTCTAGAACAGGATGAAATATCGGATCAACTCCGTTGGGAATCACTGTAATATCATTAGGTTTAATCTGAAGATATTGAACTGTATCTTGCTTGGTATGGGAGGAAACAGCAATGATATGATTGGCATTTTTCATTCCCTTAATAGCTAATCGCCAAGCTGTCATACTGACTAAAGGGAAGCGTGCTCGTCCCTCAAATGTCTTTGGCTGAATAAGATTGATTAAATCGTGGCAAGTAACAACACTTGGCTTTTTGTAATATTTCAGCCACGAGCTAAGGTATCCGTCACTGTGATCGATGATATGAAACAGATCTATATCTTGAAGATTTAATGTCAGAGGATAACGCCAGTAGCGTTCATAATATTTCTGTAGTCCAATTCTCCAGGATGCTTGGTTACGGTCAATGCAATCAAGAGCAGGAGCTAGTTCAACGATCTTCCAATCAGGACAGATATTTTTCAGTTCCCGAACTAATGAGTCAGCATATACATCCATGCTGAAAGATTCTTGGGGGGCTCGACGTAGAATAGCAATACGCATGATGATGGCATTCCGGAATCAAAATATTATTAAGAGATTCATCCACTCACCAATGCACGAAGATGATTAAGGGTGCGGTCAATCACTTTGGGCCGCAGATGGGGAGCATATAGCCATGTGATCCCCATCCTGGCAAGAGAAACTGGCATTAATCCAACCCAGAGAAACAAGATAGTATAAATGATACGTTTTGGCAGATTATGGTTGGAATATTTCCAGAGAGCACGAATTCCCCAAAACGTCAGTTGCCAGACCTTATCCGAAGAAACTGGATGCTCCTGTGGTTCCAAACGAAGAGATGCCAGTCTTGACCATAATCGCCCAAGTGATCGCTTTTCAAGATCTTCTGGAACCTCCAGGGCAAACTCTTTAGCACATTGTTGTAATAGGGCAAAGTTTTGCAGGTCATGCTTGACAAATCGTCGAAATCGGCTTCCTGATACTGAATTTAAAGCCCATTGATTGCTGTCATGAACCCGGTAAGCCGCAATCGGTTCATCAATAGCGGCAAGCTTTCCAGCATAAAAGGGAGTCGAAATCATCAGGTAGTCATCCCCTGTAGTCTTATATTCCTCTGGAATTGGAAACACCGCAGCTAAGGTTTCTCGGCGATAGGCATTGCCACTCATGGGAGAACTGACATAACTACTAGTTGTCAGGAGTTTGCGCCATACTTCGCCGGAATCAAGTTTCATGCCAACTGAAGGTATAAAGTAGCCTAACGGCTGGCGATCGCCGTCAACGACCTGTAATCGAAAGTGAACTTTACCAATTCCTGTTTGAAACGCAGCAACGATTTGCTCAACAGCCGTTGGTAGTAAATAATCATCCGCATCCAAAAATAAAATTATTTCACCTTTACTTGCCGCGAATCCTGTATTCAACGCAGCCGCTTGTTTACCATTAGCCTGGAAAATAGGAGTAATGCGATCACCATAAGATGCTATGACAGACCGGGAGGTATCAGTCGAGCCATCATCTACAACGATAATTTCGCAATTTTGATAAGTCTGATTCAGGGTGCTATCAACAGATTGAGATAAAAATCGTTCATAGTTGTAGTTGTTAATAATGATACTAATTTGAGGTTCTAAATTTAGATGCATAACGATTACATGAGTTGCGTCTAATTAAAAATTAACTGCCCTCTAAAAGTAGCCAATTTCCATAAGAACTTAATCAAAATTTTCAAGAGCAAGTCAGCTCTATGAATCTCTCTGCTGTCGCGACAGGACTATAATTCTCTATTGCCCAAGACTGACCTTGACTCGCAATTAGTTCTAATAGTTCATAATTATTTGACAGTTTCTCAACTACTTGTTTTGGATATCGAAAGTCCACACCTACATAATGCCTCCAATTCTCTGGCATTACTGGCAGTTGAAAGTTATAGAGTTCAAAGTCAACGTGAAAGGTAACACACCCTGATAGAAATGACTCCCACAGTCTCCAGCTATCCCACTGGACAATATCCTGAGTCATAAAACCCAAAGCAGAAATAAGGCGCTCTTGAAGTTTGCTTAAGTAATTACCTTTGCCCCTAGGCCATGGACCTACAAAGTATCCTCCGAAACAAGCACAGGCTTTGGAGTAACTTAAACGATCATAATACTGAGGATAATGACGTTTTCCTGTTTGATACCAGAGGAGCTTTTGTCTATCATCATCCGGAGGTTCTCGAAGCTGATCAATTTGATCATCTATGAGAAATAGTTCTCGAAGCTCTGGAAGAATATCATGATAAAACTTTTTCCTGACAGTATGAGCATTACGCTTATTTCTAAAATTTACTAAGATCTTATCAACCCTTTCAGAATGATTTGCTGCAGCTCTAGAGGCCTCTTCAATCATACGTTCTGAGAACCCAAATGCCCATGGATGAAAATTAGAAGGGTAACGATGATTGAAGCAGTAATGGGTTTTCAATATAAAATCAAATTGTCTAAATTCAGATCTCCATGAAAAGGTCTTCAACCCATCTTGTCTATCTAAATAAACTGTTCTGTACTTGCGAGACTTGTTAAATAGCTCAGGCGGTAACGACTCAGTTTGGAATAACCAAGGTAAGCTTAAAACTACTACCGAACAATCATTAGGGGTTACGTGTGGATCATGATTAAACAAATATTCCTCCTGATTAGGAGATAACCGCCAGTAGTTAATATTCGAGTAAAATTTAATACCTAGCTTCTTTAAACCCTCAGCGATGCAAATAGCCAAGTGATGATAGGCTGCATTATCTACAGACGTCGGCTGTACACAGTAAAAAAAAATAGTTTTATCAAAAAAATCATTAATCTTCATTATGTTAGGCAAATTAAGAAAGAATTCAAATTTTCTACAGATGTACTTGATGATTTACTTATACAACCAGGTTGATAGGTCTCGCTCTAATAAGTCCTGACATCTAAGGATATCATCTTGATACAAAAATACTAATTCCTTTCTGACTTCGGGAGATAGAGTAGGCTTAGCCTCTAAGTTGTAAGTTTTGATTTGTTTTGACAACTTTTGTCTAACTAGTTTTGGCGTTAGAGATGTTAGTAAAGACTTAAAGGGGCTATTCCGTTTAATTAAAAGATTTAATAATTGGTTTCTAGGTATTCTTGAAACATTCTTTCTAGATAAGTCGGGTACAAAGTCTTCATCCACTCCTAAAAACCGAAAAATATCTCGTAATGTAGCAATAGGAGCTACATCAAGATCTTCATAAAGATAAACCCGAATTTGATCTTTATCAAAGAGATCAAAGTAGGGCTTAAGTTGCTCATAGTAAAAGCCTACTTTTTGATAAAGCCAACCAGGTCGCCAATGTTCTAGAAGGCGGCGCTTCTCATCATGCAAAGCCTGTTCAAAAGAACCTAATTCACATCCATCTCTTAACTGATAGCAAAATGCCGAAAAAGCACGTTCTGCCGGATCTCGGAGAATCGCTATCAATTTAATGTTTGGGAGCATCTGTTTAATACGCTTGGCTGTTTCTGGGAAATATATATACTCTGTGGATGCTTCACCGATAGCAATCTCATTGGTCACCCCTGAGAACAAACTATAATACTCGCCTAAAGACATAGTAGTCCGTCGCGCTTTATCCCGTAATGGCCCATTACAGTAGGTTGTGTAAAACTCAGGCGTAAAGAAACGAGGTTCTTTCTCTGGGCTAATATAGACTTCAGGATGCTGGTTGAGATAGTAACAAAGCGATGTTGTTCCAGCCTTGGCTGCACCAATAATTAAAAAGTTTGGTAATATCATATAAACTTCCTTGAGTAATATTAAGTGGTCGGTATTGTGCTACCTCAACCAAGCTGAAAGCTCAATTTGGATTAAATCTTGGAGTTGTAAGATATCTTCCTTATAGTCTGCAATCAACTGTTTTTTTATGTCTGCTGGTACCTGCCCTTTTCGCTCTAGATTCCATTCTCGCAGCCTGCAAGCAACTTCTCTGCGAAAATCCTTCGGTAAAATTTGCTTAAAAGCAGTACGTACTGGGTTTCCTGTCCCAAGAAGAGTTTGCAAGGCTCTGACTTTAGGTTTTCCAGATACATTCATCCGAGTCAAGTCTGGTACAAAAGTATGATCAACACCTAAAAATTGATAAACATCTTGTACTATCCTGACAGAGTCATTATTGAGATCTTCAAACAGATAAATTTTAATTTGTTCTCGCCTAAAGCTCTCAAAATAGGGCTTAAGTTGGGTGTAGTAATATCCTCCTTTACGGTAGTGCCAGAGGTGTGCCCAATTGTCGCGAATACGAGACTCCTCCTGCTGCAAACTTCCCTCAAAGGAAAAAGGTTCATAGTTTTCTCGGACTAAGTGCATATAACAGGAGTAAGCTCGTTCTGCTGGATTACGTAGTACAACAATTAGCTTTGCATCAGGAATATAATGCTGAATACGATCCACCGCTTTTAGGCTGTAAAGATAGAGAGGCGATGCCTCACCGATTGCAATTTCATTCGTAACGCCGTTAAATAAAGCCTGATAGTCTTCCAGAGTCGTCACTGAAGTTTCATTAATACCTTGATCAGGATTATTAAAGCTGAGATTGTCACCTTCTAACGCAAAAAATCGAGGCTCCTTAACAGAACTCATGTAAATTTGAGGGTGTTGCCTGAGATAGTAGTATAGAGACGTTGTTCCGCCTTTCGCAGCACCAATAATTAAAAAATTAGGCATTGCCATAACAATATTTCTCCTTAAAGTTTAAAGCTATACACCAAACCCAGCCAAAATAACCTCTTGGTAATTACCTGATTTTGTGATTTTACCTTGCTCGAGTTGATAGATGCGATCACAGTGTTCAATTGTAGATAATCGATGGGCAATAGTAATAATAGTTTGCTTGCCACTGAGAGATTTAATTGCTTCAGTAACTAGTTTTTCTGTTTCGCCATCCAACGCAGCTGTCGCTTCGTCCAGTACTAAAATAGCTCGATCATGGTACAAGGCTCGAGCTATTCCAACGCGTTGTCTTTGTCCACCAGACAACAAAATTCCTCGCTCACCAACTTTAGTATTTATACCATCGGCAAGATTTTCGATTACTCCCTCTAACTGCGCGGCCTCAATTGCATTTTGGACTTTTTGATGATCAATCAAATGTTTTGGAACACCAAAAGCAATATTGCGTTCAATAGTGTCGTCTGTCAAGAAAATAGATTGGGGAATATATCCAATCAAGTTTTGCCAAGCCCGTAAATTTGGATAAATAGAGGTGCCATCGATCAAGATGTCACCAGATTGAGGAATTAAGAGACCTAAAATGATATCGACCAATGTCGTTTTTCCAGCTCCTGACTTACCGATAAATGCAATAGATTCACCCTGCTTAATAGATAAAGAAATATCCGTGATCGCAGGCTTGTATGCATTAGGATAGCGATAGCTCACTCGGTTAAGGATAACTTCATTCTTAAAAGAAAGCTCATTTAGAGGTTTGTAAGTAGGAGAAGGCTCTAAAATCACTTTCGCATCTTCAGGTGCGAAAGTGATTACTGTGCTAGCAGCTTCTTCTTTCTTGATTTGATCAAGTTCAACTACCTCTAAGTAAATTTGATTAACGGTATAGCTTGAGTTTCTGAGTTGATTAATGCCAGTAAGAACATTACTTATAGCAGGCAACATGCGAATAGTTGCTAAGGCATACACCCCTAAAACAGCAGTTAAATCCTGAATGCTCCGACTCAGTAAGAGTGACACAGAGACTATGCCAACTATGCAGACCACCATAATGGCTTCAATGATGAAGCGGGGCAACACTTTAAAAGTAAAGAAGTCACCATGAGCTTTTTCAAGTTGCTCCGCATATGCGTCAATCTGAGACTCAAAGTAAGATTCACAACCAATTAGCTTCGTCTCTTTAATGCTGCCAAAGGCATGATTAATTACATAAATAATTTTCTCTTTGCTATCTCGCATCTGCTTACCCCACTGCTTTAAGCTAGACTTAAACAGATTAAAAAAGATAAAAACAGGAAGAAAAGTCACTAGTAAAACAATCATTGTTGAAGGACTAGTAACATATAGTAAAATAAATAAACAAAAAACCACCAGTATGTTTGCAATCGTCGTTAGTAGTGGATTTAGAACCGTCATCGTAAAGGTGTTTGCAATTTCGATAATACTGTCAACAATTGCGGAACTATTCTTTCTGGTGTGATAGATATAAGGAGCTTCCAAATATTGATGAACAACCTTAACAATTAATAGGTGCTGCTGACGATCACAAAATCTAATGATGCGGGTTTGCGTAAACCAAGAAAAAAAAGTTTTCGTGCAAAAAGCGATCGCAACAAAAATACCAAGAAAAGCAATAAATTGACTAGGCTGAGAAATGCCTGAGCCTTCAAAGAGTTGCTTTAGCTGAGTATGTTGATTGATTAACTCAAAATCGTTGGCTAAAGCAATAAAAGGCCCGATTACTCCTATTCCCACAACTTCTAGAACAGAAGCTAAAATAAAAAGCAGAACCATCTGTATTATTTTTGCTTTCTTCGCTGGTAAAATATAAAGTAGCTTCTTGAAATAACTAGGCATAGGTAATGTTCTCACTATAGGAAATGGAGTGAAAATTCAAATTAGTACTAGAACAGTTTTCATCTTGCATTTCGGATATTGCCTTGTCGAGTACTGTAAGTATTTCTAATCCTAGGCTTATCTTGCATTGATAGAAAACACCCTTCTAAACTCCAAACTCAACTCATTCTTTGAAATTCATTGGTCTAATCTTGCCTCTAAAGAATTTGAAGCCAGAAAATTTACTTCTTATCTTTCAAATTCCTTAGAAGCTCAGATTTGGAAAATAGTTCAACCAATTAGCGGCAGGAATGCGTCAGTAATTATAGAGGTTTGCCCTGCACTTTGAATAACCACATCTAAAAGTTCACTTGATTGACCCGTCAAATTTGGGATAATTCCTCGAATCCTGTTAGAGGATACTGAGGTTAATGTTGCTAGTTCACCTCCAATGGAAATTGTGGTATTGGATAGATTTCCTGAGAAGTTAAGTCCTCCAATAAAAAATTCGCTACCACCCACTGCTGGAGCTCTCCAAGGAAAAATATCATAAGCAGTCATGCCAGCGAAACTAGACTCGTCAGGTAGAGCAATCTGTAAAAGGTTATCCTGAAAATCAACTCCAATAATTGCACCTCCGATACCGGTGAGAACGTCGAGAGTTCCCCCTAAGCCACCGCCCAGGACGCTGCTTAAGTTGATAATCTCATCCACTCTTGTACCGTCTGCCGATAAGCTGATACTCCACAGACTGCTGTTAAACGCCTGCGCTATGATATTACCTCGGAGTTGGCTATTGAAGGCAGTAGCTCGATATTCATCCATACCATTGGTTGAGTTTTTGCCAAATAAGGCAATGGGTGCTGTAAATTCACCAGGAATACTCTCCTCAAATGGAACAGTACTATGGAAAATATTTTGGCGAGGATCAGTGCGTCCTCGGTTTCTGTTTGGTGAACCGTAGTAAGAACCTGCCTCTATCAGAAGAAATTCATCGAACTGTTTCTTACTTAGTGGTGCTTGGGCATCAGGGCCTATGGAATAATCTCCAGCATTCGCATTTGCACCGTTATCTGTAGCGTAGATCTTCCCTTGGGTGGTCCAAATCAAATCAAATGGATTCCGAGTGCCACTTGCGTAAACAGACACATCTACTCCAGGCACTACATTAGCTACACTGCCAAACACTTGGCTATCTGCAGGGTCAAACAAAGTGCCGTCACCTAAGGTGAAATCGTTCAGAGTTAAGTTATTAACCTGAAGATAATGGTCTAGAAAGCCCTCTGGAAGTGTGTAATTAATCACACCATTAAAGCCAGGTTTAGAGATTTCGGCTTTAAGAATAGCAGATGTAAAGGGTGATTCATCTAGACCGCCGATGGCTGTACTAGGTACGCCTGCGTTAGTATTGCTTCCCACTGCAATGTACAAGTCACCATTATTATCAAAGTCCATTCCGTTGACGCCGTGGTCATGGTTAGAAACCCCAATACCTGTCACTAATGGTTGCACCTTCCAAAGGCCATTAACTTTCTCCAAAACGGAAATCTGTCCACTGTAGGGAGAAAATTCTGTGTCGGGGAATGGCTTCCCTCCATTTGCCTTCAAGTCGCTGTGAGCTACATATATTTTAGGTTCTATATCAAAGGGATTAAATGCAATTCCTAAGATTTCGCTGTTTGCCAAGCCCCTGATAGAGCTGATAACTTCAGGAGTACCAATTACATTGTAGTTATTATCAAACTCATAGATCTCAATGAACCCAAATAAAGTTGTTACGTATAGCTTACCATCAGGTCCCCAGGCAGCACGGGTGGGTTTACTACCTGTCGGTATGGACTTAATTGTGAAGGCAATCTCACTACCTGAGTCATTATCGATGACTGTCGCCGATACTGTTGGAGCATTCAGCGTGCTGTATACCGGATCTGCTGTATTGATGGTGTGGGTAATAATACCGGTGTGAATCCCTTCCACTTCAGCATCATTCACCGCACTGACTGAGATTGTTTGAGGAATGAACCAGTTACTTGGGGTGAAGGTGAGACTGTTGATGTTAGTCTCCACTTGGGCATCAGTTTGCAGATTGATAGTAACATTCTGGGAGGGTTGAGTCGTCAGAACAACTGTATAGCTGTCATGAGCACCGCCTTCAACTACCTCGGTTGCACCCCCACTTTGCTGAATGATGATTTGTGGCTCAGTTAAAGGAATAATCTCTAGGCCAGCAATCATTGCTTCCTGTAAGCTAGCATCAAAGCTAATGTCCAAAACACCATCAGTGACAGAGACTACACCTTGGCCAGGGATACCTTCTTCAAGCTCTAGAATTCTAGCGGTATCTTTCCCATCCAAGAAAGCATTTTTAATCTTTGAGTAGAGATCAAGATTGTCGAAGACAACTTCACCTTCCAGTGAAATATTGAAAAACCTTTGGTTGAAGGTGTTATAAACTAACTCAGTGATGTGAAAGTTGACGTTGTAGCTGCCGTTCGCAACCGGAATCTGGTACGCAAAATTTCCACCTGAACGCTGAGTCTGATAGATAGAATCATTCAGCGTGTTGCTAATTGGTCGGTCAGTCTCGCTCAAGATTTGTCCGCCCACAAACAGGGTATCCGCCTGCCATAGATTACCCTCTGTATCTAGAGCTTCACTACCCCCTGCATTAATGCGAATAATGTTACTGGATAATTGAGGCGCGACAACTGTGGTTGTGAAGGTAGTATCAATAAATAACCCTTCCGTATCGGTGGCTCGGACTGTTATTATTGCGCTCCCTATCCCAGTCCCCGCATAGTTTAGAACTAGCTGGCCTGTGATCGAGTCAATCAATATAGAATCGAATAGAGCCGGATTGGAGTTGCTTTGAACGGTATACACAAGAACTTCATCCGGATCTTGTAGGTCCGCGAAAACAGAGAATAAGTCAACCGCTGTGGGAATAGCTGTCCCTTCTGCTACAACAACATCAGGAATCCCTGTCGTAGTTGGAGGGGTGTTTGTCGCTGGAGTTCCGCCACCACCAACTGGTACGATATCTACATAGTTGAAGTTGAAAGCTCCCTTGACGAAGTTTAAGCGCATTTCTTGAGCCCCTGCACTCAGGGCAACCCCAGAAACTACAACATCTTGCCAACCATTGAATCCACCACCTGCATCGACAAAAGTCGCTGTGTAAGTTTGCCCGCCCAAAATGATATCAATCTGGCGATTGTTCGAGCGACTGGTTGCAACTCGCAATACCAGGTCATACTCACCTGCAGCAGGAATATTTAAGTCATAGGTCAGATATTCACCGTTGGCAATCTGCATGACATGGAAGCCACCGTTAACGTCGCTGGTAACTTCAACATCAACATCATCAGTAAATTGAGTGGCATTGCCGCTGTTACCTGCCGTAGAGTCAAAATATTCAACTCCATTGGTACCAGATTTGTAGTTTTCTGCTTCAATGCGAATAGTGCTGCCCATAGGCGGTGGTGTAGGTTCACCAACTGTCACAGTGAAGGTTGTTGTTGTTGTCAGCCCTTCGGGGTCAGTAGCAGCGATGGTGAGATTAGCAATGCCGTTACCTGTAGTGACATAGTTTAAGGTTAGTAATCCTGTTGCCGAGTCAATTGTTACGCCATCAAAGAGCGCTGCATTAGTATTACTGACGACGGTATAGCTTAGTTCTGCATCGCTACTTTCAGCATCATCAAAAGTATCGAACAGGCTGATAATGGTATTGTCTGCTCCTTTTGCTACAACAACATCAGGAATCCCTGTCGTAGTTGGAGGGGTGTTTCCGCCAGAAAGCTGAAGCACTAAGGTGGATGATAATAAACCTGTAGTACCATCTTGATCCTTAATGACTGCAACGAAGTGATTTAAACCGCCAACTGGATCACTTTTTGTGAGCAGTACCGGAATATCAACAAATCCATCTGAACCAACGATTGCAAATTGCTCGTCAACCGCGATCGCAGTGTTTGCTTCAAAGGGATCTGGGTCGAACCCAATCCCGTCTTCCGTATAGAACGCTGCTTCAACATGGAGTAGCGCAATTGAAGAACCTATAGGAGCAGTTACTCTAACCACTTGATTGGCATCCAGAACAGATACCTTTTCAGCGGCAATGCTCAAAACTTCAATAGTTGGTTGAGGTGGTAAACCCGATTTTAGGATAACCTGTGATCCAGTGACACTATTTGGAATTCTATAGGTGCGACCACTTAAGGTTGTACCATCAAATTCAACCGTGATTTCAGATCCTGTCAGTTCCAATCCACCAATATCTGCTGACTGCCCCGGTCCAGGTTGTTTAGATCCTTGTATACTTGTTGGATCAACGTCAATCGAGAACTCAAGAATATCTCCAGGATTGAAGTCACTAAACAAAATCTCAAGAGCGTTGTACCCAAGATTATTTTCATCCAGGTAGTTAAATTCTAGAATGCCGACCCCAGAATCTGTATCTACCGTGAATCCCTTTCCAGCGGTATCTCCAGCAACTTTAAACGGATCGAAAACAAGATCTTGAAAGAGTGCTGAGCTTAAATCAATAACGATTCGGTTGATGTTTTCACTAGGCTCGGTAGAATTATTGGTAATCCTGAAAGAGCGGGCTTTGAAGGTACTACTATTAAGAAGATTCGTCAGCGGTGGATCAATTACAAACTTCACCTCTGCTTCTAGGATATTAGGATAGTGCCTGAGGATGTGAGAATGAAATGCTAGGGTTGGTTTACAGAAACCTGTCTTAGCATCTAATTCCCAATTACCACCTAACTCAGAGTTGCCTACAGGAGTTGTAGAAGCTGCAATATCCACTCCCATCAGGCTACGCAAGTTTTGGATGAAGGTGAAGCCGCGATCGCCAGCCGCCACACTACAACCATAAATTAAGATGTATGACTCATTTGACAAAGCATGAGCCCAATTCTGAAGCTGATCCTGATATTGATGAAGGGTCTCAAGATTTAGCTGTGTTTTGCCTAAATATAGATTTCCTGGGGAACCGTGGGAAACAATGTGGAGACTCGAAACGTCATGCACCTCGGCAAGTGCACTGCTAATCTGAATTACTCCATCCTGTGATGGATCAAGCAGAATGACCTTCGTTTCGGGGATAACTCCTCGCATAAGGTCATGATAGTTTTCAACAGACGGATCAATGAAAACAAGTCTACTTGAAGAAAGTCGTCTGCCTAACAACTCAGATGGATTGTCCTCATTTCGGAGAGATAAGGACGACTCAATTAGCAGGGTGGAAGTATTCATATTTGCAGCTTACCAAGTTAAATTAATTAGAACTGCGAACGAAGAATATGGTTTGAAACTAGCAAAGGCGTAGATGAGCTTGAAGATTTTGCTCTTAAGAAATCGATTGGAAGGTAAATTCAGAACTTAAAGAGCCTTAGGTATTGAGCAAAACCACTTAACACTTGGCGATCTCCCAAGCTCTGATTGATTTTGTACTAAATTATTTCTCTGCAAGCACTGAACTTATAGCTCCTTCGAGAGGAGTACAATTTGAGTACGTAAAAAATCTAACTGTGTTTCAGTGGAAATACCAGCTTAACGGGAGAAAATTATAGAAACTTTATACATATAGAACAAGCATGAAGCTCTAGAATTATGTGGATTATCCGAATCTAGAGTTTAATCTAGCTCTAACTGAGCCACTGCGGTAAGAAGCCTTTGCTTACTCAAGCTATCTCTAGTGAACGGCAGAATTGTTCTATTTGTGCTCAAAGGGCATCTCGAAGTGTGCCTCTCTACTTAAAAATTGGACTTTTCGAGATGCCCCTAGGACAAGTTACTTCTCTCTATGCAGCTTGCTCAACCTCCTCTTCTTGCTTTCTCTTGCGTAAAGTCGCAATTCCCATGCCAAGCAAACCGGGCAAGAGTGCAGGAGTCGGAACTACACCCACGCCTGTCCCACTAAAGTCTTTTACAAGTGTTCCACCAATCCTACCGTCGATGCCTTGGTATCGTACCCCAAATTCATCTAGAAAGAGACCAGAGGAAATATCGCTGGCATAGGTCAAGGTGGCTCTGAAAAGAGCAGAGTTTCCTAGAGCAACTCCATTAGTACCGGAATTACAGTTCTGTTCATTACCACCTCCTTTAAAGCAGATGTTGACCTCGGCTCCACCAAAGGCGTTAATGGGTTTATTTAATACCTCAACTGTGAAGGCACCGGTTGCGTCTGCTGAATGGATAGAGGGACTCGACCTGAACCCTAAAAGAGTAACAACTGAGGCTGTAATTGGATCTGCAGAGGTGTTCTCTAACAGAATATCAAACACGATGCTATTCGATGTAAAGTCATAAACTTCGAAGTTTGCTCGTGAGGTAAGTCCTTCAACGTTAGTTGACGTGATTTTTCCATCGTCAACTTGTCCATTGAACTCTGCCCAAAAGTTTTTACGAATATCGGCCTCAGTAATAGTGACACCGAGACCACCTTTACTAAAAGTAAAGGCTTGGGCAGGAGAAATTTGAAACAGTGAGACAGCAGACAATACCCCTAAGGTGAGTGTTCCAGCTAGCAGTTTATGGTTCATACATTTGATCAGCCTATTGTAAGTTTGCAGTGTGATATTAGTCAGGTGTAGGTTGATATCGATATATCTAACCTAGGAGCGAACCAAGATGAGTTGAAGGTTATCAACTCACCAAGCTTGTGGATTTCCCTGGTCTTATAGGGCAACCTATTGCACTTACGGCGGTAGTAGCAAGAGAAGAAGATAAGTATTCATAGATTCTTTGTTTGCAGCTCTATAAAAGTATGGCTGAGTCATCCATGCCAGTTAGAGCATAGACTTTGTGCGCCGACGTTTAATGAGTTCCATAACTGCGTAGTAATAAATGGTGAACAGGATGCTGACGAAGATTTGTCCGCCCCAGAAGCCATGCCAAAACTTGAACCACTCTTGTCCCCAATAAACATGAGCGACTGTAACCAGTATGAGACGCGGAATGTTGGCTATTAAAGCTAAGGCGATGGCGATCGCAACTAAATTGACAATCTGCGTTTTAGTCTGTTTGTAGATCAACCCCATAAACAAACCTGCGATCGCCATCATAATGGCCATATCTAAACCGTTGCAGCCCCACCCCACTTCAACCATCCCTTCTGGGAAAACAATAAATCTACCGTCGGCCTCAGCAACCCACCCCACTAATCGCATAACAGATACACTCATCCAAGCCATTGTGTTTTCTAAGAAGTTGGGAGGAGTAATAAACTCCCAAGCCGTGCGCGATATCAATCCAAGCCTTGGATAAACAGTCAAGCTGATGAAAATGGAGGGAAGTTTGAACCGATGAAAGAATCCAATTCCCCAAGAGCTACAGGCGATCCCTATCAGGACAATCAACCAAGTTAGTGCTTGAGACCAGAGCGCAAAACGGCAGAAGGGAAAAAGAATGACTCCACTGAGGATGAGAATATGGCCCAGCAATCGATCTTCATCAGAAGCAGTTAGTTTGTGGAGGTGCTGCCGCTTTGCCCAAATCTCTGCCAACGCTAGACTTAGCATTCCAGCAATAAGGAACCAACTTGCCCCCCCCTTTAAGGCGCGCTGCATTAAATAGCTAAACCACGTAGGGAAATAACCCAAGCCGACTAGCAGACCACAAAGAACAATTCGCCCGTGAGTAGTGGCAATTCCTCTATGAAGCCAAACTGAGATCGCAGATTTGAGTTGCTGCTGCCATTTCACGGTACTACCTCATCTCTGTAATCTTCAAGCTCTCTTCAGCCCAAATCGACCTAGGCTAATTAACCCTAAGCCTACAATCAAAAGATTTCCAAGACTGACGATTGCAGCCTTTGTAATACTAAGTTGAGTATTTTGCTTTAGTGATTCTGCTTGAGTCACGATCTGTTGATAGGCTTGCTCAATTTGCTCAGGTGTGACGTTAGAAGCAAGGTCCGGATTCTCTTGAGCTTCTTGAGCCCGAGTTTGTACCTGTGCCACCTGATCGCTGATGTTTCGAACAGCCTGGTTCTTCAAAGTGATGCTGTCTTGGATGAGCAAAATGCAGGAAAGATGAAAGATGATCCCCGCTATCAGACAGCCAAAAGCCAGTTGTTTGAGCAAACGTCGATTTCCTAATACTGCATAGAGGGTCAGTGCCGCGCCAAATAACAGAATAATGCTGCGATCGCCTGTTTGTTGAAGCAGCGTAAGACGCCACTGAAGTTCAAGAAGATTTGGTGGTAGAGCAAGAGCCAGGAAGTCCAGACCGAACCCTGCTAAACAGGTTAAACCAACAATCAAGCAAATACTTTTTGTACTACTAGTATCAATAAAATTCGGAGTAGAAATGCTTTTCATCAGTGGGTGCCGTTATCACAATCAAATTCAAAAACATCTAAAAAGAGTTAAAGGTTCCAACTGATTCAGACATGGACCTTCTACTGAACTCAATTCAGTTAATAGCTGAAGATCAGTGTAAAACCTGCTTAAAACCAACTTAAAATTCTAGAAACACTGTAGTGACCTTAGAAAATGTTTGAAAAGTGTAGAATCAGGCTTTGAGGTACCCGCACCCTAGGGAAAAGAGATTGGGAAATGTAGCTTATGCCCCACGGGGGGGCTGTATCCTTAGCCATCTTTAGAGCAGCCTCTAGAGCTGAGACAAAAACTCATATTGAGATTTTTGCGCGAATCTACTGAGTTGACAAGAAGAAGACAGAAAGTTCATAGAACCTTTATACTGAAATGTCTCAGCTTCTAATCTCTCTATACAGCAGCTCAAACTGGCTCTTTAGCTGTATCCTAGCTCAGAAGAACAGACTCTCTCGCCCTGGTACTAGCTTCAATCAGTCCATACCTGCCTTGTACTTTTCAATACACTTGAGTAACATTTAACTTTTCGATGTTCTTTGTAGTTTAGACGACAATCCTGGACACAAAGGCATTGCCCTACAAAGTTCATGTCAGCTTCAAATTATAATAAAGCCTTTTCAAGCCTTCGTCAGCAGCCATAGCTTAGGCTTCTAAAAAGTTATTTCGTCTAGTTAAACTGATCGCAATATAGTTAGAGCGCTAATTGTATTTATACTTTCAAATAGTACTATATGTAATTTTGTTGTGGGTCTTTATTAAGCCTAGGATGTTTAGGCGCATCTAGAATGCATCTATTCCTGAAGCAGCAGGGATTGCGCTTAGGATGTAATACCAATTTGAAATGAAGATAAGTAAAATTTAGGGAGGAAAATCAGGGAGTTACCTCGATGGCAAGACGGCTCAAATTGGACATTACCGAAACGACAGACTATTTGGAAAAGAGTCTTAAGCAGGCAAAAAGTGGA
>JBGTGR010000040.1:0-15425 GCA_041746655.1 Elainellales cyanobacterium | reverse complement strand
TTGCGATACAAAATCTCTGCAATCTCTTGAGTGCAAGCTCGTAATCGTTCTTGTTCTTCGGGAGTCATAGCGCTAACCTCATGCCCTACTCCTAAATTCTGCTCCCTCCCCCATGTTTTTGCAAAAGTGGGATGCTCCCATTGCAGCCTTTGATTGATAGCAAGGAAATTAATCTAGTTTTTGATCAATATACGCCGAATTGGGATAGTGCGCGCGCGCAATCGAGTATGGAAGGAATTCTGACACAGCAGAAGAATAATATTCAGATTGCTTATGTTGCAAATGATGGGTTGGCGAATACGGTGATTGTGGCATTGAGGGCACAGAACCTAGATGGTAGGGTAGTGGTAACAGGACAAGATGCAACTGTTGCAGGAATTCAGAACATTCTCACGGGTGATCAGGCAATGACGGTTTATAAACCGATCGCGAAAGAGGCGCAAGTAACGGCGCAGTTAGTGGCGGCATTGAGCAATGGAACTGATCCGGGAGCGTTGGTGAATGGGCAGACGGCGTTGGTGGAAGGAGGACATGTGGCATCGGTGTTGTTAGATCCGATCGCGGTGGATCAATCAAATGTTCAGCAGACAGTGATTGCGGATGGATTTTTGACGAGAGAGCAGATTTGTAATGGATTGAATGGTGATACGACGGGAATCTGTCGCAATGTTGCTAGTGCAAAGCCGTAGATAGATAACTGCCCGGAAGACGGAAGCCCTTGTGAAAACTAATGCTTTCAAAGGCTTTACTGAAAAGCGGGTGATCGGACTCGAACCGACGACATTTAGCTTGGGAAGCTAACGTTCTACCACTGAACTACACCCGCAGTTGTTAGTTTTATAAGGATAGCATCTACTGCTGAGTTTTATGGTGAAGGGGTCTGGGGGCGATCGCCCAACCTCACCCCTCTGGAAATCAAAACTGTGAAACTTGGGCCAGTAATTTTACAACCCAGGTTTCACAGGGGCATTAGGCAAGCTGGCAAGTAAGCTAAATCAGCTTAACAGCACGTAGGCCAAAGAAGAGAGCAAGTGCTAATCCGCACATTGCACCATAGAACAGAAGGTAGGTAACTGCTGCAGACATCGACAGATCTCCACTAAGATTTTATAAATTCATTCAACCATTTTCTGGCAACCATTTTCTGGCCTTGCATTTTCTGGCCTTGACTGGCTGCCTTCCCAAACAAAGCGGGCTAGGGCATTAATTATATGGCGTAGGGATGATCAGTGAACAGGCCAACCATGCTTACTCTACAAGATGCCATCTGCCTGCAAGTTGAAATCTGCAATCTATACTCATTTCCAGGCACCCGCTATACACTTATCCATTAAGGACACAATCAATGTCGATTGTGTCAAACTTCCGGAGACTAGTGTAATCTAACTGGGTTAAAAGCTGCTGGGGAGGCGCATTGTTGAGTTTGAAAGTCGCCAGATCGCTACTTAATGATGACGCTGGGTCACGATGAAGACTGCAGTTGTCCACGAATGGCTAGTTAGCTATGCGGGGTCCGAACGAGTGGTTGAGCAAATTCTTTCACTTTATCCTGATGCCGACTTATTTAGCCTTGTTCAGTTTCTATCTCCCTCCCAACGAGACTTCATCCGCCATAAGCCTGTCACCACTTCATTCATTCAGAAACTACCCTTTGCCAAAGCTCGGTTTCGCAACTACCTGCCCTTGATGCCATTGGCCATCGAGCAGTTTGACCTGACCGATTACGATCTGGTAATTTCCAGCAATCATGCGGTTGCAAAGGGAGTACTCACCCGTGCCGATCAGCTCCACATTAGCTATGTGCATACCCCCATCCGCTACGCCTGGGATCTGCAGCAGGAATATCTCAAGGGCAGTCAGCTCCAGCAAGGGCCTCAAGCCATACTGGCTCAGTTTATTCTGCACTACCTCCGGCTCTGGGATTTAGCGACCGCGAACCGAGTCGATTGTTTTTTGGCGAATTCTCAGTACGTCGCCCGTCGGATTTGGAAGACGTATCGACGCAAGGCTGAGGTGATTTACCCTCCCGTTGCAGTAGAGCGTTTTCAGCCTCGACAGCAGCGGGATGATTTTTATCTGACACTGGCGCGCTTTGTGCCCTACAAGCGCGTCGATCTGATTGTGGCCGCGTTTGCCCGAGCAGGTCTGCCTTTAGTGGTAATCGGCGATGGAGCAGACCGCAAAAAGATTCAGCGGTTGGCAACCCCCAACATTCAACTCTTGGGGCAGCAGCCAGACGAGGTCGTGGCAGACTATATGGCTCGGTGTAAAGCATTCGTGTTTGCAGCAGCCGAAGATTTTGGGATTGCGCCAGTCGAAGCCCAGGCCGCAGGCGCACCTGTGATTGCATACGGAAAAGGAGGTGCCACAGAAACTATAATTCCTGGCAAAACGGGGCTGTTTTTCCCTGAACAAACGATCGAAAGCTTGTTAGAAGCTGTAACCGCCTTCGAGGCAAACCGGTATCACTTCAACCCTGACGACATTCGTTTACATGCCGAACAGTTTTCCCCTGAACGGTTTCGGCAGCAACTGACTCAGTTTATTGATCAAAAGTGGGCGATTTTTCGGCGAGGGGATGGCATAGAGTAGTACCGTGAGGAGTGAAAATCGCAATGCAGCTTAACCGCACGTTACATCCTGCCATTGCCGCATTAACCATCTCAACTCGGTCCTGGCCGACGTATGCAGTGATGGTCGGTGCGGATCTAATGGGCCTCGGAACCGCTGGTCTGGTCAGCGTCTATGGTCGATTACTATTTGATGGTAAGTTTCATCCATCGCTATACTGGCAGCTTTGGCCAGTCTTGGGCCTATTTATCCTAGCCTACGCCACCGTTGGACTTTATCCTGGCGTTGCAGTGAGTCCAGTTGACGAACTTCGCTGGACAAGCCTAACGACAACGCTGATCTACCTCGCTCTGGCTGCCGCAATTTTTCTGCGCCGAGAAGGTGAGGTTTATTCCCGCAGCATTTTTCTGATTGCCTGGATGCTGTCTCTGCTACTGGTTCAACTCAGTCGAGTTTTTGCCCGAGCGCTCTTTGCTGCCAAATCATGGTGGGGCTATCCAGTTTTGGTGCTGGGAGCTGGAAAAACTGGTGCGATGGTGATTCGAACCCTTCAGCGACGCCCTAATATTGGATTGAAGCCAGTCTTGGTCCTAGATGACGACCCTCGCAAACATGGCTCTCTGCAAGGAGTTCCTGTCATTGGAGGACTAGAGATGGCCCCCGCACTGGCTCGCAGTCGCCAGATTCCCTATGCCATTGTGGCCATGCCGGGAGTGCCGCGAGGTCGGTTGCTCAGCCTGCTCGAACGCTATGGCCAGACCTTTGCCCATTTGCTGGTGATCCCTGATCTGTTTGGCTTTTCTAGCCTGTGGGTTGAGGCTAAGGATATGGGCGGTATTTTGGGACTGGAGGTGCGCCAACAGCTGTTGCTGCCTAGTTCACGATTTGTAAAACTTCTCATCGACCTAGTGTTTACCTGCATTGCAGGTGTTGTACTCCTACCGCTGATTGGGATCATTGCGCTGTTGATCCGGTTGGACTCGCCAGGGCCCGTATTTTACAGGCAGGTTCGCATTGGCCAAGGCGGACGTTACTTTAAGGCCTGGAAATTTCGTTCAATGGTCGAAAATGCAGATCTGACACTTCAGGAATATTTACGGCAGCATCCAGAACTGCGGGACAGTTGGCAGAAAAATCAGAAACTGTTTCAAGATCCCCGCACAACTAGAGTCGGACGCTTTCTACGTCGCACGAGCTTGGATGAGCTGCCCCAGCTTTGGAATATTCTGCGAGGAGACATGAGTTTGGTTGGTCCTCGCCCTATTGTGGCAGAAGAAGTTTGGCGATATGGAGAGAAGTTTAGTCTTTACACTAAGGTGACGCCGGGACTGACAGGGTTATGGCAGGTTTCTGGACGCAATAATATTACATATGAGGAGCGCGTCAATCTGGATGCCTACTATGTCCGCAACTGGTCGGTCTGGTTGGACGTTTATATTTTGGCTCGTACTGTTTGGGTCGTCATTTTTGGAGAAGGAGCCTACTAAAGGCCAATGGCGCAGCACATTCAAGCTTCTAAATCCTGCCGCAGGCTGTTTCGAGTTAGCCTGGTTGGTTTGCCTTTTTTGTACTATCCCAGCCTGTTGGGGTTGTTGATAGTTTTAGGAATGCTCTTGGTCCGCTTCCGAAAAACTGCGCTTGACTCACTCACACGCACCGGGCTGATGGTGATCACCGGGCTGATGATTTTGAGCTGCATCTTTGCCTTTAATAAAGGAGAAGCTTTTTTACAGTTAGCCAACTTTCTGCCATTTTTCTTGCTGTTTGCGGTGATGCCATTTTTGCTAAAGACGGCAGGATGGCTAGAGCAGCTAGCTGCCGATTTGGTGATTGCGTCTATTCCGATTAATGCGATCGCCTGTTTTGAGTACCTACTCAAGTCTTCTTGGGTGCCGCGATCGCTTCAAGACTTACCCTTTATCACCTGGGTTCGCGATGCGCCCCACGTAGGGCGAGCCATGGCGATGTTTGACCACCCCAATACGCTGGCTAGCTACCTGGTTTTGATCATGGGATTAGGGTTGGGACTCATTTTGAAGCACTCGGCCCAAAAACGCACGGAGCAACCTTCGCCCACCCATTTAGGCTTTCAACCTAGATTTCCAGCCCTCTGGATCTACATTGCGACCTATCTCAACCTCATCGGTATTTTTGGCTCTGGATCTCGAAATGGGGTCGTGGTTGCCGTTTCTCAGCTAGTTTTATTCAGCCTGCTCAACAAAACCAGCCGCACTGTTTTGCTGACGGGTGCTGCCAGTCTGTTGGCAATTTTGGCTGGCTCGATGGTGATTGGGATTGGGGGGAGAGCTGTGTCGCTTGGCAGTCTGGCGGCTGACCCTAGAGTGACCGTCTGGCAAATTGCGCTGGATCTCATGCAAGAGCGTCCCTGGCTAGGTTGGGGTTTGGGCAACTATAAGTTTCTCTATCCGCCCCGCAGTATTGACCCGGACTACCCTCAAGTGTTTCATCCTCACAACTTTTGGCTGCTACTGGGCTCTGAGGCAGGCATTTTGCTGATGCTGCTGTTGACGATTGGTGTGGGCTACATCTGCTTTAAAGGGGCTCGATTGCTCGTGTCAAACCAGCTTTCTCCAACTGACAGTGCGCTCTTGCAGGGATATCTTCTTGCTTTTTGGGGCTGCGTTGCCTTCGCCCTCTTTGACGTGACGTTCTACGATGCCCGCATCAACATCATCAACTGGTTTCTGCTAGCCGGAATTTACACCATCACAAAATTCTATCCATCTCAGATCCCATCCCAGATCTCATCCCAGACAGATAAATCTGCATAAACCAAATCTGCATAAACGGTGAGAGACCAACCTATGAAAGGGTGAAGACAACTTAGCTTCAGTCCCTTCACCATTTCATAGGAAAAACTCATGAAAGCTCATCTGTTGTTAGGTCTGGCCTGCCTCACTGCTGCTATTGCTCCATTTCAGTCTGCTGTTCTGGCCCAACCGACGCCCCTTCAGGTTCCCGTCGAAACTTCTATCGAAACTTCCGGCGAATCTCCTATCGAATCTCCCAGCGAAGCTTCTAGGCCCAGCAGCCAAATCACCATCCCTCAATCGACCGGAATCATTGTCAGTTTTCCTGCTGCTGTAGTCGTTGATGTCGGACAGCGACAAGATTTTCCCCTCACTTTGCCCTTGGCTCAGGCGATTTTGGACGATGCTGGTAATGTGATTGCGCCAGAAAATACTCCGGTTAGCATTGTGTTGAAACCTACCGATGGGGGCGCTCAAATCGTCGCTCAGTCTCTGGTGATTGCTGGACAAATCGTTCCCATCCAGGCGTCTAGTCCGATGATTCCTGGAACGACGATTACCCATATGCGGGCCAACGATCGCGCGGTTGAAAATGGAGCCGTTTGGGGCCGAATTATGGGCAGTGGCTTTGGTTTCTTGGGCAATGGCGACCCGGATCGGTTTGACCGAGGAGCCATGTTGGGAAGCGCTATGGGGTTATTGTCGGGGTTGCGATCGCCCGAAAACACCCGCGTCGTCCAAATCCCACAGGGCAGCGTCTACGTTTTGTCTCTCGAAGCACCCATTACTCTAGCCGTTCGCTAAACCTCTTCACTCACTTTTCACCCTTCATCCCCTATGTCCCCCGCCAGTCTCACGACCAGCCGTGCCAGTCGCGCCTTAGAAACCGGAGAAGCTAAACTGTGGGTTCTCCTCGTGGGTGTCAACCAATATCAGGACGATCGCCTGCCAACGCTGGCTTATTCGGCGCTGGATTGCCAAGGGTTGGGGGATGCGATCGCGATCGCCACACAAGCCTTCCCCAAAAAGACGGTGATGCTACATCACGATTTTGCTGGGACTCAGGCTCGTCCCGTTGGAGTTCAGGCATCTCTGCCCAACCAAATTGCTACGATGGGGCGGCTCTCCCTCAAAACCGTTGCCCAATACCGCTCTTTCCCGGCGCAGTTTCCCCAACTCAGCTTGGTTCAGGCCAGCCTGAAGCGGATTGTGACTGAGGCCAAACCTCAGGACACGGTTTTGTTTTACTTCTCGGGGCATGGCGTGTTGGAGCCGACGACGCAGCAAGCGGTGTTGTGTTTGGCGGAGACAGACAAAGATCGCCTGCTAGAAACAGGGCTAGGGGTGCAGACGCTGCTCCAGCAGTTGGCAACTTGTGCGGCCCATCAACAGCTTGTCTGGCTGGATGCTTGCCATAGCGGCGGGATGAGCTTTCGGGTCGCCAAAGGCGAGGCAGAAGAAAAGCTCCCCAATCCAACCCTGCAACTCGTTGAGGTGCTGCGGCAGCGAGCGGCCCAAAGCAAAGGGTTTTATGCCCTGCTCTCCTGCGACCAAACGCAGCAGTCGTGGGAGTTTCCGGAGTTGGGGCACGGCGTATTTACCTACTACCTGATGCGGGGGCTGTTGGGCGAGGCGGCAGATGCTCAAGGCGTGATTGAGGCCGATACGCTCTACAAGTATGTCTACTACCAAACGCTGCGCTACATCGACAAAACCAATCAGCAACTGCGCCTGATCAACCAGCAAAAGCGCGGTCGGGGCGAAACCCAGCTCCAGCCCGAATATCCTCAGCAGACACCAAAGCGAATTGTGGAAGGTGTGGGAGAGCTAATTTTGGGACTGCGGCCTGCTCAGCCTGAGTTGCGTCATCCTCGGCAAGCGTTGGTGGTGGATGGATTGGCGAGTAGCGCGACTAGCCTGAGCCTGAGCAAGCTGCTGCGAGGAAATGGGAGGTTTGAGCTAAATTTTTGGCCCCAGCCGAGCCAAACTGACCTACGGCAGTCAATTCAGGCTTGTTTGCAGATGGGGGAAGCTGCTCTGACGGAATCGGCAACGGCGCTGATCTATCTACGGGGGCGAGTTGAACAGACGGAGACGGGAGATGATCGGCTGATCGTGAGAGATGAGGTTGAAATTAGCCGCTCTTGGCTGCGGCAGGCGCTCCGCCATGCTCAGGTATCTCGGCAGGTGGTGATCTTAGACTGTCCGGGCGCGGTGTCTCTGTCGGAGTGGGTGGAAGATTTGCAACTCGGCCCCGATCGCGGCCAGTGTTTGATGGCGGCAGCGTCCCCAGAAGAATGTCCAGAACAGTTTGCTCAGATTTTGCTGGACACGCTAGCTGCTGCCGATCCACAGGTGGGCCTGCCGATCGCAGGATGGATTGCTCAGATTCAGCTCCAGCTTTCAGAAACTGCCATGACACCCTACATCTGGTTGTCGGGCAGTCAGGGTGTGATTGAGGTGTTTCCGGGGCAGGTGGGAGGTCAGGATAAGGCCGCCGATGCCTTTGATTTGGGACTGTGTCCTTATCAAGGCTTGCGAGCCTTTGGTGAAGCGGATATGGCTTTTTTCTTTGGGCGGGAGGCACTGACTCGTCAGATGGTCAACCTGCTCAACCAGCAGTCATTTTTGGCTGTGGTGGGAGCCTCCGGCAGCGGCAAATCTTCTGTGGTGCAGGCGGGCGTCATGGCTCAGCTCCGGCAGGGCAAACTGATTCCAGACAGCGATCGCTGGTGGATTCGCAGCCTGCGTCCTGGCCATCATCCCCTTGAAGCCTTGGTGCAACGGTTGGTCGATAGCGGCACCGAAAAAGAGCAGACTTACCAGCGACTCCAGCTTGAAGGACTGCTCTATCAGGGGCCAGAAGGATTTGTCCGCTGGCTACGATCGCGCCCAGAACCCGTAGTTGTTCTAGTGATCGACCAGTTTGAGGAGCTGTTTACATTAGCAACAGTTGAGGAGCGGCAGCGGTTTTTAGAACTGGTGCTCTCGGCGGTGGAACATGCGGGCGATCGCTTCAAGCTCATCATCACCCTCCGCACCGACTTTGTGGCTCCCTGCCTAGAACTTTCGGCGCTGGCTCCCCTCCTGCAACAGTTCAACGTCCTCGTCCCGCCGACCCTTTCCGAAGCAGACTACCGCCAAATCATTCTTAAACCTGCCGAAAAAGTCGGGTTAGCCATCGAGCCAGAGCTGATTGAAGTGCTGCTTCAGGAACTAGGCCACGGCACCGGAGATCTGCCCCTGCTGGAATTTGTGCTGGAACAGCTATGGGAACATCGTCAGCCTGGACAGCTCACCTTGGCTGTCTATCAACAGCAAATCGGCGGGCTTCGAGGTGCCCTAGAGCAAAAAGCTCAATCCCTATACGACAGCCTGAACGTAGAGGCTCAAGCTTGCGCTCGCTGGATTTTCCTCTCCCTGACGCAGCTCGGCGAAGGCTCCGAAGACACCCGCCGCCGCATCGTCAAGTCAGACTTAGTGGTGGCCAAATATTCCGAAGCCTTGGTCGAACAGACCCTACAGGCCTTGATCGCCGCCAAACTCATCGTCGCCAGCCTCGAAGACGCAGACTGGATGGCTCCCATTTCCCAAAGCCGCAGCGCCGCAGAAGATGCTCCCATACTGGATGAATCGGCGTCTCTACCGACCGTGCCGCCTTCTCCCACGATCGAAATTGCCCACGAAATCCTGATCCGCCATTGGTCTACGCTGCGGTGGTGGCTAGAAGAAAACCGAACTCGATTGCGATCGCAACGTCAAATCGAGCAGTCGGCGCAGCAATGGCGGCAGAGTGGTAGCCAGCCCGATTTCTTATTGCAAGGCGTGCGGCTAGATGCGGCGGAAGAGCTGTATGTGAAATATACCGACGAGCTTTCGCAGGATGTCCAGGAGTTTATTGAGGCAGGGCTGCAAGAACGCGAACGGCAGCAACAGCAACTCAAGCAGCGGCTCAAGCGGGCACAGATGGCGATCGCCCTGATTGGCAGTCTGGGCCTGGCGGCAACGGGTTTGGGTGGGGTGGCCTATTTTCAGCAACAGCAGGTGCGCCTGAATGAAATTGCGGCCCTGAATGCGCTTTCAGAAGCTCAACTCCTCGCCCACCAGCCAATCGAATCTCTGTTGACCGGGCTCAAGTCTGGACAGCAGTTTCGTGCTTTGGGCTGGGGTGGGGGTTCCCATCGTTCGATGTTGCAGGTGCAGACGTTGGGAACGTTGCAGCAGGCGATCGCCCTCACCCAAGAAAGCAACCGTTTGGAAGGACATAGCCAGAGCGTGAATGCCGTCAGCGTCAGCCCTGATGGCCAGTGGATTGCCTCTGGTAGCGAGGATGCCACGATTCGGCTGTGGTCTACCGATGGGACGCTGATTCACAGGCTGGAGGCTCCTGAACGGGTGACGGATCTGGCGTTTGGTCCAGAAGGTTCAACGTTGGCGGCTGTGACAGCGGCAGGCGAACTGCTGCTGTGGAATCTGCAGGAGGGGAATCCGCATGAAGGGCAGCTAGAACGAACGTTCAATCATGGAGATTGGATTACTGCCGTAGCGGTGAGTCCGGCGAATGGGGCGATCGCCACCGCAGGCCGCGACCAAACCATCAAACTCTGGGATACCCAGAACGGTTCCCAACTTCGCACGTTGACCGGGCACCAGGGCTGGGTAAATCAGGTGAGTTTTAGTCCCGATGGGCAGACGTTAGCCTCGGTAGGAGAAGATCGCACGATTCGGCTGTGGAATCTGGCCGATGGCAGCTTTCGCCAAACCTTGACTGGGCATGGCGATCGCGTCACTTCTGTCGAATTTAGCCCCAACGGTCAAACCCTGGCCTCCACCAGCGCAGATGGTACTGTCAAACTTTGGAACCTGTCGGATGGATCGGTGCAAACGCTGGAAGGCCATCAGGGCCAGGTGAATGCCGTTGCCTTTAGCCCCGATGGAGAAACGCTGGTTTCCGCAGGAGCCGATGGCACTTTAAAGCACTGGCAGATTGACGATGGAGCCTTGCTCGAAACCTTGCGTGGGCATGGCGGAACAGTCTTAAAGGTGCGCTTTAGCCCTAGCGGTCAGACTCTGATTTCCGCCGGAACGGATAAAAGCATTCGCATCTGGCAGATTCGGCCCCCCGTTTTGGATACAGCAGGTGCGATGAGTGCCAGCTTTAGCCCCGATAGTCAAACCTTTGCCGTGGCCAACTGGAACGGTGAGGTGCAGCTCTGGCGACGCGATCGGGACGCTCTAGGACTGCTGCTCAAAACGCTGGAAGGGGAGGGAATGCCTAGCCTGGTGGTGCAATTTAGCCCCGACGGACGCACCGTTGCCGCCGCAGATGCCGAGCAGAACATTCGCGTTTGGGAGGTGGCTTCCGGGCGGGTCACGCAGACGTTGAGCGGCCACGATGCCGTAATCACCAGCCTCCGTTTTAGCCCCGATGGCCAAATGCTGGCTTCCGGCAGCGACGATCGCACGGTTCGCCTCTGGAATGTCACATCTGGTGCGCTAGTTCAGACGCTTAATCATGAGGATGGAGTTACCAGCGTGGTTTGGCATCCGGATGGTAAGACGTTGGCGGCTGGTAGCTATGACAGCACGGTCAACCTCTGGCGCATCCAGGATGGCACCCTGCTGCGATCGCTAGAAGGTCATGGGTTGGCGATCGCCGATCTCGCTTTCAGCCCCAATGGTAAGACGCTGGCGACGGGCAGTTACGACAATATGGCGCAACTCTGGCGGGTCAGAGATGGTCATCTTTTATACAGGCTGGCGGGGCATCAGGATGGTGTTACCAGTGTGGCCTTTAGTCCAGACGGTAGATTTTTGGCGACGGGCAGTGCCGACCAAACGCTCAAGTTTTGGAATCCGGCCAACGGCAGCCTGATCAAAACCCTACGGGGTAGCCAGGATGCGGTTCGCAATCTCAGCTTTAGCCAGGACGGTACAACCCTGATCAGCACTAGTGAAGCAGCAGGAATATTGTTTTGGAATTTGGATTTCAATGGACTGATGCAAGCTGGATGCGATCGCCTGCAAGACTATCTTTTCACAAATGTGAATGTGGTAGCGGGCGATCGCACCCTATGCAATTGATTCCTTCCAGTTTCAAGACGTTGAATTGCGATCGCTGACACCTTCCAAGGCTCGATTTGCGACTTCAATTACCCGCTGAGCGGCGGCTTCCTTGCGTTCACTATGGCGATCGGTGAGATGGTCTACCTGATCGCGCAGCAACATCGTGAACTTGTACAGTTCTTCCATCACATCGATGACGCGATCGCGATAGAACGAATCCTTCATCTTGCCCGCTTCGTCAAATTCTTGATAAGCTTTGGCAACCGAAGATTGATTCGGAATCGTAAACATCCGCATCCAGCGCCCCAACACCCGCATCGTATTCACCGCATTGAAAGACTGCGACCCACCCGAAACCTGCATCACCGCCAACGTTTTACCCTGGGTTGGCCGCATAGCTCCCATCTGTAGCGGTACCCAATCAATTTGCGTCTTGAACAAGCCCGACACATTGCCGTGCATCTCTGGACTCGACCACACCTGCCCTTCCGACCAAGCCACCAACTCCCGGAGTTCTTGAACCTTAGGATGGGTATCCGGTTCGCTCCCATGCAGAGGCAATCCAAGCGGATGAAAAAATCGTACCTCTGCACCCAAGCCTTCAATAATGTGAGCCGCCTCTTCAGCCAATAGCCGACTATAGGAGCGCTCTCGCAAAGAGCCATAGAGGAATAGGATTCTAGGCTGGTGATCACTCGTCATGAAACTTCCACTGCTCAACTACTCCGTGAGAAGAACTACAATTGATCGTTCTGAGACGGGAATGGTTTGCTCGCCTATAAAAACCCGCTCTTCCGTAATAAAGCGAGGCTCCTTAGTGTCAATCACCATCGTCCATCGCTGCTCCCGAAATTCAGCAGGCAAGCTAAATTCTAGAGTTTCATAGTGAGCATTGAAAAACATTAAAAAGCGGTCATCACTAATGCGTTCACCCTGGCGGCCTGGGCTGGGGATCTTGTGTCCATTGAGAAACACCCCAATCGACTTGGCATAGCCAACATCCCATTGCTCCTGAGTCATATTTGTGCCGTCTGGGTTGTACCAGCTGATATCAGTCACTTCTGAGCCGTGAATCGCTCGCCCCTGAAACCACTTGCGCCGCCGGAATACTGGATGCTGACGCCGGAAATAAATCAGTTCCCGACAAAAATTGAGCAAGTCTTCATTTGACTCTTGCAAATCCCAATCCAGCCAAGAGAGTTCATTATCCTGGCAATAGGCATTGTTGTTGCCATACTGCGTCCGCCCCAGCTCATCCCCACTCAGCAACATGGGAATGCCTTGCGACAGCATCAACGTCGTCAAGAAGTTGCGACGCTGGCGCTCTCGTAGTTGTAGCACCTCTGGGTCGTCAGTCTCTCCTTCTACACCGCAGTTCCAAGAACGGTTGTGGCTTTCTCCATCCCGGTTTTCTTCTCCGTTGGCCTCGTTATGCTTGTCGTTATAGCTGACCAGATCATTGAGAGTAAAGCCATCGTGAGCCGTGATGAAGTTGATGCTAGCATTAGGCTGACGGCCATTCATCTGGAAATAAAGATCGGGACTGCCCGTAATTCGATAAGCAAACTCTCCCAGGGTTTCATCTTCACCCCGCCAGAAATCTCGGGCCGTATCGCGATACTTGCCGTTCCACTCTGACCAGTTGACCGGGAAGTTACCCACTTGATATCCCCCATCTCCCACGTCCCAGGGTTCTGCAATCAGCTTGACACCTGCAAGAACTGGATCTTGGTGAATTAGATCAAAGAACGCCGATAGGCTATTGACCTCATATAGTTCTCTTGCTAAAGCAGAAGCCAAATCAAACCGGAAACCATCAACGTGCATCTCAGACACCCAGTAGCGTAGGCTGTCCATAATCAGCTTCAATACCTGAGGCTGCCGCATGTAAAGAGAGTTGCCACATCCGGTGAAGTCCATATAATAACGGCGATCGTCTTCCACCAGACGATAGTAGTTGACATTGTCGATGCCCCGCAGGGACAGAGTTGGTCCCAGGTGATTGCCTTCTCCAGTGTGGTTATAGACCACATCCAAGATCACTTCAATTCCGGCCCGGTGCAGCGCCTTTACCATCTCCTTAAATTCGACCACTTGCTCTCCTAACGTGCCGCTAGAGCTATATCCCGAATAGGGAGCAAAGTAATTAATGGAGTCATAGCCCCAATAGTTGCGAAGATCTTTTCCAGCCAAATGACCTGGAACCGACAAAAAATGATGAATGGGCATCAGCTCAACCGCCGTGATCCCGAGCCGCTGCAAATGCTCAATTGCTGGAGGGCTTGCTAGTCCAGCGTAGGTGCCGCGCTGCTCTTCAGGAATATCAGGGTTGAGTTTGGTAAACCCCTTGACATGCATCTCGTAAATGATGGTTTCATGCCAGGGGGTTCGCAGCAACCCATCTCCTTCCCAATCAAAGCTCTCATCGACCACAACCGACTTTGGCGTCAGATCAACACTATCTAAATGAGAGAAAGAGAGATCTTCGTCTGGATCTTCCCAAGAGTAGCTAAATAGCTCTCGGCCATTGCCTACTTCACCATCAATGGCTTTGGCGTAGGGATCAATCAATAGCTTGTTAGGATTGAAGCGATGACCTTCGTGAGGAGCATGGGGTCCATCCACTCGGAATCCATAACGCTGACCTGGCCCAATGCCAGGTAGATAGCCGTGCCAGACAAAGTTACTCACTTCAGTCAGGGGTACGCGCGTTTCTTGTTCATCTCGATCAAATAAGCAGAGTTCAACACCCGTCGCGTTCTCTGAAAACAGCGCAAAGTTTGTTCCTTTGCCATCCCAAGTTGCACCTAGAGGATAAACGTCACCAGGCCACACCGCAACGTACATAACAACCAGCTCCAAACAAAGGTTAGATAATTGAGTCGGAAAGTCAGGAAAACCAGAGATTGAGTCAACAAATTTAGGCTAGATTTATCGGCTGATTTTGTTGTTGAGCAACAATCTAGTTCAGCAAGATAACATTTTGTCTACACTTAAGTATCTGCCTAAGGTGAGAACTGATGTATCGCCATATCAAATGCATCTTGTCAAGCGAGAGATTTAAGCTTTCTATGATGGCGTTTTATGCTTATCCAACTAAATATTTGATCTAAATCTAACGACCATAAAAATTTTTGACAAGCTTACCCAATTTATTGTTTCTACGTAACGTTCTGATGTCGTCCTTTTGATATGTCTTTTGATATGTTAGAGGCGAGAACCCTTTATTTGGAATGCTAAGATGAAACCCAAAAATCACTTGCTTGCAGCGATGCCCCGTAATCTGTACGAAAAGCTACATTCTAGCTTGCAGGAAGTATGGCTACCTCAAGGGAAGATCCTTCACCATCCAGGTGAAGAGATTCAGCATCTTTACTTTCCAATTAGTTGCGTTGTCTCAATTACGACCACGATGCAAGATGGGTCAACTGCTGAGACGGGCATTGTGGGTAATCGTGAAGTGGTAGGAGTCAATGCGTTTATGGGAGGAAGCGAGACTACACAGACAGAGTATGTTGTTCAAATTGCTGGCAGCGCGATGATGATGAAGGCCCAAATTCTACGGGATGAATTTGAGTGTAACCAAGAATTGCGTCATGTCCTGTTGTGCTACACCCAAGCCCTAATTGCACAGATTTCACAGACTACTGCCTGCAATCGCCTTCATTCGCTAGAGCAACGACTAGGACGCTGGCTATTGGAGGCGTACGATCGGATTGAGTCAAATGAAATCATTCTGACGCAGGAGTTTATTGCTGATATGTTGGGTGTTCGTCGAGCTGGTGTAACGCAAGCTGCCCAAAAGTTGCAGGAACGAGGGTTCATTAAGTATCAGCGGGGTCACATCTATGTTCTTGACGTGAAAGGATTAAAATCTCAGGGCTATTTCATTCTAAAAATGGCCTTGAGGGTATCTAGACCAAATTGGCAAAGACGTTGGGCCTGAGCCATATTGGAGAACTCATTGGAGCGATAGAGGTTGAGTGCGAAGTTACGAGCGACGGCGAAGATTTGCGG
>JBGTGR010000039.1:0-26491 GCA_041746655.1 Elainellales cyanobacterium | reverse complement strand
CAAATCTCGGTAGACCGAGCAGTAGTTATCGATGAACGTGACGGTACTAACGGCTTGGCGAGGTGCAACCATTGTCCTAATTAACTTCTAAGGAACTCACTCTGATTTTACTCCGCCTAAAGTGATGGAAGAGGGATATAGCGATCCTAAATGAGTTGTGAGAAGCAGCCATAGGTAAAAAGCTTTGGAAAGTTAAAGGTTTGGTGGTGAGTCACAAGCTCAAAGAGGAACTTAACGACATTGAACGATTGACACAAGTGGTAGTACTCTCGAATGAATCGCTTTGCCTGCAACCAAATATCTTCAATTGGGTTTTGCTTGGGATCATTGGGAGCAAAGCGAATACAAGTGATTTTCCAGTTGGACTCTTCGAGTCCTTGATTAACTGATTCGAGGTACTCTCTGACCTGCTGTGAGCGATGATAGGAGGCTCCATCCCAAATCAGGGCAATGCGACTGTTCGGACATTGGCTCAACAGGTAGTTGAGAAAGGCAATGGTGCCCTCGCTATTGCCAGCTTCAGATGCTTGAATCACGCACTGTTGGGTGTAAATATTGACGGCTCCATAGTAAGTCTGCTTGCTGCGTTCGTTGGTGATGGGAACCTCAATACGTTCGTTTGTTTTGCCCCACACATACCCACATAAGTCCCCCCACAACAGATGGCATTCATCTTCAAAGAAGACCACCAACTCGCCAGAGACGATCTCCTGCCGATGCCCCTCCAACCAAGCCGTAATCTCCTGTTTTTTTCTCTACTAACGCTGGGTCTGCCTTCGGATTGCGCTTTTGCGTTTTCTTCCAGCTAATCCCAGATTGCTCAAACAGGGTGTAGTAACTTTGCTTGGAGTCAAAGACCACTCCATACTCCTGTTCAATGTGCGCTTGCAACTCAGCCAGATTCCAGTAATTTTTGTGCTTTAACCAACTCACCACCGCCTGCCGTTGTTCCGGTTCTAGATAGCCGACTGAACCGGAATAGCCCAGTTTCAACCCAGAGACCCCAACTGTTTGTAGATCCCACTCCATTTGCTAATGAACCCTGAACTCACACCGATACTCTCCCCAATCTCTCGATGTTTATACCCTTTGAGAAACATCTGGACCGCTACTGCTCGTTTGAGTTCACGCGCATCTGGATTCGAGTCAATGAAGTCCTTCAGGTCTTCTAGCATAGAACCATTTCCAACCATATTTCAGTCTTCTCTAGATTCTCATATCTGACTTGGGATTGCTATATTAAATTGGTATCACCCACAATTCGATGCAAAATCTTTTGCTGAGGGCAAGGTAAAAGGCGACGGTAGTTGTAGTAATGGGTTTTCCAATCGATCGCAGGTTGAATCCCGACTGACAATAAGGTTAGCGATCGCACTCGTTCAGGATGGCGCTGAGCATAGAGCAATCCCAACAAACCACTAGTACTGTGTCCGACCAAATGCAGCGGATGGTTGCAGCACTTTATATAGTCATGTAATAGGGTTAGGGTAATTTCAAAGGAACTGGGTTCATCTAGCGTTTGATAATACTCCCACTGAGCCACCGTTTGATGCTGCGCCAAGTCATGGAGGAGCGGGCGATCGAAATATTTAAAGCTTGGGTTAACATTTAGCCACAGAACATCCGGTAAATTTGGCATGGATTCCCTTTCCAAATTATTTGTAGAGCAGTCCTGGTGATGATGCGCTATGAGCCGTGGTGTACTATTTGCTAGATCATGGGTCATTCGGCATTCATTATTTAATAAACGCTTTAAGCAAATGACCCATGACAATAAGTTTCTAGATCGACTGTAATCGAGCCCGATAGGCGTGCCAAAGATGTCCGCCCAAGGCTAGAAGCCCTAGAAAAAATTGTACGTTTGCTAGTCCGAGGCGATCGCCGCCATAAAACTCATTTGGAAAAACAGTGGTGTTGTAGCTAATAAAAACACAGGACAAAAAGGCCATGAAGGCCAGCCCACCTAAACTATAGGAGAGCAACGCATCCACATTGATTTTGAGAATGCGCCGCGTCCAGAGAAAAGGTTGCACAAAGATGTGCCAGAACCCTCCAGCAATCAGCAAGACACCAATCCAAATGTGGCCACCAATGACATCCTCCAGGTTGTTAACGCTGGCTAATCCCAACCATGTCCATTGACCTTCAACCAAGCCAAACAAGTAACCAAAAATAGTTACTGGATTCAATGTTGGGTTGTCAATGACGCGTACCGCTTGAATAGACGAGTCGTAGATCCCACCCAAGCGCATTGCTTTTAGAACCAGAAGAAATGCACCTACCCCCAGCACAATGAGGTGAAACCCTAAAATTTTGCCGAGTTGTTTAGCATCGTTCCAATCATAGTGAAACTTAGCCGCTACTCCAGTTGCATCAGAGAGAATTGCTGGGCCGCGAAAAACGTGGAACAGTCCACCTGCCCCCAATACGGCTGACGCGATTAAATGAAACATCCCAATTACAAAGTAGGGATAAGTATCGACGATCGCACCTCCATTGCCCACACCCCAACCTAAGGTGGCAAGATGCGGCAATAGGGTGAATCCTTGTTCTGAAAGGGGAACGCCAGGAGTAAAGCGAGAAACTTCGGCGATCGTGATTGCACCTGCCCAGAACAAAATTAGTCCAGCATGGGCAATGTGAGCACCAAGGAGTTGTCCTGATAAGTGGGTTAAGCGAGCGTTGCCAATCAGCCAAGTGGCATTGGTATCTGCGGCAAAGGACTGATCGGGTCGAATGAAAGCGATCGTTGAGCTGGTCATCACCGATTCCTAAATCAAATCAAGAATGAAGTGATGGGCAATTGAGTGCAACGTAAACGAACACTCAATTGCCCATGATGTGTTGCTTATTTTGCAGATTCAGTTGTTTCAGTTGTTACTGTATCCAGAGCTTGTCCGACTCGACGGAAGTCAAAACCGATCGCCCGCAATGCGTGCCAGAGATGTCCTTGCAAGAAGAGGAAGGCCAAGAAAAAGTGGGCATTCGCCAGCCAAGCACGGGGGGTATGAGCACCATTGGGAAGGATGATCGTGTCGGCAAAGTAAGGAGTCACTCCCAACTTCACTTCCAGCGGTGGGCCGTAAAACTCAACCGGATAGGCTAGTGTATTCACTGCACAGAAATAGGCTGCCACAAATCCAGCCAGCGCAATGCCGCCTAGTGAATAGGACAGGATGGCTTCACCTGAAAAGATCAGCACCTTTTTCGCCCAGTCCAATGGGGGAACCAGGATATGCCAGACACCCCCTGCAATCAGCATCAGTCCGACATAAACATGTCCACCAACGAGATCTTCGAGGTTATTCACACTGGCGAAGTGGGTTTGATAGCCATAAATCACCCATGGATTCAGTGTGGGATTGGTGACGACACGCACCGTTTGGCTGGCAGCATCATACAATCCGCCCCAATACATGGCTTTTGCCACCAATAGCAATGCACCTGCCCCCAAGAAAAGCAAATGATGTCCCAAGATCAGCCCCAATTTGGCTGGATCATTCCATTCAAAGTGGAAATTACGTGCCGGGCCCTTGGCATCCTTCAAATCAGCCGGAGCCTTAAACGTGTGAAATAGTGCCCCGGCTCCCAGCACAGCCGATGAAATCAAATGAATGCTGCCAATGACGAAATAGGGATAGGTGCTGAGGATCTGTCCGCCATCTCCCACGCCAAATCCTAGAGTGGCAAGGTGAGGCAATAGGATCAATCCTTGTTCACCCATCGGCAGATCAGGCATGTACCGGGAAATTTCAAATAAGGTGAACGCACCTGCCCAGAATGTAATCAGTGCGGCTTGCGCCACGTGAGCCGAAATAAACAATCCAGACAACTTGGCAAATCGGGCATTGCCCGCCCACCAGTCGTATTTCACCTTTGGATTATCGTAAGTCTGCATGAATGTCTCCTAATACGAAACATACGTGAAAGTTTCAGAAATGATGCCTTTTCGAGCAGTTGAGCACCCGTAACGAGGGACAGTCCGCTGAATGCAGTAAGACGTGATCGGATAACGAGTCCAACTATTGAGAATTTATGCAACAAACTTCTTCCATGCAGTAAAGCACTTATTGAGAGTAATTGTCATTAGCTTTGGCGTTAAGTTTTACAAAGTTTGAAAGGCATTGCCCGATATCGCTTATCCATCCCTTCAGACACTTAATGGAAGTCAGCTACTAATTCAGTATTACTTATGAAACTATTTCTCAATAGCTAGAAGATAGGGCTATCCGTAAACATATAAAAACGGTAGAAGGCTGCACTACTCAACCCTCTACCGCTTGTCTGAAGAAGCAACTGAAAGTTCGGTTTACTTAGTAGTACTATTTCTCATTAAAAGCTCCCTATGGGATTTGATGGGTGAGAATCCTTTAAGCTATCACCGAGCTAGCTAGAACACTATCCACAAAAAGAGCAGCAGCTGATTGACTGACAGATCTTCTCAAGGACTGACAAATCTTCTCAGGGGTAGATTTCGGCTCCGCTCAACCACGATAAAGGTTGGCTTGCAGGTTGAGCGCAGTCGCAACCTGAACAACGAAGATTCTAGGTTTCAAGAGTTTTGTCAGTTACCCAGAAACAGCAGTATTTCGCTGAGCCTCGGATGCAAGTGGCACATTGACGCCAAATCAAACACTAAAATTGAGCTGATGGTTTGCGCGGCGCGAAGGAGCTGAAGATGTTGAGTCAAATTCGTCGGGTGATCAAACTGCTGGTGGGATGTTGGGTAGCGATCGCCCTCGTTGTTTCCATCACGATGACAGCTGTGGAGGCTGCCCCCAGCGTTCTAGATATCAAGGTTTACCGCGATCCATCCTGTCACTGCTGCGGCAAATGGATGGATCATCTCACGGCTCAAGGCTTTCAGCCCGAAAACATCTCTGAGTCTGACATGGATGCCTTTAAGCAGGAACAGGGCGTACCCGCCGATTTGACCTCCTGCCATACCGCTGTAATTGACGGGTATTTGATTGAAGGGCACGTTCCCGCCGCAGACATCAAGCGCCTACTGGCCGAAAGGCCTGCTGTCGCTGGCCTAGCCGCGCCCGGAATGCCGATGGGATCACCGGGTATGGAATCTGAAGACGAACATGACGACTTCACCGTCTTCTCTTTTGACTCGCAAGGCCACGCGGAGGTTTTTAGCGAATATGCCTTTTAAAGCCTTCAATCCTAAGTTTTTGTAAAGGAAAATGCCTGCCCTAAACGCGCAAAAAATCAAAGCGAACAGCGAACAGCTCGTCTTTTGAAGGCTTTTCACCCCTAAATGGGGGCGATCGCCCCAGCAGTACAGCATTCAAACGCTGTGCTACCCTGAAATTATCTAGATCTAGGGTTATTCCCAATAGATTGGTGTTTCCAATAGATTGGTATTCTCAAATAGATCTAAAAAAAACCTATTGAGCAACTAAGAGGAAATTACCATAGCAGCGCAGAAACAACCCATTAACCGCGAAATTAAAGCGCCTCAAGTATTTTTGATCGACCACGAAAACACCAAGCGTGGCTTGATCGACACCCGTGAGGCACTCCAGATTGCTGAGAGCGCAGGGCTAGACCTCGTTGTGGTCTCCCAGGGCAAAGATGCTCCAGTGGCAAAGATTTTGAACTATGGCAAGCTTCAGTACCAGCAGAAAAAGCGCCAGAGCCAAAGTTCTAGACCTACGGTTAAGGAAGTGAGGCTCCGTCCTAATGTTGGCGTTTCCGATTACCAGCTTCGCATCAACAAGGCGATTGAGTGGTTGGGGAAAGGCGATTCTGTGAAGTTCATGATTCGCTTGCGGGGTCGAGAACATCAGTATCGCGAGCGCGCTGGAGACATGCTCGATCGGATTGCTAGCGATCTGAGCGAGGCAGGGAAGGTCCAGACGCTAGATAAGCGCTCTTTGATTATTCAGGTCGTCCCTAGCTAAAACAGCGGGTCAACCCAAACTATGATTTGATGAGGGCATTCCTAAGGGGTGCCCTTTTCGCTGCGAGGGGAAATATCCCGCACCGCTTACGGTTGGGGTGGTTCATCTTAGAAGAAGAGAGCGATCGCCTGCCCTGATGGGAGAATTGTGAGGCGAATCAGCGTCATCTGCCCTTAAGCTCTCCCCAAGCCTGCTCATGTCACGGACCGCCTGGACCCTCTTTCTGCTTTTCCTTCCGGCTAGCCTAGGCCTCCTGAGACAAGTCATTTGGGGCGATGGGCTCAGCCACCAATTTCTGGCGCTAGGATTCCTGCTGTTTTGTATCGATCAAGCCCGAATGGCCGTAGTTGACCTCGATCACATTGCTGCCGTCCAAATCCAGGTGACAGATGCTCGTCTCAAGCGGTTTTACTGGGTCACAGTGAGCACGATTGTGATTGAGCTAGTCGGATTTTATGCCGCATCGATCCTGCTCGGCTGGGGCGCGATGGTTGTCTTACTCAGCCAAGTCTGGTTCAATCTCTGTGCCGGAATTCAGCTTCAGCCCACAGCCGCCCAAGTCATTCGACCGCAGGGCATCTCCGGGCGATCGCTCGTCCTAGCCGGAGACATCATCGGCCTGCTGCTAGTGGGGCTTTGGATGCAAGGGATTGCACCACTGGGGATCAGCCTGTTGCTCTGCAGTATGGCGATCGTCTATGGGCTGGTGAAGTATATCTTGCCGCTAAAGCTGAAAAGCCCCTAATTTGCGATCGCCGGGAATCTGCTTTGACTTAACTCACATGGATGGGGTCTTTTTCTGGCAGCATAGGATCTAGAGACACACCACTGGAGCCGATGAGCCGATGGCATCCGAGCAACCCCCAAAAATTATTTTAGGGCGACTAGAAAAAGTTGATCTGAGTACCTACTGGCGCGAAGAAGACACCGAATTCACGCCTTGGTTGGCGCAGGCAGAAAATATCAAAATGCTGGGTGATGCAACCGGGATGGAGCTAGAGGTTGTCTCGCAAGGGCAGAGTGTCGGTTCATTTCGGGCAGATGTGCTCTGTCGCGATACAGCGACCGATCGCTGGGTGTTGGTCGAAAATCAGCTAGCGGCAACCGACCACCATCATTTGGGGCAACTGCTCACCTGCGCGGCGGGACTCAAGGCCGTCACTGTAATTTGGGTGGCCAGCGACTTTACAGCAGAACATCGGGCAACGCTAGACTGGCTCAATCAGATTACTCAGGATGAGTTTCACTTCTTTGGGCTAGAGATTGAGCTGTGGCGGATTGGCGAATCGGCGTTCGCTCCCAAGTTTAATGTGGTTTCTCAACCCAATGAATGGAGTCGAACAGTGGCGATCGCCCAGGATGAAGGCCTGAGTGAAGCCCAGCGCCAGAACCTAGCCTTCTGGGGTGGCCTCTGTGAACAGCTCGATCGACGGGGCAGCATCGTCAAACCAGGCGATCCGACGACCAAAAGCTATATGAGCTTTGCGGTGGGTCGGGCAGGCTTTCGGCTCTATGCCAGCGTAGACAAAGACAGCCAATGCCTAACAGTCGAGCTTTTGCTCTCCGATGAAGATGCCAAACCTTACTTTCATTTGCTCAAAGAAGAACGAGAGGAAATCGAATCAGAAATTGGGGTCTCCTTAGAGTGGGATGACCTGACGGCTGACAACGAATATTCCATCTATCGAGCGTTTCCCGACGCCGATCCTGCCGATCGAGAGCGATGGACCGAATATTATCAATGGCTCTGCGCCTATCTAGAACAATTCCACGAAGTCTTTTCTGACCGCATCAAGCACCTCAACGCCAACGACTACCAACCCGCCCCCAACTACAGCTTCAACCCGCTCAAAAATTCTGCAATCCTGCCTAATTCTTGAGAAGGTTTGCCTGATGAGGGTTTGGCTAGAAAGAGTTTGTGTTGGTTTATGTTGCTACTCCCCGTCGTCTTTGGACAATAGTGCCGAAGAATTACAAGGGTCGGTAGCGGGCGCTTCGCGGCTGGGTAAATAGGCGGTTTCAAAAGCAGCCTCCCCATTGTTCTGCGATTTGATCGTCACGGTGAAGGTGGTGCCCCGATCTACCTCACTTTCGACACGGATACTGCCCCCATGAGCATCTACAGCCTGCTTGACAATGGATAGCCCCAAGCCTGTGCCGGGAATTTTGCGGGCGTTCTCGCCTCGATGGAATGGAGTGAATAAATTATCCTGACTTGCAGCAGAAATCCCGATGCCTTGATCTTGGATTTGAAATGTTACAGACTCTCGTTCGCAGAGCAGGTCAAACAGCACGGTGCCGCGATTGAGAGAATACTTGACGGCATTAGAAAGCAGGTTAGTGAGGATGTGCCGTAGCAATCTCTCATCTAAGGGGTAGATTAGAACTTCAAGATCGGCAGAGGATCGAAGCGCTAGTAAGATCTGGGACTCAGTTCCATCTTGAGGTTGCAATTCTTCGGCCAGATTTTGGCAAAACTGGTAGATATCCAGCGGGGTAGGCTGGCACAAAAGCTGTTTGGCTTCGGCCTCCTCCACAATCAGAACATCCTCTAGGAGTGCTTTCATTTGCTTGGTGCAGTCTTCGGCCCGCTGAATATAGAGTTGCTTTTTTGCAGGGGATAATTGCTGCTTTGGGTCTTTGAGCAATTCTAGTGCGAACTGAACTAAGTTGAGGGGATTGCGAAACTCATGCGAGACCATGGAGACAAAACGAGACTTCAGCTCATTTAGTTCTTTCTCACGCGCTAGGGAAATCTGAATTGCAGTTTCTGCTTGGTGTCTGCTCAGGGCGATTTCTATCGCGGTGCTCAGATCATGATTTTCGAATGGTTTGATAATGTAGCCAAAGGGCCGCGTGGCTTTAGCTTGTTCTAGTGTGGCTAGGTCGGCATGGGCGGTGAGGTAGACTACGGGCAGCCCAAACTGCTCTTGAACTTGAGCGGCTACTTGAATGCCGTTGCGATCGCCATACAACTGAATGTCCATCAACACTAAGTCAGGCCGAGATTGATGAATCGCTTCTAGTGCAGTCTCAGCAGAATCAGCGATCGCCACCACACCATATCCGAGGCGAAGTAGCCGTCGCTCAATATCCATGGCGATCAAAGGTTCATCTTCCACAATCAGGACATGGGTCTTTCCTGTGTCATTCATTTTGCTTTGGATGCACAAATATATTTAGTTAAAACTCTAGGCTGAATGCACTGCCAGCCGTGCAATCTAATTTGATAGTGCCCCGCAACTGCCGAGTGAGAGCACAGACAATTTGAAGGCCCAATGATGCAGAATGGCGAAAGTCTACATCTTCGGGCATTCCAGCCCCGTTGTCTGTCACAGTTAAAATATATTGCGTCATCTTCTGAGAAGCGAAACTGATCTTAATTTCACCCGATTTCTGGTTCTGAAATGCATACTTAATTGCGTTGGAAACTAGCTCGTTCACGATCAAACCGCAGGAGATGGCGACATCAACGGCGAGTTCAACATTTTCAACTTCTACATTGTGACTGATCGCTGAAGTCTTAGCAGTATAGGACTGAAACACTTCATCAACAAGGTCTTGGATGTATTCAGCAAAGTTGATTTTGGCTAGATTATTAGACTGATAGAGCTTTTCGTGAATTAGAGCCATTGTTTTTACCCGCTGCTGACTGTCGATAAATGGCTTTAATATATCCGGATCGTGAATTGAGTCAGCCTGTAAGCTCAGCAAGCTGGAAACCATTTGGAGATTGTTTTTAACCCGGTGGTGTACTTCCTTTAAGAGCACTTCCTTTTCCTGGAGAGACGTTCGCAGCTGTTCTTCGATTTGTTTGCGCTCAGCTAGCTCACTTTGCACCCGATGATAGAGGCTAGACTGCTGAATGGCGATCGCCAACTGGTTGCCAATCTGCTGCAAAAATCCTGCTTCTTCCGGTTGCCACTGCCGATAGTGGACACAAGCGTGAACAATCAGGAGTCCCCAAATGTGGGTTGAGCCATCTTCTAAATGCTGAATAATGGGCGCACTAATCTTAGAGCGCACACCAATCTGGTGCAGAAATTTGCCTAAACAGGCTCCCCACGGATCAAGCGCAACATCAGAAACAATCCGGGGCTTGCCCACACAGTAGTAGTGAAGGCTCTCAGGATGTAGGCAGGCATCAGTCCATAGCCCTTCTCCCAATGCTAAAAACTGGGGGAGGACGGATTCTTTGATAATTTGGCCTGTCCCATTCGGCAGCAATTGAAAAATGAGGGCGCGATCGGCCTGAAAAGTCTGTCGCACCTCAGTCACGGCTGTCTTCAAAATTTCATCCAAATCGAGCGATTGCCGCACTCGATGGGTAATCACCCTCAGCAGTTTGGCCTGCTGAACCTGCTGCTGGAAGGCTGCTTCGGCTCGTTTGCGATCGCTAATGTCCTGCACCATGCCCAGACCATACAGCGGTTGTCCCTCTCGGTCAAAAATGATTGCCGAAGTGAGATGTCCCCAGAAGATTTCTCCCGATTTCTTGACATAACGCTTTTCGAGCTGATAGGTGGAAATCGCTCCGGCGATCGCCTGCTCAGCTAGCGGCGACTCTAGCATCAGGTCATCAGGGTAGGTGAGATCGGTATAGCTTAGCTCAGCCAGCTCGTCAGCACTATAGCCAAACATCTGACAAAACATCTGATTGGCTCTAAATAACTTGCGATCGCTAACTCGACCCAGCACAATGCCAATGGGTGCTTCCTCAAAAAGTCGGCGAAACAAAGTTTCACTTTGCTGTAGGGCTTCTTGAGTTTGTTTGAGCGCTGTAATGTCGCGTGAGGTTGCCAACACAGAAGCAATCGAGCCATCAGACGTAAGTTCTGCCACCATCTTGGCCTGATAATGCCGAACACCATCTAGACCAGAGAAACTAAACTCCATTTCCTGGGGGTGCCCGGTCGCAAAAACTTCAGCGAGATGGGTTTCCCAGTAGACCACCAAAGCATCTGGCATCCCTAGATCCTGATTGGTCTTACCGAGGAAGGCATCAGCCGGCAACCCACTGATAGCCTCAATGTTAGGGCTGACGTAGAGGTGGCGCAGCTCGCAATCAAAACGAGCGATGATATCGGGCGTGTTTTCAACCAGTGCTCTCAGGTTTTTCTCGCGCTCTCGAAGCAGGGCTGCTGAGCAAGCCAACTCTTGAGTCCGTTCCTGAACTTTGAGTTCCATCTCTTGGTTGAGCTGCTGCAAGGCAATTTCGGCTCGTTTGCGATCGGCAACCTCTTGCTGCAACTGCTGGTTAGACTGGAGCAGCTCAGCCGTTCGTTCCATTACCAGCACTTCGAGCTGATCTTTGTAGCGTCTTAGCTCTGCTTCAGTTTGCTGTCGCTCTGTGATTTGGTAGGTCAAATCCTGGTTGATGGCTTCCAGTTGAGCCGGACTGGCCAGCGCCAACGCCTGAGGCATGAGTGGTACCAACTCCCAAGCGGTAAACAGCGAAATAACTGCCGTGGCTGCTTTGATCGATCCAGAAACCCAATAAACAGGATGCCAAAGCGTCCAGACTTCTAGCAAGTGGGTGGTGCCGCAAGCCAGGATAAAAGCGCTGAAGAGGATAAGAATTTCCGGGAACGGCACATCAGGCCGTTTACGCACAAAGTAAACCAATATGACGGGAATCAGATAGTAGGCGATCGCCGTCAAAAAATCTGAGCCTGCATGTAACCAGACCAGCCCTGGCTTCCAGAGATAGCAGTGTCCATGAGGAATAAAACCTTCTGAAAACAACTCCCTCAGCACAGTCATCATGAAGCCACCTTGCACTAGAGACTAATTACAGGATGCGCCTTAATTCCTCCTAAATTTCACCAGGTTAAGAAATTGCATCTTTTCACGGCTAAACGGTCTAAGCCATCAAAAAATTCTGGATGTGCTCACTAAATATCCGAGGATTCTCAATATGGATGTTGTGACTACACTGACTCACCACGTCTAACTGCATGAGAGTACCGATCTGAGACATTTGAGTATTGATTTCAATAAACTTTTGATCTAATTCGCCTACCAATAGTTGGATGGGGATGGTGTTGTGATGAAGGTGATCCCATAAGGAGGGTTGGCGACCTGTACTCAAATTTCGGAGAGATTGGGCTAGATGGCTAGGTGTATTTTGCAAGCGCTGCATCAACAATTTTTCAAAACCAAGATCATGACGAAGTGCAGAAAACAACGGTTGTTCATACCAATGGGTCAAGAAGGCAGGAAAGTCTGCTTCGAGCGCCTTAGCCAAATTGAGATCTTTTAGCAATCGCTGCTCCCGTTCTGCTTGAGTTTTCAGCCCTGGCGAAGCCGACTCCAACACTGTCTTTAAGAAGAAGTTGGGGAAATGCAGCGTCAGGTACAGTGCCAACCGCCCGCCCATCGAGTAACCCACCAAGAAACAGGGCTGAATTCCGCAACGCTCCAAAAATTGAATGAGACCATCAGCCGTATGGGTAATAGTGTAATGTTGATCATCTGGCGCTGTCTGGGTCTTGCCATGCCCTGGCAGATCAAGCGCTAAGCAATAAAATTGATGAGACAAACGGGCGATCGCCCCATCAAACTCATGGCAATCTCCCATAAAACCATGCAAAAACAGAATGGCTGGCTGGCTAGGGTTGCCAACAGCTTGATAATTAAATTGATAAGGCCCTACGTTAAGTATCTGCTCCATCTAATATCTATCTAGTATCTATCTAACATCTATGGCTAGCTCAATCTGATAGTGCTGCCTACATAGTGTTGCCTGCTTTCTAGCATCCCTGCAACTTCTAATCCTCAGGTAAAACAACATCTCCCCTCGGTTAGCAAAAATTAGGAAGATCGATCCAGTTGTTGATCAGCCCATGAGATCGGATCTTCAAGAGGTTCTAAATGGGTAAGCACATTAGAACTGGGTAGCGCCTCAATGATTGCCAATTCAATTGTTTCGCATAGATTGTGCCCCTGCTGAACAGTCCAATTTCCAGGCACCAGAACATGGAAGGAAATGAATCGTCGAGAACCTGCCGCTCGGGTGCGGAGGGCATGAAACGAAACGCCTTGCGCTTGATAAGGAATGAAGATATCTGTGATCATCTTTTGCTCTACGAGCGGGAGAGACTCATCTAGCAAGCCCGATCCCGTCTCACGCAGCAGCCGCACCCCAGCCCAAACAATGTTTGTCGCCACCACAAAAGCAATAATTGGATCTAGAATCACCCATCCCGTCCACTGCACTAACACCAGTGCCATGATCACGCCCACCGAAGTCCAAACATCAGTAAACAAATGATGGGCATCCGCCCTCAACGTAATTGAGCGTAGGCGTCTTCCGGCTTGGAGTAAAATTAGTGCAACGCCAGCATTGATCGCAGTCGAAAGTAAAGAGATTGCCATTCCAATCCCCAATTGCGCCAGGGGTTGAGGATCAAATAACCGACCCCAAGCTGCAAAGGCAATACTGACAGCCGCAACCAAGATCAATGCGCCCTCTAATCCGCTAGAAAAATATTCAGCTTTGGAGTGGCCAAAGGCATGTTCTGCGTCGGGCGGTTTGGATGCAAAGCCCAACGCCCAAAACGCAACTAGCGCTGCAATTAAATTGACGCCAGATTCTAGGGCATCCGACAACAAACCGACAGAACCCGTCAGGTGATAAGCCACATACTTAAGGGCAATCACCACAATGGCTGTGACGATGGAGAGAAGGGCATAGGAGCGGGCAGCACGAACACTCATTTTTGGGGCAATAAACCAATAGAGGTCTGCCTCAAGCTTACCTTGCCATCTTGATTGCTTTCTGCGACTTGGGCCACTCGATCTAGATAAAACATGTGATGGGATAATAAAGCCGAAAAACTTGTATGGCTACGGGTAGACGGTTCTCTCAGCACAGCTTGGACTAGCGAGTGAGGGAAGTTCTATCGGAAGAGGCTCTTCTTCAGCTGTCAGAATTGATACCTTAAGAGAACAGCTAGAGCAAGCCAGTCCTATTTGCACAGGGATCTAGCTTGAAGGAAGCAACAGCTTGAGTGATGAGGTTCAGAGGGCTGAGACCAAGCTCAGTTGTTGGTTCAGGCTTCTTGTTGGAACGTTGGAAATAGTTGGAATAATTAATTCCTACATTTTGAACAAGTTTGACAAGGTAGCTGTGTTGATGTCTTGAAGGCTGCCTACATCGCAGTCCTACTCTTTATGAATTTAGATTCAGAAGATCCCCTTCCAAATCTGTTTCGTCAACTTTTTCCTTTTTTGTTTAGTCTTTTAGACGATGCTTTGATCATAGGATTGTCGCGGCTAGGCTGTCATATTCCCTGGCTTGAATGGCTTTCCTCGATTGTGATGGGTTGCACAGCACTCTATCTGGCAGTACAGTTGTGGCGTCACAGCGCTGCCAAAATCGCCCAGCTCTGGCAGGACGTGTTCCAGACGATCAAGCTACAGCTCAACTAGCCAATTAAACTAGCCAATCGAGCGGTGCCCTGCGATCAAGATGAGGCTGAAACTGGGCAAACTATTTTCAGAGTGACCTGACCCGTCCCAACAAGATCTGACGTTTAGACAACTTTTCTGAAGTTGTCTATCCAAAGTTGGCCAAAGGTTAGCTTACCTAGACTCTGATGATTAAGCTGCAGGCGTTTGCGCCAGTTTAATTGGGTGCCCTGGTGACAAAATAGGAAAACCTCATGACCCAGCCTCCGCAAGACTATAATTCCCCATTCCATCTGCTGTCCTTGGGCACAGCATCTCTCGACAATCGGTTAGTTTTTCTAGATCCGATGGTTGAAGACGCCAATTTTTTGCTGAAGGCGATCGCTGCTGAAGACACTGCCATTCGGCTAGAAGCCCACCAAGACGGCGTTGCTCAAATTAGCGCTGCTCTCGCCAAGAATCTCAACGTTAGTACTATCCATCTCATTACCCAGGGCTCGCCAGGTTGTCTTTGCCTAGGCAGCAGCCAGCTCAGTCTCAAAACGCTCGACTTCTACGCCTGGGATCTACAAACCTGGTTTTCCACCTTACCGCTCCGATCGCCCACCCCGACTCTTTTTCTCTATGGATCAAATGTGGCCGAGGGCGAAGCAGGAACCGAATTTTTGGCGCGTTTGCATCAGTTGACCCAGGCTGCGATCGCCGTCTTAGTCCGGCCTAGCGACTCGGTTGGTGCGCCTCAATGGCAGTTTGCCTCTCCAGCTAGCAAAAAGCTTTAACGCTATGCTATCCCAAGCAGCTCTCATCTAAAAGCCTTCGGATGGATTTACCGCTGGTTTATCACCCAGACTATGTTGCGCCACTTCCGCCAGGTCATCGGTTTCCGATGGCGAAGTTTGCACAGCTTTATGAAATGCTGTTGGCGGATAGGGTTGCATATCCTAACCAATTTCACCAGCCCTCCCTCCCTCCCCTAGATTGGATTGAGTTGGTTCATACACCAGACTATGTTCGTAGCTATCGTGAGGGCACACTAGACGCTAAAGCCCAGCGGCGGATTGGTCTGCCCTGGAGCCCAGCTTTGGTCAATCGGACTTGTATTGCGGTGGGGGGTGCTGTCTTGACCGCGCAGCTTGCCCTTGAGCAGGGGTTGGCTTGCAACACAGCAGGCGGTACCCATCATGCCTTTCCCAGTTATGGCTCAGGGTTTTGTATTTTTAATGATTTGGCGATCGCCGCTCGGGTGATCCAGCAGTTGGGATTGGCGCAGAAGATTTTAATTGTTGATTTAGATGTGCATCAAGGGGATGGAACCGCTGTTATTTTTGCCAATGATCCAACGGTGTTTACATTCTCGATGCATTGTGAAGTCAACTTTCCGGGTACGAAACAAGTCAGCGATTTAGATGTGCCGCTGCCAATTGGCATGGAAGATGATGACTATTTGCAAACCTTGGCTAACTATTTGCCTGACTTGCTAACCACCGTTCGACCTGACTTGGTGCTTTATGATGCAGGTGTTGATCCCCATATGGGCGATCGCCTAGGGAAATTAGCTCTGACGGATCGGGGCATTTTTTGTCGAGAAATGCAGGTCTTACAAACCTGTTTGTCTCAACATTATCCAGTTGCCTGTGTGATTGGAGGTGGCTATGCAGAAGACTTTAAGGCACTTGTCCACCGACACTCTTTACTGCACCGGGCCGCAAGTGAAGTCTATCGTCAATATCGGCTGTAACTTATACAGCTATAACGGATTGAGCCACCCACTAAACTACTCTTCTCATACGGGCGATCGCCGCTTTTTCAGACTGAGTCGATCGGGACATTGGCAAGTATCTTGTTCCCGTCCGAGCTGAGTTGGGCACTGGATTAGGTACTGAACTAGACATTGATCTAAAGCCCAATGAGTGGCTTTCTCCCCACTTGAGAACCCAATTCATTTCTTCCCAAAGCGATCGCTTGGCGGCATGAAAATCAATGAGTGCCAATCCCATACCCAACAACAAGATCGCCAACCCCATCATGGACAAGACTAGCGAAGCATGAATCAGAAAAACCGAATGAAGCAGGGTTCTCAAAATCAACATCAATGTGCTGACCACAAAACAAATGAGCGCATAGTGAATAATCACAATACTGTAGTGAACTGTGCGATAGCGCTGCCGCAATTGCCGCAATTGGCCTCTGATTTGCAAAGGGCGATCGCCCCTCAAGAGCCCCGTCGCTTTCAATAGTGCAAAGTACTCTTGATTGAGGCTTTGCAATTGACAGCTCAACGCATTGTGTCTCAACGACAATCCGCCCAAGACAATGACGCAGACAGTCAACATCAGGACCGAATTCAGAATGAGCTGAATTAGCTGCTGGGTCTGTTCAACACTCATGCATCCTCCTCAAGAGCTTGAGATTCTGCCAGTTCGATTTCGCAGCGCTGGACGTTGCGGCCTTGAAGCTGAGAATCACAATAATATAGTACAGATACTATAGTACAGACGTACTTCAAAATCAACCTAAAATTAACCCCGCAGTTTTACTGTTTAATCCTCTAACACGAATTAATCAGCCCACCGCAAGTATGAAGTTTTAATAATAAATCATGTGAACTTTTGTAAAGCCTCAAATACCCTGTGGAAAACCCCTCTATTTCTGTGGAAAACTCTGTGGAAAACCTGTGGAAAAGATCGGTCAGATCGTGGAAAAGATCGACTAAGTATAAATACCCTGTTAATAAGTAGGGACTTTTTCCACAGGTTTTCCACAGGGCAGGATAGGAGCAAAACCTTGACAGGGAGCGATCCCAAGATCTTTTCCACAGTTTCCACAGCCCCTACTACTACTTTAATTTTTAAAATTCTTTATAGCTTTAGAGTTTTAAAGACCCAACAGAACAAGCAAATTGAACCTTTTGGATAACGGTGCTAGGATCTCGTTCCAAGCAACTTTTGGTTTCTTACCTGACGGTCTGCACTCGATCTTGCCTACAACCCTTGCCCCTTGCTGTTTTCGTCCATGAAGCTGATCTGCTCTCAAAACGACCTCAACTCCCACCTTTCCCTCGTGAGCCGAGCAGTGCCTTCGCGCCCCAGTCATCCGGTGCTGGCCAATGTGTTGCTGGCTGCAGATGCTCAGACCCAGCAGGTCAGCCTGACAGGGTTTGACCTCAGCCTGGGTGTGCAGACGAGCTTCTCGGCCCAAGTTGAGGCGGGTGGGACGTTGACGTTGCCTGCCAAGTTGTTTGGAGATATCGTGTCTCGCTTGCCCGATGGAGACGTGACCCTCGATACCGACGCAGGAGAATTTGTGGCAACGTTGGCCTGTGCATTTGGCCAATATCAAGTGCGCGGTATGGGGCCAGAAGAGTATCCTGAACTGCCAACAATTGCCGGCGAAGATGTGACTTACCTGCCTGCGGAATCCTTGATTGAAGGGCTGCGGGGATCATTGTTTTCGACAAGTGGGGACGACACCAAGCAAGTGCTGACGGGGGTCCATTTGACGGCTGAGACCGATGGACTCGAGTTTGCCGCGACCGATGGCCATCGTCTTGCCGTCGTTCAAACGCTGAAGCCAGAAGAGGCAGAGGTGTCTCCGCCAGATGTGGGGGCTGCGTTTGCTGTGACAGTGCCTGGAAAGGCTTTGCGAGAGCTCGAGCGGATGCTGCAAATGCATACGTCCACCGAGGCGATCGCCGTTCGTTTTGACCAAGGGCAACTGATCTTTGAATGGGCCAATCAGCGACTGACGAGCCGCTTGCTAGAGGGCCAATACCCCAACTATCGCCAGCTGATTCCTCGCCAGTTTTCGTTGCAAATGACCCTAGAGCGGCGGTTGTTTGTGAGTGCTCTAGAAAGAATTTCGGTCTTGGCTGATCAGCGCAATAGCATTGTTAAGCTCACCTTAGACAGCAATACCCAAGAATTGATCTTGTCGGTCGATGCCCAGGATGTTGGTAGCGGTCGTGAAGTTGTCGCCGCGCAAATTTCTGGCGACAGCTTGGAGGCTGCATTCAATGTCAAATATCTCTTGGAAGGGTTAAAGGCAATTCCCACGACGGAGGTGCAAATGCAGTTCAATACCTCTACCAGTCCCGCAATTTTGACGCCAGTCGGTGGTTTGAAAATGACCTACTTGGTAATGCCAGTGCAGATTCGGAGCTGATTCAAGCTGATTTAATATGCTGATCATACTGGCGATCGCAAGAGTAAAACCCCAGATAGTTCGACTATCCAGGGTTCTTGACTCAGAGCAGATTTATAAACTAGCGGTTTGAGAGATTAGACTTGATTGCGCCAGCGAGCTGCAAATGCTGTAATTGTTGCGGCTGGGACTTGGCTTTGTAGCCACTCAAGTGCCTGCGTTTGATGGGGAAACTGAGTTGGATTGTAGTACTTGCACACATCAACCAATCGAATTGCAGGAGAGGGATTGTTGGTGCGGAGTAAGGCTTCCCAAGTTTTAGGGCCGACAATCCCATCATCTGTGAGGCCGTTTTGCTTTTGGAAGAGCGCTACAGCCGTTTTAGTTTTGGGGCCAAAGAAACCATCTGCAGTGACAGAATAGCCTTTAGCCTTCAATAGATTCTGAAGATCAATGACTGAAGGACCAGAATCACCTTCATACAGGCTGGGACGAGTGAAGTTAACAGTGCTAACCATGTGGGGGGCCTCCTTGGGCTTCTCAAGTGATGCGACTAGCTTAGCCAAGGGGGATAATGAATCACTTCGCCCACTTGTTTCATCCAACTGGGTGATCTGACGGGGAAATTTCCAGTTGGATGATCAAGCCTATCTTTGTTGCTCCCTCGCCCCGGCAAGCGGCTTATCCAAGTCGGGCAAAGGGTCGATTCTTTAAAACGATCGCCATCTCTGGCTTACGACCAGGCCGCGCAGCCTTACCTAGAGGGCGAACTTCAATGAGTCCTTCGGCTTCCAAACGCTTCAGCATAAACCGTAGCCGTGGATGAAACTGAAACTCATGCGCCGGGATTGAAAAAATCAGCGCGGCCAACTGCAAATCTATCTGGCGCATCCAACCCCCCGATTGTTGCAACTGGTTTAAGATAAACGCACGCAAATCAGAGAGTGGGTGCTGACTCAGAGCAGGAAGCCCTATGTCCTGACAGTCTACCCAACCTTCAGAAGATAGACGTGTCACAACTCGTTGAGTGGGAGTGGTTTGACGTGGTTTCTGTTGCATAGGTATCAAGTTGTTCAAAAAAATCTTATGTAAGATTAACAATATAACGCTGCCTCAGCAGATGCTGGCGATACTTTACATAAGATTCTATGTTTGATCCTCAAAGTCATCTCCTCCTTAAGGAAGATCTTCACCGGATGTTATCTGATTGGCCCCTAGAGGAGCTGGAATCATTGGCGGACTGGCTAAAAGCAACCATCAAGGAGCGAAAGCGAAAAGATACCCTTGCGACAATTCCCCTCAAAAAAGGGCGGGAGGTGCTTGAAACGCATCACTCTGAGACGACGCTGTATCGCTTGGAAAAGGTCAAGTGCGGTAAGAAGAAATGTAAATGCACAAAAGGCAAACTGCATGGTCCCTATTGGTATGCCTACCATTGGAACGGTAAGAAGCTCAGTAGCACTTACATTGGCAAGACGCTTAAAACAACCGAGCCGGAGGAAACCGCCCCGATCGAACCTAAATCTGATTAGTTAATTAATTGATTAACGGTGTAATTAATGGTGTGATATGTATCACCTCTACTGCTGATTTTGCTCACGCGATCGCCCCCCAAACATCACAGTCGCAACTTGGTACATATCACGAGGCACTGGCCTTAAACGCGGGATATTGGGGGGGTCCTCAGCCTGCCACCCACCATGAGAGTATCTACCGCCTCCTTCGCTTCGATGGTTTCCTCTCAGGCCGCTCGCTCCAGTCTGCTAGAAAAGCTCTTGACTGTCGCTGCAATGACGATAGCCGTTGGCCTGATTGCAGGTAGCTTTAATACACTTCAGGCCTCCAGCGCTGAGCCACCCCATCTGCCCACCTCCTATCAAACGTTAGCCACAGTCCTACGCCTGCCTACCGTCCCTCAGAGCCGCTTTGCTGATGGAGTCTATCTATACGGGCAAGCACCCGTTGCCAATCAGCTGGCGACGGCCTATCTAGTCTTTGAAGTCAGCAACAATCAGGTGGTGGGAGGTTTTTACATGCCTCAGTCTTCCTTTGACTGCTTCCAGGGTGAGCTTCAAACGCAACAGCTAGCGCTTAGGGTCGTTGATAGCTATGAGCAAACCAGCCATCCCTACACTGTCGCTCTGCAAACCAGCCCCGATCTCACGGCTGGAAATCTGGGCGCGACCGCTGTGGGTTTGGCCGGATATCATCGGCTCAACACGATCAGCGAGGTTGATCAACACATTCTCTCCACCTGTAAAGCAAACGCTTAGATGGGGCGATCGCTGTAGCTCATACCCCCCTTCTCAACTCAACTACGCTTGCGAAATCTCTCCAGGTGCGATAGGCTCGGAACTAATTTACTTTCGGCCCAAAATTTATTGAAGCGTCCTCTGAAGGTGCTGGTAACACCCTCAGAAGACTAACCCCCAAACTGAACGACCAGTCTGGCGGCTTATTGGATTTTACACTCCAAATAGCCACCTCATCTGTCATGACATGGGGTGGCTTCGTGTTTTGGGCTTCCTTCCCATACCTACTGGAGTGTAAAGCCATGTGTTCAGAACAGCCTTTTCTTGATCTCCGCTATACTGCCCATCCTCACTTGCTGCGAGTGCTGGCGATCGGCTCTCCCACCGTTGTTGAAGATTACATCTTGACCCAATATCAATTGGGCTATGCCGCCCCCCACGAATGGTCAAGACCATTGCCAACAGTAAATCCTGGAGAGGTAATGAGAGTGTTAACCAAGCGGGTGTTGATCAAGTAGAAAGAAGATAAAAGGGGGCGATCGCCCCTTTCAAATATCTAAAGAACTCCGCACCCATCACCCACCTCAATTCAAGACAAGGATGATGCAGTGGTGATTTCATACCCTGACTCTAATTATCTCCGTATCAAATACAATATTAATAATACGGAAATACTAGCTAAAGAAAGTTGGCAAATAGGCGGAACTTTGCTGCCTATCTCCCTAAACTGGAGTGATGTGCAGCATACACGCTACCATATTTGCTCAGATTGGGTAGTTAGACAACAGACACGCTGCTTATTACCCTAAGTTGGCTAGATAGGCAGCATAACTCTGCATAATAAATTTTACTTTGACGTGCCGATAAAAACTGTTAGCGCCTGGAAAAACTGTTGAGAGCGCACGAAATAACAAACTCGCTGGAGCCGACAACTTCGCTGGCCCTCTTCGCTGTCTAGGCGATAGTCGCGGCTCCGCTCAATGCCTCCAACCAAATTTATGGCAGTTAACCGTGCCCAACCTTGATCTTAAGGACGATTTTGTGTGGCGAAAGCCTTATCGTCTTCAGTACTTCCCAATGCATTACTGCAATACCCATAGACAATCTGGGACGAGGCAAAGAGGTTGGCTTTTTCTACAAAAATTATGAGCAACCCGCATCCAATTCATCAACGGTCACGTACTACTTATGGAACTCTAATTTTAAGGCAGGTGTACTGTACCATTCTGAGCTTTTCGAACATCTTCTGATTGGTCGTTTTCAACATTACCTGACTACTACTTGCTCAACTTACTGAGAATTGCTTGATTTTAGTGTTAGCAATAGACACATTGTGCTGCTCTGATGCTTGCAGAGCCTCCTGGTTTTAGACGTATCAAATTTAACCTTGCCTTTGCTTCCCCATTTCTTAAGAAGTAGGAAGGCAAAAGCTGTGTGACCGTCTAAATGCTTTGTAGGGCGATAGATTTGGCGATCGCACTGTTGTAAGAAGGCTAGTAGATCACCTAGCAATCTATCTCTTTAGTATGACGAGAATCTATTACATCCTCCTGTATGTTCTAAGGGAAACACGACCTTCTTTTACTTAGAGTGCAACTTCAAGGGATGTAAACATTCTGAGAGAGCTGTTTTTTCTCTGTGATTTTTCTGCTGTCTTGTGCCCTGAGACGCTTGCCAAAAAGTGAGGATTCAGCAGATGCAGCGAGGGAAGTGTAGCCGACTAAACCTATACCTTTAAGGAGAGAAAAGTACTCATGAGACAACTTATAAGACATGCCATATCAACAATGGCAATGTCAGTGCTAATGACAGCCCTGTATCCAATTCAGGCTCAAGCATTTACATTTACTGAAGTTGATGACGCAGGTGAGAGTTTGAGTACGGCTCAAGTTATTCCGTCTGGACCATCCCTGCTAAAGTCTATCTCTGGAACGTTATCGGGATTTGATGATCCTGCTGATCTGTTCCAAATCTTTCTGACGGCTGGCAAGTCGTTTTTTGCTTCAACCGTGGGCGGGGCTGATTTTGATACAAGGTTGTTCTTGTTTGATGCTGACGGCTTTGGAGTCTACTTCAATGATGACTCCAGTGGTACATTGCAGTCTACGCTGCCAGCTAATAGCCCTTTTACCCCAACCCAGTCAGGTATCTACTATTTGGGCATCTCTGGCTTCGACTATAACCCTGTAAATGCAGCAGGGGAAAGGATTTTCCCCAGTCTTGCTGATTTCCCTGTAGATGTACCCGCAGAAAACATCTTCACAGGTGTTTTTGGGCCGACTGGTCCTGGAGGAAACGCACCGCTAGCAGGGTTTGACGGTGCAATTTTGAATAGTGGTGGCAGCTACACGATCACTTTAACTGAAGCTGAATCTGTTCCCGAACCTTCGTCTATTCTGGCTCTTTTGTTTGTTGGGGCTTCGGGTGCAGCGCTGCGATTGAGGAATCAGAGAAAGCAAGAACAAGCCAACTAAGCGTAGCCGAAGACGCATGGACTACTGTCTCAGAGAGCCGTCTCTGCTGGCGTAGGCCCTCGTGGTTGCACAAAAGTTTGAGTTCACCTTTGTAATTTCACCTTTGTATAGGAACAACTTTAATGACTTTGCAAAATAACCTGTCAAGGAAAGCATCTTCTGCTTCACGACGCAAACTGCTGAAATTTGGTCTTTTAAGCCTTGGTGCAGTTGCCTTAACAGCAATGCCCAAAGCAGTGACAGCACAGACAAGACGGAATGTTCGCACCCTGACCTTTAACGCTGACGACATTGGCATTCTCAACTTTGCCCTGCTTTTAGAAGAACTAGAGGCAGCGTTTTATGCAGCCGTAGTCCGGTCTGGCAAAATTACTGATCCCCAAGAACTGGAGTATATGAGGACGCTTGGTGTTCACGAAGCAACTCATGTAACTTTTTTACGACAGGTGTTAGCTGAAAATGTTGTTTTTCAAACTAGGGATATTAGCTTTAACCCATCTGGTTTAGCCGCTGTGCTAAGAAACCGTGACACTATTTTAAGCACAGCAGTTGCCCTAGAAGATACAGGGGTCCATGCCTACAATGGTGCGGGACCCAGTCTGACGAATCCAACTTTCATTTTGGCAGCAGGTTCAATCGTGTCTGTTGAAGGTCGTCACGCGGCAGGAGTTCGAGCTTTGTTAGGACGTCCTGTTACCGAACCAGATAGCGATCGCGCCATCAGTGACGCCGAATTGGTTCCTGAACTCAACCCTTTTAGGGGACAAGCTTACGATGAGCTGTACACACCCAAGCAGATCATCCAAATCGTTGGCTCACTGAACCTGATCAACAACCCCATCAATGGTGCTCTCGTTGCCTGATCTGAGGAGATTTACAATGGCAATTTTTTCAAATCTTGTAGTAAAGCAGGCAGCGAACAACATGCAATCTCATCCTAACTTTTTTGAAGCTACAACGAAGAGTCTGGAACAAATCAGTACTCGATCCTTATCTCTGATTTCCAGTGTTGTGTTCTTGATGCTCTTCTTGATCCTCTTTCTTTTTGCCTCTCTTGTTACTACCCCAGCTGCACTTGCCCAAGCGTTTGGTCCGGTGCTCAACCCCCAACAAGTCGTTGAATACGCACTCACTTTAGAGAAGCTAGAAGCTGATTTTTATCGTCGTGCGGTCAGTGCTACTCAAAGTGGCAATTTGGCAAACGCTCCTCAAATAGTCAAGAACGTGTTCATTTCCTATGGACAAGATGAGGCTCAACACGCTGCTGATTTATCCGCTGTACTGGTCAGCTTGGGCGGCGATCCGAGTGCAGTAATGATTCCAGCAAACCCTAACTATGATGCTATCCTAAATCGAAATCCCTTTGCCAATCTTGGTGATCTGCTCCTGGCACTCCAGCTGGTTGAAGATGTGGGAGTTGCAGCCTACAAAGGGCAAGTACCAAACTTGCAAGCAGCAGGCAATGACACGATTCTGGCGGGGGCACTGCAAATTCACACGGTAGAGGCTCGTCATGCGGCAGGAATTCGTTACCTGAGGCAGGAAGTATTGGGAGCAGATATTCGCCCCTGGATCCGCAGTGCTGATGAGGTGATCTATAACGAGAATCGAGGAGGTTTCCCGATTCCCTTTGAAGATCCAGCCTTTGATGGCTTTGCTACCAGTGACGAAGTGCTAGCCCTGGTCGGACCCGTTCTAACTCCGGCTCAAAGTGCTAACCGTGCAGCCCCCCCAGCCTCTGCTCTCGAAGGTAGCATCACTCAAGATGATTGCCCCACTGGAACTACTCTCCAGCTTATGTCAGGAGGATACTTCTGTAGACGTTAAGCCACGCTGATAGATACAACATTAGATTGTTATCAAATTTTGTCAGTTCTGAAGCTCAACTACATCTTTAGATTTCTCAGCATGAAGAAGAAGTAGCATTGCGTCCTCCCCTTCATGCTGAGAAATTAATAGAGTTGTCGGGAAATAATTGTTAGTGAGGCGCTGCTGGCTTTCGAGTAGGCTTTTTTAAGCAGCTACCAAGTAAAAGTTCCATAATCCTGCTGCTGCCAGCATCAAGTGGTCATCAAACGCTGCCGTCACACCCCGCGCAACGGCAGTTGGCTCAATGTAGCCGAAACTGAGCTGAGCGTTCTATCAAGACAATGCTTGGACTGTAGAATTTCTAACCCTGACGCCTTAAAGACAAAACTAGAGGCTTGGCAACAAGCGTGCAATCAAACAGGTTCAAAAGTTTTCTGGAAGTTTTCAACTCACGACGCCAGGATCAAACTGAAGCACTTGTATCCTGTTTTTGAAGCGCCAGAATCAACCGAATCTCATGCATGCTTTTAGACTTGACGGTCCACTACGCTTGCGAAATCCCTCCAGGTGCGATAGGCTCGGAACTAATTTACTTTCGGCCCAAAATTTATTGAAGCGTCCTCTGAAGGTGCTGGTAACACCCCCAGAGAACTAACCCCCAAACTGAGAACGCAGTCTGGCGGCTTATTGGATTTTACACTCCAAAGAGCCACCTCATCTGTCATGACATGGGGTGGCTTCGTGTTTTGGGCTTTCTTCCCATACCTGATTGGAGTGTAAAGCCATGTGTTCAGAACAGCCTTTTCTTGATCTTCGCGATACCGCCCATCCTCACTTGCTGCGAGTGCTGGCGATCGGCTCTCCCACCGTTGTTGAAGATTACATCTTGACCCAATATCAATTGGGCTATGCCGCCCCTCATGAATGGTCAAGACCATTGCCAACAGTAAATCCTGGTGAGGTGATGAGAGTGCTAACCAAGCGGGTATCGATGAAGTAGCAAGCAGATAAAAGTTTGGGTCGAAGGTGCCACACTGCGCGCAATAGCCAGATGTGACGAGTACGCCCTGATCTTCGAGCAAGTGTAGCGGTCGGATGGTGACATAGGTAGATACTGGATAACCCCGATATAAAGGGTGTTTCCAGCACTTCTGACGGATAAGCACCCCAATCTCTAGGATTAACCATCAGATCTGCCGGATAAGCCCCCGAAACCTCAGGCTTATCCAGTAAATATTCTGTTTAAGTCCTTAAAAACTGGTTATCCCGTAGATGTGCTGGATAATGCGGGTAATACAGGGTCTTATCTAGCAGATCTGACGCTTAAATTATAGTTAGGCAGCTTGAGTTATCAGGGCTATTTCATTCTAAAAATGGCCTTGAGGGTATCTAGACCAAATTGGCAAAGACGTTGGGCCTGAGCCATATTGGAGAACTCATTGGAGCGATAGAGGTTGAGTGCGAAGTTACGAGCGACGGCGAAGATTTGCGG
>JBGTGR010000038.1:0-6450 GCA_041746655.1 Elainellales cyanobacterium | reverse complement strand
AGCAACGTGGGAATCATCAGAACGCCGAACCAGCCTACATAGAGGCGGTTGTCGGTGCTGGTCACCCAGTTACAAAACCGTTCCCACAGGTTGGCGCTTTCGCGCTGCTGTAGTGTCGTGGTCATAATTGATGAGTGCGTTTGTTTGCAAGATAGATATGTATGAAGCAGGTTTTCCCTGCTGTCGTCATTATATTTACAATTAGCAATATTTGCAAGGATCTCTGTAGATTTTTGTAAAAACCGCCGTAACAGGTCTAGTTTGAATTCCCAGGTAGAGAGGGTTCATGCGAACCAAAAAAAGCGCCCCTAGAGTTGGGACGCTTCGGAACGAAGTCATGTGTAAAAGTCAGGGGGCAGGGCAGTCCGACTACCTTGCTTGACTAAACTTAGCTATGAATGGAGGGAGCTTGCAGAGCAACGGGAGTTGCTTCACCTGAAGCCAAATCGAGCGGGAAGTTGTGAGCGTTGCGCTCGTGCATCACCTCAAAGCCCAAGTTGGCACGGTTCAGGATGTCTGCCCAGGTATTAATTACGTGACCCTGAGAGTCCAGAACGGACTGGTTGAAGTTGAACCCGTTCAGGTTGAACGCCATCGTGCTGATGCCCAGCGCGGTGAACCAGATGCCAACGACTGGCCATGCCCCTAAGAAGAAGTGCAATGCTCGGGAGTTGTTGAAGGACGCATATTGGAAGATCAAACGACCGAAGTAGCCGTGCGCTGCAACGATGTTGTAGGTCTCTTCCTCTTGGCCAAACTTGTAGCCATAGTTCTGAGATTCAGTCTCAGTCGTCTCTCTCACCAGTGAAGAGGTCACCAATGAACCGTGCATCGCACTGAACAAGGAACCACCAAACACACCGGCTACACCCAGCATATGAAAGGGGTGCATCAGAATGTTGTGCTCTGCTTGGAACACGAACATGAAGTTGAAGGTGCCGGAGATGCCCAGAGGCATGCCGTCAGAGAAGGAACCTTGGCCAATCGGGTAGATCAGGAAAACCGAGGTTGCCGCAGCCAGAGGCGCAGAGTAGGCAACACAGATCCAAGGACGCATGCCCAAGCGGTAGCTCAGTTCCCACTGGCGTCCCATGTAGCAGAAGATGCCGATTAGGAAGTGGAAGCACACCAGTTGGTAGGGGCCACCGTTGTAGAGCCACTCATCCAAGGAAGCGGCTTCCCAGATGGGGTAAAGGTGGAGGCCAATCGCGTTGGAGCTTGGCACAACCGCACCGGAGATGATGTTGTTGCCGTACATCAAGGAACCGGCAACAGGCTCGCGGATGCCGTCGATGTCAACGGGTGGTGCTGCGATGAAAGCAATGATGAAGCAGGTGGTTGCAGTTAGCAACGTGGGGATCATCAGAACGCCGAACCAGCCTACATAGAGGCGGTTGTCGGTGCTGGTCACCCAGTTACAAAACCGTTCCCACAGGTTGGCGCTTTCGCGCTGCTGTAGTGTCGTGGTCATAATTGATGAGTGCGTTGTGTAACAACAGTGTTGATTTAAGTTGAAGCAGGTGTTTGTTACTTAACTTCACAAACCAGATTAGTTGATTTGTTTAGTTTTGTAAAGGGAAGATTGCCGATTTTTCATTTTCTGCAGAATTCAGCTCTGTAATTTGGGCTGAATTTCTAACCTGGAGGCCACTGCAGTGCTCTCCCACCTAGAATATGTAGATGCAAATGGTAGACGGTTTGCCCTCCATCCGGGCCGGTATTAATCACGACGCGATAACCGTTTTCTAAGCCTGCCTGCTGCGCAACCCGCTTGGCGGTGAGTAATAGATGCCCCATCAAGGCGTGGTCTTCAGATTCTGCATCGGCAAGCTTGGCAATAGGCTGCTTGGGAATCACCAAAATGTGAACCGGAGCCTGCGGATTGACATCTTTGAAGGCGAGACACAGCTCATCCTCATGCACAATATCGGCTGGTATCTCCCGCCGAATGATCTTGCTGAAAATCGTTTCTGTACTTTCGCTCATTTTTAGTTCATTGAAGCTTCTGCAGAAATTTTAAGGGGTTCGGTCCAACGGAGAACGTTCAGATGGGAAAGGTTCAGGCGGTAATTGATGGTCTGTTGGTGATTTCGGGCACTCTAGCGGTAGATCAGCACTGTAGGAAACGGCATGCTAGCAAGGGTTTGGAGTGCATCTCTCGTTGGGATTGACGCTGTTAAAGTTGGGGTGGAAGTCGATGTGGCGGGTGGGCTTCCGGGCATTGTGGTCGTTGGGCTACCAGATGCGGCTATTCAAGAGTCTAAAGAAAGGGTAAAAGCGGCGCTAAAGAATGCGGGCTATGCCTTTCCGATGCGGAGAATTGTGATTAATCTGACGCCTGCTGACCTGAGGAAAGAAGGGCCTAGCTTTGATTTGCCGATCAGCATTGGAATTCTGGCTGCATCTGAGCAGGTTTGTGCGGATTTGCTGGGAGACTACCTGTTTTTGGGCGAGGTGTCGCTCGATGGCACCCTGAGGCCTGTAGCGGGGGTGTTGGCGATCGCAGCCGCTGCTCACAAGCTCGGCATTAAAGGAATTGTGGTCCCGGCTGACAATATGAGAGAAGCAGCCGTCGTGCAAAATCTAGAAGTCTACGGTTTCAAGCATGTCTCAGAAGTCGCGGATTTTCTCAATGCACCAGAACATTACCAACCCATACAGATTGATGGAGCAGTAGAACTGGAGCGATCGCGCTTTCAAGGCCTCGATCTTAAAGATGTTAAAGGTCAGGCTCACGCCCGCCGAGCGCTGGAAATTGCGGCAGCAGGCGGACATAATTTGATTTTTGTTGGGCCGCCTGGCAGTGGCAAAACCATGCTAGCCAGACGTTTGCCCGGAATTTTACCGCCACTCAACTTCGATGAAGCGCTAGAAGTGACGCAAATTCACTCGGTGGCTGGGCTGCTAAAGGATAAAGGATTTCTGGTGAGCGATCGCCCCTTTCGCAGTCCTCACCACTCTGCTTCTGGCCCTTCTCTGGTTGGGGGTGGTAGCTTTCCCCGTCCTGGAGAGATCTCTTTGGCCCACCGAGGGATCTTGTTTCTAGATGAACTAACCGAATTTAAGCGAGATGTTTTGGAATTCTTGCGTCAGCCACTTGAAGATGGCCATGTCACCATTTCAAGGACGCGCCAATCGGTTGAGTTTCCGGCTCAGTTTACCTTAGTGGCCAGTACAAATCCTTGCCCCTGCGGATTTTTTGGCGATACAATTCAACCCTGTACCTGTAGCCCGCGCCATCGGGAGCAATATTGGGCGAAGTTATCTGGACCTTTAATGGATCGAATTGATTTGCAAGTAGCGGTCAATCGACTCAAGCCAGAAGAAATTACGCAGCAACCCAAGGGAGAAGACTCGCAATCTGTAAGAGAACGTGTTCAACAGGCTCGCGATCGCGCCCGTTTACGCTTCCAGAATGAAATGCTCTGTAGCAACGCTGAGATGCAAAGCCGCCACCTCAAGCAGTGGTGCAAGCTGGATGATGCGACTCGCAATCTTTTAGAAAGTGCCATTCGGAAACTTGCTCTCTCTGCACGAGCCACCGATCGCATTCTCAAGGTCGCTCGCACGATCGCCGACTTGGCAGGAGATGACCATCTCCAAACCCACCACGTCGCAGAAGCAATTCAGTATCGTACGATTGATCGAATGCAATAGATTAACAGTAAAAACAATTCAAATATCATGATGCAGGTCTTTGTTACTGGAGCAACTGGACGGACAGGTTCGTTAGTTGTGCAAAAGCTACAGCAGCGCTCAGACCAATTTGAGGTGCGGGGCTATGCTCGCTCTGAGCAAAAGGTTAAGCAGCTGTTTGGCTCTACAGACGGCTTTTATATCGGGGATGTCCGGGATAGGGGGGCGATCGCCGCTGCACTAAAAGGCTGTCAAGCCCTAGTCATTCTGTCTAGCTCAGTTCCGCAAATGAAAGGTATACCGGAGCCAGGACAGCGTCCCGAGTTTACCTTTCCACCCGATCAAATGCCGGAAGCGATTGACTACCAAGGGCAGGTCAACCAAATCGACGCAGCCAAAACCACAGGCGTAAACCATATCGTGTTGGTTGGCTCAATGGGCGGCACCAATGAAAACCATCCGCTCAATCGGATCGGCGATGGCCAAATCCTAATCTGGAAGCGGAAAGCTGAGCAGTATTTAATTGACTCCGGCATCGATTACACCATCATTCGGGCGGGTGGACTGATCGATCAACCCGGAGGAAAGCGAGAACTCCTGGTTGGCAAAGATGACCAATTGCTCAATTCATCCTCCACTTCGATTCCTAGGGCCGATGTCGCCGAGGTAGTGGTGCAGGCTTTGCTGGAAGCCAATGCGCGCAATAAAGCTTTTGATGTGATTTCTCAGCCAGAGGATATGCCAGAGGCCCAGATCACAAAAGATTTTGCAGCCCTATTTGCTCAGACAACTTAGACAAAATAACGCCAAGGCTGTAATTGAAGGCGACAAGAAAACCTCTACTAGATGTCAGAGGTTTTCTTGTCGTTAGCCCGATTAGGCAACCAGCGAAAAGTCTGATGCACTGATGCTGATGCCATCTGTCAGATCAGCAAATTGCCCACCCGTGCCAAAGCCAGATGCAGAGCCATTCTGGTTGTAATACAGACTGCCTGTGCTGCGAATGTAGGTGATTAGAGCATTGCTGTTTCTTGCTTGAGTAACTGTGTTGACTGAAGCAAAGCTGATCCGGCTCAGACTGGTAAACGTGGTTTTGTCCAAAACAATCTTGTCTACGCCGGAGGAAAAGTCAGTAATAGTGTCGATTCTCATTTTGATCGCGTTAAAGCTGGCGTTGATGTCAAACATAAACTTGTCGCGGCCAGGACCTCCCGTAAGAAAATCAGTGCCAGCTCCACCAATCAGGATGTCATCGCCAGTGCCGCCCAAAAGTGTATCATCACCCGCATCACCTCTGAGTGTATCGTTGCCTGCATCGCCCCTGAGCGTATCGTTACCTGTTCCACCAATGAGGAGATCGTTTCCACCTTTGCCAATCAGGGTGTCATTTCCACCCATGCCATTCAGCGTATTGGCTGCATTATTTCCAGTTAAGGTGTCACTTCCAGGACCACCGACGCTAGGAGTCGCTGAGAAAACCTCATAATCGTTGCCATCATAGCCAAGCCAAGAGATATTTTGGCCAGAAATCTGTGGGCCGTAATCGTCTGTACTGTTATTTGTAACCTGAACTGTGGTGGAGCCGTTGTAGTAGTAGATTTCATAGTCGTTGCCATCGAAGGCTTGCCAAACGACTCTAGATCCCGAAATGGCAGGATTGATTTCGTTTCTACTACTGAATGCTAGCTCTGTCGTAGTGGAACCGTTGTAGTAATGGATGTCGATATCAGTACTGCTGAAAGCATGTTCCCAGACAATTCTAGAACCAGAGACTTTGGGGTTGAAATCATTTTTGCTGTTGTCGGTCAGTTGAATGGTGCTAGACCCGTTGAAGTAGTAGATTTCATAGTCATTGCCATCATGAGCTTGCCAGACTACGTTAGAACCTGAGATAGAAGGGTTCCTTTCTTCGTTGCCAGTGCCTGCTAGCCTTGTTGTTGTAGAACCGTTGTAGTAGTAGATATCAGTATCGGTACTGCTATGAGCATATTCCCAGACGATATTAGAACCAGAGATTTTGGGGTTGAAATCATCTTTGCTGTTGTCGGTCAGTTGAATGGTGCTAGACCCGTTGTAGTAGTAGATTTCATAGTCATTGCCATCATGAGCTTGCCAGACTACGTTAGAACCTGAGATAGAAGGGTTGATTTCGTTTCTGCCACTGGTTGCTGGCGGTATCGTAGTAAAGCCGTTGTAATAGTAAATGTCGGTATCGCTACTGCTGAACTCATGTTCCCAGACAATCCTAGAACCAGAAATTTCAGGACTATAGTCGTTCTTATCGTTATTGGTTACTTGAACGGTGGTTGAACCATTGAAGGAATAGATTTCATAGTCATTGCCATCATAGGCCGCCCAAACAACTCTAGGGCCAGAAACTTTAAGATCAAATTCACTAGTATTGTTGTTAGTTAACTGAGTGATAATCATTGTTTTCTCCTTCAATAAGGTTTCTAGAGCTCAAGTTAAAGGAGCTTTACAATTTCATGATGAAAACTGTAAAACATCAATATTTTTCTTTGCTCTAAAGGCGATCGCCTTAGATAATTCAGTGTTTTTACCCTATGAATCTAAGAATAATGTTTTGCACTAACATCCACTGTTAGTAGAAAGTTAGATAAAGGTCAGATAAAAGTTAGATCGAGGTGAGATAAAATGTCGTACCCTTTAAAAGCAGGGCTATTTCATTCTAAAAATGGCCTTGAGGGTATCTAGACCAAATTGGCAAAGACGTTGGGCCTGAGCCATATTGGAGAACTCATTGGAGCGATAGAGGTTGAGTGCGAAGTTACGAGCGACGGCGAAGATTTGCGG
>JBGTGR010000037.1:0-16656 GCA_041746655.1 Elainellales cyanobacterium | reverse complement strand
CGTTATGGCGATTTTGTGGTTGACCTACAAGCAGTGCCCCAACCGTTAGAGAGGGCTATGACGTTGCCAGAGGAGATTATGGAAACCTATAGATAGCAAGGATTAGAGGGTTATCTTGCAGGTTTTTACACGTATCCTGTCCCTATCCCTAGAGGGGAGGCAACCGGATGTAAAGTGAAACGCTTTAGATTCAACTCCAAGAAAAGGATCAGGCAACCTGTTAGGTTCCCAGCTTAACCCTGTTTACTTATGGCTATCTACTTAGTTGCTTGAATACTCTGCTATGTGTAGCAGCTGATATAGGCTCTCTTTGATTTCAATTGGCGTTGCGCCGACATTGAGCGTAGCACCCACCATATAGCAAATTACAAAATAACCATGACACCCCCCGACTGAGCACAGCCGGGGAACTGTTTAGAGTGGGTGAACATTAATACTCTTCAAAAATCCGTCGAATTTCTGCTGGGTCATTGGTTTGAGTTAATGCCAGCATCAGCAGAATGCGAGCTTTTTGAGGGGACAAGTTATCTCCTGGAATAATGCTCGCATCGACGTATCTTTGGCGGTCTAGAACACGACCACTGCCCACACGATTTGATGCAATTACAGCGACACCATTCTCAGCAGCAGCTCGCAAGCCCTCAAACTCATCAGGTGCAGATCCTCCTGCTCCAGTACCCGCTAAAATGATCCCACGTGCTCCGGCTTCTACCAAAGCATCTATAGGAACTCGTGATGCTTCCGCGTAAGAATAGACAATATCAACGCGGGGAATGTCGGTCACGTTGGTAATGTCAAATTCAGAATGAATGGTATGACGACGCATTAGCGACCGATAAAATACCACTCGGTCTGAATCAGCGTATCCCAAAAAACCTAAATCTCCAGAATTGAAGGCTTCAAGACGATAGGTATTTGTTTTAGCGACATCACGGGCTGAGTTAATTTGGTCATTTAGAACCAGCATTGTTCCCATCCCACGTGCCTCTGGTGCACCTGCGACTCGTATTGCATTAATTAAATTGAGCGGTCCATCAGCACTGATGGCAGTCGCAGGGCGCTGTGCTCCAACCAATACTACAGGTTTATCTGAATTGACGGTTAAGTGGAGGAAGTAAGCGGTTTCCTCCATCGTATTTGTTCCATGCGTAATGACGATCCCTGAGACTTCAGGGCGAGTCGCAAAAATCTCATTAATGCGGTTGGCGAGGCTTAGCCAAATCTCGGTGGTTATATTAGGGCTACCAATGTTGCTAATTTCTTCGACTTCTGTGCGGGCAATGCTTGCTATTTCAGGAACAGCCTCAACGAGAGCGTTGCCTTCAATTCGCCCAGCTGTATAGTCAGATAAAGTCAATGAAGTGGAGCCTTGGCTTGCAATGGTTCCACCTGTTGTAAGAACAACCACTAGTGGTAGATCAGCTGCACTTTGATTCTGAGCGATTAAAGTTCTCTCAGCAGTAGTTGTGTTGATTTCTACTTGAGATAGTGCTGTGTCTGGGGACAGGCAAACAGCTCCTGTAATGGATAATCCCAGAACCAGCTTTCCTAAATTAGCAGCGTATTTTTGAACGTCAAAATCTTGCCCTGATTGAATCTGGTCAGCCATAACAGTATTATTTGCCAACAAAAAAACATCTTTAATCTATGGGATAGCTATCCGACGTTATGTGTGCTGTAAAACAATTCTGAAACAATATCCCTAAAAAGGGGTAAAGGTAGCATAGCTGCAACGAAGTGCCATCCGATCGCTAGAACAATTGAGCAATAAGGAATCCAGCAAGAAAACTTGAAAAATTGCAACTTGCCCGAAAATGATGCTTGGATCACCTACAAAATCCACGCCAGAATCAGCATTTCAAGCTTTTTTACTTCAAAGCTTGCCCGAAAATGACCACTTATGGGCAAGTTTTAGCTAAATCATGAAAACTTTTCTGGGTTCTTTGTGCAGTAAAGCTTTCAGTCGATCCGTGTCACTTCGTTGCAGCTATGCTACCTTTACCCCAATTACAACTCACCTCTTACAGCTCTCCAAGCAACTGGAGCAAGTCTCCTTCCCCCAGAACACTTTCTCAAAAGAACCGCAAGGCACAATATCTCGAATATACGACGATGACTTCTATCAATCATCGACCCAAGAATGTACTTAAAATTGTGAAATGCTTAAAGTTTGAACTAAATTTTCCAAAAATCGTGATACCCCTGTATTCAGGGCAGGGAGATTGTCTATTGAAATACCAAACTTCAAAGTTTTATACATTTTTAGCCATTAAACCTTTAAATATAAAGTTTTGGTAATGAAAACCTTAATTACATCAATCAGATTAAAGATTCAATGAAGAAACTATATGGTTAGTATCAAGCCTTACTGTAGTTACACGGTACTGCCTCAACAATCAGGCTTAAGAAATTAGCGAGGCACCGTCCATGCTTACATCTACCCAGCGGTTATTTACCGCAACGACTGGAGCGGTAGTTGCGATTTCAGCAATCGTTGCTCCGAGCGTTACACAAGACGTACAAGCTGCTGTTTTTACTCTAGAAGAGGCAACTGTCTCAGATATCAATCGGGCCTTTGATGCTGGAGCACTGACCGCAGAGCAGCTGGTCCAACTATATTTAAATCGTATTGCGGCTTACGATCAGCAAGGTCCTGCTCTAAATTCCATTCTCACAGTTAATCCTAATGCGCTAGAAATCGCGCAAATGCTTGACTTAGAGCGGCAAACAACCGGACCCCGTAGTCCTTTACATGGCATTCCTGTCATCCTAAAGGACAACTACGATACGTTTGATATGCCAACAACGGCAGGTTCAGCCGTCCTAGCTGGCTCAATCCCACCTGATGATGCCTTTACGGTACAGCAGTTCCGCGATGCAGGTGCCATCATCTTTGCGAAGGCTAACATGAGTGAATTCGCAGCAGGTGTGCCGGGAGGGTCACTGGCTGGTCTCACTCTCAACCCCTATATGACAAATCGCAGCCCTGCTGGCTCTAGTGGAGGAACAGGTGCAGCGATCGCCGCTAATTTTGGAGTCATTGGAACGGGTAGTGACACAGGTGGTTCCATTCGGGGGCCTGCTGCTGCCAATGGACTGGTCGGGATCAAGCCAACCCTTGGCCTAACCAGTCGAGATGGAATAATTCCTCTCTCGCTCTCCTTCGATGTTGGAGGCCCGATGACGCGAACAGTAGAGGATGCTGCAATCGCTTTAGGCATCATGGCTGGCATTGATCCAGCAGACCCTGCGACATTTGACAGTGCAGGAAAATTCTATAAGGATTACACTCCGTTTCTAGATAAAAATGCTCTCCAAGGTGCTCGAATTGGTGTTGCTCGTGATTTCTTCGGACGTAATTCAGAGGTAGATCAGATCATTGAATCAGCGATCGCCGAGATGCAAGCTCTGGGAGCTACGATCGTTGATTCTCTGTTCTTTCCAGAAGATGTGCTGACAGAGAGAAACACCATTTATACACGGGTTCGGTGGCCTGATTTCAAAGCTCAAATCCCTGACTACTTAGCCACACTGGAAGATGGATATCCTCAGACATTAGCAGATATCATTGCACTCGCCGAACAAGATGACTTTTTTGAGCAGTACCCCAATCGTTTAAATCTATTTAGAAACGAAGAGGCGAGTGTTTCCATCAATGATCCAGACTATTTAGACGCTCTCATCAATGGTAGAGCCTTTGTCAGAAATGCAGCTTTAGACATCCTAAATGGCAATAGTCTAGATGCGTTGATTTATCCCACCTCCGGCTGCCCTGCCAGTCCACTGCCCGGACTTGAAGATCCAACCTTCATCTGTGCACCTGGTCCAGCTCCCAGTAACATTGCCAACATTGCTGGTTTTCCAGATATTCAAGTACCTGCTGGCTTTACCGCTGATGGTTTACCTGTTTCTCTATCCTTCTTCGGGCAAGCCTACAGTGAACCTACACTACTAGGATTTGCCTATGCCTTTGAGCAAGCAACAATGCAGCGCCGCCCCTCCACCTTGCTGCCTCCGCTACCAGGTGAAACCATTAAATATGAGGCTGTTCCTGAACCTGGAATGCTTGCGGCCCTAGCTTTCGTAGGTATTGGAGCATTAGGACTGAAAAACTCAAAACACCGGAAAGAACAAACTTCAATGACAGCTTAGACATCTTCAAGATACAGCTTTCCTATAATAATTCTCCGGCAATTGCCGGTTTTTTTTGTTCTAGTAAACTCAACAAAAGGTTTTGTCACGCCTAAAATACCTAATCTACCTTCTTCAATTTAGCTTTTAACTATTAAATTAATCACACCAGTAGCATCTAAAAATAATTTTAATCCATCTAGAAAGTCTAGTTAAATAGACTACAGCATCCATATAAATATTTGATTATCATCATAGATAAATCACTCATTTTATCTCTCCAGATGTCTACTCAATCTCTATCAAGAAGCTTGCTTTTAGCAACTTTTGGTGCCACCATAATTGCGATTCCGGGTTTGGCTAATGCAGCAACCCTTACACATAGAAGCAAAGTCAATATTGTTGATTTGACGGTTAAAGACATTCAGTTAGGACTTGCTACAGGTGAATTTACCGCAGCAGACTTAACGGAATCATTTCTTGCCAGAATTGAGATTTATGAGCCAGTTTACAATGCCTTTACTGTCTTAAATTCAGATGCATTAGCTACAGCTAAACTACTTGATCTAGAGTATCAAGTTAGCGGACCAAGATCACCTCTTCATGGTGTACCCATTGTTATCAAAGATGCAGTAGATATTGCTGGCTTTCCAACTACTGCTGGATATTCAGGCTTCAGTAGTACAGTGGGAGGCATCGACTTAATTCCTGAAACTAACGCACCTCTCGTTACAGCTCTTATAGAAGCTGGAGCTGTAATTTTGGGCAAAACTAATCTACCTGCTTTTGCCGCAAGCGGAACCAATGCAAACACGAGTTATGCAGGTCCAACTTTCAATGCCTACGACTTAAACCTTGCACCTGGGGGTAGCAGTAGTGGCTCTGCGACTGCTGTGGCAGCTAGTTTCGCCGTGATGGGAATTGCTGAAGAAACAGGCGGTTCAATTCAAAATCCTGCTGGCGCTCAGTCCTTAGTAGGAATAAAGCCTACTTTTGGATTAGTTCCCAATACTGGCGTTTTTCCACTGGCTGGATCTACCCGTGATGTCTTAGGACCACTCACAAAGACTGTGTATGATGCTGCTGTCACACTAGACATTCTTGCTGGCCCTAATCTAGGTGATCCTAAAACTGCTATCGCTGAAGGAAAGTTACCTGCTGGAGGTTACGTTTCAGCTTTATCTGATACAGCTCTTGAAGGCAAGCGACTTGGATTATTTGGACCAGGATTCAAAAACGTAGAACTCACTCCTGAGACTCAGACTTTATATGCCCAAGCTATCCAAGACTTGCTTGGGCAGGGCGCAACGGTAGTTGAAGATCCATTCACAGGTAGTAACTTTGCAAGCCTATCACCAGTAAGCGGTTTTGACTCACGAGGTCTTGAGACTCTAGCCTATGACTTAGACCAATATTTACGGCGGCTAGGCCCTAGCGCAGCTATCAATTCATTTGAAGAGGTCGAAGAAGTACTGGGGATCAATTTGTTTGCTCCTGGCCAACCCTTAAGCTTTATCGGATCTCTTCCTAATGCTGAAGAATACCTAGCAAATCCTAGCTTTTTACCAATTGAGGATTTCCTAGAGGTTCGTGAGTCTTTCCTCAGCATCTTTTTAGAGGTTCTGGATAGCAATAATCTAGATGGTCTTGCCTTTCCTCAAATGTATGCTCCAGTTCCAAGCTTATTTGGTGGTGGTGGATATTCTGCGACAACTGTATCAGAGATCAATATTCTAGGAGTACCAGGCATTACTGTTCCTGCCGGTTATTACGAAAACGGCTCACCTTTTAGTTTGATTTTTCTTGGAGCACCTTTCTCTGAAGCTGAATTGCTTGGATACGCCTATGACTATGAGCAAGCAACTCTACTTCGTGTCGCTCCTAACCTAGTTACACCACCAGAAACAGTACCAGAACCTTCGTCGTTGCTTGGGTTAGCTGCACTTTCTGCTTTAGGTTGGTCTAATCGTCGCCGATTTATGATGTCACGCAAACATTCAAAAATGCGATCGCTAGAACCTTATGAAACGGGGGTTTTAGGTCAAGCTTAGGAGGCTATCTAAGCTCTGGACTAAATTTAGATTGTCCTGGCGTGATGAAAGGTGTTGTTCCACGGCGATCGCCTACTAGATTCTTCTTGTCACTGAAAACCAGTGTAGATGTAGCATTACAGGGGGAGGAAGGCTTTCCCCCAGAACACTTTTTTAGGGGGCGATCCTGCTTGACTGACAAAACTAAGAAGCTGGAATGCGGCTGAGGACGGTGAATTCGCGCATGAAGGAATGATTGTGTTGTCGTTTAGAGGCAAGGGCAGGTTGATGAAGTACCTGCGGGAGACTCTAGGTTGGCATTTCCGGATTCGCATCAAACGCTCGTTCCAGTTTCAGCTTGACGCTCAGTGGCACAAGGTGTCATCGGTGCAGTTGCAACCGGGACAAGCTTACTTTACGCCTGCGGTGTCTGTTGGTAAAACTCAGCCCTATCGTGGCGTTTATCTCGCCTTTGCCCATGACCCGCAGAGCGATGAAGACTGGGTGATTGTCAGTGACGAACCAACGAACTTGCAAACCTTTGCCCAATATCGTTTGCGGTTTCAGATAGAGGAAACATTTTTGGACATCAAGTCCAATGGCTTTAACCTGGAAGCTTCACGAGTGCGAGACAAATTTGCCCTCTCTCAATTGTGTGGTGTGATTGCCTTGACGATGTTGTTTTTGCTGCTGCAAGGCGTTCAAGTTGTTGCATCGGGCAAGCGTCGCCAAGTGGATGCTCACTGGAAGCGAGGCATGAGTTACCTCAAACTGGGTTGGAATTGGGTTCGGCTTGCCATCACTCAGCAATGGAAAATCCAGGTTGATCTGTTTCTTCCCTCTGTTTCTGACCCTCAACCTGCTGTCGCTTCCAAGCGGCAACTTGATCATGGACTTCAGCGTGAATTCACCGTCCTCAGCCACATCCCAGCTTCTTAGTTTTGTCAGTCAAGCAGCCTTTGCCCCTTGTAGTCAGATATAGCGAAATTCATAAATACGAGAACGCCAGGATTTCCTATGAATGAGCGTTTTGGGCACGAGCCCACAACTCATAGTTCTGAAACCCGCTATATTCACGCCTGTATCCTTAGCCCTTGAGGACTACCAATTATTCATCAACCTGCGGAATATGGACTGTCAGCTCCTGATTGTCTGCTAGTCATAGCTGATAGCTGCAACGCTTCCTGGGACTCAGTTCATCTCCGTTAGGCGAGAGCAGTGCCCCTCAGCGAGGTCATAGCCCTCTAGCGTCACTGTGAATCTGACGGATGGATCAAAGGCCGTAATCTGGATAGCTCGCTGATCTGCAGTATGTCCGTGGGCGATCCAGGGGCGTTGCTGAGGTGTTGAAAGAGTCATGACAACAGTTTCCACATAAGCTGATGGCTGCACAGATGGAGCCTCATAAATATCTAAAGACACCTGATGAGCCTGGTGGGTTAGGGCACGTATTTGAAAGGACTGAGCTGTATTGGCTGCAGTACAGATCCAAGAAATCGTTTCTGTGTGGGGAAACATGGTTAACAGACCCACTACGGTTGAAACAGTAAAGGACGCGATCACAGTCGCAGTTAAGTGCATCACAGTAATAATAGTCGATGCGGCCATCAGGGTTGGTTATCCCTCCCCGATGGCTACTGATGGGTTAGGCAACTGGCATCTGTCGGCGTTTCTTGATCGTGACGATCAAGAAACCCACCACCCCTAAGCTGGCAATCCCGCTGGGTTCAGGCACCGAAATCACTGCCCCTGGAAGGGGCGGCACCACGCTAGAGGGGCGACGGTTCATAGTTGCCTGTTCATAGGCATAGGCAAAACCTAGCAACTGGGGTTCACTGAAGGCTGGCCCTAAAAACTCAATGCCCACCGGTAGTCCCGCCTGAGTAAATCCACCCGGTACTGATAAGGCGGGGAACCCGGAAAAGGGGCTCGGACGGCTGTTAGACCCTAGGGGTGAGGAGGGGGAAATCAAGCCAGGGGGGAAAATATTAGTAGGGTACAGCAGAAAATCGATATCAGTTGTTAGATCATTGTCTAACCGCTTCATGGCCTCCAACAAACTCTGCTGGGTCAACTGCGGTCGGACGCTAATAATTTCCTGGTAGAACTCGTTGGTGGCTAAATCCTCAACATTGTTGCGAGCGATAAGGGTATTTTCAAAGGCTGGCAAAAATCCGCCACTTTCGATGATTTCCGTTAAGCTTTGCACTGGGGCGTTCGGGTTTGCTGCCAAGTAATCATTGAGGTTGAACTTAAACTCAAACCCACTCAAACTAGGAAAAGATAAGATCTCGCTGAGGTTGGGAATAGTGACATTCTCAATGATTTCTGCCCCTAGGCCAGCCAAATCAAAAATTGCCTGATTAACAATGGCATTGACCTGAGCTGCCTGCGGATCAGCATCTACTCCAAATAACTCACGTACTACCCCAATACGGGCCCCCTGTAGGGCGTTGGGGTCTAAAAAACTGGTGTAAGTATCGGGAATCTGGCCAATGCTGGCTGCAGTAACGGGATCGTTGGGGTCAAAACCCACAGTGGCGTCCAGAGCGTAGGCCAGATCTCGTACCGTGCGGGTCATGGGACCACCGACATCTTGGGAAAGGGCCAGAGGGACGATGCCCTCACGACTAGAGAGACCAATGGTAGGGCGCAACCCAAACAGGTTACTGACCGAGGCCGGGTTACGGATGGAGCCCCCAGTATCACTGCCAAAACCGATGACTCCAAATTCAGCAGCGATAGCTGTCGCCGTTCCCCCGCTAGACCCAGCGGGGGTGAAGAGTGGGTCGTAGGCATTCACCGTGGTGCCGCCTAAGGAGCTGACGGAAGCACCACCAGAGAAGGCAAACTCCGAAAGGTTAGCTTTGCCCAGGATAATGGCCCCCGCCTCCCTGAGCTTTTGCACTTGAAAAGCATCCTGTTCAGGAACAAAATCTTGGAGCACCAACGCCCCTGCCGTCGTGGGCATATCAAAGGTATTGAAGTTGTCCTTCAAGATGATGGGAATTCCGTGCAGTGGGCTGCGAGGGCCACTGGTTTGGCGTTCTAAGTCTAGGGCTGCAGCAATAGATAGGGCATTAGGCTGCACGGTAATTAGGGAGTTGAGGGTAGGGCCCTGCTGGTCATAGGCTTCGATACGATTGAGATAAAGCTGAGTCAACTCCGCCGCCGTCAGAATGCCTGCATCGAATGCCTGGTTGATGCTGTCGACAGTGGCTCCCTGGAGGGTGAATGTGGCTGCTTCTGTCGTCAGAGCCATTCCTCCCCAGCAAGCAGCAGCAATGCTGAGGGTTGCCAGAACTTTCTGAGACGGTTGTATGGAGATTGTCATGGGAATATTTTGCTTGCATGCGAGTACTTCCACAGGCTACACAAGCTTCAGAAGATAAAAAGTGTTGAAATCTACGAAGTATTGTCAGGAATTTTACTGTCAGGGGTTCTACAGAGACCATGCCTAAAAGGAAAGCATTGATCTCATGTCTCGTACCTTGAAGCGTCACACTCGAATACCGTTGGCGAAGTCGAAACCCGGTCTCCCTGCCAGAACTGAGCTATCACTTCCCAGCTCTTTGGGATAGTGAAGTTAGCCAGGAAGAATGGACTCATACTACAAGTTCAGCGCACTGGCTTAGTCTTAGATGACACAGTCACCACGATGAATGTTGTGTAGTTGGTGAATTGGTTGAACGGTGTGCCCCATACCAAAACACGAACCTCTTGGTTTGCAGCGCTTGATTCGGCTGCGTAGGAACGCTTTGGACTTCGCCAACAGTATCAGCAACGGAACAGAAATGTACGCTAAGGCTGAATCCCCTGCTGTTTGAGGAATTGATTGGTAGGTTGCCCCAAGTTGCAGCTTTGTCAGTTTAATGTTCAGTACTCCCAGGTTTCATGCCCTAAGGGGTCGCGCTGGAGCAGATCGCGGCGGATGCGCCATGGGGGCAGGTACTCATCCATCAGGGCTTTGAAGCGGTCATTGTGGTGGCGCTCTAGCAAGTGTACGAGTTCGTGAACGACTACGTACTCCAGGCATTCAGGGGGCTTTTTGGCCAGCTCCAGGTTGAGCCAGATGCGGCGCTGCTGAATGTTGCAGCTGCCCCACTTGGTTTTCATTTTCTTAACGCCCCAGGCGGAGACCTGATGACCAATCATCGGCTGCCAATGCTCTAGCAGGTCGGGGATGCGGGCCTTGAGCTGTTGGCGATACCACTCGGTTAAGACACGAGTTCTGTTTGCGGTGGTAGTGCCAGGGTTCACAAACAGCTGTAGGGTACTGTTGTTTTTCACTACCACCTCGTGGCAGCCTCGGCGCTCGACTACCTCCAGGCGGTAGCGCTGGCCAAATAGGTAGTGGCTCTCGCCGCTGACCATCTCGCGCTCTGACTGGCGGGGCTGGGCCTGAAACGCCGCCCGCTGCTTGCGAATCCAGCTGAGGCGGGAGATGACGGCGAGGCGGATGTTGTCGTCGGTGAGGTGTTCGGGAGCAGAGACCCGCACCTGTCCGTCAGGGGGATAGACGCCCAGGTGCAGATTTTTGATGGGCTTGCGCACTACCTGCACCGGGATGTCGCGAATCACGATCGCTGGTGCCTGGGGATCTGGATCTACGGTGAGGCTATTGGTACTCACGTTGGTTTTTGAGTAACTCCATGACCTGGTCGAGGTTGACATTGTAACCTGCGGATTCTTCGCGCACGGCGCGGGCCACTTCTCGCTCTTTGAATTTGTTACCAATCCAGTCGGCTTTCTTGGTGTAGCGTACCGCCGTGTCGATGCGCAGGGCCAAGGCTTCATCTTGGCCTAAGTTGTCGTAGAGCGATCGCTTGGCGGTTGTATCCATCGACGGGGGATAGTTGCCCTGGGCCGCCCCAGCACCGGGCTTGACCTGGCCTGCGAGCTGTTTCACCTGCTCCAGGTACTCCTGGTAGCTGATCGCCTGCTGCCGCCGCTGCTCGATTAGGGCATCGAGCAGTTCGGACATGCGATCGTAGTACTTGGGGTTGACGGGGCTCTCATCGGTGATCACCCGTCGCATATTGTTCTCAATCGTCTCAGCCACGGCGTCCTGATTGTCGCGGATGCCCTTGGGCAGCTGGCCAAGGGCGGCGGTGCCCCGCTGGACGATCAGGTCGATCAGACTCATGTCGTCGAGGTCGGAGATGGTTTCGCTGGGGTCGGCGCGAATGTAGCTGTCGAGCAGGCGGCGCATGGCGGGCTCGTACTGCTTCATGTCGATGTAGTCGCCGCTGGCCTTTTTGACCGCCTCTTGCACCTCGTCGTAGTGGGTGACTTCGGCTTTGATGGTGGTGCTTTCCTGGGGTGAGTAGCCTGCTGCTGCCATTTCGTTGGCCAGGTTGGCGTAGGCACGCAGCAGGGCCGCTACCGCTTGGTAGAGAGCGACGCGCTTGGGTTCATTGGCGGCTAAGGCTTCCTTGTCGGCGGTGTCTTCGGCACAGAAGTAGTGTAGGTAGTCGAGGGTGTGGCGGGGCAACCGCACTGGCTCACAGAGGGCTTTGACCTGTTCGCGCAGGTCTTCGAGGCGATCGCGGCCTTTTTCAATGCGATCGCTCAGCAGTCCGGCCACATCGTCGGCGTCGTATTTCTCGAACGCGCCGCTGGTGTAGTCGGTGATCGCCCCCTCCAGGGACTTAAACAGGTCTTTGTAGTCCACGATGTAGCCGTATTCTTTGTCATCGCCGTCGAGGCGATTGACCCGGCAAATGGCCTGAAACAAGCCGTGGTCCTACATCTTTTTGTCGATGTAGAGGTAGGTGGCGCTGGGGGCATCGAAGCCGGTGAGCAGCTTATCGACCACAATCAGCAGGCGCATCTGGCCCGGCTCTTTTTTGAAGCGCTCTTTGACCTTTTGCTCAAACTCCTCCACCCGTTGCATGGCCCGGTCTTCGGTCTCGTTGAAATACTCGGCCAGCATGCGGCGATAGATGGCGTACTGGTTCAGCTTTTCGGTTTCGCCTTCGCCGGTTTCTTCGCCTTTGATGTCGGCGGGGCCGGGTTTATAGCTGGTGACGATCGCACACTTGCCCGCCAGGTCACTACGGCTGAGGATTTCGTAGCTTTTGCAGGCCTGGTAAATGCTGGCGCACACCAGCATGGCGTTGCCGCGCCCGTCCATCAGCCGGGGCTTGGTCTCCATATCCATCAAAATGTCGTTGACGATCATCTCCAGGCGCGACTGGCTAGAGAGCACATTACGCAGGGTGCCCCAGCGCTTTTTGAGCTGTGACTTGGCCAGTTCTGAGAGGCTGCGGGTCTTGGCCTCAAACCACTGATCGACCTTCTGCTGGGAGGTGAGGTGCTGGTCGATGTCGCGGGCCTCGTAGCGCAGGTCGAGCACCACCCCGTCGCTGACGGCTTCGTCAAATTTGTAGGTGTGGATGTAGGTGCCGAACACCTCCAAGCTGGTCCGTTTGTCGTCTTTGAGCAACGGCGTGCCAGTAAAGCCGATGAACATGGCCTCGGGCAGCAGCGCCGTCATAGCGGTGTGGAGCTTGCCCGACTGGGTGCGGTGGCACTCATCGACAAACACAAACAGGTTGCCCTTGGGGCTAAAGTTGCTGGGCAGGTGGCGCTGTAGGTCTTGAATAAACTCTTCTGTGCTCTGGCTGGTGTCATCCTCGTCGCGGCTGCCGAACTTGTGGACCAAGGAGCACAGCAGCCAGGGGGTAGGGTTGTTGAGTTTGGCGATCAGGTCGGTGCCGCTGGTAGTGCGGTAGATGTCTTCGTCTACGCCCTTAAAGACGCCTTCGATCTGTTCATCGAGTTCGGTGCGGTCGGTGATGATCAGCACGCGGGCATCGGTGGCGTTTTCGCGCAGCCACTTGGCTAGCCACACCATGGTCAGGCTTTTGCCCGAGCCCTGGGTGTGCCAGATAATTCCCCCTTCGCGCTGCTGCACTCGCTGCTGGGCGGCCTTGATGCCAAAGTACTGGTTGTGGCGGCAGGTCTTTTTGGTGCCCGCATCAAAGACCGTGAAGTCGTGGATCAGTTCGAGCAGGCGAGGTTTGGCGCAGAGGCGCACCAGAGCTGTGTCGAGGGCATTGTCGCCAATAGCGGGGTCAATGGTGGGCAGGTATTTGTGACTTTTGAGGTCGGTTTTGGGGTTGTAACGGGGGTTTTCTTCTTTCCAGGTGAGGTAGTACTTGGCGGCGGTTTCGGTGGTGCCGTAGCGCAGGCCCTGGGTGTCGTTCCCGGCCATGACCAGCTGCTGGGTGGTAAAAAAGGCGCGGTGAAACTCTTTGCGCTGGTTGTCGAGGCTTTGGTGAATGCCTTTGGCGACATCGACGCTGCCCTTTTTGAGTTCGAGCACTCCTAGGGCAATGCCGTTGACGTAGAGCACGATGTCGGGGCGGCGGGTGTTTTGGCCTTTGAGGATGACTTCTTCGGCGATCGCAAAGTCGTTATTTTCGGGCTGCTTCCAGTCGATTAGCGGTACGGTCTGGGTTTGCTCCCCGGCCCCGGCTTTGACTTTGACCCCGTAGCGCAGCAGGCCGTAGACGGCCTTGTTGGCGTCGTAGAGGTTTTGGCTATCGCCCAGGGCAGCGGCCTGGTCTAGCTCCCGCAGGGCTTTGGCGATCAGGGTTTCGCTAATGTCTTGGCGGCTGAGCCACGATCGCAGCAGGTCGGCCTCAATGTTGCGGGTGTTGGGGCGGGCCTCCCAGTTGCCCAGGTAGCGGTAGCCCAGGTGGGTTTGAAACAGCTGGACAACTCGATTTTGGGTGGCTCGTTCCCGTTGGCCGACGGTGCTCAAGGCGGTGCTCCTTAATGGGTGCTCAATGGCGGTCTGCTTAACCAGTGTTCCCCAGTTATAGCAACCCGCTTTTGGGCCAATCACCCGGTTGAGAATGCCTCACGAAAATCAAACACTACTCAACGCAGGCTTGCACGACTGCGATCGCCCCACTTCCCTATTCTTGAGCTGTCCCAAAGGCTTGAATGATCGCCTCATCAATGCGGGGCAGTTTATCGGCAAGAAACTGTTGCCAAAAGTGTTTCACGTCATCTTCGATGTCGCTGAGAAACATTTCTGGTCTGATGTCCTCAGAGACGATTCTTTCTACAAGATGAATCCAACCCTGGTCGGAAGTAGGCCGGTTACCTGTGAAGCCGTGAATATTGCGGTTTTCTAAGGCGTCGTAGATTGCTTGGCGAGTGGTCAAGTCCCCAGGTCCAAGGATGAGCACCAGTTTAAGAATCGAAGCTTCGATTTTGAACTGTAACAGCAGAATTCGATTAGGTTTTGGAGTCCAGCCTGTACCAGCTTGTTGGAATGGGAGATCGTGCCACCTGGGGGAGGCAAAGCTGAGGATTTTTCTCTGCAACCAGCTATGGATAAAAATAATTTGGTCAGGTGGAGCATTTTTGACTAATTGCTTGACCAGTTCATACGCCTCAGCTTCTAGGGATGGGCGATGTTCATAGATCAGGTCGAGGGCTTCTTTATGACTCAGATAGATTTGGCGGCAGAGTTTGGCGATTTCGGAGTCTTGCATCAGGTGTCGATTGATTAAGGTGCTGTAGTGCTGCATGAGGGTGCAAACTTCGTCATTGAGAGTGGAGCGATAGCGATCGCACACCTCCCCAATTAGGTCTGCGACTTTGCGGTAGCTGTAAACAGACCAGTGCTCTTGATCGACTTCGCCATAGGGCACAATGCCCTGGGGTGTGAGGAAGACAAAGATTTGGCGGTAGTTGGGGAATTCCTGCTGAACGATTTGGCGGTAGCGCTGGAGCTGGTTAGAGTGCTCACCAGAATCGACTTTGTTCTCAATGGCGCAGACGATTTGGCTGCCGGGGGAAACCAGCAGGATGTCGATATTCTTCCATTCGCGGCGGACTTTGGTATCGGTGAGGGTGGCCACGTCGATTTCGATGGGGCTGACGGTGGCGTTGTCGGCTTCTAGCAGGAGCTGTTTGAGGAAGGTTTTGAGGAAGATATCGCGGAGGTTATGGCTGGCGCTAGGATTCAGCAGGAAGGCCAGGAAGTGGGAGTGGCGGATCTCCTGCCGCACCATGCCCACGGCTTCAAAGATGTTGAACTGCTTGAGCAGGCTTTCTAGACGTTCGAGGTCGGCATTGTTGACTACAAACTGCTCTAGGAGAACCTTTGGATTGGAGGGCATGGCTGGTTGGGGAAGCGTCTCAGTCATCGTTGTGGGTGGTGTCGCTGGGGGCATCGTCGCCAATGGCCACAGGTTTGCCATCGCGCCAGATAACGGCATAGTGACCCAGGCGGCGTTTGCGTTCTAGGGTGTCGGCAACAGCTTTTCTTAAAGCGGCGAGGGTTTTTTGGGCTTCGGGAGAAATTTTGCTCATCGTTCTGCCTCCTGGCTCAGTTGCTCAAATAGTTCAGGGTTCAAGATTTCACGGGTTTCGCCTTGTTGCTCAAAGATGAGTTGGGGAGAATCGTCTTCATTCATAAAGCATTGGGTACGGTCTACCGCGTAGCTGAACTCATTGAGCAGGTTTTGCAGGCTGCGGGGAAAGCGGCGTTCGATGTCTTCTAGGGGGATGTTGTGGCCACCGTGGGCGACCCGCTCGGCAACCCGCAGTCTGGACATTTCTACACTGGGCAGGGCCAGGTAGATGAGTTCTACCCGCCACCCTTCGGAGCGTAACCGTCGGATGAGCCTGAGGTAGCTGCGACCCGCCAGGGTGGTTTCAAAGGCGAAGTCTTGTCGGGCCTGGATGCGGTTTTTGATTTCTCTGAGGAAGATGCGGCTGGCGGCCAATAGCTCTGTCTCTGGGGCCAGGGGCGACAGGCCAGCGGCGATCAGGTCGGCGTTGACGAAGTTACGGCAGTTGGCGGCGGTGGGCAAATAGGACAGGGCGAAGGTGGTTTTGCCTGCGCCGTTGGGGCCAGCGATAATCCAGCAAGTGGGGGCTGATGGGGTACTCATACCATCCGCACTCGCCCGGTGAGAAGCTGCTGCATCATGCCTTGTTTGATGGCTTGGGTTTTAGCGCGGCGGGTTTCTAGTGCACAGATCGCAGCATCCATGTCGGAGAGGACAGTCGCGATCGCACGTTGTTCTTCTTTAGTGGGCGGTACCTGAATGGTGAAGCTTCGGATATCTCCAGGACTGATGTGGGGGATAGCGGTCACAGTCTTAACGGCATCGCAATGCTCTGTGAAGAACTTGCTGCAAACCCACTCTTTTAAGTAACCCATATCGATCTTTTCGGATCGAATTCGGGCAACTCGTTGTAAGAGCAGTGCGGGTAAATCACCTTTCGATAATCTTGCAAAGCTTCTGCCAACAAGTGAGCCATCCATTGCAACAACAATGTCGCCTTCATGGAGAACGTAGTGGCTAATATCGGAAGTTATTTCTGGCCAGTATTGAACTAAATCATCAGACCAATCAGTTATACCTCTCTTGATATTTGAGCCGCGTAAGAGCTTAATTCCAGAGTCAAAATACTGGGCGCTCGGAAACGGATAACCCGTTAACAGATCAATCTCTGGACCAAT
>JBGTGR010000036.1:0-9988 GCA_041746655.1 Elainellales cyanobacterium | reverse complement strand
CGTGAAAAGTTACAGGTAGACATTGAGGCCGAGCGAGCCGAGCCTCAGATGTATGTCCTACCAGAACTCGTCCTCTCCAATGAGTTAGAAAAGGAGGTTCTGTCAGTGCCACCTGTGCCGCCGAATGAACTATTGCCAGCGCCAATTGAGCAGCTAGTAAGTCATCACAAGTCCCTGCTGTTGATCTAGAGTGGGTGCGCCGCCTGGGTGAGGCGCTGGTCAGGCGTAGAGAGGAAATGATCCTAGAGAACTCGCCAGTCGTGGATGAACTAGCAGCAGTGATAGGAAAAATCACAGCGACGATGAATGAGCTATCAGCGGTGGCAGAGGGAGTCTCTGGAAAGATAAATGAGGTATTAACTAAGGGCGATAAAGAGCAGCAGGTTTTGACAGATAAAAAGTTAAGTCAGCCTCAGCTAGAGGAAGGACGAGACGTACAAGTTGGTGGCGTTGCTGAAGTGATACTGAGACGCTTCGACCCTCACGACCTAGCGCGGTACGAAGCCCAAATTGCCAAGGCGAAAAAGGCAGCGCAGCCAGTTGAGAAAAAGCAGGAGCCGGTGAAGTGTCAGGATCAACCGAAGCAGGGTCAGAGGCAAAAGGTTAAGGATCGTGATCGGGGGATTGAAATGTAGCGAGGTATGGGCATACAGCAGGCTACGTAATCTACGGCCAGGTACAGAGTATTGGTTCTACTCGGAACCTGAATTTTTCAGAAATGGGCTTGTATCCTGAATCGAAAGTCTGCTGTTGATATAAACACGCCGTGTATGAATAATGAGGAGCGCCTGCAAATATAGGCTTTAACCCGATCAAGGAAAACGTGTGCAAGGAAGCTTATTTAATGCTCTGACTCTTTCAGATCTGGAATCTCACTTGTGGAAGGCTGCTAACATCCTGCGGGGTAGCCCTGTTGATCGTACAGACTGGAAAAGCTACATTTTGCCATTACTCTTCTATAAGCGTATCTGCGACGTATGGGACGAAGAATATGAGGTGATGGTGGCAAACTATGGCGAAGCCTTTGCTGATGAACATCGCTTCCAGGTTCCAGAAGGTAGTCATTGGAATGATGTAAGGGCGGCCTCCCGGAACGTTGGGACCGCTTTGCAGAAGTCTCTACAAGCTATTCAAGTTGCTAACCAAGAGCACCTCTACGGAGTGTTCGGTGATGCCCAGTGGACTAATAAAGAGCGACTACCAGATAATCTTCTGAAGGATCTAGTCGAGCATTTTTCCTCTATTAAGCTAGGCAACCAGGTCATCGATAACGATGTGATGGGGGATGCTTATGAGTACCTGATCAAACAATTTGCCGACGCTACAAAGAAGAAGGCAGGTGAGTTTTATACGCCGCGTAGTGTTGTTCGGCTGATGGTGAGTATCCTCGATCCACAGGAGGGTGAAACAGTCTACGATCCGGCTTGTGGTACTGGAGGCATGTTATTAGCTGCTGTTGAATATGTACGCGATAGGGGTGGAGACCCAAGGACGTTTTTTGGTAAGCTCTACGGCCAAGAAAAGAATTTGACTACGTCATCGGCTGCGCGGATGAATCTGCTGATGCACGGGGTTGAGGATTTTTCTATTGAGCGGGGCGATACGCTGCGATCGCCCGTCTTCACCAATCCCGGTGGTGGGCTGGCCACCTTTGATGTGGTGATTGCCAATCCGCCGTTTTCCCTAGAGAAGTGGGGTCGCGAGATTTGGGAATCTGACCCCTGGGGGCGGGCTTTTGCTGGGTTGCCGTCGGATAAGAGCGGTGACTTTGCCTGGGTGCAGCACATGGTAGCTTCAATGGCGAAGCCCCACGGACGCATGGCAGTGGTATTGCCCCAGGGGGCGCTGTTCCGCAGTGGTGTAGAAGGCCAGATTCGGCAGCATTTGCTGGAGCTGGATGTGATTGAGGCGGTGATTGGCCTGGCTCCAAACCTGTTCTACGGCACGGGGTTGGCAGCTTGCATTCTGGTGCTGCGCCAGCGGAAGCCTGCCGAACGCGCTGGGAAGGCGCTAATTATCGATGCCTCTAGTCTGTTCCGTAAGGGTCGCGCCCAAAACTATCTGGAGCCGGAGCACGCCGCCACGATTCTCCAGTGGTATCAGGGCTTTGCCGATGTAGAAGACCATGCCAAGGTAGTGACGCTGGAAGAGATTGACAAAGAAGGCGGTACGCTGAATATTTCGCGCTATGTGTTGCCCCCCATCGGGCAGGATATTCCGCCACTGCCGGAGGCGATCGCCGATTTCAAAGCGGCTCTCCAGAAGTGCCGGGAAGCGGAAGCTGAGCTACAGCAGGTGATAGTAGAAGGGGGCTGGCTCAATGAGTAAGACAATCTCGCAAGCGGAACTGGAAAGCTATCTCTGGGGGGCGGCCACTATCCTGCGTGGCCTAGTGGATGCAGGCGACTACAAGCAGTTTGTGTTTCCGCTGCTGTTTTATAAGCGCTTGTCTGATGTGTGGGATGAGGACTTTAACCAGGCCCTAGTGGAGAGCGAAGACGCGGAATATGCCCGCGACATGGCGAATGAGCGGTTCGTCATCCCCGATGGAGCCCACTGGAAAGATGTGCGCTTGGTGGCCAAGAACGTTGGGCGTGAACTTCAAGATGCTATGCGGGTGATCGAGCGGGAGAATCCTGGCCGGTTGGACGGCATTTTTGGCGATGCCCCCTGGACCAATAAGGAGCGCCTGCCCGACTCTACCCTGAAAGACCTGCTGGAGCATTTCTCCAAGGTGACATTGACTCTGGAGAATGTACCGGAGGATGAGCTGGGCAATGCCTACGAGTTTTTGATCAAGAAGTTTGCCGACGACAGTGGCCACACTGCCCAGGAATTTTACACCAACCGCACCCTGGTGCATCTAATGGCCCAGATGCTTGACCCCAAAGCGGATGAAAGCATCTATGACCCCACCTGCGGTACGGGCGGCATGTTGATTTCGGCACTGGTGGAGGTGAAGCGCAAAGGGGGCGAGTACCGTACCCTAAAGCTCTATGGGCAGGAACGCAACCACATGACTGCCTCCATCGCCCGCATGAACCTGGTGCTGCATGGGCTGGAGGATTACGCTGTCGTCCGGGGGGATACCCTGGATAACCCTGGCTTTGTGGAGCATGATCGCCTCCGCACCTTTGATATGGTGCTGGCCAATCCGCCCTATTCCATCAAACAGTGGAACCGGGAAAAGTTTCAGTCAGATCCCTGGAAGCGCAACTTCCTCGGCACCCCGCCCCAGGGCCGGGCGGACTATGCCTTTTTCCAGCACATTCTCAAAAGTCTGAACCCGCAAACGGGGCGCTGCGCGATTCTGTTTCCCCATGGGGTTTTGTTCCGGCGGGAAGAAGCGGAGATGCGGCAAAATCTGGTGGAAGCTGACCTGGTGGACTGTGTACTAGGGCTGGGGCCTAATCTGTTTTACAACTCGCCGATGGAAGCCTGTGTGGTCATCTGCCGCACGGCCAAGCCCCCAGAGCGCCAGGGCAAGATGCTGTTTATTGATGCGGTGAAGGAAGTCGCACGGGTGCAGGCCCAGAGCTTTTTGAAGCCAGAGCATCAGGCGCACATGCTGAAGGCGTATCAGGGGTTTGCCGATGAATCGGGCTTTGCTAAGGTAGCGACCCTGGCGGAGGTAGCCGAGCAGGATTACAGCTTGTCGATTCCGCTGTATGTGCGGCGCAAGCTAACGACGGATGGCCTAGAGGAGGCAAAGATCCTGAAAGCGATCTGGGAAGACTGGGAGGAGGCCGGACGAGAGTTTTGGCTGGAGATGGATGCGGTAGTGGAAATGCTGGATGGACTGGTAGTAGAGGAGGTGAGCCATGACTGAAGCCTCTCTGAAACCAGGCTGGCGCAAGTGGCGGTTTGACCAGATTGCCACCAATGTTAATGAGCGCATCGATAACCCAAGCGAGTCCGACTTTGAATACTACGTCGGGCTGGAACACATCGATCCCGATTCGCTGAAGCTGCGCCGCTGGGGTTTACCGTCTGATGTAGAAGCCACAAAGTTGATTTTCCGTAAAGGGGACATCATCTTTGGGCGGCGACGGGTTTATCAGCGAAAGGTAGCAGTAGCTGAGTTTGATGGGATTTGCTCGGCTCATGCGCTGGTATTGAGAGCCAATCCTAAGGTAATCCTGCCTGGTCTGTTAACGTTTTTCATGCAAAGTGATCTCTTTATGGAACGGGCAAAGTCAATATCCGTTGGCTCTCTGTCTCCAACAATTAATTGGAAGACTCTTGCCAATGAGGAATTTGCCCTTCCCTCAATGGATGAGCAGCCAAAGATATTGACACTTCTTCATGCAACGGAGAAACTTATCGAAGATCAGAGAGATGTTGAAATAAAAACAAAAAATCTATGTGAATCCTTGTTTGACGACTTTATTAGACAAAAATGGCCCTTGAAATCGCTAAAGTCGGGCATTCAGAGTACGCAGTACGGCATTTCAACTAATGCAGGAGAGGAAGGCGAGTATCCCATTCTCCGAATGATGAACTTGGAAAGTGGTCTTTGCGTAGAGAATGATATCAAGTATCTCGACCTCAATGATGAGAATTTTGAGGCATACAAGCTTGAATATGGAGATGTCCTTTTTAATAGAACAAATAGCTATGAATTGGTAGGACGTACAGGTGTTTATACCCTTGAAGGAGATCATGTATTTGCTTCTTATCTTATTCGTATAAAAACCAAAGAAGACAAGTTAGATCCATTTTTTCTGACGACTTATCTAAATTCTGCTCGCGGAAGACAACAAGTTCTATCTTTCGCGACGCGAGGGGTTAGCCAATCTAATGTGAATGCTAAAAACTTGCTACGGATTAAAATACCGCTTCCTTCTTTAGAACAGCAGCAAGCATTGCTCAATAAGTACCAATCTTTATGGAAGCTTTTTTTAGAAACTCAAGAAAGACGACTCTCAACTGAGTCAATAAAGAAGCGAAATCTAGCAATTACATTAGCTAATGGAGGTTCGACGTGAACAACTCCTTCAACGAAGCCAACACCGTCGAAGCCTTCCTTCGCGATCAACTCTCCGGTGGCATTCAGCAAACCACTGCCCTACCGGGCTTTGCTCGTAAAGGGCGATCGCTTCTCGGTGCTGGCTGGCATTACCTCGCCCCCCAAGACCTGCCCCGCCAACCCAACGACGTATTCATCGAAACCTTCGTCCGCGATGCCCTGATTCGCCTCAACCCCGACATCGCTGCCAACCCCGATCGCGCTGAAGAAGTGCTCTACCGCCTGCGGGCGATCGTGCTGGCCGTGCGCAGCGATGGCATCATCAGCGCCAACGAGCAGTTTACCGAATGGTTGCGGGGCGATAAGACCATGCCCTTCGGCGAAAATTACAAGCATGTATCTGTCCGCCTCATCGACTTCGACAACCTCGATAACAACCAGTACATCGTCACCAGTCAATACACCTACCGCGCCGGTGCCACCGAAAAACGGCCCGACTTAGTGCTGCTGGTCAACGGCTTTCCCCTAGTCATCATCGAAGCTAAAACCCCCGTGCGGCACGCGGTGAGCTGGGTCGATGGAGCCATCCAAATCCACGACGACTACGAGAAAAACATCCCTGAACTCTTTGCCTGCAACGTGTTCAGCGTCGCCAGCGAGGGCAAAGAGCTGCGCTACGGCTCCATTCGCATGCCCATCGAGCTGTGGGGCCCCTGGCGCATGGATGACGAAGCTCCGCCGACTAACCTGGCCGCTCTGAAGCAGGCGATCTCTACTCTGCTCCAGCCCGCCACCATCCTGGATATCCTGGCCAACTACACCCTCTTCGCCACCGACAAGAAAAAGCGCCGTCTCAAAGTCGTCTGCCGCTACCAGCAGTACGACGCGGGTAACAAGATTTTGCAGCGGGTGATTGCGGGCCACCCCAAAAAGGGACTGATCTGGCATTTCCAAGGCTCCGGTAAATCGCTGCTGATGGTCTTCACCGCGCAGAAGCTGCGGATGGCACCCCAACTGCGCAACCCCACCGTGCTGATCGTCGTAGACCGCATCGACCTCGACGCCCAAATTAGCAGCACCTTCCACGCCTCCGACATCCCCAACCTAGAGAAAGCCAACACCCGCGAAGAACTCGCAACCCTGCTGCGCCAGGACACCCGCAAAATCATCATCACCACCATTCACAAATTTGGTGAGGCCGACGGCGAACTCAACGACCACGACAACATCATCGTCATGGTGGACGAAGCCCACCGCACCCAGGAAGGCGACCTGGGGCGAAAAATGCGCGATGCCCTACCCAACGCTTTTTTCTTTGGCCTGACTGGGACGCCGATTAACAAGCGCGATCGCAACACCTTCTTTGCCTTCGGAGCCGACGAAGACGAAAACGGCTATATGAGCCGCTACGACTTCAAAGACTCCATCCGCGACGGAGCCACCCTGCCTATCCACTTTGAAGCGCGATTGGTGGAGCTGCACATCGATAAAGAGGCGATCGATGAAGCCTACGCTGAGTTAACCGGGGGCCTCTCCGACCTCGACCGAGACAACCTCTCCAAAGCTGCTGCCCGTACCGCCGTCCTGGTAAAAGTGCCTGATCGCATCCAGCGCATCTGCGGCGACATCATCAGTCACTACCACGAGAAAGTCGAGCCCAATGGCTTTAAGGCAATGATCGTCACCTTTGACCGAGAAGCCTGCCTGCTCTACAAAACCGCTATTGATCAACACCTTGGTGCTGAAGCTACCGATATTGTCATGTCCGTAGCCAGCAAAGAGGAGGATTACAGGCCCTACAAACGCACCCGCGACCAGGAAGAGAAACTGCTGGACCGCTTCCGCAACCCCAACGACCCGCTGAAAATCCTGATCGTTACCGCCAAACTTCTCACCGGCTTCGATGCGCCGATCCTCCAGGCCATGTACCTGGACAAACCCTTGCGCGACCACACCCTGCTCCAGGCCATCTGCCGCACCAACCGCACCTACGGCGACAAAAAGACCCACGGCCTGATTGTTGACTATCTCGGCGTCTTCGATGACGTAGCCAAGGCCCTCGAATTTGATGAGGACGACTTTGCCAAAGTGGTCTCCGGCATTCAGGAGCTAGCCAAAGAGCTACCCGGTGCCATGCAGAAATGTTTGGCCTATTTTCATGGGTGCGATCGCACCCTCACCGGCTATGAAGGACTGATCCAGGCTCAAGACTGCCTTCCCAATAACGATGTTCGTGATGCCTTTGCCGCCGACTACAGCTACCTCTCTAAACTCTGGGAAGCCCTCTCCCCCGATGCCGTCTTAAGCCCTTATGAAACAGACTACCGCTGGCTTTCCCAGGTCTATGTTTCTGTTCAGCCCACCAGCGGCATGGGCCGCCTAATCTGGCATTCCCTTGGTGCAAAAACCATCGAGCTAATCCACCAAAATGTTCAAGTGGATACGATTCGTGACGACCTAGACGATATCGTGTTAGATAGCGAGCTGGTTGAGTTAATTCTGGATAGTCCAGACCCTCAGAAAAAAGCTAAAGAGATTGAGATTAAAGTTATTCAGCGCCTCCGAAAACATGTTGGTGATCCCCAATTCAAAGCTTTATCAGAGAGATTAGAGACGCTAAAGGAGCGCCATGAGAAAGGCCAAATTCATAGTGTTGCCTTCCTCAAAGAGCTTCTAGATATGGCGCGTAAACTGCTAGAAATAGAAAAAGAAACACCGTTGCAGGAAGACGAGGATCGTGGAAAAGCTGCACTTACTGAGCTTTTTCAGGAAGTTAGTAACGCCCAAACGCCAAAGGTGGTCGAGCGCCTTGTTCGCGACATTGACGAGATTGTCCGCCTTGTTCGCTTTGATGGCTGGCAGAAAACCTCAGCCGGTAAGCGGGAAGTTAGAACGGCGCTGCGGAAAACGCTACTCAAGTACAAACTGCATCAGGAACAAGAACTGCTAGATAAAGCCTATAACTACATTAAGGAGTATTACTAGAATGATAAGCCAATCTCAATCATTAGAGTAGTACGTTAGGCAGTCTCAAAACCTATGGGTTTTGAACCGCTATAGGAAGTGTGTCCCAAATGGTATCTCAGAACGGATTTCTCCAAAGGTTTAAAACATTTAGAGACTAATGGATGGCTGGCATGATCGCTCATTTAGCTAGACCGTATCCGCTGTTTTCCCTAATAGGTGTCTTATCTGTGATCGCCGACTTCAGACTCAGCTTGCAACGCTTCGATTAAGCATAGCGCTAGTAGCTATGATCAGATAACGCGCCAAAATTAGCTGTTTTAGAGGGCTACTGAAGGGTATCTGCGGCTATATCATGTAAGCAATTCAACTACAAAAAAGTAAAGTAGATGATACCGATCCCCTTGTGGTTGTCTGACCCGAAATTCCTGATAGGCTTGTTCGGTCTTTACTTGGGATTTCAGCGCTTTCGGGCTAAGAAAGGCATCGAGGTAAGTGGTGAGTATACAATCACCGGCAGCAGGGCTTGCCAGGACTGGTACATCAGCCGAGTGGATCTCGAGAATCAGAAGGATAGAGCAGTGACCATCTACGCGCTATATCTCAAGCTTGGGCGTGCCTGCTATGTTACTATACGAGACTTTTCTGACCAACCCCTCGTTCTCAAGGCGTTTGAGTCGTACAGTGAGGAATATGGGCCACTAGAGTTCTACATGTCAAATTCAAATAGGCTAAGTATAGACTCAGCTCTCAAAGACGATAAGATTGAGAAAAGCATGTATATATCTACTGCTTCAGGCAAGTGTAAACTTAAAAACCCTGCTAAAAGATGGAGTCCTTTGACAGAGGCCTCTAGAAATTCTTGTACAGTGATAGCTCATCCGGTTCGAGGCTTTTACAAAGGAAAGTCCTTTGGATCAGAAGCCAAATATTTGATAGAGTTAGTGCGCGAAGAAGGAGAGAATTGTTTTCTAGTTGTCCATTCCTACGACTACAAGATTGTCCAGTTCAAAGATTTTCAGCTAACGCAAGATTCATTACAGTCAACAGAGAAACTACAACAGTTTCTAGATAACTTATTGGAGGACGGAGCTATAGACGCTAAATCAGCAGTGGCTCATTCTCTAGATATATGGCGCAAAGAGAATCTTAATTTCTATCATCCATATGGAAGAATTGACGTCCCGACACCCAATTGGTTTGAATTTTTTGTTGTTGATAGGTTCCGGACACTACGGGCAATCCGTCGAACGGCGCGTTCAATTAGAAAGCAAACTCAAGAGATCAAGAAACAGAAGTTGCAGCAGACCTCTATTTCGACTCTGAAGAGTGAGGAAATAGAGCCTGATTGAAGTCCTGTAGGTCTTTACTATTACGATGCGTGGTGATGTTCTAGACATGTGGATAGATATTGACAGAGCCTGTCCGAAGCAACTGCTTCAGAAAAGGCATACACAGGTCTAGAGCACTACCCAATGCGTCAATATAGTGATTAGAACAAAAATTAGTCTCGCTCTGTGCGACTGCACTTTCCTTATTTGTGTCAAAAACCACCGTTTTTGGAGCATGGCGGCGAAAGCGCAAATTAGCCGCATAAAGAGCCATATTTACGTATCTAAACTCGTGCCATAATCAAAGTGTCAAAAATAGAGACGCTTTACGAGTTTTGCGACATGAGGATAGGATACGCCCGAGTTTCGACGACTGACCAAAATCTAGACCTTCAAACCGACGCTTTGAGGGCGGCAGGCTGCGAGAAGATTTTTAGCGATCACGGCGTGAGTGGTGCCAAGACCGAGCGACCTGGATTGGACAAAGCGCTAGACCAGATAAGGAAAGGCGACATCCTCGTGATTTGGAAGCTTGACCGTTTGGGGCGATCTCTCAGTCATCTGCTGAGCATTATCGAGGACTTGAAGCAAAAGGGTGTAGACTTTGCCAGCGTTCAGGATGGCTTCGACACCTCTACCGCATCAGGGAAGATGGTTTTCTCGGTGATCGGTGCGATGGCTGAATATGAGCGGAACCTGATTCGAGAGCGTACGATGGCAGGTT
>JBGTGR010000035.1:0-40610 GCA_041746655.1 Elainellales cyanobacterium | reverse complement strand
AACGCCTCCTTGCGGGCCAGGTCTTGAATATCGTTCACTGTAAAGCTCTCTAGCTCCTGGCGTTTGGCGATCGCCTGGGCCAGCAGCGGTCGCCAAATCTCCGACACCGTGCGCAACTGCACCGCCTCGTTATCGGGGTTCAGATGCAAAAACTCGATCTGCTCTCGCCGGGTCACCCCCAGCAGCGAATCGCCACAGCGCAGGGCATGGTCGAGAAAGGTAAAGGGCCGATTCTTTTGCAGCGTAATCAACCACAGAGAGAGCTTCGCCATCTCCACCGCCATCGGGTTTTTGTCTACCCCATAGAGGCAGCGATCGGCCACAATGCGGCGGGCGATCGCCAGGCGCTCGTCGGGGTCATTGGGCAGAATGGCCTCTCCCGGTTCGGCGGTGGAGAGCGAGCCATCGGGGAGAATGCGGAGGCCCTCACCGCCGGAGCCCTCACCCCCAGCCCCTCTCCCTCGGGAGAGGGGAGTAAGAACAGCCTCTTGTTCCCCTTCTCCCCAGGGAGAAGAGGTTAGGGGATGCGGGCTCTGGGGATGAGGATCTAAAGCTTGGGCAATCGATACCAAAACCCCCTCCAAATCCTCAAAAACCTGGTCATTGGTGAAGCGCAGAACTCTAAAGCCATGCTGAATCATCCAGTCATCACGCAAAGCATCCCGTTCTTGAGATGTGTTATGAACTTCTCCGTCCAGCTCAATCACGAGCCGAGCCTGATGGCAATAAAAATCGGCAATAAAGCGATCAATGTTGTGTTGCCGCCGAAACTTAGCATTGTGTAAACGGCGATCGCGCAAACACTCCCACAAAATCTCTTCTGCTGGCGTTTGGGTTTGGCGTAATTCCTTAGCCCGCTCCAGCAAAACCGCAGGAACCTGCCGCAAATGCCCTGCCAGCTTCTCCATTTCCAGTTCCCTCTCCTGGGGGAGAGGGCTAGGGTGAGGGTCAATCTCCATTTCCCAGGCTTCCACCAGCCGCTCCGACAGGTAGCGGCACACCTGCACCAAAAAAGCACCACTGCCCATGGCCATGTCGCACACCTTCAGCGCCAGCAGCTCCGAGGCCGACTTTAGCCGCCATTCTTCCTTCGGTTTGCCCTCCGCCACGCCTGCGTAGACCAGCGGCTCCAGGGTGTATTTGACGATTTCTTCGGTCAGAGTTTTTGGGGTGTAGTGGGTGCCCGTCTCGCGGCGATCGCTGCCCTGGGTGACAAACACACTGCCCGCCGGTATCACCGTGGGGTAGTCAAAGGTATCGAGGCGAATCAGCCCCACCCAGCGCAGCACGCGATGGCAGAGAGCTTGATCATTGTTGCAGGCGATCAGGAGCTTGTTACCCTGGGTGAAGCCCTCACCCCCGGCCCCTCTCCCTGGGGGAGAAGGGAGATCCGATCCGGTTCCCTCTTCTCCAGGGAGAGGGCTAGGGTGAGGGGGACTGGGGATGCGTTTTTTGAGGGCGGCAGGCGAGCGCCCCGTCTGCTTAGACAAAAACTCCACCAGAGCCGCTTCGCCCTTTTGCCACTGCTGCTCTAGGGCCGTCAGCGACACCTCCGGCTCCTTATTCTTAGACCCCTCTAGCCCCAAAATCGGCTCCGTGGCCCGCACAGCGGTATGGTCGAGCAAGCCCTCATACACATGGCCAATCTGCTCAATATCCAGCGCCCGAAACGACAGCTTGCGCGACTCCACACCGCCCCCCGGCACCCGCACCTGAAGCACTTGCAGCGCTTCTAGCAGGTGCAGCACCGTGCGGTTGTTCACCGGAATCGGGTCGGCGGCTACCTCTAGCCAGTGGGTGTCGGCTTTGCGCCCTTCCAAAAAGGGGAAGCGATCGGGGTTAAACAAACTGCCCCCGTAGGCCGGAATATACAGCGCATCGTGGTGAACGCCGCCATGCACCGCCCGAAAGGTGGCCAGCAGCCGACACCAGGCATCGTGCTTGCGCTCTAGAATCTCTTCGCCATTTTGGTCGGCCTGCTCCCGCAGCTGCTCCCGCAGGGTGGTGACGGCGTAGAAGGTGTCGTAAAACTCCGTCTCCTGGGGCGGAATCAGCTGGTTCTCTTCAGCAAAGAACAAAAACACCAGCCGCATCATCACCGTCAGCGCCGCTTCGTATAGCCGCGTTTCGGTTGTGCCCCGCAGCAGGTCTCGGTTGCGGTCTTGGTCGATGCGATCAATCGATTGCACCAGCACCTCCACTGCCTTGCGCACCTGATAGCCGAGCTGGTCAGTGACCTCCTGCTGGCTATTGACGCTCTTGGTCAGCAGCGCCTCCAGGGTCTCGTCATCGGGCACGTTAAAGAACCGCTCAACTCCGAGGAGCGATCGAAACGCCCGCAGGGTTACGTTCTCCTCCTGCCAGAGCGCGGCATACCAGGAGATATAGCCGGTGGTTTCGCCCTTGGGGGCATTCACCAGCATCCAGTGGTCTCCATTGGTAATCAGCCCCAGTCGCACATCGCAGGCATGCAGCAGCTCCATCATGCGGGTGGCGGGGCTGGCGGCCCAGCGAGAGCCTTTAACGCTCTTTTCGAGCGATTGGCTAGCGGGGTAGATCTGGATCAGGAGTCGGGGTTTATGGCCCTCATCCGGATTTATCACTACCCAGTCTGGACGGAGGGTTTCGCCTTGTTCGGCCACAGTCACCTGCAACCCGGCTGAAATGCTCTGGCCGCTGAGCAACACTTCCTCCGGCAGCTCCAGGGTCTCGGTCAGCACAAACTCTACCCAGGCCCGGTGAATAGCGGGGTCGGGGCGAGTGCCCTGCTGATTGTCGTCCCACTCTTCGTGGGCCAGCTTCAGCCGCCGCATGGCGTCGGGGTCGTGGGCCTCTAACCCCTGGGGGAAGGCTTGCAGCAGCACCGGCAGGCTGACAAAGGGGCCAGAGGCTTCGACGAGAGACAACCATTCAGCGTGGTGGCGGGCAGTGGACATAGGACTTGAGGAGTTAGGACAGGGGCAGTCGTAATGGGTCTTATTTTTGTGACCTTGCTTCCGCTATTTAGGCGCTAGAGGAAGGTAGGGCCCTATAAAAACGTTGCTCTTGGTCAGAAGGCATGTTTCTAGCTTCCGCTATTGTCTGGTTTGGAGGTTGCTTGATTGAGGAGAGAAGCCCACGGATCGCTTAACTGATATCGCTGGATTCGCTGTCCTGTGCCTGACTGTATAGGTCTGATGAAACCATTGTCTCCCCAGTCCCTCAGCCATTCTCGTGAGGTTCGATTCGATATGCCAAACCAGTTTTCAACATCGGCTGCTCTAATAACCAAAGGCTCTGCCTCTTCGTTGGCCAGGAGTCTGGCGAGTAGCCTGGTCAAAATTTGCTGTTGACGGCGCGATAGCTCCTCCCATGGAGGCTCAGCTGGGTTTTGAGCTGAGTAGAGGGATTGCGATCGCTCTTTGAGGTCCGAAGCCGCCTGAGACATGGTTTCCACAAAGTAGTTTAACCAGGGAGAATGGTCGGGATCGTGGCGACCATCATAGAAGTTCATGGGCAAACCCATTTGGAGACTGTGATAGTACCGGTCGCGATCGGCATTGAAGTACTCGTCAAAGGAGAAAAAGCCTCTCATGCGATAGCCTGAACGCCAGAGTTCTGCCGTTGCCAACAAGCGCCCAGTGCGACCATTGCCGTCTTCAAAGGGGTGAATGCTCAAGAATCGATGGGTTAAGAGGGCCGCTCTTACCGGTGCTGGCAGTTCCTGAGCCGACGATGATAGCCATGCCACTAACTCGGTCATCAGCAGAGGAACATCCCTTGGCTCAGGTGGCCCATACTCGATGCGGCCTGTGATGGTATCAACAACAGGGCATTCCCCAGGGCGATATGAGCTGCGGCTGCCACGACGTCCTGGCCCCAGCACAATCACGATGCGATGTAATTCTTGGATAAAAGCCTCTGTGATCTGCCCTTTGGTTTCTGCAAATTCTTCTACCCGATCTAACGCTCTCCAGTAATTACGAATTTCTTGCTCTGCTTTACTACCTTGGCGATCACCTTGGGCAATGGCCCGTCGCACGGCTGCGGCATCTAGGGGATTACCCTCGATCTGAGTAGAACTTCGCGTACTGCGCTGGAGGGCATCATGGCGTAATCTTAGTCTCGTATCTGGTGGCAAGGGCAGAATGTCAATTACAGCCTTTGCCCCCTCAATGATGCCAAGGTGCTTGACTGTAGCGTGAGCATAAGTGAACTTTGGTGCAAATACCATGCTTTAGAAACGTTGAATTAGTTTTTGGGGCACTAAATACGTTATGGCAAGGGGAAATAGGCGAGGGGTTGGGTCACTAAACCGCGATCGAATGATGGTGGCCTCCTGCTCAATCTCCTGAGGAATTTGCTCAACCCGAAGCTGAAGGCTGCTGAGATTGCGCTCAAACTGCTCCTTCTCGGTGGTGCTAAACAGAGTTAGCTGCTCTACCTCAGGTTGCTCTAGCTCCTTAAGGATCTGTTGCCGCAGTTCGGTCATGATCGCAGTAATGTCAGCTACCTCCTTGTCACAGCGGTCTTGCAGGGCCTTTTGGAGGCCATTGGTGCGCTCCTCCATGCGAACTTCCAGCGATCGCAGCAGTTGATCTTTATGGCCAGGCCACAGATCCACTAGCCGTTGCTGAAATGACTCTGGCACCTGATCGGGCAGAGCCGCTGCCAACGCCTGTTGCACCTGCCCCACATTCAGCCGACTAAAGCGCCCCTCCTTAAGGATTCCCCCAGCGGTGATCACTTCTTCATGAAGGCGCTGTTGGTCGCCTCCCAAGATCACTAACCGGCCATGGGCAATCACAACCGGATGCTCCAGCGCTGAGCTAGGTACCAGTCGTGCCGTGACACGATTCAGCCGTTTACGCCCTTCTCGCGACCAAACCTCAGCCCGCAACAGCCGCAAACACATCTGCACCAACCGATGATTGAGATGCACTAGCACCACATCATCCCGCCCATGGGAAAGATCGGGGTCAAACACAATTGGGCGAATCTCTTTAGTGTGGGGGTGCTCCAGCCCATCGGAGCAGGCGGCCCAACTGCCCTTCAGCGCTGGTAAGCGGTACACCGTTCCGTTTACATCGGGTACTTCAACCGGCATCAGGACTGGCTGCTCCGCCAACTCCAGGCCAATATTGACCACCGACTCAATGTTCTCTGGAGTAAGGCGCAGGGTGCGGCGGGTTTCACTGAGCTGTTCTTTGAGCTGTTCGATGCGATCGCGCACTGAGCGCTCAAACTTCAGCATCCGCCGCAGCGGTTCTGACTCCCGTTCTGCTAAGGCCGTATCTAGCGTTACCCGTCGCCCCAGCATCGCCTCTTCTACCTGAGCGGCAATTACCGGCCCCACCTTGCCCAAGTCTTCGCGAATAGCGTTTACCTTCAGCGCCGCTCGCATCAAAAACTCCAGGTCTCCTTCTAGATCTCCCGGCTTTACACCCGCTGTAGCCGTCTCTCGGTAGTCTTTACCGACAAAGTGATAGACCTGCACTGACGCGGCCCGCTGTCCGTGGCGATCGATGCGGCCATTGCGCTGCTCCATGCGGTTGGGGTTCCAGGGAATCTCGTAGTGAATCAGCCGCGAGCAATAGTTTTGTAAGTCCAAGCCTTCCGAGGCGGCATCGGTGGCCAGTAAAATCCGCACCGGAGACTTTTCAGGATCGGTCTGGAATGCCGCTTTCACCTTTTCTCGCTCCAGGGACTCCATACCGCCGTAGATGGTCATGAGGCGCTCGCCCGCCACCAGGCCCTCGGCGGCCAATAGGTTGTAGAGCCACTTCTGGGTCGCCCGATACTCGGTGAAGATAATTACCCGTTGATCTGACCACTCCCGCCCTTCACCCCCAGCTCCTCTTTTGCTCTGGGAGAGGGGAGCGATAACGGTGGTAATCCAGTCCAGCAGTTCCTGGGCTTTCGAGTCGGGTTGGCGGGACGCAGCATCAGCCCACTGCTGCATGGTCTTTAGCAGCCGCTGTTCCTCAGGGCTTGGAGCCCGGAAAAGGCGGCTCGAAGATGCGATCGCGTCTTCGGTAGCCTCTTCGTACACCCCATCGTCGGCAAACTCTTCATCTACCTGCTCTAGCTGCCGCCGCAGAATGCCTACCGAGGGTTTCGTGAAGCGAGAGGCTTTCTTTCGGGTGGCAGACTCCAACGACTGCCGGTGCTGCTCTAGGGTGCTCCGAAACGCCTCTGGGGAGGAAAATAGCCGCTTCTTCAGCAGCTTCAGCACAAACTCGGTGGCGTAGAGTTCGGTGGCGTCGTCCTTCGCCCCCTGCCGCCGCAGCTCAGTGTACTGCTGAAGCTGTTGGTGTACCTTGCGCTCCTCGCTGCCGTAGTCCACTGCGATCGCTTCCAGCTTCCGCTCAGGAAAGCGAGGCGTACCATCCCAGCGGGGTGGCAGTTCTCGCTTAAGCCGCCGCACCATCACCACCTGAAGTTGGTTGGCATCCGCTTTCACACCACGAGCAAACCGCTGATTGTCTACCAGTTCTAATAGAGCAGTGAAGCTTTCAGGGTAACCATTGTGGGGCGTCGCCGTGAGGAAGAGCTTGTGTTCAAAGTGAGGCTCTAAGAGACGAATTGCTGCTGTTCGCTGAGAATCGATTGCGTAGCGTCCACTCCCCGAAGGAGCCACGTTGTGAGCTTCATCCAGAATCAAAAGGTCAAACCGACGAGGATAAATAGATTCCCCTTCTGCGGGTAAGACCTCTCGAAAAAGACGAAGGGGGCGATCGCGCTTCAAAAAATCGATAGAGGTAATTAATCGGGGAAAGTGAGTCCAAGGATTCACATGAATGCCCCGCCGCCGCCGTAGCGTTTTCATTAAGGCACTATCGACGATGCGAAAATCTAAACCAAATTTGTCACGCATCTGGTCGCGCCACTGAATCTGCAGGGATGAGGGACAAACGACTAAAATGCGCCTAACCCGCTGCCGCAGTATCAACTCCTGGGCAACCAGACCCGCCTCAATGGTTTTCCCTAAACCGACATCATCGGCGATTAACAGATTCACCCGAGGCATCTGAATAGCTCTCACCACTGGGTCAAGTTGGTAATCCTCAATGTCGATACCGCTGCGAAAGGGGGATTGAATGTTGCGGACGTCGGCGCTGGAAGCTGCGCCCCATTTCACGGCATCTAAAAAGGCATCAAGGCGAGCGGGTGCATCAAATTGTTCTGGGAAAGGGAGTTCTCGAGACTCAAACACCGACGCGCTCGGCTCCAGATTCCAAATCACCTGGATTTCTTGCCCAAGTGCGTCATCCTCAACCGATGACAGACTCACCACATACTGAGGCGATCGCCCCACATCTAAGAGTGGGTTCACAGGCCCTGTTGATGCTTTCAGGTCGGTGACGACATAGCGCTGTCCCCTAACCTCGACTAGTTGCCCTTGCTCTGGAATTCCGCGAACGCGATCGGCTGTAGTTGTCATACTTTGATGGGGGCTATCTTTTCTCGGCTATGCAGGCAATCCGGAAATAGGCAAAAACTGGATAGATGCAAACCGAATCTAGAAAGCCGTAGACCATAAGTTTAGTTTTCCCTGGAATCATCAGCAAATGGCAACAGGTGATGCCAATTCTCTTGTATTCGATCGCATCTGATCAATTGATGAAAAGCGTTGAGCGATCGCGCTATTTCTTGATTCACAAGAGGAAAGGCTTCGCCAACACCTAGCTAGAACTGGTGATAGTGCTCTAAAGAGCGAAGAAGAGGGGTTTTTAATTGAGTTTTTGCCTCAAGCCACTCACAGATAACGCACAGGTAAACAAAATTCCCTGCATCACCAACGCGCTGGAAGAGGGCAATTGGACAAATAGCTGCAAGGCATCGGTGGAGGCAGCGAGTCCGCCCACTAAAACGGCCAGCGGCACTAACCGCAAGAAATTCTGACCGGCCATCCAGGCGGCCAGGAAGCCGCTGAGACCGTAACCATTGGAGAGATTCGGTTGCAGTCGCCCTTGAATCATGGCTGTTTCGGCGATGCCAGCAATACCCGCAAAGGCCCCGGCGATCGCCATCACCAGCACTACCTGTCGCCCATAGCGAAACCCTGTGCCCAAGGCGAGTTTGCGATTGCTGCGCATAATCCGCAACGCCATACCCCACTTGCTTCTAGATAGTAGCCCGAAGAGTATCAGAGCCGCAATTAGGCCAAAACCCACCCCGAGATGCAGTTTAGAGTCCCCCCAGGTCGGCAGCTTGGCCGCGTCAGGAAACGTAGCGGTGGCAGGCCAACCTAGGTTGGCGGGATCTTTCCAAGGGCCATAGACGGCGAAATTGACCAACAGGATAGCAACATAGTTGAGCAATAGTGTGCTGATGGTTTCGTTCACACCCAACCAGGCTTTCAACAGTCCGGGAATGCCTGCCCAAATCGCTCCACCCAAGGCTCCACCCATTAGCATCAGAGGCAGCAGGACCCAGTTAGGGGCATCGAGCCAGGCCAATACGGGAGCCGTGCCGAGCAGCGCACCGACGTAGAGTTGTCCTTCTGCCCCCACTGAAATGAGGCCGAGTTTGGCGGGCAGGGCGGTGGCGATCGCGCATAGCAAAATCGGGGCTGTTTTTAATAAAGTTTCTGTCCAAGCGTAGGGGCTACCAAAGGCGGCATCAACAATGGCCGGAAACATCTCCAGCGGCGACTGGCCCACTAGAGCAAAGAACAGGCCACCAATAATCAAAAACAGTATTGCCGAGATGATAACAGTCATGGCGATCGCCAGTGATCCGTGACAGCGTGGGGAGAGGGCGATCGAGGGAGAAGCGGGACGAGAAGTGAGTTTCATGCCGCCATCCTCCCGGCGGTCATCCACTGGCCTAACTGCTGCCGACTCACGGTTGGGGTCTCGGCAATACCAATAATTTCACCGCGAAACAGGACCGCAATCCGGTGTGAATATTGCAACAGATCGTCCAGATCTTCGGATATCCAAACAACACAAGCTCTGGCCTGAGCGTGCTGAAACATCTGCTCATAGACAAACTGAGTGGCGGCGATATCCAAGCCCATCGTGGGATAACAGGCGATGATGAGTTGCGGATCACCAGAGAGTTCTCGCGCAATCACCAGCTTTTGCAAATTGCCTCCCGAAAGCTGCGCCGCCGTTTTGTGCGGATCAGGTGGCTGAACATTAAAGGCTTGCAGGAGTCGAAGCGATCGCGATCGCTGGGCTTGGCGATTTGGAAAAAAGGCCATCTGCGGCAGGTCTTTCACCACCAGATTGGTCACAAGATCCTGATCCGCGGCGACCCCATTTTGCAACGGCTGTTCGGGAATGTAGGCGAGGTCAGGATGCAGTGGCGAGGTCCTTCCGGCGCGATGCACCACGTTTCCATTGAGACGCACCTCCCCCTGATCGAGCGGCATCACCCCAGCTAAAGCTGCTGCCAACACCGACTGACCATTGCCTGCCACTCCGGCAATACCCAAGATCTCTCCAGGGGCGATCGCCAGCTCAATATCCCGCACTGCATTCGGCGCATGGGAAGAACGGACACCCAGGCCAGCAGAGAGATGGCGGATCTCTAATTTCGGCGTTGCTGCTTGGGGCGGTACGACATTCAGAGTTTCAGGTGAACGGGCTTGCCCCACCATGAGCTGTACCAGTTCTGTCGTCGTTCTGGCTTTAACCGGGCTAACATCAACGACTCGTCCTTTACGCATGACGGCAATGTGATCGGCACAGGCAAAGACATCTTCGAGCTTATGGGTAATCAGAACAACCGCGTGCCCCCGCTCGGCCAGTTGTCGCACTAGCATCCAAAACTGCTCGGTTTCTACAGGCGTTAACACCGAAGTAGGTTCATCCAAAATGACCACTTGCGCATTGGCATCGAGCACTTTGACCAGTTCCACCAGTTGCTTTTCTCCCACCGTTAGGTCGCGCACCCGTGTTTGGGGGCGAATGGTGGGAGAAAGGGTCGCCAAACAGGAGTGAGCCTTAACCCAAGCTTGACGATCTCCCCACTGCCAGCGCGGAGCCTGCGCCGACGCTAGCATCAAGTTTTCTCCTACAGAGAGGTTCTCGATCAAGCTGAACTGCTGAAACACCATGCCAATGCCGAGCTGCATGGCCATGTGGGGAGAAGCGATCGCAATGGGGTGATCGTTGAGATCGATCGTGCCTTCGTCTGCCTGATAAAAACCGTAGAGAATTTTCATCAGGGTGCTTTTGCCAGCCCCATTTTCGCCTAACAAAGCCAGCACTTCTCCCGACGCAATGTCCAGATCGACCTGATCATTGGCGACTAGGTTGCCAAAGCGTTTGGTGATATTGCGTAAGTGAATCATTATGACATTAGGAAGGACGACGAGCGATACAGTCAATCTCGACCCGTGGCCCCTGCACCAAGCTCGAAACCCCCACACAGGTGCGTGCAGGCAAGCCACCATTTGAAAAATAGGGTTTGTAGACCTGGTTAAATAAGGCAAAATCTTCTTCCAAATGGGTGAGGTAAACACCCACTCGCACAACGTTTTCGAATCCTAGGCCCAAATCGCTGAGCACGGTTTTGAGATGCTGCAAGACCAGATGCGTCTGCGCCTCAATGCCTTCAGGAATGGGTGCGGTGGCGTCGTGGGGGTCAAGGGGCGTTTGCCCAGTGAGAAAGACCCAGCCATCAATTTCAGCGGCGTGACAGAAGGGGCCAGTGGGCGTCGGTGCGCCTTCAACCATGTGAAAGATTGGTTTAGTCATGAGTTCCGGTGCAAAACGGTTTGATGAGTTGTGATTGGTGGGCATTGCCCGTCAACAGATCGCTAGAGCTGAACCAGGGCATTCAGGAGGTCCCCAGATTGGGTGATAAATCCGTAAAGCAGCTTAACGTTATAGATTGTCGATTCGATGCAGTAGGGCGGTGAAGTGGTGGCAGAGCAGTCTTCCAGCAAAATGCAGTCATACCCCAGAAAGGCGGCGTCTTGAAGGGTCGACAGCACGCACTGATCCATATTTACCCCCCCAATGAATAGAGTGGTGATGCCCAGGTTACGCAAAATGCTGTCTAGCTCGGTGTCCCAAAAACCGCTATAGCGATGTTTGGTGACATGAATATCGCGATCGCCCGGATTCAGTTCATCTACGATCGCCGCCCCCCAATCGCCCTGACGTAACACATGCGACTGGTGCGCCGGAGTCAGCTCATTCAGCCCGATCCGATCTCCCTGCGGACTGTGGGCATGGATAACGGAAGGGGCAATGTTGAGCAGGTCAGGCCGGACACCCCAGTTCAGCCAGATAATCGGGATATCGTTGGCGCGAAACTCCGGCACAAGTTGACTGAGAGGCTCAATCGGCGTGCGATCGAGCGTGTAATCCACCCCGATCGCATCAAACCATCCCCCCTGCGTGCAGAAATCATTCTGCATATCAACGACCAGCAGCGCCGTTTTCGAAGCATCCACCACAATTCTTTGGGGGTTGGCATTGACCTGCATAGGGCGCACCGAGCGGGGCACCCGCGTCATATTCACTTCATCTTTAGTGACGAGCCACTGACAGCCAGCGGCTGCCCCCATCACCCGAACTTTATTGACTTCAGCAATCATAAATCACCTGTTGATCAAGAATGAGGAAACTAAGCGGACATCCGTGAGCATCCCTGGCGTGGATAGCGATCGCCGCATTAGAGCTACGATGCAGAGCCAATGACGCCTTTAATCAGGTAATCCATGGTTTCAATCTGGTCGATGTCCATCTTTTCGCCCTCCGACACCGCCATCGAGTCATCTTGCTTCACCAATGGCCCTTCCCAAACCACCTTTTCACCCTTGAGAATGGCTTCTTTCTCGGCCATCACTTTTTTCTGAATGTCTTCACTCACAGTGGAACCAAAGGGATCAAGCACAACATCGCCCCCTTTGAGGGTGCCGCGTACATGGCTCGGTGCCCAGGTACCCGCATTGATCTCTTCCACCAGTTGGGTCATCATCGGTCCCCAATTCCAGGAGGCCCCCGTCAACCAGGCATCGGGCACGCGATCGCTAATGTCGACATCCTTGCCAATGACGTGAACACCCCGCTTTTGGGCCGTTTCAGAATAGGTCAGGGGCGAATCCACCTGTCCGGCAATCACATCTACCCCGCTATCGATGAGTGAGTTCGCAGCCTCGGCTTCTTTCGCCGGATCAAGCCATGCCCCCGTCCAAACCACCGTGGTCGTGATGTTGGCATTAACGCTCTGTGCCCCTTTCGTAAAGGCATTGATTGTTCGCAAGAGCTGCGGAATCTGGAAAGCGCCAATGAATCCAAGTTTGTTGGACTCGGTCACCGATCCGGCGACGATGCCAGCAAGATACATCGCATCATCACTATCGGCCCAGTAGGTACCGACGTTATCACTCGTTTTCAAGCCCCCCGCATGGAGAATGCTGACCTCAGGATGCTCTTTGCCTACTTCAATGGCATAATCCAAATAGCCGTAGCTAGTGGCAAAGATAATCTCGTGGCCTTCCTGAATCAGTCGCTCCATGACACGGGCGACGTCAGCCGTTTCAGGAATATTGTCGAAATAGGTTGTTTCAACCCCATCTAACTGCTCTTCGACATACTGCCGCCCCAAATCCATCGAGTAGTTGTAGCCCATATCGGTTTGTGGCCCTACATAGATATAGCCAATCTTTTGGGCTGCGGGGTTAGCCGCTGTGGTCTCAGCTTCAGGCTTCGTAGAGGGTCCAGAAGAACAGGCAATGACCACAAGAGTGACCAACATCGCTAAGACTGCGGGTAATTGAAATCGTTTCAGGCTCATGGAGATGTCCTCGCGTAAGATGAAAATCGAAAATAGGCTGCATTGGGTCTGACATCGCCTGGGTCAACTCGTATTGCTAAACACCGATCGCAGTCCATCGGGCATGCCCCCGGTCTGCCCCACCTGCCTATAGTTGATGACCAAAATGGCTAAAGACACCAGGTAAGGCAACGTACTGAGGAGATAAGGGGAAATCGGTGCGCCAGCAGCTTGTAGTCGGAGGGCGAGGGCTTCGGAACCGCCAAACAACAGTGCTACGGGGAGGGCCAGATAGGGATTCCAGCGAGCCACAATTACTAGACCCACAGCGACTAAGCCACGGCCTACGGTCATGCCCTCAGCCCAGGTGAGGGTGTAATCTACCGACAGGGCAGCACCGCCGATGCCTGACATAAAGCCCCCACCCCAAATGCCCTGGCACTGTATCCACAGCGGACGTAGCCCCATCGCCTTAGCCGCAGCGGTAGACTCTCCGACCGCTCGCCACGCCAATCCTGCCCGACTGCGATACAGCCACAGCCCTAATAGCGGGCAAAGGACGATTGCTAAAGCGATCGCAGGCGTCATTTCGGTAACGACTGCGCCGACAATCGGAATCGCCGCAATACCAGGGGCCTCAATCGTTCGAAAGCCCTGCTCTAGCCTCTCGCCCACAAAGGCACGACCAAAGAAGGCACTGAGGCCAGAGCCTAAAATCCAAATCACAATGCCGCTGGCAATTTGACTGCTGCGGCACACCAGACACAGAAACGCGTGCAGCGTTGACAATGCCAGTCCCGCGCCCCCGCCCGCCAACAGTCCCAACCAGGGATTATTGAAGGTCACAGCAGTGGCAAATCCCGCACTCGCCCCCACCAGCATTTGGCCCTCAACACCCAGATTGATGACCCCCACTCGTTGCGTCAGAATCTCGCCCAAGATCACAAACAGCAAGGGTGCAGCGCTCCGCAAAGCCGAAATAAGCAACCCATCCACCACGGCAAAAACAGGATTCGCCGCCGCGACGGCAACTGCTTGAAGTGTGAAGCAAAGACTGATAGCGATCAGTAGCGCGATCCACCACTTCGTCAATCCACCACTGAAAAAAGGGCGCATTAAGCGATCGTAGACAAGTAGATAGGGTTGATCAGGGCTCTTTTGTGTCGCCATCACGCCATCTGCCAACCGAATTAGGTCATGGCGACTATAAAAGCTATTTCAGATCTAAAGTGTTGTATAGCTTACAAAATGCAGGATATATCATATACGATCCAAGATATTCTGAAAGAAATGCCATAATAGTCGGCAGCTAATTCGGGAGTATGCGCTTGGCTTCAAAACTGCAACTGACGTCCCTTGCAGGGACGCCCCGGACTACTCACGCCACGGTGACAGAGGAATTGCGGAAAGCTATTTTGGTTGGCCAACTACCCGCCGGGACGCGGTTATTGCAATCAGAGCTGGCGGAGGCGTTGAATGTCAGCGTGACTCCAGTGCGGGAAGCCCTACGAGAACTTAGTACCCAGGGATTAGTAGATTCGGATGCCTTTCGGGGGGCAATCGTCCATACGCCCTCCCGAGCGGAACTCGAAGAAATTTATGAGATGCGATCGCTTTTAATTCCCCTGAGCATTCAAAAGGCGATCGCCCGCTTAACGGATCAAGAACTTAAATCGGCTGAAATCTTAATGCTCCGGATGGAAGCTGAAACCGATCAGGCCCAATGGGTAGAACTGAACCGCCAGTTTCATAACCTCTTCGATGACTTGGCTCGGACCCGTCAACTGCGTCAGGTTTTGCAACGACTATCAGACCTTTCTGCTATCTACGTCAATTTGTCCTTTGCTGTGGTACCACTTCAAAAAGAAGACTCGGAAAAAGAGCACCGCGAAATCTATCAGGCCTATCTAAAGCGCGATGATCAGTTAGCAACAGCCTTAACTTTACAGCACCTCAATATGACGCTTGAAGCCGCAAGAGTCGCCATTTCAAGCGTATCCAGCTACAGCCAATGAGCATTTCACTATCTTGCAAACAGTATGCGAAACCTGAGTTCTGCATACTTGGAGTCACCGTACCACTAGGGGGTAAAGTGTACGGTAAAGTTGCTTCTTACTCTCAAACCCACATTCCTTCATTCGCTTTCTTTCTATTCAGTTGCGGCATAGTTTCAGTGTTTCCATTTCAAGGGGAGCGATCACCTACCTCAACCTGCTTAAATATGGCCTTGAGTTTGGCCACCTGACTAGGGCGCTCCCGCAAAGCCGTCTCATAAGTCTCTGATGAAATCTCAGCACCCGTGACGATGTTATTCTGCACTGAACAAACTCGGGCACCTGACTAGTAATCGGTCACTAGAGACGACACCTGAAAATTTTGTGAAGAGTCCGATGGTCAACATCTCCAAATCCGGGAATTCTCTAACAAGGCCGTTAGTAAAAAGCAGGTAATTCGACCATCGAACCCGCATGATCCCTACAATCTCTTCTCAGCCCTATGCTGCTCTCGACTATAGCTTTCTCCTGTTGACGCACTTGATCTGCGCTGACCAACAGATTCACTGCCAAGAATCACGAGCATTGCGTGATCTCGCAGACCAGGCCGCCATTAACGAGGCAACCCTCCTAGAGGTGGACAAAATCTTGGGGCAAGAGGATACCTTAATATCCCTGGAAACCGTTGCTCAGAATATTCCTATTGGTCAACGAAGTGAAGCGCTCCGGCAAGTCCTGGCGATCGCCTACATCGATGGCTATTTTTCGCCTCTTGAGCGAGAGTTTGTTGACCGGCTTGCTCAGCTTTGGGGCATCTATGGGCATGAAATTGAGCAGAGACTTGCAGAAGCGCAAGGATTGAGTCGATGGAAAAGACAGGATGATGATGCCGATGACGGGCTTTCCGTTGGCGCACAATTGCTCAAGGGAGCCGAATCGCTCTTGTCGCGCTCGCTTATCACCAAACTAGCTGAACTTGCTCCAGACCATATCGGGCAACGCATTGAGCGACTGCAACGCGAGATTTTGCTGTCAGGGCCAGAATATGACGAGGCGATTCAACAGTGCGCCAAAATTGCTAAGGAAGACTTTAAATATTCTGACCAAGCTCTGAGAATTACTTTCAATATACTGAATGACCTAGGAACGGGTCTTCAGCAGGTGATTGCTGACATTAAGCAAAAGACAGCCGGACAGGGGCAATCTCAAACAGCTAAGAGCGTCGCTGAGCAACTTGAGAAAACGCAACAAAACCTTTCGACTGAAATCTTGCATGATTTAGAAGCTGTGCGGGAGGCCCTAGAAGCAAAGCAGCGGGCACTCAACCATTTCAGCATTGCCTTCATGGGGCGAACGAAAGCTGGGAAAAGCACCCTCCATGCCGTGATTACAGGGGAAGGCTGGGAAGCCATTGGCATTGGTAAACTGCGTACAACTCGCTATAACCGGGTGTATGAGTGGAAAAACATCCGTATTATCGACACACCAGGCATTGGCGCACCGGGCGGCAAAACCGATGAAGAAGTTGCCCGCAGCATTATTGAGGAAGCCGATGTTATTTGCTATGTCGTTACCAATGACGGCATTCAAGAAGCAGAGTTCGCATTTCTCAAAGTCCTCAAAGAGAAAACTAAACCCCTGATTGTTTTGCTGAATATCCAATGCAATCTGTGTGATTCTCGTCGATTAGAACGCTTCCTAAAAACTCCGGATCAATGTTTTGCGTTGGAAGGGAAAAGCGGCATTGGTGGGCATCTCAACCGCATTAACCGGTATGCCAAACAACACTATGCAAACGATTATTTAGAAGTGATTCCAGCAATGTTGCTGGCGGCCCAACTTGCGCGGGAACCAGAGCACGCAAAACAATCCAAACAACTTTTCCAAGCGAGTCGCATTCAAGATTTTCTCGACTCGATTCGAGCATCGCTGATCGACTATGGTGCAATTCGGCGCTCGCAAACTTTACTGGGTTCAACCGTTGGCTCTATCGATACGCCTCACCGTTGGATTGCTCAGCAGGCGATCGCCTATAACGACCTCGCAACACAGCTTCAAGTAAAGCGTCAAGATCTGAAGCAGCAGATTGATACGGCACAAAAGGATAACTGGGAACGACTGAAGCAGCAGATTAAGGAGATATTCCAAACGGCTTTCGACCAAATTACACCATTTGCAGAGAACCATTGGGATGCAAATGAGAATCAGATGATGAGTGGTTGGAAGGAAACCCTCAAGTCATTAGAGTTTGAAAGACGTCTTGAAACAGCGGTTCAAAGAGCTAGTCAGCAGTTCGAACGCGAGGTTCAAGAGACCCTTGAAGAGATTGGGAATGAACTTAGACTAATCAATCGACTCCAAAGCGGCAGTTTTAAGTTTACAGAGCAGGACGCTAACTTTATCGATAAAGACTTTGTTCGGATTAGTGGCATGGTGCTGCTCGCTGCAGGTACAATCTTAGCCTTTGTTTTTCCAGCGTTAGGTTTGCTCGGTGTCGTGGGTGGTGCTGCAAGTTGGTTCGCAGGGCAGTTCAAGTCGCGAGACCAAAAGCGCCACGAAGCCGTCAAAAATATCTCAACGTCTCTTCAACAGCAACTCGACGAGCAGCAGGAGGCGGTGCTTCAGCAGGCAAAAGAAACATTTGAGGAATATTGTCAATCAGTTGCCGTCGCTGTTGACCATTACTTTGAGAAGTTAATTCAGGGCACTGAGGCGATCGCCGCCCAACTTCAGTCTGCCCAGGGGAAGCTATTGACTGTCGCCAACTATCTCAATCGTGCCTATGCCAAACGGATCATCGATTGGGCTACTGGCCAGTATGAGCCGCTGACGGACGTTGCCATCAGCAAGAAAATTCGTAAAGTTCATCGCGTCTTCGGGCATAGTCTCCAGATTCAAACCACGACCGCTCTAACGCTGACCAAATCTCAGGATGAGATCTGCAAAGTGCTTCAAGAGCGTGTCTCCATTCAACCCATCAAACGCTGATTCAGAGGTAATCCCCGATGTCCCAAAGCAAACCAACATTCACAGCAGCTGAAGTTAGTCAGCGATTTAAGGCCGCTTGCATCGAGCTTGACACCTTGTTGGCATCCGCTAACTCCCAGGATCTAACCAAGATTCGGCAAAAGCTGCGTGATGGTGTCAAGGAGTACAAGCAACAAGGCGCATTAACGGTGGCTCTCATTGGGCAATACAGTGCTGGTAAGTCCACAATCATTTCAGCACTCACGGGACGACGAGACATTCATATTGACGCCGATATTGCTACTGACAAAACCACTCCCTACGACTGGAACAGCATCAGAGTCATTGATACGCCTGGCTTATTCACCGACCGCCAAGACCACGACGATATTACCTACGCGGCGATCGCCAAATCAGATTTGTTGGTGTTTTGCCTGACCCACATGCTGTTTGACACGCTCACAGTCGAAAACTTTAAGAAGTTGGCCTACGACAAGGGCTATCGCTGGAAGATGATGCTGGTGGTCAACAAAATGTCAGCGGCAGCAGGCGAAGAAGATCAGAAGATTGCCAGCTATCGCCATAGCCTTGCAGAAGCACTGAAGCCCTATACTCTCGATGAGTTTCCCATTTGCTTCATTGATGCAAAGGACTACTGTGATGGTGTCGATGAAGACGATGATTTCTTAGAGGAAATCAGCCGTTTTGATACCTTCCTCGCAGCACTGAACCACTTTGTCGAACGCCGTGCGTCCCTCGTCCGTTTCGATACCCCTGTGAGAATCGTTTTAGGTTGCATTGATGATGCTCAGATCGGCTTTGCTCGCAACGCAGATGAAGACACGACTTTTCTAGAAGTCCTCTCCCGCCTGTCGCGCCGCATTGCCAAAGAACGAGAGCGACTCCGCACGCAGATTAAGAGCATCACTCTGGAAATGTCAGCAGCGATCGTCGCTGAGGGCACTCGACTTGCCTCAGCAGTCGGTGAAAAAACCTTCGAGGATCTGAACAAACAGTCCGAAATCAACGTTCGCAAGCATTATGAAAAGGCTGGACAAGCCCTGGAAAATGCGTGCGAGAGAGCAATTCAGTCCATTCAGCTTGAAGTTGAAGCCGAACTGCAAAGCAATTTGACTCAGGCATTTGTCGCCCAACTTAGTTGTGATCACAAAATTAACTTTGAAACCTCAGACAAAAAAGACTCACAACAACTCAAGAACCAAGTTAATTGGCTTGCAGGTTTTGCCGAGAGAACAGGTGTTCAACTGACAACCGCTGCTACAAGAAACGTTGTGTCTACAGCATCAGGTAGTCAAAAGTTCTTGCGCTCAATGGATGTGGCAGGAAGTGGGTTACATCAAGGCGTTCTTAGCATTGGGAAGGCGATCGGCATCAAATTTAAACCTTGGCAAGCGGTGGGTATTGCTAAGAATATCGGTAATGCTGCCAAGTTCTTAGGTCCAGCCCTAGCCGTTTTATCCGTAGGTGTGGATCTACACATGATGCATCAGGAGCGAGAGCACGAAAAGAGGATGGCTGATGTTCGTCGTGATATTACCAGCCAATTTAAGGCGATCGCCGTTGATCTCGAACAACAGTTAGAAAAGCAGTTGCAAGAGTTTGAATCTCAAGTATACGGGCAGCTTGAGAAGAACATTGCTGAAGCACGTCAACAAGTTCAATCGGCGATGACAAGTTCTAGCTCAGAACTAAAACAACTGGCCAGTATCAGAACAAAACTAGAGTCAATTCTCAGAGATATTATCGGAAGCAACTTTTACAAGCGTTAGCCGTTATCAACATCGGGAGCAGCGGGGGCATTCGCACTACAGTATAAGTCTTCCATCAAATGTCAAGTACATAGGGCTCTTCCCAATGTTTGGTGGAGCCAATCTTAATGCAAGGGTATTCGGCTTTAGTTCAAGCAGCTATAATGAAACGCTTGGCAAGCAGGTCCAATCCAGTCCGCTCATACATCTGCCGCTTCAACATCTTCAGCCGATTGTTTAAACCTTCCACCGGGCCGTTGCTCACAGTCGTTGACTTGCTTGGACCGTTGCATAGTCGTCAAATGGACCTCTAATAAGTGGCTGGAAGGGCTTAAGCAAACTGCCCAGAGCCTTCATCAACCACTCATTGAAAGCCTCTGACTGTCGTTGCCGCAGCAGTTCCAAAAACTTATCTGCCAACTCGATGGTAGTGGCCAAGTCTGGATGCTGCTGGCCAAGGGACGCCAAAAACTCGGTGTCTTCAGGATCGCGACTTTCGGCTTTTAGCCCCAGCTGCACCCATTGACTCAATTGGTCTTGCAGTTGACGATATAGGAAGGGCGTTTCCATGATGCTGGCTTTGAGTTGGGGAATTCAAGCCTCTCATGAACTGCCCCACCTAACCTACTTTATCTCACTTGAGACTTTTTACACAGCAACCCTTTCAGGACTTCTCTGCACTACTAAGTTTACCCTTATTAGAATTTTCAACAAAGAAATAAAGGAATCAACGGAAGCACTATCGAAGTGAGAGATTTAACTGGGAATCTTCTTGATGTATGGAAAATTGAAAATGGAGGTTGGTTGAATTCAACTTAGACTAGAAAAATCTAAGTTGTTGATTGTCAACTGTCTGATTTTTAGAAGCTTGTTCTGTTTTTAGTATTAGTTTAGCTCTCTGAGCAACTACGCTAATGCCACCAGCTTTTCCAGGAATGCGAGGCTTTCCAAAATGATCCAATGGGTATACCTCAACCCGATCTAACCATTCTGTACAGCTTCCCCACCGTACCAATACTGAATTGATTTCTACCTGGAGGACTTGACCATTCCATCCATATCGGCCCATACGAATAACGCGATCTCCAGGCAATAACAGAGAGTAATCCTGAAAATGAACTGCAACATCTAAACAATCAAATGTGGTGATTTTAGAGACTCCAGACTCCATACCAACAGAACAACCAAGCAACGGTTCTATCTGCGCCGTTGATTCTTGCAGTGAAACAACCTGTTTTTTTGCCAGTCCTTGCTCTGTTTCAATAGAACAAGATTTCAGAGTATTCGTCTGAAGGCTAATGTCTCGAAGCGAACTACTTTGGGGCGGCATACAGATAGATTGATCATTAAACTGGATCGTACTTGAAATCAATCCGTCCAACTGCACCGAAGACTGAACGAAGCCATGCTCGATTTTCAGGTGTATCTGCTTCCTTGCCGAGGAACCAGAGGACATCTGCTCCGATTGAGTGGTAGTCTCGTGTTCGTTGTTCGAGTTCATTAGGGGTAATTCGAGAAAGTTGACATTCGGCAATCAGAAGATTTCCATTCTTATAAACTAAAGCTACATCTGCAATCCTCCCATGTTCCCCGCAGTTTGGTAAATGATATTCAACCTCAACAGTTGCGTTCTGTTCAAGATCGTCCTTAATTTCCTCATTGAGGAATTTAGCGAGTTTCAGTTTCCCTTGCTCATGTTCGGGAGACTCAGGATGTCGGGCAATATTGCTGGTACATGAATGCTGATGAACAAAGTGCAAAACAAACCCCTTTCGCTCGCGTGAAAAAACATCCTGTCCACAGAAAGGACATTGAAGGCTTCCGATGGGGTACTTGGAGCGAATTTCATGGGCTGACTTATGATGGGCAGCCACAACACGCTCTTTTGCTTGATTGACAGCAACTAACATTACAAAAAAGTATTCTCCTAACTGCTTTACAAACCATTATTCTCTTTATGTCTTTAAAGAGTTGCTACAGAAGCCAATCGGGGTCGTCGTCGCGCCGTTATGAGCCTCGCCATCAGCTAGCCATCTCAACTGGATCAGCCTATTCATCAGGGGTGGAAGCGCCTTCTCATGTGCTTCAAGCGCTTGGTTTAGCAGATGATCTCGTTGAAGGCGCGCTCAGAATTGGGCTGGGTAAGTTCACGACAGATGACGAAATTGATCAAGCTGCGGCAATACTGTCCCTCGCCGTTCATCAAATTCGAGACCTCCTCAGCTGACAAGACGGAATTGCTGAAGACATAGACATCTCTAGATGGGTGCAATTGTTCTAACCGATCTCATCTAATCGGTCGAGGTTAAACTTTTCAATCATTTCTTTTTGCTCTGATTCCTCCAACCAATGGTCAATTGCCTGATTCACGATCGCATTGACTGAGGAGTCTTTGATTCCGGCGATCGCCTTCAGTAGACGATCTTTCTCCTCAGTGATGTAAACCCTGATCTGTGGCTTAGCTGGCTTAGGCACTCGTTTGACTAGTAAGGAACCCTACATATAATCCTTGTTTTGATGTTGTGAATCTAGGGATATTGCCTTTTTAAGGCAAATACCTTAATATGAATGGTAATACTCAGGACCACCCAGAAATTTATAAAGTCTGGGCTAGCTTTCCAGGAAGTTTGAGCATGATTACTCTTTCAACGGATGAGGCTGTCTTGATCAGATCTATTCTGACTGCGCTCAGGGGCATCAAGGTTCGAGATATCGATAAAGCTCTCGTCATTCTCAGTAAGGCAGGTGGCGAATCCTCCATAGCCAGCCCGGATCAACTCCAGGACTGATCGTTGATCATCATATGTTGTAGGAGGACATGAAATGCTCGTTTTGAATGACTCTCAAGCTTTAGTGGTCGAAAACCTCTTGACTAAGATGCTGATTAACGACCCCTATCTCGTTACTGATCTTGAAGAAGCGATCAGTTGGTTCCAACGTGAGACAAATCGCGTCTCTTGCCCCTTTGAACAAGTCTGGAGCCGAAGCTTGGCCCAAGAAATTGTTAGAGAATTACGGAATCAGGATGAGTGAGTGCAACGTGAGTGAGTGCAGCAGTGGGGATAGACAATTCCTGCTTATCGCCCTGCTCATCGCCCTTGTCGTCGCCTTTTCTGATTTGAAGGCAGCATGGCGTAATAAGTCTCGATCGCCCGTTGATGGGCTTTGGGATCATTGATGTTGTGCAGCCAGTCGAGGATGAGGGGGACGTTGTAGAGCACCACTTTGGAGTTGACGCGAATCCAGTGAATATCTTGATACAGGATTCCGGAGAGGCGGTATTTCTTGAGGGTTTCTCCCGATAGGCCCGTCAAGCGAGAGATCTCCCGCTTTTTCACAAACCGGATGGTCTCTGATTGTTCTGAGAGCTTCAATGCCAGGTGAGTGGGTGTCGTCATAGGACCTCCAATGGCTTGCTTGTGCATTTGGCTGGGCTGCACGCTGTCTTTGCGGAGCAGGTGACTTGCAGCAGCATGAAGATTGGTGAGAAGCACCCGATGTTATTCCATCTCCAGGTCGGCTTTGGGTTGTCGCTGGGAGACTTGAGAGCTTTGCGCTTGAGAGGCTTGAGACTTTTCAAGCTGGCGAATGGCCTTGATGACGGTTGACTTGGCATACTGGCTCATGGGTGGCAGGGGCACCTTGTTTTCATGCACCTGATATTGCAGATAGGGGCTTTGATGCAGAATGCCAACCACTTCCTTGGGAGAGTTGCCTGCACTGAGGGCCGCGATCGCCACCGCATCATCAAGCTTGATAGCAGCCCAGTCATTGCCTGCAAAGCGTTGATAGAGGGTGGGGTAATCTAACTCCGGTTCACCCACCACTTTTTGAGCTTGCTCGAGATATTGTTGACGGGCGGCACGTCCAGCGTCATTTTCAGGTGCTTTGGGTTGAGGACTCATGGCAGCAGAACGTTAAGTCACGCAATGAGAATACAATCCCTATCCTGTCACTGAACGTGCCCAGCGTGCGAGGGTTTCTAGGCTGCAATGTCCCGCTGTTCGTCATCGAGGAGCAAGCCCAACTCGCCCAACTCATCACCTTCCATGACCAGACTCTGGTCGAGGTCCAACAGAGACTCGAAGGATCTCGATGACCCTGTAGAGGAGGAATTTGAGGCAGGGGCGATCGCTCCCGATTGAATCGCAGCCACAATCGCTTCAAACCCATTCGCTAACACTCGCTCGATCTGAGTGAGGTCACTCTGCGGCTGGGCAGCCGTTGGCATGGCAAGTGGGTTATCGAGCTGGTAGCGATGGCAGAGAAAGTCAATCTGTTTGGCCAAGACTTCTACACAGTGACGCGCAATTTCCTGGACCTCAGAGTCTGAAAGATGCTCCTGCGCTTCTTCTGCCAGAGGACGGTAGAAAGCGGCGATCGCATCGACTCCCTTCTGCCGTCCTTCCCGACTGGTGAAGTGGGGATTGTTGAGCAGATAGTCCAAGACAATTGCGTTGGGCGAAGGAAATTGGGCGTTGTAGATAAACTTGACACGTTCAGAACTAGAAGCCATCAGGCTGCTCCTTGCATACGACTGACTTCACCCAATAGCACCTGAAACAACCCAAAGCAATCTACCATCCGCACCGGAATCGAACTACTCTCATGGGCCTCTGGCAGTTGGGCTTCGATGAGTTGCTGCAGCGATTCGTGCATTTCCCAGGCAAAGCTGATGCGCTCCTCAAAGCCGCAGTCCTCAAAGTACTGTTGCAAGGCAAATCGCATCAGGTATGCGGCACCTCCGGCAAGAATGGTTTCACCCCTGCCACTGGCGAGTCCTGGAATCAGGTGATCATTAAAGTGGGGAGCAAGGGCCGCTAGATAGCCCGACTGCACCTGCTCAATAGCTGCACTGAAGTCTATTTGGCGTCCTTTGGCGGCAGAAAACTGCTGGGTTTTGCCCGTCTCTAGTGCATGGAAGAGGGCATTGTAATCTGGCGGTGAAACGCCTGCGGCATGGGCGGCTTTCTCGAAGCAGTCCCAGAAGCCCGGAAACTTGGAGCTGGACTTGGCTTTGTTGAGGGTTCCGGTCTCGAAGGCAAGCTGAGTGCCATTGCGATGACCCAGCATCTCAATCCAGGTGGTGCGAGTGGCGATCGCCACCCCAGTTTGCTGGAGTTGCTGCTTGCGGTTGACATAGATGCCGTAGCCTTCCGGGCGAAACGAGAGCTGGAGCGATACCTGATATTCCCGCTCGTTTTGGAATCGGAAACCATGACAAATGTGGTTGAGCCGCGTGGCAATCTCGTGGCGAGTCCCCAACTCATTGAGCGGCAACAATATCCACACAATGGCATCAAACTGAGTCGGAAGACGATGAGAGTGGGCGATCGCCCCCAGCACAGCGGCAATGCGTTCAGGGGCTTTGAGAAACTTGTCTTCCTTGAAGCTGTTGTAGTCGAGGTGGGCTTGGGCAGATTTTCCGACGAGTGTGAGGCGATCGCCACAGCGATACCAGGCATTATCTTGGGCGCGACCGCCACTACTGAGCTGACTTGCCACGGACGCCGAGAGTAAGGCAACTTCTGCATCCATCCACAGTGCCTGAGGCTCACTCTGCGGCAGCTTGTAGAAAAACTTGCCAGCCGACTTGCCCAAATCGCAGGCCAGCAGCAGGGTTGGGGGAGAAGAATATGAGGGTGTCATAGGCATACCTCTGACCGATAGGCTCATTATGGCACAGTAAAGTGAAAAAGAGTGACTAAAAGTGAAACTTTTATATCAAAGATATTTTCCTAAAGGTGTAACGTGAATTAAAGTGAAATAGGGTTCATTGTCTCCTATAGCGGTCTCTCAAAACAGGAAGCTAACGTCGTTCCCCGATTCCTGACTTGGCAGCTGATGCTGCCGCCCAACGGCTCTAACCGCTTTGCATTCTGGAAGGCTTGCTAGTGGGGAATGGCCGTTGGGGGTGAGGAGCAAGCCATGTTTCTGACACGGCTTCAACTGGGTTGGAGTTTAGGTAGTTGAGTCCAGCGTTGGAGGTTTAGATATGCCACGTCACCGCAAATCTCCCACAGGTGAACTGCGCGATAAAGCAGTTCGCGTTCACATGAGCCAGTCAGAACAGCGCTATCTGCAAGAGCGAGCCGGACGTCTCAGTCTGAGCGAATATTTGCTGCAAGCAGGCTTAGGCCAGAAGATTCCGCAACGACGGCAACGGCAACGGGTTCCTCAGCTCAACCGAGAACTGTTGTTGCTGTTGGGTCGGATCAGGGGTGATCTCCATCAGTTGGCCCAAACCTGTCTAGTAGCTACCCGTCAAGGACAGGCGTGTCATCTGGATGTAGCGCTTCTGGAACAGCTTAGAGTTCAGCTCAAGGTGCTGAGTCAGGCCATTTCTGGTGTTGATCCAAATCACGATGAATGGGATGAACCGTCATGATTGGCAAACAGGTCAAGGGCACTTCCTTTAGAGAAGTGCTGAATTATCTGCATGACAAAGAAGGGGCGCAGCTGTTGGGCGGCAACATGGTGGGTGAAACGCCGCGTGAACTGGCGGCTGAGTTTCGGGTGTCGCGACAGTTGAATCTGCGGCTGAAGAAGGTGGTCTATCATGCTTCGCTGTCCTTGCCAAAGACAGAGCACTTGAATGATGTGGAGTGGCGGGCGATCGCCACCACTTACTTGCAAGGGATGGGTTTTGGGGAGAATCAATATGTGATCTATCGGCATACCGATCAGGATCATGACCATATTCACATGGTGGCCAGTCGAATTCGGTTGACTGATGGCAAGACGGTGAAGGATTCCTGGGACTATCGCCGCAGTGAAGTGCTGATTCGCAAGCTGGAACAGGAGTATCAGTTGGAAGCTGTTGCACCCAGTTGGGAGCAAGACCGACGTGCGCCGACCACTGGAGAGCGGAGACAACTGGAGCGCACTGGAAAAGCAAGTGTGCGCGTGCAGCTACAAATGCTGATTGATGGAGTGGTCCAACAGAAGGCAACGATGCCTCAGGTGATTGATCTGCTTCAGCGCCAGGGAATAGAGGTCAAGGTCTATTCAACTCACAAAGGCATCAGAGGGATGAGCTACCAGCAGGATGGGGTGGCATTGAGTGGAACTCAGTTGGGGAAAGCCTATACCTTCCCAGGGTTACAGCGCTATCGAGGGGTGAGCTATTGTCCTGAGCGGGATGATGAATTGATTGGCGTGTTGATGGAGCGGGGCATCAAACAAGAACGCTACCAGCAGATGTGGCAGCGTTATAGTCGAGAGGTGACGGCTCGTAATCGGGTGAAGTTAGATTTGCGAGTTGGGCAGCAAGCGTTGGCTGATGGGTACAGTGCCAAAGAGGTGGGGCGGATGCTGGTGGTGGGCAGTCCCTATGTCAGAGAAATTGAGCAAAGTCAGGGAAAAGACAAGGCTCGACAGTATGTCAATCAAACGGTACGAGCCATTGCTCAGGGGGAACAAGCCCAACGAAGCAGCAAGCGGCAGAAATTGCAGTTGGAGCGGTGAGGGCGATCGAGATCAGGCTTACGGTGCAATTCTTTAAAGAAGTATTCCTGATTGGCCCAAGCCAGTCAGGCTGTGTAAACAGGAAGTTGTATCCCAAAAATGTCGAGAGAGTTTGCCACTACAGTACTGAAGTTTGTATCTTTTAAGGTTGCGAGAACTGCTCGGTGAGGCATAACAACTAAAGCGTCGTTACCAATTTGTGCCAGGGCAATTCCTTGAACATTGAGACTACCCAAAGAGATTTTTGTTTGGCTAAGGTTGAAGTTGTGGATAGTGGTGGAGCCGCCAAACTCAAGGGCGATCGTGTCTCTACCGCCACCTAGCCACAGCGTGTTTGAGCCTGTTCCGGCAGCAATGGAATTAGCGCCAGAGCCAGAATGGATGATATCATCCCCATCCCCTGAAGTAATTGTGTTTACGCCTTCGGCAGCATAAATGATATCGTTACCCGCACCGCTGGAAATAATATCGTTGCCTGCCCCCGCATAAATCAGATCATCCCCGGAACCAGTTGTGACGATATTGTTGCCTTCAGCGGCAAAGATCTGGTTATTGCCGTTGCCAGCAGTGATGATGTCAGCGCCTGCTCCGGTGTAAATTTGATTATTGCCGTTGCCAACGGTGATGGTATTGTTGCCTTCACCAACCCGAATATCGTTATCGCCTTCGCCAATAGTGACTACATCGTTACCAGAACCACCATACACGGTATTTTGACCATTTGCTGCGGTGATGGTATTGTTGCCTTCACCAGCATCAAGGCGGTTATTTCCCGCGCCACCATCAAGGGTATCATCGCCCTCATTGCCATATAGAGTATCGTTTCCCTCACCACCGATCAGGGTATCATTACCGAGTCCGCCATCAAGTTCATCGTTTCCATCCAGTCCCCTCAGGGTGTTATCACCGCTATCACCAGTAAGAGCATCATCGAAATCGGAGCCTTCTAAGTTTTCAATGGAAATGAAGCGATCGCCTGTAGCATCTCCCTTCCAACCCTGCTTCTGTTCCAAACTAGCAGCTACACCTGATGTTGCGGTGATATAAGAAGCGGTGTCGTTGCCAGAGCCACCATTGAGGATATCGGAGGGCCAGCCAGTTCCAGAACCCCCAATGAGGGTGTCGTCACCGCCTTCGCCTAAGAGGGTATCGTTGCCAGCTTGACCGTCAAGTTTGTCATTACCAGCATTGCCAAATAGCTGGTCATTACCGTCACCACCGGAGACATTATCCCGACCAATGCCACCGTTGAAGATGTCGTCACCACCGCCTAAATCTACAACTGAGTTTGCATAGGTGCCCTGTAAGGTGATTTCATCATTTCCATCCTCAGGTGTACCAGTGACGGGTTCATCTCCCTTGAGATTAATGAAGAAGTTGCTGTGATTCATAGAGACGGTGATCTTGTCATCTCCGTAACCGCCAGTAATCTTCCCGTCGGAACGCCGTTGCCCATTGGAGTTAGCCCAGTTGCTGGCAAAGTTTACATTAATAACGTCGTTACCCTCGCCGCCATGGGCACCGAGGATGCCATCATAGTCGGCAAGAGTATCGTTACCAGTTCCGCCAAACAGTTTGTCGAAGCGACCGTCTCCACCCTGAAGGGTGTCATCTCCTACACCACCGTTGAGAAAATCATTACCATCTTGACCGTTGAGCGTGTCATCTCCTACACCACCTTCAAGATTGTCATCCCCTGTACCGCCGTTGAGCGTGTCATTTCCTGCACCTCCATCAAGTGTGTCATTGCCCTCATTACCCCAGAGAATGTCACTACCCTTGTTGCCATTTAAGGTGTCGTCGCCTTCATCTCCATACAGGGCTATTTCATTCTAAAAATGGCCTTGAGGGTATCTAGACCAAATTGGCAAAGACGTTGGGCCTGAGCCATATTGGAGAACTCATTGGAGCGATAGAGGTTGAGTGCGAAGTTACGAGCGACGGCGAAGATTTGCGGTAACTGATGCATGCGGATGCGCGACGCATCTTCTCCCTGGGTCACATCGCGGACATGATGTACCTTGTTTTCGACGCCCCAATAGCCCCGAATGCGCTGAGCAAAGGATTCTGCTGATTCTAGAAACGAGGCGACATAGTAGCGTGTCTCAGTTTCAAGGCGGAGTTGTCCACCGTACTTGAATTGGCGCTCACTCTCGACGCGCACTAAGGTCTTTAACCCTGGCCACGGCTTGATGTCATTCAGGGTTGTGCAAATGCTGACAACCCGCTTCTCAACTCGCCCATGCCCTTTACTGAGCTCGGTGGTGCTGGCCTCAGCGATAAAGTTGGCCTGAACGCTTTTGTGCAAATTGCCCTGATTGCCTTTAAGGGCACCCAAGTAGTGATTCTCACTGTCAATGATGAACTGACACGTTTTTTTGTGTGCTGATGGCGTCGAAGCCGATGACCACACCCTTAAGCGCCAGTTGGGTAATGAACTCCGGCAACGCTTTGATCTCATTGGTTTTGCGGTCTACTTGATAGGGCTCCAGAATCAGACCCCGCTCCACCAGATAAGCACTGACCAGCATAATCGCTGGGTGAGGGGGAGAGTCAGGATTATCGGTCTCGAGTTGATACGACCCACGTAAGACCTTGCCATCAACCGCTAGGGTCTCGCCGGGCAACGGCTCAATGCCAAAGAATCGAGCTAAGGCCGCTGAATAGTCCGAATAATCCAGTTTGAGGAGCACACGGCGAATAGTGCTATACGAGGGGAGTCGTTGCTTGGGCGGCTTAAAGAGGGCAATCAGCTCGCTACGATAGCTTTTAAGCCAGTCGCTAATGGCGATAAACCCCCGATTGCCGGCAGTCACGGCCAGGGTAAAGAGCGCTAGGCATAGGGCCATATGATGCCGATTGCCAGCGACTCGGCGGACATCAGGCAGGTCAACGAAGACTTCGAGGATCTCGATGCGCTCTACAGCAGACTCAAGCCTTGAGTCGACAACAGCAGGGGCGGCGGGAGGAGGCAGACGCATAAATGCTAGAACCATTGGAACTAGCCTGAAACTCCAGCATCTTTAGGCTCCTTTGAGAATGAAATGGCCCTGGCGGGTAGCTTTTCCATTGCTTTCATGATTCAAGAACTGCGATGGCATAGATTCTGACATGCGGGATAACCGTTCCTTCTACTCCAATTCGGTCGGGCTTAGCTGTCTCATCTATTGTTGTCACAGTGGGCGGTGGCTAAGTCCCTCAGCTCAGTACACGGTCGTGTTTGATCCAACTCCATCTAGCCCCGGATTCACTCCCGAGGGGCAGGGGGAGGTATTTGCTTGAAAGCTGGCGGCGGTACTGTCGATAGAACCGACGCCAGAGCCGAATTGAAGTTACAGAACCTTGCCTGACTTACTGAATTCGCGTTTGATGGCACCGACTAAATCGTCTTGCTTCAGAAGCGTGTCATTGCGCTGGAGGGCAGTTAAGCAGCAGTGCTGTACCACATTAATAATATCTGCTCCGGTCAAATCATAGGTGTCTGCCAAAGTGGTTAGGCTCACCGATTTATGTAGTTGAATTTGCTCTGGCAGGCTTTGTTCCCATAATGCTAAACGCTCTTTGGGATTGGGCATCGGGAAACTTATAATGGACTGAAAGCGTCGAATAAAAGCCTCGTCAATATTGCTTTTGAAGTTGGAAGCTAAAATGACCAATCCGTTATAGTTTTCTACTCGTTGGAGGAGATAACTGACCTCTTGGTTAGCGTATTTATCATGGGCATCACGCACAGAGGTTCGCTTGCCAAAGAGCGCATCTGCTTCGTCAAAAAAGAGAATCCAGTCTTTGTCTTCGGCTCTGGCGAAAAGATTGGCTAAATTTTTCTCGGTTTCGCCAATAAACTTTGAAATCACCATGGAGATGTCGATTCTGTAGACATCTTTACCGGTGTATTTACCGAGTAGGCTGGCGGTGAGGGTTTTGCCGGTACCGGGAGGGCCATGGAAGAGGGCACGGTAGCCTAGCTTAAGCTTTTTTTTCATGCCCCAGTCGTAGAGCAGGGTTGAACCATGGTGTAGCCACGCCTCTAGATCGCGAATTTGTTGCTGAATCTGAGGGGTGAGCACCAGATCATCCCAGGTCATTTCTGTGGTGATGCGCTCAGCGGGAAAGTTCATGCTGAAGCGAGGGCGAGAAAAGTGCCCCTGGGTGAACCATTCGACATAGTCTTGAGACATAACCAGCTTGCCACTCATGAGCGGTTCGCCTGCTTCGGGTGGGTCAAGATAGAGCACCCGCTTGCGAGCAAAGAGATGGTCGTCGCTGAAGAGATGTTGTAGGCGCAAGCGACTGTCGAACCCGCTGCCTGCTAGGAGGAAAAGGGCAGTTTCACCCGTGGGTAGGAAGCCCCGATAGGCTTTGCCGCGCCAGCCGCCAATTTGGGGATAGTCGCCTGCTTTGGGGAGTTGGGCGGTAATCAGGCGATCGCAAAAATCTGGCTGCAGGTGGGGAGCGAGCGCCAGCAATAAGGTCAATTGCTCGGTCAGCGGTAAGTCATGCTCTTGCACAAAGATGTTGAAGGGGCTCTCTGTGGCTAACCAATCTTGGGAGGGCCGAGGCACGGGAATCTCTTCTGCACTCTCCTCTTTGAAATAGGTCTTGATGCGCCAATCAATAATTTTGGCTAAGTACGTCAATCCCTGATGGAGCGATTTGGTATAGGTCGCAGACATAAGCTTGGGTTAGGTGAAACAGCTTTGTCAGGAGGCAATAAGCTTCTTCAAATTTAGCTTGCTCGCTAGTTTGAATCAAACTGCCCACATAAGTTGATTCAAACCCTAACAAACCATTTGCGGATGCTTGGTTTCAACTCACTTTAGGGATCCAAACTCTCTACCATTCAGAAGCCGGACATTGGGCATATTCGTGGGCGTAGGCACCGGGGGAATCCATGGCGTTGCGATCGGCGGTCATATCAGCTGTGATTTGCGATTTCACACCGCGAATTGCCTGGACGAGGGGAGCGGCAAGTTGCTCTTGCATCGCGCCAGCCTGGGCTGGATCTATATAGAGCGGATTTTGCATTTTGGGCAGAGGGATGCCCTCAGCTTGTTGCACCATTGTGGGACGATGCTCCCGAAAAATGCGGAGAAAGTTGTAGGCGTGGCGATATTCGTGGGCGTGCGTCACCTGGTAGGGGCAGCTTCCTTGCGGATAGTCTGAGGAAATGGCGACGGCCAGGGTATGGGCATCAAAGCCTACATTGGCGGAGCGGACATAGATGCCAATCTGCCCCTGGTCATTGGGAGTGGGGGTGCGTCCCCACATAATACTCAGAGATGGTCGGTGACCGATACGGGTAAACCCGGCGCGGTTGGCTCCTGTGCCCGAAGGGCCGGGATTGGCCTGGGAATGATCGGGTCGGGCGGGGGGCGCGACGTGGGTGAAGCTAATGTAGTAGGGATCGGGGGTACTGGCAGCTGTTGCTGCTTGGGCTGGGGCCGAACCTCCGCTGCCAGCAACGGGTTGGAAGAAGGCGTCGGTGCTGGCGGAGGAGAAGAAGGCGCGATCGCGACCCGCCGAAAAGAACGGCTGCTCCTTTTGCGAGTCGGCCTCTTTGTCCGATTGCTGCCGCTTGTGGCGAGTGGGCGATTTTCTCTTCATATGCTTCAGACCAGGGAGAATGGGGAGCGAGCAAATGATGGTGAGAGGTTTGGGGGGGCGATCGCACCCAATCCCTAGCCGGGCATCTCTTCCTGCGGTTCCTCCTCTGGAGCCGCCATCCCAGCCGCCATCTCCTCTTCTTCCTGAGGGGCTTCCATGCCCGCGGTCATTTCCTCTTCTTCCTGAGGAGCTTCCATTGCAGCAGTCGCTTCTTCTTCTTCTTCCATCATGCTAGCCTGCACGGCATCGGGCTCAAGCTGAGCCTGAACAGCATCCGTACTCGCAGACTGAAAGAAAGGCTGCTCAGGTTGGAAAGCCGAGGAAGGCGAGAAAAAATCCTGCTGGTTTTCCTGCTTTGAGGGTTCTTGGCGGCTTGTTCGGAAGGCTGGCTTAGACATAGCAATAGAAGTTATAGAGAAGCAGGGCTATAATTAAACGCTGGAAAATTGATACCTAAACCTTTGCAACAGGACATTAAAGAATACTGGCGACAGCTCCTCCATTGTATAGCCAGAAACATCCTTCTCTAAGCTTATTTATAGAATTTAATAGAATAAAGAATGGAAATCACCCCAGAACAACTAATGGAAGTACCTAGAGATGTACTGTGGAATTGATTCTATTTTACTCTCCGGAACTACAAATCTTAGGGATGCCAAACTTCTACACACTGAAGTAAATCAAAGGTGAACTCGAGTGCATATTTTTGCAGCGATCCATTTGTGCTTGTTGGAATGACATAAAGAAGTTTTTCCCAATTGGACCAAGCTTCTAATAACTCAGATTGTCCGAGCCATAGGGTTATTTCTGAATTAACGAATACCCAAGGTTGCAAGTCAATAACTCTACTAAGCTTAGGCTGGATAACATCCTTAGCTCTGACAAAGTGGAGTCCCCAAGCAAACCCATCAGAATTTTCACATACTACAAAATCAAATGGCTTCCATAACGGAAGATGAAATCGAATAGCGGCGGAGTTCTTAAATGGGTCTGGTAAATTCGTTGATATTACTGGTTCTATATCAACTGGCGAACCAAGAATCTTGTAATAAAGGGATGCAGGATGTCCAACTTCTTCCAAGCCGAAGGCAATTGATCTTTTAACAGCATTCGAGAGTGCTTCTCTGGGGAGCCCTATTTTATTCAGTGTCTTGTCAATCTGTTTTTCTGATTTCATATTTGCAAGTAGATAAAGTTGAAACTCTAATTGGTTCATGAATTTAAATTCCTTGTTATCTAAGGTTTTTAGTCAGCAACGATATCTACCACATCCACCCCAGGAGTTGGTTGAATCCGTGGTACTAGAGTTGCTCTGGCAGGGAATACACTTCCATTGGGTTGGATCACAAAGATAGGCTGATTTGGACCAATTTGAACTGAAATTACGGCCATGTCCCCATCTGGAAGTGTGACAATATTAGCCCGGCCAAATGCCACTTCAGAGGCAACCCGAGTTGCAATTGCTGCATCTTGCTGCGATAGACCAGACTCGCTTACTCTTTGTGCAATACCTGCCCTTTTACCACGTGGGAGAGATTTAACTTCCTCTCCAATTGCCCGACCAATTTCTTCTGGTGTACGACGCGCTGTGGGTGTGCGCGGTTCTTCTGTGGGTGTGCGCGGTTCTTCAGGTGTACGTGGTTCTTCAGGTGTACGTGGTTCTTCGGGTGTACGTGGTTCTTCCCCGGATTTGCCACGTCGGGTAACCCATTCCCAGAGTTTTGTGATCCCTTCTACCAAGGGTTCTTTAATTGAGCGAGTAACGGCTTCTTTAATTCCTGCCCAACCACGAGGAATCTCAGCTACACGAAATCCTCCGGCTTTGAACACTCTCAATCCACCCAAAGCAAGCAAGGCAGTGCCAATTAACTGGACGGTTCCTGTGATGCCACGATACCAAGCTTCGCCCTCACTTAAAGGCGTATCAGTAACTAGTTCTCTCCCCCGAAAAGCTTCGATAATTGCCGTTAACCCAATAGCATCAGGAATAGCCAGCAAAAGTATCCAAGGAGAATGTCCTTCAGATACTTGAATAGCTCGATGGATAAGGGCAACAATAAGTGCAACCGCTAGCAATGCTGCACCAACGATTAGGAGAGCTTGGCCAAAGGTCAGTAGTATGCTAAACGCACCTGCGATGACTACAAGCAATGCAGCTAGCGCAACTAGAATGACTAGGCCTATAAGAATATCCCCTAAAGCTCGTAGAGCCCCCTCCCACGCAGACTCTCCAGCTTGTATTGCGGCTTCTTCTGCTCGACTACTTACCTGGTCTGTCAATGGCTTTTTCGCCTCAACTAGACTTTCATCAGCTGCTTCCTTAATGTTTGAACGGAATTCTTCTCTGAACTCTTCTATTTTGGCTCTAGCCTGCTCAATACCTTGGTCAACCTGAGCCATCGCACCCAAAATCATGGATTGTTGTTGTGCTTCCAGGTCAGTTTGAAGGTTCTGGGCCTGTTCCTGGAACATTTGCATGGACTGTTCCAACGATTGCTGCCCATTATTGAAGAGATCGTTAGCAGTACTATGGGCATTACTTAAAATCGTATTTGTCGATTGCTGGAAGAAATCTGTGACTTGTCCGATCATCTCTAGGGTCTGTGTTGCTAGAGTTTGAATTTGTTCCAGACCCATATCTTTTTTGACCGTTAAAGCTTCTTCGGCTTGGGTCATGAAATCCCTTACACCGGGCATGAAAAGTTCTTGGTCAAGATTAAGATTGCTTTCTACCTCGATGGAAGTTTGATCAAGACTTGTTAGGACGGCTTGACTCGTTTCATCTAACAAAAGCAAGGTTCGAGTTTGTAGCTGATTGAGCTGCTCGACAGAAGCTTCTCCTTGTGCACGAATGTTAGAAATGAAGTTTTCTTCACTGGTTGTAAGGGCTTGTAAGTCTGACTGTAGACGTGTGTCCATGCGTTGGGTAATCGCTTCATGATTCTGGCGTAAGCCTTCAAGCGTATTACCCTTACTGTTTTGTAAGCCTTGGGTAAGGCTTTGCTCAGTCTCTCGAATCTGCTCGTGAATTTGCTGCTGAAATTCATCGTATTTTTGGCCGAAATCTCTGGCTTGTGTGATCAGCTCTTCCCGAATCGGTGCTTTTTTTTCTCTGATATCTTGGGCACTATCAAATCCTACTGAGATAGCGGCTCGTCTCTGCTTAGGACGAGGCGATTCACTGCCTGAAAATCGGTTGGCGACATTGCGAGAGTCACTGGTAGCCTGGTTGGCCGCAGAATCCAACTCTCCATCTACCCTATCTGCTTCTGCTTGGGCGATAGTAACCAACTCTTGCTTTTGTGTTGCAATATAAGTGTCAAATTCAGTTTTCCTCGTTAGCAGATCCTGAGTCACTCCTTCAATGTTCAAAGTAGTAGATTGTTCTACCTGGGCTATTTGCTCTAACAATTGCTGAGCGGCAAGCCCTTTTTGCTGTGTAGCATATCCAGTTAAAGCGGCTTTCTTTTGAGTATATTCGGCATTTATCTGAGCAATATAACTAGTAGTTTGAGCATTAACTGAGCCTATCTGTACCTGTATTTCTCCTTGTATCAGAGCTTTTTGAGTTGCTGTTTCTGCAACTATCAGTCCTTTCTCATTAGTTACTACTGCCTGGAAATTAGCTAACAGAGCTATTGCTTCTTGGCGGTTCTCTTCCGCTGATTTCCCATCAGTCATCCAGGTCTCAAATTCTTGAAATCCTGCAGGCTGAGATGATACAGTTTGTGCAGATTCCAGAGTTTCAGTGGTAGACAGAAAACTTCGCATCGTACTAACGGGTGGAGGGGGGATAGGTTGCTCTTCAAGGGGGTCTCCTCCTTTAGCTGGAGATTCCTCACTTAGGGAAAAAACCTCTTCCTTACGATCTGACTGCTCCTTTCCTTCTGCTTGATCGGGACCCTCTGCATCTAGTGCGGGCGCAGCTTCGCCTGGTATGTCTTCTGCATCTGTTAGATCTTGAACAGAGGGTTGACTGTCTGGTGACTTCGTCGGTTTAAGTATAGTTGGGGTGCCTGGTTGTACTTCAGCACGAACATTACCGCCTGCCTCTGCTTCTCCTAATTCCCCTTGTAAAAAAGCCTGGTTTCTTTGCCTTGCTTCTGCTCGCTTGCTATCAATATTCGTATCTTCAGAGTTTTCTATGTTTTCAGAGGAAAATTCTTGTTCTCCTGATTCAGCAATGTTGGAATATTTATTTTCAATCTCACTTACTTTTCCGTCTGATTCGAGAGAACGCTTGCGAATTTCGCTCTCTCCTTGTTGTACAGTGTGGGTCAACTCATGAGCTAATAAGTGTTTACCTTCTCGAGATTCAGGATCATATTTGCTTGCGTTGAAATAAATATCGGAGCCACGAGTAAATGCTTGGGCACCTAAGTCTTGATTGAGTTGGGCGGCTTCGCTGTCGGTATGTACCCTAACGTTACTGAGGTCGGCACCGAAGGCGGGTTCCATACGACTACGGGTAGCTTCGTTTAAGGGTGAGCCTTTGCCTTTGCTGGCATTGAGTTGAGTGGCAATTTGATCACTACTCTTGGCGCTAGTAGAGGGGGCTTTTTGTAGAGTCGATTGAGTCTGAAGTGTAGGTTGGAAAGGAGATATTTGGGCAGTAGATTGTCCAAGTCTTGGCTGTCGTTCAGGTTCAGACATATTGACGACGTGATCGGCCATGGCATCAGCTTCTCGTTCATAAACATCGCCAGGCTGACCAATCTTTAGACTGAACTGAATTGAAGATTCTTCTAAATTGATTTCATCATCTGCACCACTAAATTCGGACAGTCTTTGTAGGAGGAAGTCACCTTCTACGGTTTCTTCAGATCGCTCTTTCTCTTCCGCTTCACAGGTAGCACATTTGGTTTGAAGGGTGGTTGTGGTTGCTGTAATGGGTTCAGCATGGGGAGAGGGTTGGCGCTGGATGGGGTCTTCATCGCTTTCAAAGGCGGGTTGGCGTTGAATGAATTTTGCTTGGATGGGGTCTTCATCACTTTCGAAGGCTGGCTGGCGTTGAAGGTTGGGGGGTATTTCGGTCGAGGTGTCTTCAACGGCATAGGCATCGCATTTAGCTTGAAGAGAAGGTGCTTTAGTGGGATAGAAGAAAGGCGTTGTTGCGATTGTCGGCTTAGTTTGAATGGCAGGAGCTGAGTCGGTGTCGAAAAACGCAGTTGTTTCAGCAGAGGATTCCGAGAAAAAGGCCTGATCGCGCTCTTGGGTCGCGATCACCGACTCAGCAGATTGATGCTGCTGACTGTGGGTGCTTTTGGTCTCGGCAACTACCATTGGCTCAGCTCCACTCCACGGTTAATAACTCATCCATCCAGGGCAACTTCACCATACTGACCCCCCACGGCAAGCGGCTCAGCAAAATATCGATCGCCCGTTGCTCGACCTGCAACTTCCAGGTTTGCTCCCCCGTTCGCGTCAACTTGCCCTCTCGCTGCAAAAAACCTTCCCGCAGACCATCAGGGCTGGTGCTTTTCAAAACATCCCAGTAGTTAATGACCGTTTGCAGCAATTGCTCAGCCTCATCCAGCGCAGCCTGGGGTAACCCTGGCGAAATTACCGGCTCGTTGAGCGGCCAACCGCACAGCAGTTTAGGCAACACCAACTCGTATTCTGGCGGTTGAGTTTGCCCGGTGGCAAGGTAGTAGAGCAGGTAAATGGCCCTTTGCTGACAGTCAGCATCCAAAAAGCGATCGCCAGCCAGCAACCCCACAGCCTCAAAGTAGGCACGCAGAAACGGATGCAGCAACACCAGCCCGGCCTGATGTACAAAGAGCCCAGCCTGGGCTTCCTCCACCGATAGGGGAGACTCCCGAAAGCGCGTTGGAGACTCGCCCTCAGTCTGGCGGGCAGTCGTTCGGTACCGTTCGAGCAGTTGCTCTCTAGTCAACTCCCCTTCAGCCAAAGTTTGGGGGGCATCCCGTTCTGCATCCCTGGGGTCATCAGCAGAAAAAGCAGGGGTGGTTTGACTGTCTGAGGCCGCTAGATCTGAGGCCGCTAGATTAGAGGCTGCCGAGCTATTTGGGTCAGCAATCGCATCGGGTTGAGAAGAGTCTTGAACGGGTGGAGCCGATGGCTGAACTGTCGACCTAGATGGCCGTGGTAGCACCTGAGCCAGAGCAGCCAACCAGTCCGCCGCGCCAGTCCCCATCGTCTCGGTGATCAGCCGATGGAATATCTCGCTCAAGTTAGTAGACCGAGCAGCCCCGGACTGACGGGGCCGTGAACCCTGGCTTGGGGGTAAACGGGGATCTTGAGCCGATATTTCAATTTGCCATTGGGTCACCACCAGGGGCAGCCATTGCCGTATCCAGCGCGATCGCGGCAGGGGGCTGTAGGGGCTGACCTCCCTGATGAGGGTAAATATGGCGATCCAGGCCTGGCGAGTGAGTTTGTCTTGGGCGTGATCGCTCAGCCCGAGCGCTGCCATGAGCTGCTGAGCCTGATTGAGCAGCGATCGCCAGCCCACCCAGGTGGGCTGCAACTGTAAAACGAGTTGATGGCGAAAAGCCTCAGGCAACTGACTGGCAAGACGATCAATGGCGCTAGAAGAGGTGGTAAGTAGCGATCGCAGCGCTGGCTGCCAGGCAGCATCGGTCTGTAAAGCGGTTTGCCAGCGGGTGAGCCAGCTCTGCCAGGGGGCGCTGCTACTCCACCAGGGCAGCCGACCGTACTGCAAGAAATAGAGAAACACCTCTCCATCAGACAGAGACTGAGGATGATGTGCCCTCGATTCTTCAACTTCAGGGGGGCGATAGTCTGCTAGATAGTCTCTCAGGCTTTGCTCCAGAACAGCCATGATTTGGGGCACAAACGCCTCAACAGCATAGTCAGGATCAAGCCTGGGGAGGTCAATGACTACCCGATCTAAACGCACTACTTCATCTGCCAGAACAAGCTGATCAAACAACTGCTCCATCTGAGGTACGGCCTGTTGCCATATCAGTCGGCTCAGGTCTTCTTGCAGGCTGGTGACATCGCCTAAGCGGCCAGTTTGCAGTTCCAGAGACACCTTATTGATCAGGTGGGGCCGGGGAGTGAGGCGAGCTTGGCTCATATCAATTCAATCCTAGGGACGACCTGACGATGCTCAACCAGAGGTCCAAAACAGTTCAGGTTGGAGACGGTACTATAAGCACGGAGCGTGATGACAACTTCTATCTGACTTGTTGGATAGGTCACTGTAAAATCATCATTTTCAGCTCTTCTGCCAACGGAGGTACCACCGTTGAAATTCCACTCAAACCGAAAATTTCTGACATTCCCTGGGGGTTCAAGTTCAATGTTGTCCACCCGAACTTCAATAGCATCTTGTATGAAAGTGGGGGTTCCTAATCTGAAATTAACCGTTGGGTTGCGTAACACAGTAATGAAATCAGTGAATGAACCTCTGCAACCACCTTCTCCTCTAACGATGTAAGTAATATTGACGCGCAGGCTGGCGCGATCACCAAAAAGATCCCTCACCACTTGGGGGTTAACACTCACCACTCCAGGGTCAAACTGGGGTGGGTTGACATCGGTGTTGAGGCTAATGGGAGCACCGTTGTCGGTTATGGCTTCTAGGTCATAAGTTCCGTCGTTAGGTCCCAACAAGATCTTGACCGGTTGTCCATTTGAACAAACGTTGGCAACATCTTGATCGTTGGAGTCAACTAGCCTAAATCTAGGGCGAGGTATAGGGTAAATAGTGATCGTTTGTTCATCAGACCGTGCTTCGCAACCTGCTTGGTTGCGAGCAACGTGAACCACAGTTAACTCAACGGGCTCAGTAATCGTGGAAAAGTCCCTTAAGAAGATCTGATTCCCTTCTATAGCTTCTTGATTAACTTCAAACCTTCCCAAGACATCACGATCCTGCGCATTGAAGGTGACACTGCCCCCCTGTTCGTCGTCTTCGGCGCAGTACCCCCCGCTCTCGGAGAGAGGTTCAACCTGGAAAGCAGCATTGGGCAGAGGGTATACCGTCACCGTGGTTTCAACGGTGGCTTCGCAGTTGGTGCGGCGATCGCGCAGCTGTGTCACTAGGGTCACGGTTTGGGGCTCATTCTCTTGGGCATACTCGCTGGGGTCAAAGCGATCG
>JBGTGR010000034.1:0-4093 GCA_041746655.1 Elainellales cyanobacterium | reverse complement strand
TGCGATACAAAATCTCTGCAATCTCTTGAGTGCAAGCTCGTAATCGTTCTTGTTCTTCGGGAGTCATAGCGCTAACCTCATGCCCTACTCCTAAATTCTGCTCCCTCCCCCATGTTTTTGCAAAAGTGGGATGCTCCCAAGCCAATTAACCTCAGAGACGATCACGGCAAGGACGTGTTGCAGGAGTTTTCAAAGAAGATATGCCGTTCTCCCTACGTGGTTAAGATCGTTAACTCTTTACCGTTTAACTCAAGACAAGTTGATCCAATTCTTGATGTTAAAGAAAACGGAATTGTCGAATTTGTCTTAACTTGGACAGATAAAGGGCTTGGCCTTTGCATTCAAACAACTGGAAGAAATAAAGCTGAAACAAACACAATCGCCTTACATCTAAAGAAAGAATTCGCCAAGTGAGAATACTATGTTTGACATCTTCAAGAATCGGCTAGAAATCACAGGAAGTCTCACCACAGTGACGGCTTTACGGATCAGTCAGGGACGTTCAACAGAACCTATCGGCTCGGATCTTCCCGTAGTGAAAGATGCCTTAGGTAGACCCGTGATTCCTGGATCAAGCTTTAAGGGAGCATTGCGATCGCGCCTGGAAAGTTTTTTAAGGGGAATTGTAGGGAGCGATCGCAAACTGGTGGCAAATCCTGCGGTAGAAGCTGAATGGTCGCTGACTTCAGAAGAAATTCGGCATCTCAAAGATAGTGATCTAGATGATGCCGTTTTAACTGCGGCAATTTTGGCTGAAACCGATCTAGTCTCTCACCTTTTTGGTTCTCCCTGGTTGTCCAGTAAATTCCAGGTGCGGGATCTTACCGTTCAACCAGATGCCTGGTTTGGTCAGTATCAGGAGCGAGATGGGGTTTCGATCGATCGCGATACTGAAACGGCAGCAGATGGGAAACTATACGATTTTCAGGTTGTTCCAGCAGGCACACCATTTGAATTTAAAGCGGTTGTTGAAAATGCTGAAGAGTGGGAACTGGGCTTGCTGATGATTGGCTTACACCAATTTGAGACAGAGCAGATCCCCTTGGGAGGGGGGCGATCGCGTGGTTTAGGAGTTGTTCGACTCCAGATTGACCAAATGAAGTGGTTTGATGTTGAGGACGATCCACAGCGGCTAATTACCTATCTTCAAAAGCTTGTTGCTGGAGATGCAACTGCTTATGTTGACGGTCAGCATCTTAAACCAGATTGGATAGAGGCTCTAATCAATCACTTAAGCAACATCAAAACTGCTCCTGCTACATCCCAGCCTGCAACTTGAGAGACAAAAACCATGCACAATCGATTTGTTAACCACTGCACTATTGATTTAACGCTTATTCCTTGTGGGCCTATCTTAATTAAATCTGGCAAGGAGGGAGCTGATCCAACAAAGCCGGATATGGAGTTTGTTGAAACCTATCATCAAGGGGGGCTCTCTATTTATCTGCCGGGTAGTTCCCTTAAGGGAGCCATTCGTGCCCATGCTGAGCGGGTTGTGAGAACGGTCGGGAGCGATCGCCGCTCCGAGAATCCTGATCAACTTTGGGCCAGTAATCCTCTCAATTTCGAAGATTATAAGTATTTAGAAAACATTTCTGACCCTCAACAGATCTATCACCTTTCTTCCTTTACCGACCAGATGTTTGGCAGTGTTGAAATCGCTAGCCGAGTACGGATTGAAGATGCTTATCCCGTAGATCGCACTCAGCTCAAAATTGAAGAACGCAATGGCGTTGCGATCGATCGCGTGTTTGGCTCCGTTGCGGTTGGGCCTTTTAACTATCAAGTCTGCACCGCAGGCGAGTTTCGCACCAAAATTCATCTAAAAAACTTCTCGCTCGCTCAACTTGGTTTAGTTGGCTTAGTATTGCGTGATTTAAATGATGGCTGGTTTGGGTTAGGCTTTGCCAAGTCGCGAGGGATGGGTTTAGTTGAAGTGCAATTGAACTCAGCAGTAGTACAGTATCCAGGTTGCATCTTGGAGAATAACCAGATTGTCGCGATCGGTGGTGCTAGGCAATGGAACCATACAGCACTATTAGGCGCAGGAGCTTTTCTGGACGAAGAAGAGCGGAAAAAATACGGTTTTCCTGCTAACGATGTTCAAGATACGCCCATTGCTGCCGAATCAATGAATCTAGGATTTGGTGTGCAATTACGTTGGCAGGAAGGAACCGTTTCAGACTTATTTGAACGATCTGTGAGATCTTGGGGGCAACTGTTGCGGGGGAATGCAGCATGAACCCTTTTGTAGGTACTAAAAACGTTGTTTCCCCTGAGGCACTATGTCAGATTCTCAATGGGCACAAGACTCAAGATAGCCACTATTTTCTGCGCTGGGCACATCAAGTCAGTGGCTTTATTCAAGAATTACCGACTGATTTTCCAAGCCCAGAAGGTCAAATGTTTAATCGCGATCGCGAACTTCGATGGAAACGGCGAGGCAACGGCTTCAGTGTTTTACTGCTCAGTACAGTAGGTGATGAATCGGATTTCTCACCCATTGGCAAGAGCTGGAAAACTCAGGATCAAAATGCTCATGTGCATCCACCAACAGCAACTCGCTTTCCAAAAGGTATTGCATCTTTAAAGGTGAATGTTGGGCAGCGCCATTTCATTGATGCTCAGACTTCAACCATCCACTTTGTTGCATTGACAGTACAAAGCTAATCATGCCTGTAAATCAACCTCGAAATCCACAACCCCCACGCCCTAACCGTCCTGTGAAAACAGATTCAGCAGAAGCAGCCGTTCCAAAACCTTATGAACTGGTTGCATTTCCAACCCAACCTCCAAAACTTGAACATCCTATTGGGCATGATAAGTTTCGTGCTGATCGCTTACATGGAACGATTCATCTCATCCTAAAAGTTAAGACTGCGGTACATGTCTCAACGGGAATTGTTGCACTAGGTGAGGATGTCAAACAGCGAGTTCCCTTGATCAAAACGATGATTCAAGGAAATAGCCAAACATTGATGATTCCTGGTAGTTCTCTAAAAGGAGTTGTGCGCTCGGCCTATGAAGCGATTACAAATAGCACGCTAGCGGTTGTGACTAAGCGGTACGAACGCGATATGCCTCCGGAACGGTTTCCCTGCCGTGATAAAAAGCGGCTCTGTCCGGCTAGTCGTGTATTTGGTGCTTTAGATTGGCAAGGGTTGGTTCAGTTTGCCGATGCAAAATGTGAAAAGGCTGAATCCGTCACTGGGTTCATGCCTTCGCTGTACAGACCTCGCCCCGATCAGCGGAAAGCTTACTTCATCAGTGGCAAGGCCGCAGGACGAAAGTTCTATTACCATGCAGTTAAAGCAGTATCTGGGGGCGATCGCGGCATCCCCGTTCAACAAGCGGGAACCGAGTACACGTTTTCAACACAAATTCACTTCAAGAATTTAAGTGCTGCTGAGCTTGGCACTTTACTGATTGTCTTAGGCCAGGACGACAAACATCCGATGGCGCTCAAAGTTGGCGGAGGCAAGCCTATTGGAATGGGAAGCATGACTGTGACCATTCAAGAAATTGAACGAGTCCAAAATCTGCGCGATCGCTACACTTCCTATCAATCACCTGAGGCCGATCGGCTGACAGAAGCAGCACTACAAAAGTTTATCGCAGATGTAATCAAAGCTGCCCATAAAGACTTAGTCCTCTCCCCGCAACTTCAGCAACTTGCAGACATCTTAAAGTGGCCAACAGATCGGACTGCACCGGAGGGAATGTACTAATGCAAACAACTACGCATCTTACTGAAGTGCAATGGCAAGTTGCAGACGCGATCGCTCGCACTATGATTCTTGAAGAAGCAGACGTAAACGAGCTAAAAAAGGCAATTAGCTATCTCCGAGCATCTGCCAATTCTGAGCAAGCAGGCAAACAATTTTTCAACTACCTGAAAACGCTAGTTCGTAACGGCGATCGCATTGGTCATAGTAAGAAAACTCTGGGATATTCTAAGTACAGGACAAAAAGCTTGCAAGGATGAGCAGGGTAGGGTTTCATCAGAATTACCACACTCATCAGAAACCCTATGAGCCAATATAGCGAATTAAAGCGGGTCCTCCAAGCGCAATTGAACTGGCACGGAGCGAGG
>JBGTGR010000033.1:0-88286 GCA_041746655.1 Elainellales cyanobacterium | reverse complement strand
CGCAAATCTTCGCCGTCGCTCGTAACTTCGCACTCAACCTCTATCGCTCCAATGAGTTCTCCAATATGGCTCAGGCCCAACGTCTTTGCCAATTTGGTCTAGATACCCTCAAGGCCATTTTTAGAATGAAATAGCCCTGGTATACTAGCTCTTCTCTAGAGTTGAGATTACCTCCCCTAATTAAGCCTAGCCGATAAGTAATATAACAAAGCCCCAGTCCTGTCACGACAATAATGACAGCAGAATATTTCCATTTCAAAATGTTTGGTAGCTTCATTGCATAGCCCCTGAGTATATGCAGCCTATTGGCTCATGAACCTTGAGATTGCCCTAACCAAGCTTGGTTGTGTGAGATCCATCTCTTGAAGACGCCTCAACATGACAGCGGCAGTGTTTTTGTTTACGCCAATTTCCTTAGAGAGAATTCTAGAGCTAATCTTGCGGTCACCCCTACTTTTTAACAAAATTGCCTGAAACCATTTAGACAGTGGAACGCGAGTGCGATGCAGTGGGGTTCCTACAGTAACGCTATAAGAGGTGTAGCAGGTGTTGCAGTGGTAGCGTCCCTCCTTGGGCATCGTTGTACTGTTAGTAGACTCGCAGTAGGGACATTGGGGGCTACCGTGCCAGCGGAGTTGCTCAAAAAATAGTCGGCATTCCTCCTCGCTTCTTTCCAAGAGGGATCCACTCTATCCAGGTCTTTACCCACCTACGACAAACTCTTGCTGCCGTTGCTAAGACTTACAGGCTAGGACGGCGAAGAGTACCCCATTCAGGATCTACAAGGGCAATTAGCTTAGCAACTTACCATCACTCCCGAAGAACTTACCCTCAAGCTTCTTAGCAGTCGTCAAGCAGTTTTAGATAATCGTGTGGCACAGTCAACCACCCTGGATAGGAGAGATTGAAAGAATAACCTTATAAAGCAGCGCATCTGGGCAGGGGTGTCAATTATGAGCACCGAAAAGTTAAGTAGATAAAGGTTTTGGTGAGTTGGAAGAGAGCACCACGTTGACACTATTAGGCGACATTAATCTGTCACCAGTCCTTTAACGACAGGATTTTGTCCCGACAACGCCAAAATGGCACTAACGACACCAATTCGTCACCGATGACAAATAAAGTGTCACTGTACAGAAGGAATATACAGAGAGGATGGACACAACTGGACTCGAACCAGTGACCCCCACGATGTCAACGTGGTGCTCTAACCAACTGAGCTATGCGTCCGTTTCACAGTTAATAACTATAGCACAAATGCTTTGCAAGTCTAGAGGGGAAAGATATTTCTTTTGAGGTTTTGAGTCGGAAGGGTGAGATCTAGGGAGAGATAGGACAAGAGCAGGTTTACAAAAACTTCATAAACCTTGGGGATCATCTATCTAATACAAAGATTCTGCAAAGACTACTGTGAGAGCAGGATTGCCTTGGAGGGAAGGTCTATAGTGCGTATGGATAATGCTTACGTGTTATTACGGTCATCTTTCGTGGGGTGATTTCAGTGACCCACTGTGCTCTATCTGAAAACGATATTCCTAATATAATTCTGACTGACTCAGTGTTTGATGCTCCTCATCCATCTGTCTACTCAGGCTTCAAACGCCTACTGGACGTTGCAGGCAGTTTGGTAGGATTGCTAATACTTGGGTTTCTTTTTGTACCTATTGCGATCGCCATTAAGCTAGATAACCCCGGCCCAATTTTCTACCGACAAGAACGATATGGGTTGCAGGGAAAGCGTTTTGCCATCCGTAAGTTTCGTTCGATGGTAAAAGAAGCCGACGTTTTGAAGGCGTCTGTCCCGAATGAGGCTAAGGGCCTAATTTTTAAGAACAAGCAAGATCCGCGCATCACGAGAGTAGGCCGCTTTCTAAGAAAGACTAGCCTGGATGAACTTCCCCAGTTTTGGAATGTGCTGCGTGGAGAGATGAGCTTAGTGGGCACTCGTCCCCCCACCCATGATGAAGTCATCCACTATGATGCTCGTCACTGGCAGCGACTCAATGTAAAGCCTGGATTGACAGGTGAATGGCAAGTCAGTGGTCGTTCTATGATTAAGGACTTTGAAGAGGTGGTCGATTTGGATCTACGCTACCAGAGCGTTTGGAATCCTCTCTATGATTTGATCATCATCTGGAAGACCGTTCGCATCTTGTTGGGTCGCTCTGGAGCCTTTTAAGCTACTAGCTTAAACTTGATAAATGCTGATCCTCACGACAGCTAGGATGAGAAGTAGATCGACGAAGGTTGCTTCTTGATAGCTCTTGGGAAATAGCTTTTGGAAATTGGTGTGACGCTAAAGCAAAATTTGCAGGCTCATCTAGAGCATGTGGTACGCGATCGCGATCCCTATATCGCTACGGAAGGACACTTCTATGTGCAGCAATATATTCGGGGCGAGCTAGGGCGATGGGGGCAGGTCGAGACGCATGAGTTTACGGTGAGGGGGGGCAGCCATCAAAATCTAATTTTGAATCTGCCAGGGGCAAAGCCTGACAAAGCCCCAAAAGATCTGATTTTGATTGGGGCTCACTACGATGCAGTGCCGGGATGTCCGGGTGCAGATGACAATGGGACGGGGGTAGCAGCCCTGCTAGAGCTAGCGCGTCTGTTGACCGAGGCTCCGGCGCGGTACCCCGTGAGGTTGGTGGCGTTTGACATGGAAGAGTATGGCATGTTGGGCAGTAAGCAATATGCAAAGGCGCTGAAACAGCAAGGTCAACCTTTGCGGTTGATGTTTTCGCTAGAGATGTTGGGCTACTGCGACTCTAGGCCGGGTTCACAAGAGTATCCGGCTGGTTTAGAACGGTTTTATCCCGATCGCGGCGATTTTATTGGCCTCATTGGTAATTTAGCCACCATTCCAGATCTGATGGGTTTATGTGGCCAGATTCGCAAAGCTGGAGTGCCTTGCCAGTGGTTACCCGCCGGACAGTACGGCAAAATGATTCCCCAGACGCGCCTGAGCGACCATTCACCCTTTTGGGACGAGGGTTATAAGGCACTCATGGTCACGGATACATCTTTTATGCGAAATCCCCACTACCACCAAGCCAGCGATCGCATTGAGACTCTCAACCTGGATTTTTTGACAGGTGTTTGTCAAGGCTTAGCCCAAGGCATTCGAGCCTTATAGCCTTGCGATAGATTTGCGCGCTGTCTGGTTCTTGTTACTTTCTTTTGTAAATTTCCCCATCAAAGTTCGAGAAATTTGATTTTTCTCAAAGGCTTTTTGTTGGGGGGCAAACAGAAATCTTGGGCAAGCTGAGGTAATTTGAAGGCTAGCTTCAGCTTGAACTTGACTCTTGAACTTGGCTCATGAACTGCGAAGAAGTAAGCATCTGGGATCAGTCGGGCGATCGCCTCTCACCCTTAGAGCAAGCGATTCTGTACTGGCTAGCGATTGGCATTGAGCCTGTCTCCATCGTCGAGTTGCGCGAAGACTTGATCGATTCAGCTCCACCGACCCAGATTTTGGCGGCGGTGGAGTCGCTGCACCGACGATCGCTCCTAGAAAGAGTAGGTAATCAGTTGACGCTGCAACCTGATGTGGCAGAATCTCTGATTGCAAAGTTGATTCGTCAGGTTTGCCAGGAAATTGTTCATGCTTCACCCCAACTCCTCAACAGCCACGCGCTACTAAAGGCTCGGGCAACAGACCCCATTCGCAAAATGCAGATGCGGCTGATCCTGCAACCGCTCATCGTCCAACTCAAACAGGCGTTGGGGACAACGGGGCGCATCCAGCCGTGTTTTCAGCAAATTTTGAGACAGTTTCGCCATGAATCCTCTCTGCAGCGAGGCTATGGGGCCGGAAATTTGCTCAACCTGCTCTGTCAGATGCAAATTCCACTGAAGAACTGGGATTTTTCTGGGCTGACCATTTGGCAAGCTTACCTCCAGGATATCAATCTGGCGCAGGTCAATTTTGCTGGCAGCAACTTGGCCAAATGTGTGTTTACCAAAATCCTTGGCAGTGTCTTGTCGGTTGCATTTAGCCCAACGGGCCGCCTTCTAGCCACAGGCGATGCCAAGGGTAATCTTGTCTTGTGGCAAACCCAGACTGGCAAACAGCTTTTAAGCTGCGAGGGGCATTCGGGCCGGGTCTGGTCGGTGGCGTTTAGTCCGGATGGGCGATCGCTCGCCAGCGGCGGTGATGATCAAACGGTGCGGCTCTGGCATGTGGCGACGGGGCAGTGCTATCAAACCCTGCGGGCTCACACCAACTGGGTTTTCTCAGTGGCCTTTAGTCCCAACGGTCAGACGTTGGCAAGCGGCAGCGGCGATGGCACAGTGCGCCTCTGGAATCTAGAGACAGGAGAGAGTGAGGCTGTTTTAGCCGCTCATCACGGGCTAGTGCGGTCGGTAGCCTTTAGTCCGGATGGGCGATCGCTCGCCAGTGCTGGGGATGATCAGATGATTCGACTGTGGGATGTTGCCACCGGAAGCTGTTCTCAAACGCTGAGCGGTCATGAACGCCGCGTTCGCACCATCGCCTTTAGCCCAGATGGTCAACAGTTGGCCAGTGGCAGCAGCGATCGCACAGTTAGAATTTGGAGCCTCGGCACAGGAGATTGTCTGCGAATCCTCCAGGGGCATGGTAACTGGATTTTTTCGGTCGCCTACAGCCCAGATGGCACAAGGCTAGCAAGCTGCGGGGGCGACCAACGAATCAAGCTCTGGAATACACAGACGGGCCAATGCGATCGCACCTTGCGAGGACACCTCAACCAGGTGGGGTCAGTGGCCTTCAGCCCCGATGGGAGAGAGCTGGCTAGCGGCAGTACCGATCAGTCGGTGAAGTTTTGGGCAGTCTCAACCGGGCAATGCTACCGAACATTACAAGGACATTCTAGCCGCGCCTACTCTGTCAGCTTTAGCCCCGATGGCAACACATTGGCCAGTGGCAATAGCGATCGCGCCATTCGACTTTGGGACCTGCAAACTGGCGAATATCGGCAGGTGCAGCGAGGCCGAACCTACTGGGGCTGGAGCATGGGCCTGAGTCCAGCGGGTCGATGGCTAGCCAGTGGTGGCGACGAGCAGATGGCCAAACCTTGGGGAGCCATTCGGCTGTGGGATGTGGAGTCGGGCCAGTGCGGCCATGTGCTGACGGGGCACCAGGGTCGTGTGCAGTCGGTGACGTTTAGCCCCCAAGGACAGCTTCTGGCTAGCGGCAGTTGCGATCAAACGATTCGCCTCTGGAATACTGAGACAGGCCATTGCGATCAGGTTTTGACCGGACATCGGGGCCGGATTTGGACAGTCGTCTTCAGCCCCAATGGCGCATTGCTCGCCAGCGGCAGTGATGACAATACGATCTGCCTCTGGGACGTGAAAAGCGGACGGTGTCTTCAGGTTTTATCGGGCCATCAAGGCTGGGTGCAATCGTTGATATTTAGTCCTGATGGTCGATGGTTGGCGAGTGGCAGTAGCGATCACACGGTGCGGCTGTGGGATGTGGAATCGGGTCAGTGCCAGCGCGTCTTGCGAGGACATAGCAATTGGGTGCGATCGCTCGCCTTCAGTCCCGATGGGCAGCTTTTGGCCAGTGGTGGCAGTGACCAGATGATTCGCCTATGGAATATGCAGACTGGCCACTGTGAATCGATCTTGCGAGGACACAGCAACTGGGTGCGATCGCTCGCCTTTCACCCAGCAGGGCAACTCCTTGCCAGCGCGTCCCAAGATGAAACCATTGCCCTGTGGCAGGTCAAAACCGGGGAACGTGTAAAAATCATGCGGGCAGAGAAACCCTACGCCGGACTCAACATTGCCAACACGACCGGATTGACTTCTATGCAGCGATCAATGCTGAAAATGCTAGGAGCTGTAGAAGAATCCCGGCCTTCTAGACTAAGAGTGTTGGAAGAACGTGATCCAGCAATTAGCCCTGCTAAATATGCCTGAGGGTAACTTGGCAGTCTGGTTTGCCGCCTCAAGAAGCTTAGCCTTTGCTGCGAAAAATTTGGCTTTCCAGCAAAAGCTTAGGCTTTCTTGAGAAAAGAGAGAAATATTTTTTCACTTGTAGAGGGCGACCAACGGGACTTGAACCCGCAACCCCTGGAACCACAATCCAGTGCTCTAACCAGTTGAGCTATGACCGCCATATAATCAGCATAGCACTCTTTAATCTTTGGCTACGCTCACCATCGCATTAGCCAGTATAGCATTGCGAACAAACACAAGCCAAGTCTCGTCTGAAAAAATTAGAAAAACTTGCTCAGGCGATCGCCTGGGTTGTCATTCTTCAAGCAGAACGCTTAGTCTAGCTTTTGATATTTATAGACGAAATTTATGAAAAGCCTACAGGTGGTTGGATGTTTGACGGGAGTTGCATTGGTGGGCGTGGGGGTTGCCATGGCGATCGCCAATCCTGGTCAAGCCGCTTACAACGAATATGCCGCCCAGCAGCTCACAGCCTATCTCGAAGAAAATGCCTGTCCTCAAGCGCCTCAAGTTTTGGGCAACCTGCTGCAAAATCAGTGTGTCACCCTGCTGCGAAACAATCAGGCTGAAATTCAGCAAATCATCGACTCTCGCACAGAACGCCAAAATTTTGGCATATTGAGCATTTACAAAACCAATCTATCGGTGAGTCAACTTCTGCCGTCTTATCATTTTGAGACAGTTGGCGTTCTGCAAAACTTCTACATCTACAAAGCCGAAGAGCAATAGCTAACTCAGGGAGAATGAGACTGCCGCAGCGATTGCGTGCGGGTATATCCCCAACCCGCCAAAGCTCCAAACAGCAGGAATGGCGTCAGCCAATCGCCCCAGCGTACATAGGGCGTTCGGGTTTGGCGGCGATAAATTGTGGCAACGTGCAACTCATAAGTGTTGACCCCTGACATCCAAATGGTGTGACCATGCGGATCGATCACACCCGAGTAGCCTGTGTTGGTTGCCCGCACGGCCCAGCGATCGCTCTCGATCGCCCGCATCAGATCTTGGGCATGGTGTTGGGCCATCATCGCCGCACTGTAGGGATCATTGTTGGAGGCTGTCAGCATAAATTCGCCGCCCGCCGCAGTCTGATCGCGAAACAGCTGCGGAAAAGCCGACTCATAACAAATTCCAACAATAGCGCGGCCTAAAGGAGTATCAACCCGCTGATCAGTGTGTCCCGGCACCATGCCATATCCGATCGAGGACACCCGACCAATCAGCTCACCCAGCAGCGGCTCAAAGGGAATATATTCGCCCAAAGGGACAAGCTTGACTTTGTTGTAGCGGCTAAAGGGTTCTCCATCTCCCGTAATGGTGAGTATGCTCTGGGTAATCTTGTCTCCCTCGCGCACAAAAGTACCCAACCATATAGGAACTTCTGTCCGGCGCATAGCTCGATACAGCGCACTGCGGCTCCAGCGTTGGGCTGACCAAATCTCCGGAATCGCGCCTTCGGGTGTCAAAACTGCATCCACACCTTGCTCAGCCAAACGCTCATATCCAGTGGTATACCCCTCAATCGACCGCCGGATCCCTTCCGCATCCAGCTTGATGTCCGTCGGAACATTCCCCTGAATGATGCCAATTTGGAGTTGATTGGCTGGAGTTTGGGCCACTGGATAGCTGTACAAACCGAACCCCAGCAGGTGTAGCCCGACCAGCAACCCAGCCCCAGTGGCCAAGTGTCGTCGCCTCCCTTGCAACCATGCCTCCGCCAGCAGCCCATTCACCGCCACAATGGCCGCTGTAATCGCGAGCGGCCCTGAGATTTGCCCCAGGTGCAAGATTGCCAAGTTGTATGGGCTTTGAGTGTAAGACAGAGAGGTCCAGTAGAGGGGGCCATATCCCCAAAGTGCTTCCAGGCCCGACCAGAGCGCTGCACCCATCAGAATACGGAGTGAGGCAGGCAGCAGTTTGTTGGCTCCCGCAGATCGGGCCACACAGAGCTTGCTCATCAGCCAAACCCAAATGCCGACCAAGACGGCTCCCCACAGGGTAATAAAGCTCCAAGCAAAGAGGGCGATCGCCACACTCGCTAGCCAGGACATCCCCATCCACATCAGCGGATGGAGCCCCGTAATCCACGACAGCGCCAGACCGTGGTAGCCCAGTCCCCAGACCAAGCCCAGCCTGACCGGACGCCAACGAGATTCAGGGCTGCGAATCGCGGTAGTCACAAGCACCCACAACGGCACCAGGGCAATCCAGGCTAGAAACCAGGCATTGACAGGAGCTGGAGTCAGCCCCATCAAAAGACCACCGGCTAGAGCGATCCAATAGTGGCTACTCCGGCGGGCGGTCAAAGATTTTGGTGGGCCTGAAAAGAGGGGAACTAAAGTCTTAAACACTCGCTTTGGGAAGTTAGAAATTCACACTGGGGTGCAGTCATGATCCATAACTCATGGTCCATAACTCATGGTCAAAGCTGCACCTCAATCTATGGTAGTTTGCTGACCACCAGCAGGGGCTCTAGTTTCCTTGAAGAGAGTGTTAAAAGAGAGAGTTAATCCGGGGAGGCTTCCTCTTCGTCTTCCTCAGCGGCTGGAGGAATGAGCGCAACTGCCACGATTGCATCATCATCATCTAGGCGTTGCACGCGAACTCCGGTTGCCGCTCGTGACTGACAGGTAATCGCATTCACAACCTGACGAATAATGATGCCGCGACTCGTCACCATCATCAGCTCGTCGTCGTCACCCACAATCCGCAGGGCTGCTAGGCGATCGGCCTCACGGCGGAACTTAATTGCCCGCAAACCCATTCCAGCCCGATTCTGTAATCGAAACTGAGCAACCGGAACCCGCTTGCCCAATCCGCCCATTGTGATCACCAGTGCCCAAGGGCCTTGGTTGCGAGGAGAGGTCGCATCTAGTTCTTCGGTTTCTAGCTCGACCTCCGCCAGCTCAACCTCTGCCTCGGTGCTGGCCACGATGGAGTCCACAATTTGGCTAGGCAGGATGTCCATGCTAATCAGCTCATCGCCTTTGCGTAGCGACATGGCTCTAACGCCGCGAGTCGGTCTGCCTAGAGGCCGGAGCTGATCGTGGTCGGTACGGAAGTGAATCGTCATCCCCTGACGAGAGCCAATAATGACGCTGTCTTCTGCCCGAGCCCGACGCACCCACCGCAACTGATCGCCTTCTTCTAGCGAAATCGCAATCAAGCCATTGGCCCGAATGTTGCTAAAAGCCGACAGCCCCGTTTTTTTGATGTAGCCACCCTGCGTTAGCATCACTAGATATTCGTCGTCCGTAAATTCGGAGACGGGTACGATCGAGGTGATTTTCTCGTCGCGGGGAATCGGCAGCATTTGTACGATCGGTACGCCGCGAGAGGTGCGTGATCCGGTAGGAATCTGGTATGCCCTGAGGCAGTAGGAGACACCGCGATCGCTAAAGAACAGCACGCTGTCATGGTCGCAGCAGGTAAAGAAATGCTCGATCCCATCATCATCTTTAATCCGGGCACCCGCCTTGCCACGCGTCGCTCGGTTCTGCGCCTCAAAGGTGCTAATCGGCATTCGCTTGATATAGCCCTGTTCGGTCAACAAAATCAGAACCTGCTCATTGGCGATCAGGTCGATTTCGCCCAACTCTTCGCTAGACGGCTGAATCACCGTGCGGCGAGGAGTCCCATGCAGGGTTCTCAGCTCAGACGTCTCAGTTTCGATGATGGTGAGAATGCGCTCTCGCCGCGCCAGAATATCATTTAGATCCTCAATTTGAGTCTGGAGATCCTCATGCTCCTGCTGAATTTTCTCCGCTTCCAGGGCGGTGAGTCGGCGGAGCTGCATCTGCAGAATGGCGTCTGACTGAGGTTCCGATAGTCGGTAGGAGTCAATCAGCTCCTGTTTGGCCGTCGGAGCGTCTGCCGCATGACGGATCAGGGCAATGATGCCGTCTAGATTTTCCAGCGCAATCAGCAGACCCTGCAACAGGTGATCCCGTTCTTCAGCTTTGCGAAGGTGGTAGAGGGTGCGGCGCGTAATGGTTTCAATCCGAAAGTCCAGGAAGACCTGCAAAACCTGCCGCAGGCTCAAGATCTGGGGCTCTTTGTTGACCAGCGCCAACATGTTGACGCCAAAGTTGGCCTGGAGGGGGGTTTGCTTGTAGAGGTTGTTGAGGACTACGCGAGGATAGGCATCGCGCTTGAGCTCAATCACGATTCGCATCCCGTCGCGATCGCTCTCATCCCGGATATCGGAAATTCCATCGATGCGGTGATCATTGACCAGTTCAGCAATCTTCTCAATTAGGGCTGCTTTGTTAGTTTGGTAGGGCAGCTCGGTAATGATGATGGCTTCGCGATCGGGTCGTCCACGATGCTCAATCGTTTCGATGTTGGCGACGCCGCGCATCGTGACGGATCCCCGTCCGGTCAGGTAGGCTTCCCGAATGCCAGCAGTGCCAAGGATCTGGCCGCCAGTCGGAAAGTCAGGGCCAGGAATATACCGCAGCAGCTCGGCATCGGTGAGATCCGGGTTGTGGATGAGGGCCACCAAGCCATCGATCAGTTCTTCTAGGTTGTGCGGGGGAATGTTGGTTGCCATTCCGACCGCAATCCCAGAGGACCCGTTCAGCAACAGTTGCGGAATCCGAGAGGGGAGCACAATGGGTTCTTGCTGAGAACCATCGAAGTTGTCGATAAAATCAACTGTCTCAGCTTCGATATCCCGCAGCAGCGCATTGCTGGTGAGTGACTGCAAACGACATTCGGTGTATCGCATTGCAGCGGGTGGGTCGTTATCGACTGAGCCAAAGTTGCCATGCCCGTTGATCAGGGGCGATCGCATCGAAAAATTCTGCGCCATCCGCACGAGTGCATCGTAAACCGCTGTATCGCCGTGGGGGTGATACTTACCGAGGACTTCCCCCACCACACGAGCACACTTCCTGAAAGGACGCTCAGGTGTGAGGCCCAGCTCATGCATGGCATAGAGGATACGGCGGTGAACAGGTTTCAGACCATCCCGCGCATCTGGCAGTGCCCGCCCTACGATGACGCTCATCGCGTATTCCAAATAAGACCGGGACATTTCGTTCCGCAGATCCGTAGGAACAATCCGCTCCTGAGGGGTACTCATATGATGAAAAACTCCGAAAATGTAAGCTTTTGGCAGCTAGAAAGGGAAAAAGAGCAGAAAATAGCTCCTGGGATTTACATAATTGCTAAATTTTGTTACTTGCCTATACAATTTTAGCACTTTTATCGGGCAATCGGGCTCCCGATCTGCCCTTTGTCCTAGGTGGGAAAGTTCTCATGCTGCAAGGCTTTCAGCGGATGTGGCCCTCCTGTTGCAGGAGTCAAATCCCTGGCCTAACTCAGACTTAAAGCAGCCCAGCTAAAATGCCAATACAAGGCCTATACAGGGCCCAAGCGAGGCCTATACAAGGCCTATACAAGGCCAACAGGTTCTTAGTTGTGATGACTACGGGGCAAACCCCTTTTGGATTGGAAGCTCATGCTATCGGTTTTTTACTCAGATCAGTTTTTGCAGCATGATACAGGGCTTTACCACCCCGAGAATGCAGGCCGCCTCACGGCCATCGTCCAGGCATTAAAGGCGGCTCCCTGGACCGATCAGCTCGACTGGCGATCGCCCACCCCTACTGAGACTCAGGGCCATAAACTGACTGAGGCGATCGCCACTGTCCATCCCCAGCGTTATGTTCGGGCTGTGCAGCGGCTCGCTGAGCAAGGCGGGGGACACATTGACGCCGATACGGTCATGTCGGCTCGTAGCTATGAGGTGGCGCTGCTAGCGGTCAGTGCTTGGATAGATGGCGTCGATCGGGTGCTAGAAACGGGAAGTCCAGCTTTTGTTTTGGCTCGCCCGCCTGGACACCATGCGATGGCTGATCGGGGCATGGGATTTTGTATCTTCTCAAATGCTGCGATCGCCGCCCACTATGCCCTCACCCAACCTGGGATTGGCCGCGTTGCCATCCTCGATTGGGACGTTCACCACGGCAACGGGACTCAGGCGCTTGTAGAAAATTACCCCAACCTGGCCTACTGCTCACTGCATCAGTTTCCTCACTATCCCGGCACAGGCACCGCCCATGAACGAGGCGCATACCAAAATGTGTTGAATGTACCCATGCCAGAGGGCAGTACAATCGTCGATTATCGGCCCCAGTTTGAACAAAACGTCATCCCATTCTTGCAAGAATTTCAACCCGATCTGCTGATCGTCAGTGCAGGCTACGATGCCAACAAGGCGGATCAACTCGCCCAAATTTCGCTGCACCCTGAAGATTATGGCCAACTAACAGACTACTGTCTGCAAGTGACCCGTCGAGTTGTATTTGGTCTGGAGGGCGGCTACGACTTTAAAGCCCTGGCAGCGTCCGTCGCAATCACGCTGGAGCGCTGTTTGTAGTTTAGTTTTACAGCTTAGTTAGCCTCGCTATTCTTGACACAATGCTATTTTTGGCGCTCGTTAGCGCGTTGGCCTTCTATGTGGCCTGGAATCTAGGAGCCAATGATGTTGCCAACTCCATGGGAACATCGGTTGGCTCGAAAGCCGTTACCCTGGGTCAAGCGCTGGTCATTGCAGGTGTCCTGGAGTTTCTAGGAGCCGTGCTGTTTAGCCATCAGGTCTCTGCTACCCTGGCAACGGATGTTATAGACCTAAGTTTGTTTGTCTCAGATCCTCAGGTGTTAATGTGGGGAATGGTTTCAGCCTTAATCGCCTGCGGGCTGTGGCTCCAGACAGCAACTTCACTGGGATTGCCAGTAGCCTCCTCCCATGCGGTGGTAGGGGCGATCGCCGGGTTTGGTTCGGTCGCAGTCGGCATCCATGCGGTCAACTGGTCCTCGATCGGTCTAATTTCCTTGACTTGGGTGTTGACGCCGCTCATCAGTGGGGCGATCGCCTTCGGCCTCTACAGCCTGATTCGTCACTGGATTTTAGAGCATCCTCATCCCTTACAGCAGTTGGCAGAATGGATTCCCTGGCTTAGTGCGGCCCTAGTCAGCATCTTTGGGATCATCGTGCTACCGACCATTACTGAGCGGATTCCGCTTGTCAACGAGCTGTTGCCCGTCCATGATGCACCCATCGCAATCGGGGCGATCGCAGTTTTAGGCCTGACCCTCGCCCACTGGCACCAACTCAAACTGACAGTCGCCGCACCGAGCGCAAGTTCTTCTGCATCGGTCGAGCAGATCATGGCCCGGTTTCAAGTTCTCAGTGCTTGCTTCGTCGCCTTTGCCCACGGCTCAAACGATGTAGGGAATGCGATCGCTCCCTTGGCGGCGATCGTCCACATTCACAACACGCAGACGGTGCCCCTCTCCGGCCTTGCCATTCCCCTCTGGGTCTTGTTAGTGGGAGGGGTAGGCATTGTCTCCGGGCTCGCTATCTTGGGCAAAAACGTGATTCGCACCATCGGCGAAGGGATCATTGCGCTCCAGCCCAGCGGTGGGTTTTGTGCCGAGTTGGCGGCAGCTACCACCATCCTTCTGGCGTCCCGCTGGGGCTTACCTGTCTCAACCTCCCATGCACTGGTGGGGGGGGTTGTAGGCATTGGCCTCGTTCAGATGCTTCATGCTCAGAAGTCAGGACAAGGAATTCAACTGCAAACCATTCGCCAAATTGCCCTCGCCTGGGTTGTCACGATTCCCATCGTTGCGTTCCTTTCTGCTGGAATCTTTGTCGCCATCACTCAGATTCCACAGATCACAGGATGAATTCTAGTAGGATGGCGATCGCCCCAAACTGGGTACACTCAAGTTTGAACAAAGATCAAGATCACGCCATTGATTTAGCGCAAAAGTCGGCAATTGGGGCAGGTTTCTGACACAATGCTAGGAACACTGTAGCTAAATTAAAGAATCGCGGAATCGTTGGGCTCGCTGAAACAATTGGTTTTAATACGCGAGAGGTTGCATATTGATGGAGCGGCTGGATAATTTATCGGACAATTCTGGAGCGGAAGGAGCCAAAGCTGCAGACTATATCCTGCAAACGATGACTCAAGACCTCAAGCATCTGCATCAGGACTTAGTTTCCCAGTTCAGCCAGGATATCGCCAGACTGCAGTCTGAGAAAACTCGTTTACAGCAGGAAGTTGATGCCCTACAGAGCCAGCATCAGACCGTGCTTTCCCAACAACAGCTTGCCCAGCAGCAGATTTGGGCGAAGCATTTGGTACAGGCATTGGCGCAACACCTGCAAGCCTTCCTGGTCCAAAAGCTAAATCAGGCCGCTCATACTACCTCTCGCAGCAGCACCTCTTCAGCTGCCCCCCCTCCCCTAGACAACAGCCGCGACCAAGCCCAGCAAATGCTGTCTTCTTTAGACGCAACGCTGAGCCAGACCGTGCAATCGCTACAGCAAGACTTAAAAAGCTATCAGAGTTCGCTCACCCAGCAAATTGGCCGCATGCATACGCTGGAGCAGCAGGGCGAAGTCATTCTAGAAGCATTGGTCAATCGTCTGAGCCAACAGCTGCAAACAGAGTCAGCCAAGCATCCCATTGCCGCTCCAAACAGCAACCAACCTAACCCAACGGCTCCCATCTCTCCTTCGCCACAGTCCTATCCTGCGGTTGGTGGCGCATCTATTCCACCTGAAGCCGACCCTTCTCGGCGTGGGGCCGTCCGAATTTTGCCCGTTGCGTCGGCGATCGCCCCTGAACCTTCAGTTGCGCCAACCGCTTCTGTGCGCCGTCCTCTCCAGCTCTCCCAGTTTCAAACCGGGCTACTCTTGATCTTGTTTTCGACCATAGCACTGTCCCTGCACAACGTAGCGGTGGGCATCATTGGAAATCCTAGCCGCCTGTTTGGGCTGATTGAGATGGGGGGATATATTCGCCTCAATTCTCTAGGCAACTCTTTGTTGATTTTGTGGATGCGGATGTTAGTTGTGGTGCCTCTCATGACAGGAGTCGCCACGTTGCTCTACCCGTCTGTCTGGAAAGACATCAAGACGTTCTCGCTCTCCAAAGATCAGCGACTTTTACGCAGCGTAGTTGGCAGCGGATTTTTTCTGTTTCTTTCGCAGGTTTTGATTTATATCGCGATTGGGCAGATTGGTCCAGGTGTGGCCGTCACAATTCTGTTCATGTATCCGATTGTGACTGTTCCGTTAGCATGGATTTTGTTTGGCGATCGCCCCACCCCGATCAGAATTTGGGTCATGGTTGCCATCTGCTCAGGGGTCGTCTTGGCGGCCCTGCCCAACCTGCTTTCCACGAGTAATATCTCCATTTTGGGAATCAGCGCCGCTGCCACATCAGGGATTGCCTTTGCGTTCTACCTAATCTCCATGCAGATTAGCTTCCGCAAGCTCCATCCAGTGCCAGTTAGCCTGATTCAGTTTGGCACCATTTTTATTCTGACCAGTCTTTGCTTAATTTTCTTACCCCTCGGCGTCAACGTCGAACCCGAAGGGCGAGCAGGGCTAGTCATGAGTGGAATTGTCTTAGGCACGCTGACCTTGCTAGGCTATCTCCTCAATAACTTTGGCGTCCGGCTGATGGGTGCGGCTCGTGCGTCCATCATCGCCTCCAGTGGCCCTGCCTTGACTGCGCTGCTAGCCTTCCTAATCACACCCGGTATCCGCACCGAGCTACAGCCCGTTCAGATTCTAGGCATCCTAATTGTGACGGCGGGTGTCACAGCCCTGAGCTTCGAGCGCATCTCCATGCAACGCAAGGCCGCAAGTTCGGCGCGATCGCCCGGCACCTGATTCAGCCACCTCAAACCTAGTCATACTCCTCAAGGCAGGGTAGACCTTACCGCCCTTGGCCAGGGAATCGTGGCATCATTCGCTAGTTCAACGGCCACGGCCCTAGCGCCATATCGATTTAAATGGCTTGGATCTTCAAAATAGTCATTTTGAGTTGGCCAACGCTGGCTCAAATCCCGAAACAAAAAGCCTCGCTGCTGGGCCACCTGCTGCATATATTGCCGAAACTGCTGCTCATAACGGCTACGCACTGGGTCAAGATAGTCTTGCGTGAGGGGCAGATTGACAAACACCAGGGGAATATTTTGAGCCTGAGCAAAAGCGGCGATCGCACCAGTAGCCTCAGACTGCATCCCCTCTAGCTGAAACGGCACATAGTTGCTGTCATACTGCCCACCCACCCGAGGATATTCCTGGTAATAGGTCGTCGGATTGAACTGTGTACTGATAGGCAAAAATCCTGATGCCGTGAGTTGACCATCGGCTGCGGTCGGTTGCGGCATCGCGTCCGAAGGGGAGCCTACAGTAGAGGCTAGAGCATCAGGAGGCCGATCCGAGGAGCCGATCGGGGCGGGAGGTTGCGTACAAGACACAAACCCAGCCGCATGAACCATCTCAGAAGCAGCGGTTCTCTGCTGCATCTGATTCACAAACGACGTAGGTTGAGGCACAAGCGCTGTTGCTTGACGCTCGGAGTCGGCAGCTAGCCGAGGCACCAAATCCTGACAAAGCGGCGGGGGTGCAACTTCCAACTCGCGTTGCGGCATCTGGCGAATCGGAGTCGCCCCTGTAGCTAGTTTTTGATAACCTGCCGAGGCCACAATGCCGTTGTAGGTAATGTCTACTCGGCCACTGTTGAACGCGCGCGAACCATCTGCCCAAACAACGAGACGCGGGAGCTGTTGCGGCGTCAAAATTCGCTGTAGGAGCAAGTCAACGACCTGAGCCGTTGCACCATTAATGCTGAGATTAAACACGCTGAGGTTGGCATGTCCCTGTTCGGCCAAGGCAGTCTGGAGTGCATCTGGATCAACGCCCTGCAAAGCCCGTGAGCTACCCACAATCAAAATATCAGGAGGCCCAGAGGCCGCGATCAGCTCAGCATATTGCTGTAGTTGTGCATCAAGGCGCTGGCTGTTAAAGGAAGGGTGGCGATAAGGCGGGAAAAAGTCTCTCGGGGCTGGAATCGGCAGCCCAGGTCGGTGAAATGTAAACGCCAGTGGAGCCAGCAGACTCGGTGGCCTCACCTGGGGAAACAGCGATGGAGACCAAGCCAGTTTTAGATCAGGCAGCGATCGCCCCCCTGGCAAGCCGATCGCCGCGATCGCCCCTAACGAAACCTGCAAAAATGTCAGAGCTGTAGTAGCACCTAATACCCGTTTCATGCGCAAACCGCTTTCGCAAACATGGCCAAAGGCTTATGCCTGCTCTCAAAGTACCCTCAATTGCAGAGCGGGGCAAACAGAATCAGCCGATCGAATGCGAATCAAATGCGAATCAAATGCCAGATCAGTCTTCGCGTGGACCCACAACCATCTGCAACACAATCGGGCTTCCACCCACCCGATGATAGCGGTCTGCCCACGCTCGAATCACCTCATCTAGCTCTTCAAACGCTCGCTCCAGGTTTTCAAGGGGAATATCTAACTCTTCTAAAATTCGTACCACCTGGGGCTGGCGATCGGCCCAATCTTTCATCAAGCGGAAGTAGCGCGCCGTATCTTCCACCATAATGTAAGTCCGTTCTTCCTCATCGGCAGGGGAATAAGAAGCGCGAGTCAGGGCATAGAACGGCATTCCCCAAGGAGAATCAATTCGAGTAACGGTGCCAGAATAGATCAAGCGTCGCTTAATATGCTCAGCCAACGCTTCACTCAGCGGCATTTGCTGCTCTGGAGGCAAGTCTTCCTGAGCCCGAGCATGCAAAAACTCGATGATATCCATGAACTCAAACGAGTTGATCAGCTGCGCATCGGGCAAATTAGCAGGCAGCTTTTCCTCAACCTGGCGTTTCTCCTCTGAGGTAAGGCTAGTCCCAGGCACACGAGGGCGTCCCGGCATCCAGGGATGCTGTTCCAACCAGACGTAGGGAAGCTGAATCAGATACCGTGGCTCCTGAGAGCCCAGCATCTTGAGTAGTTTTCCTTCTGTTAGGGCTTGCCGCACCTCCTCCACAATCACCTTTACCCGCTTGGGCTCAATGTGATGCAGGTGGCCTGTCATTCGCAGGTTTTGTCCCTGCTCCAGGTAGGTCATGTAGATCGCGCACTTAGCCGCGGTTGCTGCGGCATCCAGGAAGGCTCCATGTCGGTGGCCTCCTGTCCGCATAGCGCTAAATGCCAGATACAGCATGATCTGATCCATTGCGCTTGGACTCAGGCGTTTGATCAGATCAAGGTCGTTACTCATCGTCAGTGCGATCGCGTAAGGGATAGGTGAAAAAACTTAGATTTCGATGCTTAGAGGCGAAAATAGGGGGCTGCCAGAGTGAGGCTAGAGGGCAAGATTAAGAAGTTAGTCTAGAAAACACCCTCAGCTTAAATCATTCCGATACACCAGGCACTATTTTCTTCTACAGAGATAATTGTACGAGTCAAGCAATTTTAGATTGACCTTAAGGTAGCTAAAGATACTTTCAAAGACCAGGCTGCTAGCTCAAAAATAAAATATTCTGATCATCATCAGACTTTAGCCAGTAAGCCAAACTTTTTAGCTCAAAAGATTTGAAACCTTAAAGTCCTTCCCAGTTGAAGCTAAAACCTTTTTCTTCAAATTCCTGCATTTTCAGTATTCTAATGCAAGGTTACATAACTCAAAACACGGAATACGGATCAGGTTCAGATAAATTCAGGGTTGACAAAGCAAACACTGAGCCACTTGGCTTTATACTTCCCTATTCAAGCAGTTTTTATACCTTTGCCTGCCTTTACCCCCGAGTTCCGAGTAAACCTCTGCCAAGGTCAGAAGCTTGCAGTAACCTGTCCCAAGATTTGGCAAACTGACCGTACTCCCCCTGAGGTACAAACGTTTTAGTGCAGCTCTAGTCGAGCAGTATACAGCCGATCTGAGCAGGACTTGACGCTTAGGGCAGCTCTTTATCATCGACTCGTCCACTACCTCTGTGAAAATACTGATCATTGAAGTATGCTACGTTAGAGAAGTTCTCTTCTTGAGCAGCCCTCGATGTTGGCCCTAAGCTCGGAGTGGTAGCCTTTGGAGAGCTTACCGTAGCTAGAACTACGAGCAAGCTAGCTGAAATTACCGAAGCACAGATAGACATGGAAGTTTCTGTATCAAAGTTGCTATTTACTGATACAGAAGTTTGAGTCTAGATCAGGAAGAATTCGGGAAGATGTCTCTCATCCAGGGACGTCACCAACGGTTTGTGAACCGTATTTCTTGCTAACTACACTTTCTGCCAACAGCCAATTGCCAGCCACATTGAGGACTCCCTCGATCAGGAGTTGCTGTCCAGAAGCACAGGCCTGGAGCAGTTCATTCACCTGCGGTCGGAGTGTTACCAGTTGGACCGTCTGTCCAGACAGAGATGTGGGCTCAACTAATCGAAAGCTATAGGTTTGCGCGGCCTGACGCTCAAATTCTCCAGAAAACGGCTGACCCGAGCCGGAGGGTGGTGAGTGTGTGGAGCGAACAGGAGCATCCCCTTCTAGCGGATAGTTCTCTGGGTGATCTAGGTAGTAGCGCTGCCAATGTCGCCATTCGGGATGAGCAGGTGGCAGGTTGAATAAGGGAATCAGCGTGGCTGGGGCCCAAGGATCGCAGAGCAAGGCGTCTTGTAGCGTGCGGATTGAGAGGTCACGGGGCTGACAGCCTTGCTGAACGCAGAGAGCCGCTGCCATTCCTGCGGCCTGCCCAATTCCCAATACCACAGGCTGCAATCGGGTCGCGCCATTGGCGATATGGGAGACAGAAATATTTTTCTCACAGACCAAGACACCGTCGGTGTGGACAGGAATTAAACAGGAGTAGGGCAGGGTGAAGGGAGTCCCAGTCCAGCGTCCACCCCAGCGTAGAGCCTTAGCCTGGAAGGGCCATTCTAGGCCGGGATAGTGATGGTCATTGACATAGTTGCCGAGGGCGATCGCCTCTACCTGTCCCTGGGAATTAAGGGGTAGAGATGCAACCCGCCCCTGAGCTTGAGGCAGAATATCCTGTTCGCAAAGGGTGACTACACCTTGCAGCCGTCTACTCTCTCGGTAGTAGGGATGCAGCGCATAGGCCCCACCACCCAACCCTCTGGGTAGATCTGGACTAGCCTCTGGAAAAGTTGCCTCTGGAAAAATAGAGGGCGCTAGACCGTAGCGTCGGCCCAATTGCGCTTGAATAAAACAGGCAAAGTCTTGAGCATACCAACGGGCTTCCTGCTCAAAGGTTTGTCTTGCTTGGGGAGAGTGCACCAAGCGATCGAGTTGCTCACCATAATCATTGCCCTGCTGTGGCCAGTTGATCATGAAGCGATCGCCCGGTAATCGTCCGTAGTCCAAAAACTGCACTGCATCATAGCCAGCCCAGGCTCCCTCAAAGCAGGTTAGGTCAGCACGGGGTGATGGCGGGATCAGCGGTGCCACTTCTTCACCAAAGTCTTGCAGCATAACGACCCAAGTAGGCGCTTGGATAGGGTAGCGCTGCGTCAGCTGATTGGGTTCTTTGGGTGCGCTCGGCTCTGCCCAGTCAGGTTGCCAATCCCATCCCCAACGGTGCGGAATCTCAGCCAGGGCTAATAGATCTCCCAACTCAGTGCCATCCAGGACAATTTCAGCTGTAATGTCGTAGTCGGGAAAGCGAACACCTGTGATGCGATCGCCCTGTTGGTGAACCGCCAAAGGAACTTGCCCCGAGATCCAGTGAAGATTGGGCAGCGATCGCACCCAATCAGCAAAAATTTCAGCCCCCACTCGGGGATCGTAAGTAAAAAAGCTTACCCACGCATGGTGGAGACCCCCTGGCTGGCGCTGGTGCAGTTCTTGCAAAAAAGCACCCCAGAGTCCAGTCTGAAAGCCTTCCAACTCGTTACCATCTGGCGCACAAACGCCCGCCGCAGTCAGCATCCCTCCTAGCCAAGGAAACTCGCTGACCAAGATAGTCTTTGCGCCCCGACGAGCAGCCTGAATCGCGGCAGATGTGCCACCTGTGCTACCCCCGACCACCAGTACCTCAGCTTGAAGAGTATCCATGCCTGCTGACAAAGCCCGAAAGAACGGGTTTGATTCTCTCATCTTTTGCCAATTCGCGATCGCAGTTAGGCCTGCAGTTGCTCACTGCTCAGGGCTCAAGGGTGCTAAAGTCGATTGCAGAGAGTCGAGAAAGCTAGACAGCTATGAAGGCGCAGGTTTTTAGAGGAGTCAATCAGCTCAGTTACGAGGAAGTTCCCACTCCCGAACTGGCGGCAGACGAAGTGCTAGTGCAGGTGCGGGTCGTTGGCCTGTGTCAGTCAGACATTAAAAAAATTCGTTATCCGCTGTATGAGCCACCCCGCATTTTTGGCCATGAAACAGCGGGTGTTGTTTCAGCCGTGGGATCAGCAGTTCAAGATTGGCAAGTGGGGCAACGGGTGGTTGTGATGCACCACATTCCCTGTATGCATTGCAACTACTGCCTCAACGATAATTTTTCGATGTGCGACGTTTACAAGAACGTCACAACGACGGCTGGCTTTGCGCCCAGCGGAGGCGGATTTGCGGAATATGTGCGGGTGCCGGGGCATATTGTTCGAAACGGCGGCTTGATCCCCATTCCCGAGCATGTCACCTTTGAACAAGCTAGCTTTGTTGAACCGACCAACTGCTGTCTAAAAGCTGTTAAAAAGGCTCAGATTCAACCCGGACAAACGGTTCTGATCACAGGAGCCGGACCCATTGGCCTGATGTTTATCATGCTGGTGAAGTATTTTGGGGCTAGGGCGATCGCCACCGACCTGATCCCCAGCCGCATCGAAAAAGCGCTGAGTGTCGGAGCCGATGCTGCCTTTGATGCACGAGATCCCGACTTGCCCAACAAACTTCAGGCACTGACGCAAGGCATGGGCGTTGATACGAGTTTGCTAGCAGTTCCCAGTGAAAAAGCCTTTTTCCAGGCCCTAGACTGCACCCGGAAGGGCGGCAAAATTCTCTTTTTCGCAGAGTTTCCTGATGAAGTTGAGATTCCCATCAACCCCAATATTCTGTACCGTCGGGAAATTGACCTGATGGGCAGCTACAGTTCTTCCTACCGAGTGCAGGCCTTAGCCGCAGAAATTGTATTCAACAAGCAAATTGATGTAGATGCGCTGGTGAGCGATCGCTATCCGCTCAGTCAACTCTCTGCCGCAGTCGAACAAGCTGTTGCTCCGACTCCCGAGACACTGAAAATTCTGATCTACCCATAAACGGGATCTAACTTCAAATCTTCAAATAAAAAAGCGGCAGATTAGCTCTGTCGCCTTTTGTTTTCTCTTGTTTTTCTGCAGTATTTGCTCTTGTTTTTCACAAGTAAGGAGTGACATCCTCACTACAGTCATCAGCCAAGTAAGACAACGCTCTAAAGCGAAGTCCGACCAGTTGCTCGTAGAGCGGATTGAGCTTGCAGAGTGGCGGAATGTGAACCACCTTACGGCTAAAGAGATTGACGTTTCGCTCAAAAGGACATTGGGAGGGGATCATCTTACAGAGGAAGCGAGCCACGCGGGGATCATCAACTGCCAATTGATCCAGCCAGGTTTGGACGGGCTGTAGCGGCGACAGTTTGGGAATTTTGTGTAGACCCAAACCCAACGTACGAGACGAGAGTACCGCCTCATCTTCCTCCAACATCTCACTGCCATCGTCGGTAGCCTGACCATCAATCGTCAAGCGCAACGACTCTAGAATCTCTGTAGACTGCCCCAAGGCTTCACAGAATTCCTGCAGAATTTGATGTTCCGCTAGAGAATAAACGCCGTCAGCCAGCGCCACCATGACTGCTGTTCTGAGAAAATTCTCAGCAACGTCGGTCTTTTGGCCTAAAATTTGAGCTAACTGTTCTGGCTCAATGGGTTCAAGTGAACCTAACTCAGTTCGAGGCGCTAGTTCTGTTTGAGTCAGTGCGGCAATTATTTCTTGCTCGTCCTGATCAAAATTGCCGTCAGCCCAGGCAATGGTTAACAAGCCTCGTAACCAGGCTCTGATCTGCTCGCTACTGTAAGAAAGTTGAACAACGCTAGTCATGAAATTTTGATTGTTTGCAACAGGTCAAGGTTCTTTGCACAAATGGAGTGTGCTAGATTCTTTCCTTTGCCTTCATTCCTTTGCCTTTACAACAGGCAACTTGCTCTGAAGTGACAAACCTAGAACCCAAACCTTATTCCATTGTTTGAGTTGATGCAAAGGTGGGGAGCGGCTTAGGAGCAGCTAGGGCAAAGATCTGGTAGCAGGAGGGGGTGTCTTCGCCTAATACGGTATTGATGCGATCGCGAATCAGCCTGTGAAGCTCACGAATGGGTGCATCGAAGTCATGGGTGACATGAAGCAAACCTGTCCTTTTGCTATAGCCCCGGCCATATAGTGCAAAGAAGTAGGTGTATCGTTCTTGGTTTGGAGCCTCTAAGACAAAATCTCTCATATGACTTTCCTGTCGTGCGACCGGCTCATTGTGAGCTCGTTAATTAACAATGCGGTGCGTCTGAAGCGTGTTCCGGTCAGTCTAAGTTCGAAATCAGATTAGCAGAACCAGGCAATCGGTGTAGAAGTTTTGGCCCTCAAAGTCTGCACTTTGGTTGAGCAAATTACCTGTGGGAACACGTCTGCCAATGGGTTAAACTCGTTCCCCTTGGGAAGAAGGATGTTGGGTCTGGAAGATTGCTCTTACTAACCTGGAAGACCAATCTTGCTAGAAAACTCAACATGTCAAGGGTTTGAATATTTCCTCCAGGATGACGAAAAATCGGGAGTCTTTCCTGTGCCAAATGGCTTAACTTGACTTGAGCCATTTGGCTTACCTAAGGATTCCCAGGGGTGAAGATGGATTTCGCAACGGATAGGCAATTTGTTACATCCCTTTTATATCCTACTCTGCTCAAGAAGCATTGAATACCCAGCAGCATTGAAGCTTTCATGTGGCGGCTTGGCCCTTCCGAGTGCGTGGATTGCCTACTGACACAAGGCTTGTGACGCTGCGATCGCCCCATCTATAGGTAACTCAAACCCATGAAGATATTGTGTTGATAGAGAGACCTTTCTTGGATCTATTGATTCTGTGAATTGTTCTGTGAGCTACCTCTGTGAATAACTTTGGCAAAAACATATCCTGCATCTGGAAGGCATCTACATCGGGAGGGATAGTCCGTCTGCCAGAATCGCCTCAACACCTGCTTTCCTCGAAGCCCCATGAAATTACCCCGGGAGGGTAATGTCGCTCCAGTATGGCTTTGTCATTATGAAGAGAATATCGTGAATCCAGGAATTGAACGGATATATGACCGTTCTGACGGCTAAATGCGCGATTAGCAGAACAAACCTCCGCTGGACAATGCATTGTTTGCCGATCCTGGCACACTCTTAAACATGAGGATTTTTGCCATGATGCAACATATGTGCTGGCTGCCCCGGTTCGGAGGTAACGGAGAAAAAATTCTGCACTTGCGAATTTCTCCCCAGGAAGGTTGGCGACCTTACACCTCATTTCCTCAATATGCGCGGCCCGATCATCGTGTTCCAAAGGGTTCGAAAGGATGGGCCACTTATCAGCATTTGTTAAAGCAAGGCTGGACGCTGCTGCCAAGCAACACCCAAAATCATCCAGTCTTAGAAAGCAACTGGGCTGATTCATATCAACGGCCAGCCGTCTAAAACAAGGCTGGAGGTCAAGCTTTGAGGGCCATTTTGAAGGACGAGGGAGGGGCCAAGGTGACGCCGCGCCGGACAGGCCGGAGTGGTTGATCTGGGCTGAGGCAGAGCTGATGGTGGGATAGCACGGTGGCCAACACCAGCTTCATTTCGACTTGAGCTAACGCCATCCCCAAGCAGCGACGATTGCTCCCTCCAAAGGGTAAATACTCATAAGGCGAAAACTGCCGTTCTAAAAACCGTTCGGGCCGGAATTGCTCAGGTTCGGGATAGAGGTTGGGGCGGCGGTGAGTCAGGTAAATGCAGGGCATCAGCGCTGTACCTGATGGTAGTTCGTACCCCATGAGCTGAAAGGGCGCTTTGACAATGCGAGGAAAAGCGATCGGCGCAATGGGATAGATCCGCAGAGTTTCCTGACAAATGGCATTGAGATAGGGGAGCCGAATCAGGGAAAGCGGATCGGTCCAGTCAGCGGTCGCCAGTTCGGTTTGCAGGCGATCGAGAACACCGGGTGTGTGGTGAATCCAGTAGAACGCCCAGGTGAGGGCGGAGGCGGTTGTTTCATGGCCCGCTAGCAAGAGCGTCATCAGTTCGTCTCGCAGTTCTACGTCGCTCATGGGTTGGCCTGCCTCGTCTCGTGCCGAGAGCAACAATGTCAGTACGTCTTCTTGCTCTGGATTAAAGGTCTGGCGGCGAGCCTCAATTTCTGCATAGAGGAGGGCGTCAATTTGCGATCGCTCCTGCAAAAAATTTCCCCAGGGGCTCCAACGTCCCCAGTCTTGCTGCAGTCTTTTTAGAAAAAGCAAGCTAGAGCTGAGAGGGGAGCCAAGTTTCTCCAAAAGCGATCGCACCCGTTGCTGAATTTCGTGGTAGCGATCGCCCGCACTCAAGCCAAACACTGTATGGAGAATGACCTGCAGTGAAATTTCTTGCATTGTTTCTCGAACCAAAATCGGTTCAGCCTGCGACCATTTTTGGGTAGCCTGACGAGTAATCTCACAGATTAGGCTGGCATAGGTCCGCATCCGATCGCCATGAAAAGGTGGGGACAAGAGCTGGCGTTGACGCTGGTGGCGATCGCCATCCAACAGCAAGATCGACTCATTGCCCACCAAGGGAAGCAGTAAATTATTGGCGATCCCCACTTCAAACTGGCGGGGATCGGTCTTGAAAATGGCTTGAATGGCGGCGGGATCGCTCACCATGATGAGGGGATAGCCAAAGCCAAAGTCCACTGTAAACAGATCGCCATAGCGCCGCGCACCACTTTCTAACAGCTGAGTAGGCTGAAGGATCCACCGCAGTAGTTGCACAATAGAAGGAGATTTTGGCCCGTCTGGAAGGTGAGGAATTGTTGCGGAAGTTGTTGCGGAAGTTGAATGTTTTTCCATAATTTCAAGCCCTAGCACCAGGGTCGATCACGAGCGCATCCTGAGGCCGAGGGGACTGACAGCTACTTCCACTCTAGTCAGTTTTTTAGTCAGTTTGGTGAACTAGTCAGTTTGGTGAACTATTTCACCTGATGTAACTTGGGCTTTGCTAGCGTAACAAAGCCACTTGCTCCGTTTGAGATTTTTCGTTTCAGAATTCTTGGAGTTTTAGCCGTGATTAAGACAAGAAGGCCTGCCCTACTCCTAACATTGGGAGCCGCCATTTTGCTCACTGTGGGAGGTGCTGCAGCGTATTGGTGGCTGAGCCAGCGGCGAATCACACCGGGTGAACTGCCTGTGGGTGCAGCGGTGATTCCCCAAAGCGCTCTGATGACGTTTTCATTCTCAACGGAAGAAAGGCAGTGGCAGCGTCTACGGGAGTTTGGCACGCCTGAATCGCAGGCTCAGCTGGATCAGTTTCTGGCTGATATGCGCGATCGCCTCCTAACCGACAATGGCTACATCTACCAGCGCGATATTCGGCCCTGGATTGGCCAAGAGATGACGATTGCGTTTTTGTCTCCACCCGTAGAGCGCTCAGGTGCGCCCAATTCAGAGGCAGTTGAGGAGGAAGGGAGTACGCCAGATGGTTTAGATTCTGAAGTCCCGGCAGTCCCTACCACCAGAGAGCAATCCATGGTTTTGGTCATGCCGATCGCCAATCCGGTCCAGGCCCAGCGATCGCTCCAGCGCTCCAACAATACCGCACTCGAAACAGTGGCCGAACGAACCTACAAAGGCTTAGAAATTCGAGAGGTGCAAGGTCAATCTGACCAAATCTACTCAACCACGGTGCTGGATGGAGAACTGCTGGTGATGGCCACCGATGGAGCCGCCATCGAGCAGGTGATTGATACCCATCAAGGTCGTGCCTCTCTCGTTGATACTCCTGGCTATGAGCAAGCCCTTGCCCAGGTAGAGGTGGCTCAACCCTTTCTGCGCTTCTATCTAAATATCCCCGCCACCCAGGCTTTAGCCCTAACCAACTCACCTCAGCCTCCTTCTGAACCTTTTGCGATGCCAGGGGTAACGCTGTTTCGCAATCAGCAAGGATTTGCCGCAGCAGTCACCCTTGAATCTGAGGGTCTGCAGCTACAGGGGTTGGCATGGCTTGATCCCAATGGGGGCGATCGCCATGGATCATCCAACACAGCCCGACGAATGCCTAGCTTGCTGCCAGCCCAAACGTTGATGATGGTGTCAGGCGGCAATTTACAGCAGCTTTGGGAAGACCATAGCCAACAGCCTACCGTCAGTACCCAAAACCCATTCCATCCTCAAAATTTACGGTCTGGGCTGCAATCCTTAACGGGGTTGAGCCTGGATGAAGATCTGATGCCCTGGATGAGTGGCGAATTTTCGCTAGCGCTGGTTCCGACAACGGTCTCCACAGAGTCTAGCGGGGCGTCCCTCAGTGCTGGACTAGTGTTGCTGGTACAAGCGAGCGATCGCCGTGCTGCCAATCAGGCTCTCGAAAAGCTAGACCAAGCCGTCAGCCAGCGCTATGGTTTCCGGGTCGGAGAGGCTCAGCTAGCAGGCCGCCCCGTGATTAATTGGACTTCTCCATTTGCGGCACTCACCGTCACACGCGGTTGGTTAGAGGGTAATGTTGCCTTTTTGGCCCTCGGGGGACCTGTGGCCTCGACCATTCTTCCATCTCCGGGCACTTCGTTATCAAATAACGAACGCTTCCAAGCCGCGACCGCTTCCGATCTCACCTCCAATAATGGGCATTTTTTCGTTGATTTTAGTCGCTTGTCTGAGATCGGAAATGTGTTGCCCCTCCCCCAATTACCTCCAAGCAATCAGGTCTTTGTCAGTGCCATTCAAGCCATTGGTGTAACAACCGCCATTCAGGATGAGCGCAGCACTCGCTATGATGTCCATGTTTTGATGCCGAGGACCACCCCAGCCCGTGCCCTGCCCGAACCGTCACCCCGATCGGATTCACCCCAATCAGATTTGCCCCCATCAGAAAATCCTCTATCAAACTAAAGTTTGACAATCTCCTAAGAAGCGGGGCAAGACTCGATAGGATAGAGTAAGCATCTTTAAGTATCGAGACTTACAAAACCCTGGGGAGAGACTGCATGGATCTGATTGCGCTCCAGAACTGGTTAGACAATACTTCGTTTGCCGTTCTGTTTGTCACCATGCTGATTTATTGGGGAGGCGTGGCGTTTCCACAGCTTCCCTATTTATCTGTTTTAGGAACGACTGGAATGGCGATCGCCAACTTGAGTATCGCAGCTCTACTAGGAGCGCGATGGCTAGAGGCGGGCTACTTCCCTCTGAGTAACCTTTATGAATCACTCTTCTTTGTCGCTTGGGGCATTACAGCCGTCCATTTGGCGGTCGAAAACACGAGCCGGAGCCGCTTAGTCGGAGCTGTGACCGCTCCCGTAGCAATGGCCATTACTGCCTTTGCGGCGATATCGTTGCCTGCCCCGATGCAAACTGCTGAGCCGCTGGTGCCTGCCTTACAGTCAAACTGGCTGATGATGCACGTTAGCGTCATGCTGCTCAGTTACGCCGCCCTGATGGTAGGAGCGTTGTTGGCGATCGCCTTTTTGGTCGTCACCCGGGGTCAAAGCATTGAGTTGCGGGGAAGCTCTGTCGGAACCGGAGCCTTTCGGGATGCCCGCTATCGCCTGCGTCGCGGAGGCGAACCCGAAGCTCAAGAGCTAGCTACGGTTGCAGCGACAGATACTGTCGTTAAGAATGGCAGTGGAAATACCGCCGTATTAAACTCGGTTATCACAACTCCAACTTCGCAGAGTGCAACGGCAGCGACGCTCTCTCCACAGCGGCTTAACTTGGCTGACACATTAGACAACCTCAGCTACCGCACGATTGGCCTAGGGTTTCCGCTATTGACGATTGGCATCATCGCTGGCGGAGTTTGGGCCAACGAAGCCTGGGGATCTTACTGGAGTTGGGACCCCAAAGAAACTTGGGCTTTGATCACCTGGCTGGTGTTTGCTGCCTATCTCCATGCTCGAATTACCAAGGGTTGGCAAGGTCGTCGTCCGGCCCTACTCGCAGCCTCAGGCTTTGTCGTGGTCTGGATTTGCTATCTGGGTGTCAACCTACTGGGGAAAGGATTGCACAGCTATGGTTGGTTCTTTTAGCTTAGCGTCTATAGCAGAATGGCTCATCAGCGTGCTTGGACTTTGCTACATGCCCGACTCCATCGGGTTCTGCGGCAACGGCAGCTTTTACCCAAGCAGCAGCGGGTGATGGTTGGCGTTTCGGGTGGACAAGATTCTCTGTGCCTGATGCGCCTCCTCCTTGACTTACAGCCAAAGTGGCAATGGCAACTGGCGATCGCCCACTGTGACCATTGCTGGCGTACCGACTCCGCAGCCAATGCCCGCTACATCCAAAAATTAGCTGGACTGTGGAAGGTGCCTTACTACAGCGCTGTAGCTGAAGCAGTGCCTCAGAGTGAAGCAGCAGCTAGGGCTTGGCGTTATCAGGTGTTGAGTGCGATCGCCACAGACCAGAAATACAGCCATCTGGTTACCGGACACACCGCTAGCGATCGCGCCGAAACCCTGCTCTACAACCTGATGCGGGGCAGTGGTGCCGATGGGCTGCAAGCCCTAACTTGGAAACGAGAGCTAGCGCCAGGGGTCCAGCTTGTGAGACCGCTCTTAGAGATCACTCGCGCCGAGACAGAAATGTTTTGTCGAGCAACCGACCTAGTGGTTTGGGAAGACACCACCAATCAAGACACTCAATATGCCCGCAACCGCATTCGTCAGGAACTGTTGCCCTACTTAAAGAGCCATTTCAATCCCCAAGTCGAGCAGACACTCGCCCAAACCGCCGAACTTCTGCGGGCAGATGTCGAGTGTTTGGAAATCGCCGCCTACGAACTCTATCAGCGGGTCAATCAAGGCGATAAAATTTGCCGAGCTGAATTGCAGTCGGCTCCTCTGGCGCTACAACGACGAGTCATGCGGCAGTGGCTCCAGCAATCGCTCCCTAAAGCACCCAGCTTCGAGCAAATTGAAAAGCTGACAGGGCTAATTTCTGCTCCCAACCGAACCCAAACGGATCCCTTTCCCGGTGGGGCGATCGCCATCGTTCAGGACGATTGGATTCAAATCACAACCGCTCCAGCCGTCCCCAACACCCCTTAAGCCCGCCCCCACTTCTGCTCGACTTAGCCTTCTTAGCCTTGCCATCAACATCAAGATGCTGCCAGCTCAGGAGTACCCGTTAAATGCAGAATTTTTTGCTGCATTTCGGCGATCGCCTGAAGCTGATAATCACTTGCCTCCTGGAACTGAGCCATCAAGCCGGTGATCGCCTCCAGCTTCTGCTTCAACCCGTCTAGATTATCCTGCATCGGCTGTAGCGTTTCCTGATAGAGATTCACCTTACCCCACAGCTCTGCAGCAGTTGTCCTCTGCTCTTGCCAATGCTGCTCTAGCTGCTTCAGCTCATTTCGCCTAGACTCCTGTTCGGCAGTTTGCTGCTCAACCTGAGTTTTAGACTGCTCCAGAGAACCCCGAAGCATCTTGATCTGAGCTTCCAGTTGGCTCAGTTCTTGAGACTGTTGCTGACGCAAAACATCAATCTGCGCCAAAACAGGCCCCAGATCAATATCACTTTCCGGCGTTTCTCCCGTGGCATGGCCTTGCCGCCGATCCAAAACCCGCTGATGCTGCTTCAGCGTTTCCTCTCGCTCCCGCAGATTGCGGCGTTGACCGACCAGCGTTTCATTGAGCATCTTGTAGCGATCTTGCTCATCCGCAAGCTCTGTCTCCAGACTCAAGCGGTCATACTCGCTTGCCTGCTGAATGCGCTGCTTAATCTCATCGATTGCATCCTGCTCGAGTCGCAGTTCCTCCTCCTGACTCTCGACAAACCGAGAACTCTTTTCAAAATCTCGATGCAAATCCTGAATGACAGATTGCAGTTTTTCTAAAGACATCTCCTCCAAAGCTTGCAGATCAATCTTGGCCCCAATTCGGACCTGATCAGACGCCTCAGTCAATCGAAAAACCTGCTGGTGGAGCGATTCCTGGCTTTGAATCTGAGACGACAGCGCCTGCACCTGCTCCTGTCTCAGCCCCAACGTATTCTGCTGTACCTGGAGTTCTGCCTGCGCCTGCACTAGGGTATCCTGCGACTGAAACCATTCCTGCCAGCGATTCTGAATCTCCTGAAACTGCCGCTCAACATCCTCCTGAAGCTGTTGGGCAGAAGCCCGTTGCTGCTCAAGATTCTGCCAGTGATGGCCCAGCATCTCTTGCTGATTTGCGACAATTTCAAACGAAAAATTCAGCTGTTCCCGGACTGACTCTGTCGGCGCAACAGCTCCCGACAGCCGATTGAGCAGCTCCTGAATCTGAGCGGCTTGCTCCGCGTCGAGCACAGAAGATTGCTGTAGTTCCTGCTGCTGCTCCTCAAGGCGGCGCATTTCTCCATTCAGTTGGGCCCAAGCGCCTTCCAGATCCTGATTCTTCCGCTCAAACTCTTCCCGGAACCGATCTAGCTCCTCACGAGCCGTCTCAATCTCCTGGCGTTGCTGCTCCAGACGCTCAAAATCTTCCTCCATCTGCTGCAGCTGCTCTTGTCGGGCTTCCATTTCCATTTCCCGACGATTGAGCTCCTGACTTTGATAGGTCAGAGACTGCTTCCACTGCTCAATTTCTTCTTCTTGCGTCTTAAACTTCTCCTGCAAACGAGAGAAATTTTGCAGAATACTGACGAGTTGGCGACCCGCCTCCCCATGTCGCTGGATCTGCCGACTTGCAGTCAGCTCCACCATGACCAGCGCACCAGAGTTGTAGTTGGCGTCATCGGGAGCTGGAATCAGTTCTTCCGCAGCAACGGCACTCCAACTTTGCTCAGAGCGCTGACAAGCCAACAGCTTGAGCTCAGTCTTGCCGCTTCCAATCACCCTGGCTTTTTTCTGTACTTCTGCTAGATACAGCACGCTGATAATCCCCTTCCGTGTCTATGCCCAATCCTAAAAACAGCCACTTATCCCAGCGACCGAGCCTGCCAAATCACGTTCGTGTTGAAAAAGCAACATTGACCAAACAACTTGCTGAAGCAACTCAAGATATTAGCGACAACCTAACGCTAAATCACTTCTGATTTAGTTTATCTAGCTTGATCTATATTCTGTCTAGTTAATCTAGCAACCTGATTTAGAACTTATCAATGCTTTGGCAACAAAAGGCAGTCAGTAACCTCGACAGCGGTAGGCTTCGTCTAAGTCTTAGAGACCACAAAGCTGATCTGCCGACAAGACAAGACACCCTACGTTAGAGATTGCCCAGAGCTGCTCTGTGATGCAACATCTCATGAGAGAAATTTGATGAAACGGACTGCTAACTTTGGTCAACTCTATCACGACTGCTGAGATTAGCGGAGAGGCAGCCAGCCTTGTTCAGTTTAGAGTTCAGAGTAGCCTTCCTAGAATAACCTGCGAAAACCAACTTGACTCAAGGAATTTAACCCAAGCTGGGCGCACAGAAAGCAAGCCCAAAAACAGCTACAGTTGTCCTAGCCTCTAGAGTAGCTCAGACCCAAGGTATCGGTCTTGCAGGCAGGATTCCTAGATCCCCGTAAATTTATGAATAAAGTGGAGACTGATGGGAAGGCGGCTGGGAACATGATAGGAAAGTTACAGAGTAGACATTCACTTCCTTGCATGAGAGGAAAAGTTCATTGCCCGATGTCAGGTTGAAGAAGGAGGTTATAGTGAGATGACGTAGGCGTAGGGTCTGCCTTGCCAGATAGAAACTCTGGCAGTCTCAATAAATACAGACGAAGCCAATCCAAGCAAGTTGCACCTCAGATTCACTGTACGAAAGATTCACTGCACGAAAGCAGGACACAGTGGGCACAATTAGTTCAGGATTAAACTGCTTTGAGGAGAGCGTTTTGACCCCATGCAGGGTGAGTTGAACGAGATCGATATTCGCAGCATTTTACAGCTCATAGAGCTAGGACAGCGAACAGGAGAGCTGTTTGTGGAAGCCTATGGCTTTTCTTTGAGCATTGCGAATGGCGATCGCAACCCCCAGATACCTCCAGATCAGTCCTGGTTTGTTTTTTTCCTCAATGGCCAGATTATCTATGCCGGCGACAGTGGCAGTAGCCGTTCTCGCCTTCAAGACCATCTTCGACGCTACAAAGTAAGCCATGCTCTAGATAGCTTGAATACCTCCTCGATCGCCACCGTCAACGCACCCGAATATGGCTACCTGTGGGCTCTTCTAGAAAACCATGTCCTGACGCCAGCACAAGGTCGCAGCATCATTCAAAGCATGGTGCATGAAACGCTCTTTGATCTGCTCAGCCTGCACCAAGGCTCCTTCATCTTTGAAGTGGGTCCCGCCCTCTCTCCTCAGCTCACCACCCTAGAAATTGGGCCCTTGGTCGTCAAAATCATGAAGCAAGTCCAAGAGTGGAAGCAACTGCATCCTCATATTCAGTCTCCTAGCCAGTGTCCCGTCATTGCCGACCCTAAACAGCTACAGGAAGTCTTGCCAACGAGCACATTCAATACACTCGTGCAGTGGGTTGATGGGTATGCCTCTATCCGCCAAATTGCCCGCTACCTCAATCGAGATGTGCTGGCGATCGCCAGAGCCATTCACCCCTACGTGCAGCAAGGCCTAGTACAACTTGTCTATCCTGCCTCCGCCGACCCCTTACCCAAACGACGAGAACTCAGTCTCCTAGAGCCCAACAAAGTCCCTCGAATTGTTTGTATCGATGATGGCGCGACAATTCGACAGGCAGTCGAGTATATTCTCAAGCAGCAGGGTTACGAAGCAACTGCGATTAGCAATCCCCTAAAAGCACTGAGCCTCGTCTTTCAGCTCAAACCCGACCTCATCCTGTGTGACATCGCGATGCCAGAGCTAGACGGCTATGAGATTTGCGCCATGCTCCGTAAATCAACCGCCTTTCGGCAAACTCCCATCGTCATGCTAACGGGAAAGGACGGATTCATCGATCGGGTCAAGGCTCGCATGGTCGGCGCAACCGACTACCTGACCAAACCCTTCGGAGAGAGCGAACTGCTCACCTTGGTCGAAAGATATGTCGGCACCGGCGACCCCAATCGTCCCAAGCCAGACAGATTACTAGCAGAAGCACTGGAGGACGATCTAGAACTTGGTATCACAGAGTCAACTTCTACCTCTTCAACAACCTACAGTTGATTGATAATAGATTAGGAATTTTTGAGTTTGGCTCAGAAGCAGCCGCAATTCTAAAAAGTCTTCCCCGTTGAAATTTGCGATCGGCAGATAAAAAATACAAGTTATGAGTACAGTTCTAGTAGTAGAAGATAGCGTCACTCAGCGGGAGATGATCACAGACCTCCTCAAAGGGAGCGGACTGAAGGTTAGGGTCGCAAGTGATGGGGTTGAGGCCTTGGAGCAAATTCAGGGCAGTTGTCCTGATCTAGTTGTGCTAGATATTGTGATGCCTCGCATGAACGGATATGAAGTCTGCCGTCGGCTCAAAGCAGATCCTAAAACGCAAAACGTCCCCGTGGTGATGTGTTCCTCAAAAGGGGAAGAATTTGATCGGTACTGGGGGATGAAGCAGGGTGCAGATGCTTACATCGCGAAGCCATTTCAGCCCACAGAACTCGTGGGCACTGTAAAACAGCTGTTACGAGGGTAGGGGTAAGAGATGATAGGGAATCCAGATTTTTTAACAGGGAGAGGCCAAGATCAGGTCCCAGAGTTTCAAGAGCTGGAGAGTCCTGAGGGTGAATTACATTTAAGGTTTTATGTTGCGTCGGGTGAAGAGTTCGCTCTGCCCGCAACCGGAATTCGGGAAGTCATATCGCCATCCCCCGATCGAATTACGCCCATTCCGAACATTTCTCCCTTACTTCTGGGTACCCTCAATGTGCGAGGACGAGTCATTTGGGTGGCAGATTTGGGCCAATTTCTAGGAAATCCGATTCCTCTTAGCACAGATCGTCCGGAGATTCCGGTAATAGCCGTTGAAGATCAAGACACTATGCTAGGCTTAGCAGTTGACCGGATACTTGACATGGATTGGCTGGATACTGAGGAATTACAGATGCCAACGAATGTTCCGGATGGCATGGCTCCTTTTCTAAGAGGCGAATGGCTTTTAGAAGACAACAACGACCAGTTTCTTCGACTGCTAGATCAGACCGCCATTCTCCGCTCAGCGCGATGGGCGGCATAAACTTCTAGCACTATCGGATACTTGCACGGGCAGGAGAGGGCAAATGGGATCAGGCACGGAATACGCTCAAGAATATCAACAGGCCGAAAGAGCCTACATGCAAGGCAGTTACGATGAGGCTGCTGTAATTATTGATCGGCTCGTTGAGGATTATCCTAGTGATCCAAACGTCCGTCTCCTGCGAGGCCATATCTATTGCTATGGCTTGCAACAGTATGGCGTAGCCAAAGAACAGTATGAATCTGTCTTAGGCCTGACGGCTGACGCCGAGTATCTTGACTACGCCAACAATGGCTTAGCCTATGCCAGTCAGTTTAGTGAGGCTGGAGAAGGTGAGGCGGATGTAGACTTCTCAGACTTCACAGATATCGATTCCGACTTCGAGAGCACAGGTGATTCTCGGACTGGGTATCCTGCCATCGAGGAAGATTGGCAAGATGTTCCCGATCAAGCGTTTGGGGACGACTTCGACTTTTCGGATCTAGGCTTAGACAACATACAGGCAGATGCGCCTGTAGGAGAAGATACACCTTTTGCGGCTGAGCCTGCCTTAGCGGATGATCCCTTTGGAGATGCAAGCCCCTTTGGGGATGAAACTCCTGCCTATGAGTCTGCTGCTGAACCTCTCGATAGCTTCGACGATCCCTTCGCGTTAGACGATGACGCAGTCGATCTGGCTCAAGAGTTTGACTTCGGAGTCTCTCCAGAAGCGGAGCAACCCAGACCCTACGCAGGGGTGGTTGACGATTTTGATGATGTCTTTATTCCACCCGATCTCAACGAAAATGAATCGGAATCTTTTGCGACGCCAAGTGCAGGGCCATCGGGAGCGGCTTTAACAGAAGACGAAACGCTCTTCATGGGTGCAGACGACTTTGAGTCTGAGTTCGGCAGCTCAGGCTCTAACTCTAGTTCGGGCTATAGCAGTTCTGGCAACTCAAATGCAGATGCCGATCTCTATGATGAAGATCACACCTTTGTATCATCTAGCCATGACGGGTTTGAGCTAGAAAGCTTTGAGGAACCTGTCTTTGAAGGCATGTCTTCTTCAGAGGCGGATAGCAGCAGTGGGGTCGATTTCCTGGATGAATTTGATGAGTTTGATGATCTAGGGAGCCTACCTGACTTCGATTTATCCGACAATTCCGCTGGGTTTACCAGCCCCTCAATGGGTAGCGATTTTGGTGGACCCACAGGGAGTGGTGGCTCAACTAGCGATATTGGCTTTGATTTCAGCGATAGTGCTGACCAGTCAGTCATTCGGGAAGACGAAATTTTTAGTATTGCAGGAACCTCTGATCAACTGCCAGCCTTCACGCAGTCGGATGGCCGTAGTGTTGAACCAGATGTCAGTGTTGAACAAGGGTGGCTTGCACCGCTAGAAAATGCCCCACTGTCTACTAAAAAGTGGATCATTGCAGGCACCACTGGGGTTGTTTCTGCGGTGGCTGTCGCAGTCTTGAGCTTTGCGGCTGCTAGCACGACCCCCCAAGAAAACCGAGCTGCAGTGATTGGTCAGCTCTATCGAACGGGCTGGGCCATGAGTGCGGTAGCAGGTATAGCGGGATTTGGAACGGTGTTGGCGTTAGAGAATGCCACCAGTCGGCAGATGAAGCGAACGCTTACAGACTTGCAGAATCAGTTTGATTCCGTTACCCAAGGCAATCTTAGCGCCCGAGCTGCGGTGTACTCCGAAGATGAGTTTGGTCAGCTAGCCACCTCTTTTAACCAGATGGCACGGGTGATTTTGACCACCACCAGCGAGGCCCAGCGCAAAGCTGAAGAGCAGGAACAGGCCAAAGAGGATCTACAGCGTCAGGTGATTCGCCTGCTGGATGATGTGGAGGGTGCAGCCCGAGGAGACTTGACGGTACAAGCAGAGGTTACGGCTGATGTTTTGGGTGCGGTGGCTGACTCCTTTAACCTGACGATTCAAAACCTACGAGAAATTGTTCAACAGGTGAAAATGGCGGCTCGTCAGGTCAGCAAGGGCTCAACTGAAAATGAAATCTTTGCGCGATCGCTCTCTTCTGATGCACTGCGTCAGGCTGAGGAATTAGCAGTCACCTTAAATTCGGTACAGGTGATGACGAATTCGATTCAACGGGTGGCGGAGAGCGCCCGTGAAGCGGAAGAGGTGGCGCGCTCAGCTTCTGCTACGGCCCTAAAGGGGGGAGAGGCGGTAGAAAGAACGGTTTCCGGTATCCTAGAAATTCGGGAAACGGTGGCTGAAACAACTCGTAAGGTAAAGCGTCTTGCCGAGTCGTCCCAAGAGATTTCCAAGATTGTGGCTTTGATTTCTCAGATTGCTTCGCGGACAAACTTGCTTGCCTTAAACGCTAGTATTGAGGCGGCTCGGGCCGGAGAGGCAGGTCGGGGCTTTGCAATCGTGGCAGATGAGGTCCGTCAGCTTGCGGATCGGGCGGCTAAGGCATCCAAGGAAATCGAGCAGATTGTACTGCAGATTCAAAGTGAAACCGGCTCCGTTATGACGGCGATGGAGGAAGGTACTCAGCAGGTCATCGAAGGGACTCGTCTGGCTGAACAGGCGAAGCGATCGCTCGAAGACATCATTCAGGTGTCAAATCGAATTGACGTTCTGGTTCGTTCCATCACCGCTGACACCGTTGAGCAGACCGAAACTTCCCGAGCAGTGGCTCAGGTCATGCAGTCGGTCGAGTTGACAGCCCAAGAGACATCACAAGAAGCTCAGCGGGTATCGGGTTCTCTACAAAATCTGGTGGGTGTTGCCCGCGATCTGTTGAACTCGGTGGAGCGGTTCCGGGTAGAAACGTCGGAGCATAAATAGGAGCATAAATAACTGTAAACTGGTTGGCTTATCCAGTGAAGTTTGACTGATTTTGATGTTGAACTGGATGGGATCGGGTACATTAAATCCATCAAGGTGGCAACTGGGGATCTCAGGTAGATCCTTATGCAAGCAAGGGGCGAGATTCAGGCCGAGGGGTCTTTAATGAACTTGCCGTTCTAGTCGTGGGCTGAGCGCTCAAAGTATTCAGAGGGACACCGCTATGCAGTCTGAACAACAACAGCGGATTATGGGCTACTTCATTGAGGAGGCAAAGGACCACCTCAATACCATTGAGCAGGGGCTGCTGAGCTTGCAAAGCACCATAGCAGACTCGGAAATGATCAACGAGGTCTTCCGGGCAGCGCACTCTGTGAAGGGTGGAGCCGCTATGTTGGGGCTCAACGGCATTCAGCAAACCTCCCATCGGCTGGAAGATTATTTTAAGGTCTTAAAAGAATGCCCCATCAAGGTTGACCAAAAGCTGGAAACCCTCTTTTTGCGGGTGTTTGACACACTACAAGAGCTTTTAGAGAACCTACAGGGACCCTTTGGCCTTACAGATGAGAAGGCTGCAGAAGTCATGGCAGAGGTTGAACCTGTATTCACAGAACTAAATGCTCATTTGAGTATTTTGGTGACTCAGTCTGGTGGTGTGCCGCCAGAAGATGTCAGCTTGACGACACCGCCTATTGCAGCAACGGTTCCATCTGCTCAGCCTAAGGCTCCGTCGGTGACGCAGGAAGAGAGTGCGCTAAAACTCATCTTCCAGAGCGATGTCCCCGTTCATCTACGCGAAATGCTGCAGCTGTTTAAGCAGCCAGACCAGGCTGAGAGCCGTCAGCAGCTTCAGGATCTATGTCGAATGTTGTCCCAGGCGGGCGAACAGTTTGACATGCCACAATGGTGTGACTTGATTGAGCAAACACGACGGGCGATCGCCAATCCAGACAATACTTACCGCACCCTGGCCCCCATCGTTATTAAAGAGATCAAGCGATCGCAGGAGCTGGTTCTGACCGGAAACTTTGAGGCGATCGCCTGCAGTGATGCCCTTCGTGCCCTGCTACCCATTGGAGTTGGGTCAGAGCCAGAGGCACTAGATTTCGCCGATTTCTTGACAGTAGAACTAGGCGATGGCGGAGATGCCACAGACTTGTTGGAGTTGGACTGGGACGATTCTGGAACAGACGATTCCGAAGTGCCTTCCTTAGACTTGGCAGAAAACGACGACTGGTTCAATGAGGCGACGCTATCTCAAGCAGACGAGCTAGTGGCAGACATGCCCGACTTTAGCTTTGAAGAGCTAGCCAGCGGCGAAGATAGCGATGGAATTTTGAGCGATTTCGAGCTTCCCGAAGCTCTGTTTGAAGAAAGTCCTTTTGAGGAGAGCCTTTTTGAGCCCCAGGCTGATCAAACCGATCAAATCGAGGAGCTAGACTTTAGTGACTTTGAGAGTCCTGCCGTTGCACATCCGCCGACAGGACCGGAGGTTGGGATGGCAGAACTCAATAGTCTGGCAGATTTATTTGAAGGAGAATTTCCTGATCTAAGGATGGCCTGGCAACAGGAGGAAGCTGTTGGTGAGCCCGACCCAGTGTTGAACGATTCTCTTGGCTTGGATGAGCCCGGCGACTTTTCAGATCTGCTAGAGCCTGAAAGTGCCGCAGATTTGAGCTTGGAGTTGGAAGAAGATGAGGAAGATTTATCGGCATTTCTCAACCGCAGCGAGAGACTTGCCAACGGCACAGAACCCTTGGCTTCCGCCGATGAGGTGATCGAGACAATGGCAGCCGATGCTGAGGACTTTCTTCTGGAATTGGAATCCGAGGAACTCACCTTATTTGAAGAAGATTCTGAGTTCACCTTAGAGTTTGAAGAAGAAAGACTAGAGATTCATGAGGAAAACGGTTCTGAGTCGTTTTCGTTCGAGTCAACCTCAGTCGGAATTACCCCTGCAGATGATCAAGATCTATCTAGTCAGTTAGATAGTCTGGGGGATCTGTTTGCCGATTCTAGCCCCGATGACCTGATTGCAGAGGTACTCTCTGCTCAAAAATCCGTGGCATCCGGGGAAGAAAGTGATTCCGCTGAGGAACTTGGCGACTTCGGGACTTTGTTTGAGGAAGAAGCAAATGCCGACACACCTGAAGATTTACTAGATTTAGAAGATTCCCTAGATCTAGGGGAATGGGGAGAAGCCGAAAGTCTAGAGCTAGAGGCATCAGAGGATGCAGGCGATCGCCCCCTCTTCGACGAGCAAGCCCAAAACTGGGAAATTTTAGAAGACTCGCCAGATGATGAGTCGTTAACGGCTGCACTGTTTGAAGATCGGTCGGGAAATGAGCCAGAACAGCAATCTTCTGAGACAGAGCTGGAAGAGACTCTATTCGACGAGCTTTCAGATTACCCCGATGAGCTGACTGAAACATTGGGTGAGGCAGCATCTGCATCTGCACCAGAAGCTAACTTGACTGCATCAGAGCCCACGGCTTGGAGCGATCCTGATGTCACCAACGATCTCTGGGGAGAGATGTTGGAAGACGACTCTCCTTCCTACGTGGATCAGTCTGCTCGGGCGCGGGAAGAAGATTTCTTCGATGCGTTTGCCGATACTCCTGAGGTTGCACCGACAACATCAGAGGCGGAGTTGGCTGCTGATTTTGATCTTTTTGAGGCATCCCAAGCGTCTGACTCCGCACCTATTCCAGAACCAGAACCTGCCTCGGATCTAGAAGATGTACATCTAGCAATAGATGATTTGGACAGCCCCCTCCCTAGCCCGTGGGAAGAGGATGAGGAAATAGCCCTAGCACCAGAAGCGGATGCGGGGTTATTGGATCTGGAAGCGGATCTCTCCTGGAGTGATGAGATTACAAGTGAGGAAATCACAACAGATTCAGCTGAGCTATTTCCAGAACCAGATCAGGCTCTGGACTTCGAGGTTGAACAGCCTCAGAGTTCAGCCTTTTTTGGGGAAGAAGATAACTTCACTGCGATAGAAGATACAGCGGATACGGCAGAGTCAGATTTGGCAACGCTGTTTGGAGAGGAAAACGTAGAAGCGTTTGACCTTGAACTTGAAGATGAGAGTGTGGTTGGTGATCTAGCCAACTTATTCGACGAGGACACAGCAGAAACGGCGGTGGCGTCTGACTTAACAGACTTGTTGACTGAGAGCGCAGAAGTTCCAGCATCAGAAGAGACAGGAGAGGTTGAGGGAGAGGCCAACTTAGACGAATCGCTGTTTGGAAGCTCGGAAGACTTGACTGTGGGGGAGGCGATCGCATACTTCGAAACCTTCTCCGAAGAAATCGAGGTTGAGGCCGAGACTGGGACTGAGACTGAGACTGATCTAGCTGACTTGTTGGCAGCAGATTCCACAGATTTTTCCTTGGATTTCTTGGAGAGCCCTACTTCGGAAGCCACAGGAGATCTAGAGTCGGCTTTTAACTTAGAGAATGACTCTTCAGATCTGTTTGAAGATTTGGGCGATATGCCCTCCGAATCCACTGAGAGTTCAGATTTGGAAGGGTTGTTTGCCAGTGAGTCTACTGATTTCGACCTGAATTTTTCTGAATCTGAGGCGATCGTAGACACTCAGGCTGAAGATGATAACGGCCTAGCAGATCTCTTTGGTGGGTCTACTGCTGAAGAGGATTCTGAAGCGGCAGGAGCTGAGAGCTTTGACCTAGGGTTTGAAGAGCAGAGCGCTGAACTAGCTGATTTTTCTGCAGGACTTTTTGATTCTGAAGATGAGTCTGAAGCGGCGGGAACTGAAAGCTTTGACCTAGGATTTGAAGAGCAAAGTGCTGAACTGGCTGACTTCTCTGCAGGGCTTTTTGATTCTGAAGACGAGTCTGAAGCGGCGGGAACTGAGAGCCTTGACCTCGGATTTGAAGAGCAAAGTGCTGAACTGACTGATTTTTCTGCAGGACTCTTTGATTCTGAAGACGAGTCTGAAGCGGCAGGAACCGAGAGCTTTGACCTCGGATTTGAAGAGCAGAGTGCTGAACTGACTGATTTTTCTGCAGGACTCTTTGATTCCGAAGACGAGTCTGAAGCTGCAGGAACCGAGAGCTTTGACCTCGGATTTAAAGAGCAAAGTGAAGAGGAAAATGCTGAACTGACTGATTTCTCTGCAGGACTTTTTGCTTCTGAAGACGAGTCTGAAGCGCCTGAAGCGGCAGGAACCGAGAGCTTTGACCTCGGATTTGAAGAGCAGAGTACTGAACTAGCTGATTTTTCTGCAGGGCTTTTTGATTCCGAAGCCGAGTCTGAAGCGGCAGGCACTGAGAGCTTTGACCTCGGATTTGAAGAGCAGAGTACTGAACTGGCTGACTTTTCTGCAGGACTCTTTGATTCTGAAGATGAGTCTGAAACAGCAGGAACTGAGAGCTTTGACCTCGGATTTGAAGAGCAAAGTGCTGAACTGAGTGACTTTTCTGCAGGGCTGTTTGATTCTGAAGATGAGCCTGAAGCGGGAGCTGAAAATCTGGACTTCAATCTAGAGCTGGAAACTGAAGCTGCGATTGAAGAACAAGCGGTCTCAGAAGATGAAGAAGACGGAGACCTATTTGATCTAGGAAATTTTGATCTAGAAAATCTGGAAGGGTTCGACAACCTAGAGACAAGTGGGGACTTATCATCCGAACTGGATGGTCTAGAGTTTGATTTACCCAACGCTGAATCAACCCAGCTCACCTCCGAGCTGTTTACTGACGAGACGGAATCTGAATCTGACAGCTTAGATTTAGATTTCGATCTGGAACTCGAACAGGAAAGTCTGGCTGAGGATCTGACAGCAGACGCTCAGGGATCAGAGATTAATGATCTGGAAGAGTCATTTGATTTAGATTTCATGGATCTGACCGAGTCGGCTCCGTCGGAGGCAACAGATTTGCTTGACTTTTCTCAGCTGGATCTAGAGGAATCCTCTGCAACAGAAGCACTCGAACTAGGGGCCGACTTTGATTTTGATATGGAGTTGGCAGAGAGCACTACTGAAACAACAGCTGATTTCACTGATGATTTCACTGATGATTTCGCCGATTTGGATGAGTTGCTAATTGAGCCGCCTGCTTCTGCAGAGCATCCACCCTCAATGACTTCTCTAACCGAATCAAGTATTGCTTCTGAAGATGACGACTTTGCAGATCTAGAAGCATTGCTAGAAACAGATTCAATCTCAGGATTTGGGCCAGATGATGTGCCGATCAGCTCAATTCCAGTCGAGGCAGAGACAGTCGATGAGTTTGATGATCTAGAAAAGCTTCTGGAAGACGCGGATCAAAATCTGGGTGGCACTCCAACGGCAAAAGGAGTCCGCCGACCATCATTGGCAACTGGCCGACGGATGAGCCGTCGGGGGCCAGGTGTCTTAGGTGAGCAGAACATGCGGGTTTCGGTTAAGCACCTAGACAACCTGAATAACTTGGTGGGAGAGCTTGTCGTCAATCGGAACAGTCTAGAACAGGCCCAAGAGCGGCTGCGACAATTTCTAGATAATTTGCTTTATCAGGCCCAGCAGCTGAGTGATGTGGGTCAGCGGATGCGAGATCTGTATGAACGATCGCTCCTCGAAAGCTCTCTCCTCTCTAGCCGTAAAAGCTACCAGTTGTCACCCTTTGAAAGTCCACAACAACAGCAAAGTCACTCTACCGGACTGAGCTTCGATGCGCTGGAGATGGATCGCTTTACGGGATTCCATACTCTTTCGCAAGAGATGATCGAACTGATTGTGCGAGTCCGCGAATCTGCGTCTGACATCGACTTTGTCGTAGATGAAACCGACCAGATCACGCGCACCTTCCGGCAAATTACTACTCAGCTTCAGGAAGGACTAACGCGATCGCGAATGGTGCCCTTTGCCCAAACCGCCGATCGCCTACCCAGAGCTGTACGCGATATCTCCATCAAGTATGGGAAACAAGCCGAGCTTTCGGTTGAAGGTCGAGACACGCTGATTGACAAGATGATCTTGGAGCAGCTTTACGACCCCATGACCCACTTGGTCAACAATGCCATTACCCACGGCATCGAACCCCCCGTAGAACGAACGGCTGCAGGCAAATCTCCGACCGGACGCATTACGATCCGCACCTTCCACCAAGGGAACCAAACCGTAATCTCAGTCATTGATGATGGAGCCGGGATTGATCCAGAGTATGTGAAGTCAAAGGCGATCGCCAGAGGGTTAATCACCCGTTCTGAAGCTGCCAGCATGACCCATCTGGATGTCTATGACCTTCTATTTCACCACGGCTTCAGCACCAAAGATCAAGCGGATGACTTTGCTGGCCGGGGAGTCGGAATGGACGTCGTTCGCACCAGCCTCAACGAAATTCGCGGTGTGATCAGTATCGATTCGACGATTGGCAAGGGAACTACGTTCACGATTCGCCTCCCTCTGACCCTCAGCATCTCCAAAGCACTTTGCTGCATTAGCAATCGAGCTCGCATTGCCTTCCCCATGGATGGAGTCGAAGACATGCTGGATGTGCCGAATGAGCGCGTTCAAACCAATGAAGAAGGCCAATCCTGCATTTTCTGGCGTGATACACTCCTCCCGTTCCAACCTTTGGCAGACCTGCTGAAATACAACCGGAGCTTGAGCCGAGGCAGTGTCTACGGTGGAAACCAAGAAGATGACATCATTTCGGTGGTTGTACTTCGGAGTGCAGGCAACTTCCTGGCGCTCCAAGTCGATCAGGTCTTGGGTGAGCAGGAAATTGTAATTAAGCAGCTAGAGGGTCCGGTGCCCAAGCCCGTAGGCATTGCAGGTGCGACCGTACTAGGGGATGGCCGCATCATGCCCATTGCAGACGTGCTCGAACTCATTGACCTCTCGCTGGGTCGTATTCGTCGCGAAGCTGGCAATGCGCTCTGGGAGAAAGACGGAGATCTCCCGGTTGAACCAGCCAATGTCAAGACTGAGCCCACTGTGCTGATTGTGGATGACTCCATTACGGTACGAGAACTATTGTCAATGACCTTCAGCAAGATTGGCTATCGGGTTGAGCAAGCTCGCGATGGTCAGGAAGCTTGGGAAAAACTCCGGTCTGGGCTACCCTGTGATTTGGTGTTCTGCGATATTGAGATGCCTCGAATGGACGGCCTAGAGTTGCTCTCACGAATTCAAAAAGATCCAAATCTACAGCATCTCCCGATTGCGATGCTCACCTCTCGCGGGGCAGACCGTCACCGTCAAATGGCTGTGCAACTGGGAGCCAAAGGCTACTTTACAAAGCCCTACCTGGAAGAAGCCCTACTCGATGCTGCTCAGCGCATGTTGAGGGGAGAAGTGCTAGTGACCAGCAGCAGCACATTGCCCTAAATTCATGCAACGAAGAGCTATGCCACCACACAAGCTGTCCTTGCGGTGGCATAGCCCATGATCGCGCTCGCTTAGACTAGCACTGTATAAAGCAAAACCTCTTGATAAAATCAGTGCATGAGCAATCTGAACTCTCGCAACCCTGTCTTACTGATTCATGGCATTGATGACACCACGGCCCTGTTTGGGGTCATGGCTCCTTACCTGCAAGATTTGGGGTGGTCCGTCCACAGCATTAACCTTACGCCCAACAATGGTGATGTCGGGTTAGACATTCTGGCGCAGCAGGTTGCCGACTATATTGACAAAACGTTTCCAGCCGATCAGGCCATTGACCTAGTTGGATTTAGTATGGGCGGTATTATCAGCCGCTACTATGTACAACGCTTGGGCGGCATCAAACGAGTTCAGCGATTTATTACCATTGCCTCCCCCCACAATGGCACTTGGACGGCTTACCTGCGTCTCAACGCGGGATGCTACCAGATGCGCTGCGGTAGCGCCTTTTTGGAAGATCTGAATCAGAATGTGAAAATGCTCGACTCGATCAACTTCACATCCATTTGGACACCCATGGATTTGATGATTGTCCCATCTCGCAGTTCGCAACTACCTGTTGGGCGAGACATCATTCTACAGGTACCTGGCCATGCCTGGATGGTCAGCGATTCTAGGAGCCTGCGGGCGATCGCTCAAACCCTAGCAGAGCCTCTCCGTTTGAGCGAAAGAGTAGCCGCTTACACCAATCCCCTAAACTAGCTCCTCTATCGGAGCTATTCTCCAACCTGAGCATGATTCGCTGCGCCAAAAATGGCCTCAGGATGGCAGTAGTATTTGAATTCCAAAAGATTGTGGAATGGATCTTCTAGAAAGAAGGTACGATGTTCCAAAATGGACTCCGCAAACCGACGTTTGGGCTGTTGATGAAACGTTAGTTTTTGCTGCTGTGCCCGCTCCAACAAAGCTTCCCAATCTGCTTCGTTGACAAACACCAGCCCAAAGTGACGGGGATAAATGCCCTGTGGGGGAGTCAAAGGCTCTGAGGTGACGTGGGCAACAAGTTGATGCCCGTAGAGGTTGAGGATGATCGAGCGAAGGGTTTCTCGACCAACCTCGCAACCCAAACCATCCGCATAGAATGCCTTTGTTTGAACTACATTAGCGACCGGGAATGCCAGGTGAAACAATGTTGTATTCATAATTTCTACGATGCTTTCTACTATTAGTGCTCTAAATCCTTGGATCGTTGCAGTTGGATTTAATACGATCCTGGCCGCGATCGGTCTAGTCCTTCCCAAGAGGTTGCTGACGACGGCGGGGCTAGTCCATGCCTGGATTTTGGGAATTATCCTGTGGGGCAGCCTGGGGTGGCGGGGCTACTTTGTTGTGCTGGTTTACTTCTTTGCAGGCTCAGCGGTGACTCGTTTGGGCATGAAACAGAAGCAAGCCGCTGGAATCGCAGAAAAAAGAGCAGGCGCGCGAGGGCCAGAAAACGTCTGGGGTTCTGCTTTCGCTGGCGCAATTTGTGCGTTAAGTGTGGCCTTTTTGCCACCCACTGCCGACTTCTGGCGATCGCTGCTGCTGCTCGGCTATATGGCTAGCTTTTGCACCAAGCTATCCGATACGACGGCAAGTGAGGTTGGCAAAGTCTACGGGAAACGAACTTTTCTAATGACCTCGCTAAGTCCGGTCCCCCCTGGAACGGAGGGAGCCGTCAGTGTGGAAGGGACGGTGGCCGGAGCTGTAGCGTCTGTAGTCCTGGCTGTTTTTGGCTGGACCGTAGAGCTGATTGACCCCGTCGGCATTGTGATTTGTGTCATTGCTGCTTTTATTGGCACCAGCTTAGAGAGCGTGATTGGGGCAACACTGCAACCCAAGTACGTCTGGATGACAAATGAGGTTGTCAATGCCATCAATACGGTGCTTGGAGCAAGCGCTGCCATTCTGATCGCTTTGGCCATTCAAGGTTTCAGGTAGCGCCGGATAAAACTTTCTAACGTTTCCATCGGTGTACCAAATAGGGATTCCAGTTGTGCAACTTCAGCAGGCGTGCAGTAAAACTCGTTGGCCAAGAGTGTTCGCAAAGTGCCTAACGCCCGTTGAGCCTCAGGATTGACTAACCCTAGTGCAGTCCGAACACCATCTAAAAGCAAGAGCGGCGGATTGATCACCACTGGGTCACGGTTGAAGACGCGGCTAAAAATCTGAGGAATGTCTGAGCGCTCCAAAATTTCTGGGCCGCCAACGGGTAACACTTGGTTGCGGGCGGCTTCAGTTGTGGCTGAGGCTACAGCAATTCGGGCCAAGTCATCGGTGCTGACGATGGACGTGCGAATTTTGGGATCGCCAAGCAAGAGATAAATTCCAGTTTGCTGAAATCGCTCTGCTAGCGGCAGCAGGTTGGAAGCAAAACCAGAAGGACGCAAAATCGTAAAGTTGAGTCCGCTGGCTTCCAGGTATTTCTCCACGGCTCGCTTCGCTTTAAAGACCGGAGCGTCTTCATAGCCGCGATCGCTTCCTAGCACTGAAATGAAGACAAAATGCTGTGCCCCGGCAGCCTTGGCAGAGTCAATCAGGTCGATGTTGGCTCGGTAGTCTAAGGCTTGCGCGCTACCCTGGCTGGATTCATTCGACCCGTGGGCGCTAACCACATACTGTACCCCTTGACAAGCCTTTTCGATGTCTCGTGCTTGCAGCAAATCACCAATAAAGACCTGAGCCCCTCGCTGTTCTAGCTCCGAAAAGCGGGACGAAAGCCGAGTAAAGGCTCGAACGGGCTGTTCCTGCTCTCGCAAAAGCCGGACAATTCTATGCCCCAGGCCTCCGGTCGCTCCAGTTACTAAAAACATCGCAATTTCCCTTCACCTGCAGTGATCAGTCATTAGTATCGCTCTGGCATGGCCTTGATGGCGTCTACTTCCAGAGGTGAATTTATTACATCTCCGTGGCTTCAGACAATTCCACCACGACGGGCGCATGATCGCTAGGCTTTTCTAACTTGCGAGGAGCAACATCAATTTTGCAGCTTTGTGCCAACTCATATAGCGGCGGTGAGAGGTAATGGTGATCAATTCGCCAACCCAAATTGCGGCGGAAGGCAGCAGTCCGGTAGTCCCACCAGCTATATTGCCCTCCGTCCTGGGTAAACTTACGAAAGGCATCGGCAAGGCCAAGTTTTAGGACGGCTGTCAGCGCCTGCCGCTCTGGATCGGAGGCCATGATATGCTTTTCTCGCCCGACTGGATTGTGGATATCGCGATCTTCTAGAGCAATATTAAAATCCCCACAGACCAAGAGGTTGGGTTGTTCGACTAGGAGGGCTTTCAAGTAGTCTTGCAAGACTGCTAGCCACCGCAACTTGTACTCATATTTTTCGCTGCCAATCGCTGAACCATTGGGGACATACAGATTTACGATGCGAATGTTGGAGATCACACCTGTAATCACCCGCTTTTGGTCGTCAAGGTTTCCGACTTCGTTTTCTCCCAAGATGGGTGAAAATCCGCTGCTGACCTGCGTCATTGGCAAGCGGCTCAGAATTGCAACCCCGTTGTAGGATTTTTGGCCAGAAATATAGACGTGATAGCCTAAGGCCTCTAAGGGCGATCGCGGAAAATCCCCATCGATCACCTTCGTTTCTTGCAGGCAAAGCACATCAACAGGCTGCTCCTGTAGCCAGTTGACGACATGCTCTAGACGAGTTCGAACCGAGTTAACATTCCAGGTGGCGATCTTCATCAGCAATCTGTTGCAATCCGTAAAACCATTCCGCTCCTAGCTTAGGATAAAGCGAAAACTATCTCTGGAAAGAGTTTTCCAATCTGTCGCTAGAGGGAGGCTAGGTGACGTAAGTCCTGCAAATCTAAGACCAGGACACAATGCGGTGAATTGTGTCTAAACATGATTAATTTTTGACAAAAATAGTGACAAACTTAACTAGCTCGGATATACTTGACGCAGTGTGAGGAGCGAACCAGCGAGGGCATCGAGACGAAACACGGACAGTCGTCGATGCCCTTTCTGACTTTTAAGCCTGACTTTCAAGGATCCCTTCTAACCTTCAAAGTAGACTGCAAATAAATGGCGCTTCTAGGCTGCTGAGACAGCTACAACAAAAATTCTTCAATCGCGGCAGCGGATCCATAGGCTTCAACATCTGGTGCAACCCAGGTAGCACTGAGCTTGACGGCATCAGGAGCATTTCCCATTGCGACTCCAATCCCAGCATATTCCAGCATTTCCACATCGTTGAAGTTGTCGCCAATCGTCATCACCTGCTCTGGCTGAAGTCCCAATATCTCTTCAGCTAGATAGCGGACGGCTGTCCCTTTATTGACTAGCGGATTAGCGGCTTCAAAAAAGGTGGCGACTGACTTGGTAAAGTAAAGCTCAGCAGGGGTGTAGCGCTGGCGCAGAGTAGTGATTAACTGATCGATGATGGCTGGGTTTTCGCTGAGGGCCAAGATTTTGGTGGGTTCAGTTGTCAAGGCTCGTCGCAGGTCGCCAACCGGAATGGGCTCTACTCCAGAACGTTCGGCATAGATACGAGTTTCGGGCGTGATTTCTCGAACGTACAGCTGATCGTCAATGTAGAAATGAATTGACAGTAGATCCCTCAGTTCGGCTTGCTCAAGATAATCTAGTAGCTGCAATGCACTTTGCTTGGTCAAAGCCCAATGTCGATGAACCACCTCAGTCGCAGGATCTTTAATTAAGGCTCCTTGATAAGCCAAGAGGGGAAGCGTTGAAGCAATCGCCTGGTGAAATCTTAGGGCAGATCGATACATGCGCCCCGTGGCGATCGCCACCTGGACTCCTTTGGCCTGCGCGGCGTGAATTGCCTGCCGGACTGGCGGCTGGATATCATTAGATTTGCCTGCAATGGTGCCGTCTACATCTAGTACGAGCAACCGGATATCTTTGGTCATTGGTTTCTCAATCTTTGAAGACAGGGGAGGACACCTTAAAGTATCAGGTGCAGGCGAAAATGAGTTTTCAGAGGCTCATTCGATCATGCAAAAACCGATCCTGTAAAACTGACGGTGCAAAACCGACTAGAACTGAGCGGTAAGATTGGAATATGCAGATTTCTTCCTCCCCAGCATCTTCAAACAAACCCCTGTTCATCCTAATTGATGGGCACTCGCTGGCCTTCCGGTCTTACTTTGCCTATGCTAAGGGCCGTGATGGCGGCTTGAGAACCTCAACAGGCATTCCCACCAGCGTTTGTTATGGTTTCCTCAAGTCCATGCTCGACATGATGGAAGCCCAACAGCCGACTCATGTGGCGATCGCCTTCGATTTGGGCGATCCAACCTTTCGCCACGAAGCCGATAAAACCTACAAAGATGGACGACCTGAAACGCCCGAAGATTTTATTCCCGACCTCAAAAACCTGCAAGAACTGCTGACTGCATTCAAAATCCCGGTGCTAACGGCTTCTGGCTATGAGGCCGATGACATCATTGGGACGATGACCAGACGGGCTAGTGCAGCCGGATTTCAGGTCAAGATCCTGAGTGGCGATCGCGACTTGTTTCAGCTTGTCGATCCCGACCAAGGCGTGACGGTGCTCTACCTGAGTAGCGCCTATGCTCGCAATGCGTCTGCAGAAGGAACGGAGTATGGCCCCGATCAAGTGAAGGGAAAACTTGGGGTATGGCCCAGCCAAGTTGTAGACTACAAAGCCCTCTGTGGCGATCCTTCCGATAATATTCCAGGGGTGAAAGGGATTGGTGCAAAAACGGCAGTGCAACTGCTGAGCGCCCATAACTCTTTAGAGCAAGTCTATGCATCTCTAGATGACATTAAAGGTGCCGTTCGGAAAAAACTTGAAGAGGGGCGAGACGCGGCCTGCCACTCTCAATATATGGCTCAGATTCACCTGGATGTGCCGATAGAGGTGGATTTGGAGGATTGTCGGCTACAGGGATTTGACACCGATACGCTGATCCCACTGCTGCAAAAGCTAGAGTTCCGTCATTTCCTGGGACAGGTAACCAAGCTGCAGCGCCTACTGGGGGGTGAAGTTCAGGAATTACCAGGGGTGCCAACGGCTGAGCCCCAACCCGTGTTTCCCCCAGCCTCAGAAAACGAGAACCTATGGTTTTTTAGCGCTGAAGATACAGAGGCCGCTAAGGCTCAAATTCCATCTCCCATTGATCCTGAGATCATTGCTACGCCTGAGCAACTCCATGCTCTGGTCAGGCGGCTGCAAACATTTACTGACCCCAACCATCCCATCGCTTGGGATACAGAAACAACCGCACTCGATCCCCGTGAGGCCCAGCTGGTCGGGATTGGCTGCGCGTGGGGAGCGGGTCTGACCGAGATGGCCTACATTCCTTTGGGACATCGTTCGGGCCACAACCTGGATCTGCAGCTAGCACTAGACGCGCTACGTCCGGTTTTGGAGAGTGCAGACTATCCCAAAGTGCTGCAAAATGCCAAGTTTGATCGGCTAGTGTTGCGCTGTCAGGGGATTGAACTGGCAGGCGTAGTGTTTGACACGATGCTGGCTAGCTATGTGCTCAATCCAGACAACAGCCACAACCTGGGCGATCTGGGCCTACGCTATTTGGGAATCAATGCTCAGACCTATAACGATCTGGTGCCCAAGGGCAGAGACATCGCCGATCTCAGCATTGCTGCCGTTGCGGACTACTGCGGCATGGATGTGCATGTCACGTTTCAACTGGTTGAGAAACTACGAGCAGACTTGGCCCCAACGCCTGAGCTAGAACGACTGCTGATGACAGTAGAAGTGCCACTAGAGCCTGTCCTGGCCAACATGGAATATGTTGGTATTCATATCGATCAGGACTACCTAAAGCGTTTCTCCCAATCGCTCGAAACAGATTTGCACGCTCTGGAGCAACAAGCCTATGAGCTGGCTGGAGAAAAGTTTAACTTGGGTTCTCCCAAGCAACTAAGTGAGCTGCTGTTTGACAAGCTCAAGCTGGATGTCAAAAAATCTCGCAAAACCAAAACCGGATATTCCACGGATGCGGCCACGCTAGACAAATTGCAAGGTGATCATCCGCTGATTGATACGATGCTGGAGCACCGCACGCTGGCAAAGCTAAAGTCAACCTATGTAGATGCGCTGCCGGCGCTAGTCAATCCTCAAACGCAGCGAGTCCACACTGATTTCAATCAGGCCATCACCACAACGGGGCGCTTGTCGTCTTCTAATCCAAATTTGCAGAATATCCCGATCCGAACGGCGTTTAGTCGGCAAATTCGGGCCGGGTTTGTGCCGGAACCGGGATGGCTGTTAGTCGCAGCAGACTATTCCCAGATTGAGCTACGGATTTTGGCCCATCTGAGTCAGGAGCCAGTCCTCATTGAAGCCTATCAAAATAATCGGGATGTCCATACGCTGACGGCTCAACTGCTGTTTGAGAAGGAGCAGATCTCGTCAGAGGAGCGCCGTTTGGGCAAGGTGATCAACTTTGGTGTGATCTATGGGATGGGGGCGTCTCGATTTGCGCGAGAAGCAGGCGTAGCCCGCACAGAAGCCAAAATCTTTATTGATCGCTTTAATGAACGTTATCCGCTGGTGTTTGAGTATCTTCAGCGGATGCAGCGAGAGGCGATCGCCCACGGCTATGTCTCCACCATCAAAGGGCGTCGCCGCTACTTCAACTTCACCAGCGGCCAGTTGCAGCGATTGCGCGATCGCGAGCCTGACCAGATTGATCTAGACAAAATCAAATCGCCAGGGCAATACGACGCTGGACTGCTGCGAGCGGCGGCCAATGCCCCCATTCAAGGCTCAAGCGCAGACATCATCAAAATCGCGATGGTGAAGATTGATCGATTGCTCCGGGGCTATCAGGCTCGGCTTTTGCTGCAGGTGCATGATGAGCTGCTGTTTGAGGTGCCGCCGGACGAGTGGGAAGAGCTAAAGCCGAAAATTCAAACCACGATGGAAACCGCCGTCGAGCTGACTGTGCCGCTGCTGGTTGAGGCCTATGCTGGCAAAAACTGGATGGAGGCCAAATAGGCAAATAGTTAGGAATAAAATTGGAAATAGGATTAGAAACACCGCTAAAATCGCCAAAATCGGGTTGCGATATACTGATCCACGATGTAGGGGGAGGTAATCCGTCCGGCTCGGTTTTGCAGCACCAAGGCCTGATAGACAAAGGCAGATACATCCGCACGGGTCGCAGGCTGGTTAGGATTAAACGCTTTCGGGTCAGGATGGTTGACCACTAGGCCAGCTTCCGTTGCTGCGGCGATCGCATCGCGTGCGTAACTGGGAATCTCGATGGCATCAATAAACGTAGTTCTCAAAATGTCTTCGGTGGCCTCTTCGGCTCGGAGCCCTAAGCCCGTACTCAATGCCACCAAGGCTTCCACCCGAGAGAGCGGCTGCTGAGGCTGAAAGCGATTGTCTGGATAGCCGCTCAAAAATCCAGTTTCGACAACCGTGGCGATCGCAGGCGCAGCCCACAAGTCAGAAGGTACATCCTCAAAAGGTTGGCTAGCTTGGGGAAGTTGAGGACCATAGTTTTGACCAAACGCAGCACTCACAATCGCCGCAAACTCAGCTCGCGTCATCGGCTGCGTCGGTCGAAACTCCTGGTTGGGGAATCCAGCGATCAAATCTCGCTGCACCATTTCCTCAATAAAAGGCCGTGCCCAAAAGTTGGTGGGTAGATCCTGGAAGTCTGCCTCCCGCCATATCCCTAGCTCTAGCCGAGGCCGACCGCCTCGACCAAATGCGGGAATAAAATTAATGATGCCAGAATACTCCAGAACCATACCCACACTTGCGACTAGCAGGATGAGCGACACCAGCAAGACACCCCGTCCGCCGCTGTTGGGATGGCGACGCGGCAGAGGAGGAGCCTTGGGATGAGAATGAAGGTTTTGCTCAGGCATCTAATCTTCAAATCAAAAAATTTAGACAGCCTCAAAGGCTCACGCGCACGTCCTGCTCAAAGCTACCCATCAAAATCAGAGCCCAGACCTACAGCTTGGTAGGCGCTAGTTGGCAGGCGCTAGGCCGATTAATGCTCACACTCTGAGATGCACGAGCTGCAACATCGGAAGAATACTCTCAGGGTATCTATTTCGCCCGATAAACGTCTCTATCTGAGGAAAGGAATATCTGGCCCTGCTACGATTTTCTTTGCAGGCACTTCACTGTTCAAAATGACTCAAGTTTCACTCACTGATCTCGTTGCAGCCGTTCGGGCAGGCGATCGCCTGATTAGCTTTCCCACCGATACAGTGCCAGCATTGGCCAGTCGGCCTGATCGAGCTGACCTGATTTTTGTTGCCAAACAGCGGAGTCAAACCAAGCCACTGATTTTGATGGGTGCAACCGCTGATGATCTTTGGCCTTTTGTGAAAGGAACAACTCAAGAGCAAGCCCTATGGCAGCAGGTCGCCCAACAGCACTGGCCGGGAGCCCTCACCCTAGTATTGCCTGCAAGCGATCGCCTGCCTGCTGCCATGAACCCAACCGACCCGACCACCATTGGCATTCGCGTACCCAACCGGGCGATCGCTCGTCACATCCTGGCGCAGACTGGGCCTCTAGCTACCACCAGCGTCAACCGTTCGGGCCAACCCCCGTTGGAAACAATGGCAGAAATAGAAACTCAGTTTCCTGAAGTGCTAACGCTTTTATCACCAGATATCGCTGCAATTGAGCCGCTCTCATCTGCATCGACACTCACCAGCTCAGGTGTGCCTTCAACAGTTGCCAAATGGACAAAGTCAGGCTGGACTATCCTCCGGCAGGGAAAGATATACCTTCAGCCATGAGGACGATAAACGGAGAAACCAAAGAAAAAGCGAGAGCGTTTCTTGCGATCGCTCTCGTCAAAATTTTAGAAGCTAGTTTTAGAAGCTAGTTCTAGAAGCTAAGACATAGTTTTTAGAGAGGAGGTAGGGGCTTAGCAAACCAAACCCCTACGACACTAACATTGCTCCTCACGCACTCCAATCCCAGACGGTTTCTACTGAATCGTCAAAGCCGAGTTCAGCGTCAAGTTCAGGTCGGTGTCTGGATCGATCACGAGCAGATCAACCCGATCGCGGCCAAAGAAGAGGCCAAGTAGTCCACCGATACCGACGCCACCCAAAACTTCCTCAGTTGCAATGGCGCGATCGCCCGTCACTGCAGCAACACCCGCCGCTGCCGCCGCACCTAGGACAGCTCCTTGCAGAACGTTACCCACATTAGAGCCGCGACGAATCGTGGTGCGCTCTGTCAGTAGTTCAGAAGTTGCACTAACGTTGATGCGAGTGCCATTGGTCAGCACAAGCTGCTGAGCATAGAACCGTGCGCCACCTTCTTCAACCCGAATTTCACCCACAACTTGGCTGTTAGCCGGAATCAAAACTCGACCTCCCTGAGCCACAATGTCGCGGCTTACCGTCAGTGTGACAGGAACAGGTTGAGGCTCTTCAGGCGAGATCAGGATTCTTTCCGCATCATCGTAGCGAATCGGAATCGTAGTTCCAGCCGGAATGTTGACGGCCTGGGTCGGAGGAGGAGTTTGAGCTTGACCCACAATGTAAGGCGAAGCAATTGCCGTAGCTTGTCCCGACTGAACCAGTGCCTGATAGATAAAGGCCGCAACCTCCGCACGAGTTGCTGTCTGGTTGGGGTTAAGGGTCCGCACATTGGGATAGTTCACCACAATTTGCTGTTGTGTGGCTGCAGCGACACTGTTGACGGCATAACCAGGAATTGCACCTGCATCGTTGAAGGCTTGCAGAGCAGTGGCAGGAGTTCCCGTAACGTTGTAGTTGAGGCCATTGGCCAGCGCTACTAATACCTGTACCCGAGGAATGTTTTGCTCAGGGTTGAAGACGTTGCCAGGGTATCCACTCAAGAAGCCAGTTCTGTAAGCTTCTTGAATTGCAGTAGAGGCCCAATAGTTGGCAGGAACATCTACAAAGTTTGCAGAAGAACGAATATCGTCCCGCTCAAAAGCTTGACGGAGCATGGCTGCAAACTGGGCCCGTGTAACAGGTGCATCCGGACGGAAGCTACCGTCAGGGAAACCTCTGATAACGCCACGGTTTGCAAGTTCAGTAATAAAGGGTCTTGCCCAGTATCCAGCTTGAACGTCAGAGAATGTAGTTTGAGCATAAGCAGGAGCCTGCATCACGATGGGAGCAGCTGCACCTGCAGTCATGCTGAGGGCCAAAAATAGCGCGGTACCCGACTGCCATCCGTTTAGTTTAGACATGTAAGAGCGTTCTCCAGAAATCGATGCGTTGGATAGGAAATTAGACAATTCAGGAGTCTAAAGGTTCCTAGGTGAGATTAGAGGGCAAGGGAATGGTTTTTAAGCATGAAGAACCTCCAAATCGCTAAATTTCCAGGGAAATTGGCGATCGCTCTAACTGTTCACCTAGATTTAAAGACGTGGTTGAGTCCGAATTAGTTGCCTGGTTGAAAGGCCTTGTCTCAGGATTATCATGACGTTTAAGTCATCCTTTGATGCAAGGCAATTGGTCGTCCAGATACCTATTGATTGTGTAAAGGAATGCCATAATTTGGGGGCTGTAGTGGACAGAAATCCAGCTGGCTGAGAAGTATTAAAAAGCACAGCCAAGTAATTTGGGATAACAGAATAAAGAATACCTAAGATAGTACTGCGGATAGGCGGCCTCACCCCTGAGCTTAGAGGTTAGAATGGTAAGTTGTCATCTACACTGGGAACTATTTTCAGATCTTTAAGAAAATCCACATCTCTCCATATTTGTGGGATAAAGACAGAATCTGACCCTATCTGACGAATCCCTCCCCTCAGCGTTCACTCCATTCAGTGTCCATTGGAGTTGCCAAGATGGCTCCGGGCTCCGATCGCTTGCAGGCTTTACGTAACTGTTGTCGAGATGAAGCGGCGTTTGCCCAGCTCCAGAAAATTTTGGCGTCCGAAACGTTTGGACAAGCAAATGCTCAAGCCTCAGAATCGATCGGTACCATGTGCCAGTCTCCAGAACGTCCCTCTGATGCGATATCTTCTGCGCCTCCCACGGCTCTCTCTTTGCTAGAGCCCGTACCGGAGCCTGTGAGTTCTCACTCCAGCCTTTTGCAGGGTGTGGCAGCAGCCATCAGTCAGCTGTTGACTCGGGACGACTATCCGCAAGCCCTCGGCACGGCATTAGCAACGCTGGGTCAAGCCACAGGGGCAGATCGGGTCTACATTTTTGAGATTCACCCCCATCCTGTTACGGGCGAGATTGCCACCAGCCAGCGGTTTGAGTGGGTGCAGGATGCGATCGCTCCGCAAATGGATAACCCCGCTCTTCAAAACTGCAGTTATGCCGCCAATGGTCTGACGCGTTGGTCTGACTTGCTACAGGCAGGGCAGTCGGTTTGCGGTTTGGTAGAAGAGTTCCCAGCCCCAGAACAAGCTATCCTTCGTCAGCAGGGCATCCAGTCGATCTTGTTGCTCCCAGTTCAGATCAAAGGCGAGGTGTGGGGCTTTGTGGGGTTTGATGATTGTCATCAGGGACGGCGGTGGTCTCCAGACGAAGAGGCCTTGCTGCAGATGATGGCGGCTAGCCTGGGGGGGGCGATCGCCCGCAAACAAGCAGAAAGAGAGTGGCGGCAGAGCGAAGTTCGCTATAGTGCCATGCTGGATGCTAGCCCCGATTTGATGTTTCGCATCAGTCGGGAAGGACAATATCTAGACTTCAAGGGTAATGCGATGGCCCACATCCCTCGGGAACACATTGTGGGTCGTTATGTACCTGAAATGCTGCCCGCTGAAGTTGCAACCTTGTGCATGGCCGCCATTCACAAGGCACTAGAGACTGGAGCCCTGCAGACCTGCCAATATCAGCTGCCGACGCCCCAAGGGCCGCGAGATTACGAAGCCCGCTTGGTGGTGAGTGGCCTGAATGAGGTACTGACGGTGGTTCAAGATATTACCGATCGCAAGCAGGCTGAGAAAAACCTACGGGCTAGCGAAGATCGGCTACAAAGTTTCTTTGAGGCCACCTTTGAGGCCGTGATCATTCACGACTTTGGCACCATTCTAGACGTCAATCCAGCTGGTGAGGCTTTGTTTGGCTATTCAGCCGCAGAGCTGATTGGGATGCCCGTGCTCAATTTAGTGGCCCCGATTTCTAAAAGCGCGGTACAGCAGCAGTGGCAGTCTCTTGCTTCACCCGATGACCCTTACGCCTACGAGGGAGTGGGTCTACGCAAAGACGGCACCACTTTTAGGGGCTCTGTTGTGGCGAAGGCCGCATATTACAAGGGTAAACGAGCCAGAGTGGCCGGAATCCGAGACATTACGGCTCAAAAAGAAGCTGAAACTAAAATTCTGCAAAGCGAAGCCCGTCATCGGGCCTTGGTCAATGCTGTTCCAGATTTGATGTTTCGGATTCGGCGGGATGGCACCTATCTAGATTGCAAGGCGGAGCAAGATAGTTATATTCTTCAGCGTCCTGAAGAGTTGATTGGCAAGACAGTTTACGATGTGTTGCCATCCGACATAGCGTTCCAGCGGATGGCTTATATCGAGCGAGCCTTGGCAACTGGTGAAAATCAGGATTTTGAGTATAAGTTGCAGGTGGTTCAGCCTAGTTTACCTGCCTCGATGTCTCAATCTGAGGGGTCTCAGTCTGAGAAGTTACAGTCTGAGAAGTCACAGTCTGAGGATGCCGCCGCGAGTGAGCAAACAAGTGGGCAAACAAGTGGGCAAACCACTGTACGAGATTATGAGGCGCGGATTGTAGTCAGCGGTGAGGATGAGGTGCTGGCGATCGTTCGAGATATTACCGAGCGCAAACGGGCTGAGCAACAGCTCTGGGCTGCAACTGAGCGCGATCGCCTCCTAGGAGAAATGGCCCTACGCATCCGTCAATCTCTAGACCTCGACCAGATCCTCAACACCACTGTTGCCGAGGTGCGACAGTTGCTCAAAGCCGATCGCGTCTATATTGTCCATACCCATTCCCAATCAGAGAGCAGGGTTGTCGCCGAATCAGTTGATCCGGCATGGCGATCGCTCCTAGGTCAAGCCATCAACGATTCGGCACAGGTCCAGGGCATGATTGAGCGGCTGGTTCAAGACGGACGGGCCCAAGTTATTCACGACGCAATTCGAGAAATACAAGAGCCTTGGCTGGCGGCGTACCACCATGAATACCACATTCGAGCCTCGTTAGTGATGCCACTGATGTTGAACGAACAACCGTTTGGCGGACTGTGTGTCAACCAGTGCCGGGGGGCTCGGCAGTGGGAACAGTTTGAAGTAGATTTGCTGGAGCGACTGGCAACACAAGTCACCATTGCCATTCAGCAAGCTCAGCTCTATCGGCAAGTGCAAGACCTAAACACGGGTCTAGAGTGTCAGGTGGCCGAACGCACAGCCCAACTTCAGCAAAAAATGGAGGAATTGCAAGAACTCAACGATCTCAAAGACGAGTTTCTCAATGCCTTCTCACACGATTTGCGAACGCCAGTGATGGGAATGTCGCTGGTGCTCAATAACCTGCTTAATCAATCCAGCGATACACTCACGATCACTCGCTCAATTGTGCAGCGCATGTTGCAGAGCAGTGAGCATCAGCTCAACTTGATTAATTCGCTCCTGCAAGCACATTCGAGTGAGACAAGAGGGATCGTACTGCAGTATGAGCTGTTGCAGTTGAGCCTGCTCACCCAAATGATTATGGAAGATCTGGAGCTGCTGATTGAGAAAAATCAGGCCACGATGACCAATTTGGTGCCCACGGATCTCCCCCTAGTGACGGCAGATCCGGTTCAGCTCCGACGAGTGTTTGAGAACTTGATCACGAACGCGCTGCACCATAATCCACCCGGAATTGATCTTGTGCTGAATGCCACGGTTGAAGCCGAAATGATTCGATTTACGTTGTCAGACAACGGGGTGGGAATGCCGCCCGAAGTGTGCGATCGCCTGTTTACGCGCTATAGCCGTGGCCCCAAATCTCGCCACTCTACGGGGATTGGGTTGGGGCTTTACCTCTGTCGGCAAATCATTACAGCCCACGGAGGCCAGATCGGAGTCAACAGCGTCGCTGGAGAAGGGTCAAGTTTCTGGCTCACCTTACCATTGGCCATTCCATCTGTGGAGCCTTCTAAGCCTGTTGCCTTAGCCGATGGCTAAACGCCTTGAGGTCGAGAAGGATTTGCAGGAACGCCCTTACAGGCCAACGCTGTTGGAGTCCAGAAGTAGAGGCTCTAGGGGGACAGGATCAGGCGAAACTGGAGCTACGTCCAGCGGCACGTCTGCACCCGGAGCATAGGGATCGGGTTCTGCTTTAGGAATGGGCCTAACATCTTCAGTAGGGTACTCCTGGAAGGGGGCCTCTGAGGGGTAGGAGTCAAACTGGCCTTCTTGACCACCAAAACCTGGAGCAGGTTCATCGCTAAAGGTAGGATCAGGATCTTCAGATGCCGGATAGGTGGACTCGGGTGGGTAATAGGGTTGCGAATCGGGTTCTTCGACGGGGCCTTCTAGAGGGAAACTGCGATCGAGCGATCCCGGAGAGCTTTCAATGTAAATGTCAGGATGTTCAAATCCTGGAATATTTTCTGCCCCTGGCCAATTCTGGCTGCGCGGGAAAGATTGTTCGTTCTTAGATCGGTCGCGCCCCCCGTTGGGCGAGTCAGAATTGGGGAGATGCAGTTGCTCAAACCGCAATCCTAAGCCTAGGCCAGCTCCAGTCAGTGCGGCGATCGCAGCAGTTGCCCCCAGCGCAACCCATACGCCGTGATTGCGCTGGGGCTGGCGAGGTGGAGGGGCTGCATCTGCTGCATCTGCTGCTACGGTTGGTGAGGGTGATAAGGGTGGCGAGGGTGAAGGACTTTGTATGCCGTTCGCACGAGCGGCCACAATTGTGGGCAGCAGTACTTCTGAGAGGGGTGCGGGTTTTGAGCCATTTGAGTAGGAAGGGGGAAAGGCGATCGCCCCAGATCTGCCATTTTGCGACCCGTTTTGCGACTCATTTTGCGACCCGTTTTGCGACCCGTTTTGCGACCCATTCTTTAAGGGCGGTCCTGCCGTCGCCGCGACTGTAGGCAAGGTAGGGCCAACCTGGGGGGCGAAGGGAAAGGGGGCAAACCAGTCTGCCAGCCTGATGGGTGGAGTCTCCACATCGGGGCAAAGCCCTTGCAAAATCCCTTGTTTGATGGCGCTGTCTAGAGGCGGCTCTAGTTTGTCTAGCTCGGCGCAGATCTGGGCTGGCCCCAGGGAGGGATCTGCAATCTGACCGGTTAACAAGCCGTACAGCAGACTAGCCAACATTCGTAGCACATCTGTGATGGGAGCCAAAGACGGCTGAGTAGAAGCCATGAGGGCTGGAAAGCTTGTGATCAATAGGCGATCGCTTCTTTTCTGCCCCATGATCTGGATTGGATAGTCTGGGCTGTAATACAGTCCTTTGGCTTGCATTAGCTCCAATGCTTTGATCAGCGGATGCAGATAGGCGAGCGCCTCTTCTGGGCCAACTGGGGCTTGAGACTGGACCCAATCTTGCCAAGATATTCCGATGACCTGCTCTAGCACTACAAACGGCAAGTTGAGGTCTTCAAAGCAATCGAGGACTTTGATCACATGGGGATGCCGACATTGGGCCAAACGCTGGGCTGTCGCCCTAAACTGCGATCGCTGTTCTACGTTATCCTCCAGAGCGCTGGGCGTTTGTAAAATGACAGCATGGTTCAGTTCGGCATGTAGGGCTCGATAGACCCTAAGGCGATCGGTCTGCGCGATCGCAGCTTGAATGACATACCTGCCATCTTGCAGTGAAGTTCCAGCTGTCAAAGTCATAGGTTGAGCGGGAGGGGAGAACACAGAAATTCTTTAACTTATGCTACAACCTCTCGCCAAGGGGGCTTTCTTTTCGCCACCTCCAAAGGCTTAGCAGAAAACGGATTCAGGTTTTTTGGGGGAAATGCTGACGGAGGAAGGCTTCTGCTTGAGGGCGATCGCCCACCTCACCATCCAGCGTAGCGGCCAACAAGGCCTCTATCATCGGTTTAAATTGCTTGCCAGGTTTGTAACCCAAAGCCTTGAGGTCGTTGCCATCTAGCAGGGGTTTAACGTGGGTCCAATCCGTCAGATATTGCCAAATCTGCTTGCGAAGCGATCGCGGCAGCCGAATGGCAAGCAGTGTCAGCATACTCAAATCGTAGGCACTGAGCAACTTCACGATCTGGCTAGGCCGCTGACATTGGGGCAGCGCCGTTTCGACAGCCGCCTGAATCTGATCGAGATAGCACAGCCGTTCAATGCTATCGGTGGGAAGCTGGAGATGGTGGGCAACTTGGCTGCGATCGCCCGCATTCAAATGGGCCAGCAAGACCTCCAGCAACACTTGCCAGTGGGGCAATATTTCAGATGTGTCAAACCGCTTCAGCCAACGATGGACAAGCTGGAGCTGTTTCCATAGCTGGCTATCGAGTTCTAAATGGGGATGGATGCAGCGTAGCGCCCCCAACCTGGAGAGCAGCTGAACAGCATCTTTCCAGTAGGGGGCCTGCAAAATGTATCGCAATTCCTGCTTGAGGCGGGTCTGGAGCGCAGGTGTCTTTTTGACTTCTGACTGAATGCGATCGTAGATGCCGCTGGCGATCGCATGGTGAATATAGCCCTCCGTCTGCGGCTCAATCTCAAACCCCAACCGCACCGCAAATCGCACCGCCCGATAAATCCGAGTCGGATCTTCAATGAAGCTATTCGTGTGTAGCACCCGAATTTGTTTGGCCTGCAAATCGAGCAAGCCGCCAAAAAAGTCCAACAGTTCACCCGTGCGAGGTGGCGTCAGACGAATGGCCAGCGCGTTGATTGCGAAGTCGCGACGATACAAATCTTGCCGAATCGAACTCGATTCCACCTCCGGATTGGCCGCTGGGTAAGGATAAAACTCGGTGCGAGCCGTGGCGATATCAATCCACAGCGAGTCCAACTCCGAATCGCCATGCCACAGCAGAGCCGCCGTCTGAAATCGACCGTGGACCTGTAGCCTAGCTTCCGGATAGGTTTGGAGCAGATCGCGGGCCAACTCGACCCCAGCCGCATCGGTTGCCGAACGGTGAAAACCATCGACGACCAAATCAATGTCATCCATCAACAAGTCGCCCTCTGGGTCGGCTAGCAACAAATCGCGCACCGCACCGCCCACCAGGTAAAGCTGCCAACCCTTTTGTGTGGCGGCCTGCGCCGCAGCCATCAAGACGTCCCAAAGGGCTGGTGTGAGGCGATCGCGCAGCATCCCCAACACCACCTGCGGCAGGGGGCAGTGGTTGGGCCGCCCTCCAGCTAGCCGTTGCCCGCTTTGATCCTGATGGATTTGCCGCAGCACATCCGTCCGAGTCACAATTCCCACCAGTTGCTCTTGCTCAAGCACCGGCAAACGACCAATGTCATAGGTGACCATCAGAGATTCGATTTCGGGCAAGGTCGTCACTGGCGTGATTGTTTTGAGATTCGTCGTCATGTAGCCCTTCACCGGGGCGTGGCTAAAGCCATGATGGAGCGCAATATCTAAATCTCGCCTGGAAATTATCCCCACCAGCTGATCCGCTCCATCTACCACCGACAGCCCAGAGTGGCCATAGCGCAGCAAAATCCGTTGGGCTTCCTCAATTGTGGTTTCAGGTCGGACCGTTCGGACTGGAGAAGACATGAGTTCCCGCGCTTGAGGTGGCTGCGGAATCTGATCTCGCAGTTGGTCCAGGAGTTGAGCGAGCGTTGCTTCTGGCGATGTCGCCTTGAGCGTTGCAGCGGCAGCACTCACGTGTCCACCCCCACCCAACTGTTCAAACAACTCTCCCAAATTGATTCCAGCCGCCTGCACCGCACTAAAAGACCCACCTCGCGATCGCCCAATCACAGTCAATCGCTGCTCCCCCCCTCCCAACGGATACTGAGCCGCCAGCAGCAACACATCCGTCTCCGTCAAACTCATCAGCTGTGCAGCCAAACTCGATAGCCCAGGCACATAAGCTTCAACCTGAAGCAAAATCCAGCTCACCGCCATGCCATGGACAAGCTCGCTCTGCAGCTTTTCTAGCGCCACAGCCAGCAGATCTTGAAGTTGGGGCGATAGCCCAGGCTCGACATATTCAGCAATCACCCCCAAACTCGCGCCCTGCTGCATCAACCAAGTCAGTGCCGCCGCATCTCGCACCGTCGTATGATCAAACGTCAGCGATCCCGTATCGACATGCACTCCTAACGCCATGGCCGTTGCTTCCGAAGGCGTCAAATCGAGCGATCGCGCTTGAAGCTGCTCCACAATCAACGTGCTAGTCGAGCCCACGGCCTCAACCTGAGTTTGGTCCGCCTGAATATCTCCCCGCTGATCGAGATGATGGTCATAGACCACCACCTTAGGATGGGGCAAATCCAGCCACTCCGCTGCTTTACCAAGGCGATCGCGCCACTGCGTATCCACCACCATCAGCAATCGAATCTGACTGGGATTCACCGAGCGCCGCTCAATCAGAGCATATTCATCTCGATGCAATGCCAAAAAATCGCGAACCGTCGGATGACTCCCCCCCGTCAGCACAATTCTGGCTCCAGGATGCAGTCGGGTCAGGCCGATCGCCGCACCTAGCGTGTCAAAATCTGCGGTTGTGTGGCAGAGAATTAAATCCATCATGGATTGCGCCGGAAAAGTAGGAAGACAATACAAAGAAGTAGCAATTCAAACGCCTCCAGCTTTCTCAAATTTGATTAGGGAGATCCCCTTGATCTTGGCAGAGAAAGTGCCGAGAGGGGGCAATTTCTGATAGCTTACTACTGAGGACAGATTGAAGCGTGGAGCTATATCTGCCCACAAAAATCCAGCTTTTTGACTTATTGAGAGGAAAAAATGTTATCAATCTTGTTTCAGATTGCCTTAGCAGCTCTTGTGCTGATGTCTTTTGCGATGATTGTCGGCGTTCCCGTTGCCTATGCCTCTCCTCAAAACTGGGATCAATCAAAGCGGCTGCTTTTGCTAGGTTCAGCAGTTTGGATCGGATTGGTGCTAGTCGTCGGTGGGCTCAACTACCTGGTGATTTGAGTTAGACGCTTAGAGCAACATAACAGAACCCTAAACTAGCACCCTAAACGAGTACATCATCATGGCGGTTTTCGAGGGCACATTTACCCAGACAACGTCTCTACGGTTTGCGATCGTGATCAGTCGCTTCAATGACTTAGTCACAACTAAGCTGCTAGAGGGCTGTCAGGATTGTCTCAAACGACATGGGATCGATCCCGACCCTCAAGGAACTCAGGTTGACTATGTCTGGGTGCCTGGCTGCTTTGAGGTGCCCTTGCTGGCACGCCAGCTAGCGCTGACTCATCGCTATGATGCCATTATCTGCATGGGCGCAGTGATTCGAGGCCAAACGCCTCATTTTGACTACGTTGCGGCAGAAGTTTCAAAAGGTCTAGCGGCGGCAGGTTTCCAGACAGGAGTCCCTGTCATCTTTGGGATTTTAACTGTAGATACCCTGCAACAAGCCCTCGAGCGGGCTGGGATCAAGAGTAACAAGGGCTGGGAATACGCCATGAACGCGATTGAGATGGCAAGTCTCATGCGCCAAGTGCGGACGATCAGCCCAGAGCAAGGCAGCCTAGCTGGAGACGACAACTCTCAATCGCTGCCAGCTTCCCTCAAAAGCGCTGCGACCTCTGATAGATCAGAGAGCTAGCCAACCATCTAGACTGCTTTCGTCGAGTCTCGGACGGGGTGTTTGGCCAGCACGCAAAAAAAAGTTGTCAAAGGTGTTGACAGATTAGGGAGATTTTGAGAATCTAGATAAGCAGTCGGTTGCGGGTATAGCTCAGTGGTAGAGCGTCACCTTGCCAAGGTGAATGTCGCGCGTTCGAATCGCGTTACCCGCTTTAACAAAGTGAATATACTAAACGGTAGCTCAGATTTCGGTTTGATTCTGTGATCTGCTTATCGGTTTAGAGGAGTCTATCCGTTTATTCAAGGATTAGGCCTGGTAGGGGGCATTTTGCTCCAAATCTAAGAATGTTAAAATCGGACTAATTCTATGAGCTATCGTGGCTATTTTTTTAGTCAGCAGTGCCCCCACTTTGGTAGACCTGATTGTTTCTGCAGAGAAGTCTACTGAGGTCAAAGAGCGCTCTATCCATCTCGGTCGTTGCTAGCCTGAACTTAACTTTGCGCTGTCACTGCTTGTGCAACCTCAAAAAAACCACAAGATTGATTTCAATGCTGATTATCCCTGCCCCTGCCGCCGTCGGGGGCGGTTGGTGCCGATTGCGTTGACAGATGCGTTTGGCTGCGATCGCTGCCAGCAAATCTTTGTCGTTCAAGATAATGGCTACGTGCTTGAGCAACTCTCCACCCACTATCCCTATAAAAAGACATGGCGTTGGACAGGAAATCAATGGAGCATTGCCCATTCCAGCTTGAGTCGAAGCTATTTACCCTTAATTTTAGTGATTCTGTTTGGGCTGGTCTTTCTGCTGCTGCTCACCACCCTGCAGTCTCCGCTCAGCTCCAGCACAGCATTTCGAGTTGCTGCGGCATTTGTGCTTTCAGTTCTGCTGATCTTTGTGCTCTGGTTGGCTTGTAGACGTTAGGCAATGGCGACAGTTTCCTTGAATTCTTCACCTGATCTCGTTACGCTTGTTTGCCGCGCCCACCAGTCCTCCTCAGAACTGGCGGCCTTAAGTGGTGCCGATCGAAGTCGTGCTTTACAAAAGATGGCTGTGGCGTTGAAAGCCCGCCAGGATGACATTCTAGAAGCCAATACGCTGGATCTAGAAGCCAGCCGAGAAATGGCCATCCCGGAGTTGATTCTAGAGTGGCTGAAGCTGACGCCTGAGCGCCTGCAGACCACGGTGCAAATCTTGCAGCGTCTCAGTGAGTTGTCTGACCCGATTCAACAGGTGTTGAATACGCCTTACCAAATCGAACAGGGGCAAACCTATTGCCAACTGATGCCGCTGGGCCTGATTGCACTCATTTACGAATCTTTTCCAGAGTTGGGGGCGATCGCGGCCGGACTTTGTATCCGTACGGGCAACAGCCTGGTGCTGAAAGGCGGTAGTGAAGCCAGCCACTCCAACCAAATCATCATTGAGACACTGCAAATGGCGCTTGAGGATGCGGGGCTGCTGCCTGGAAGTCTGGAGCTGCTGCCACCCGATCAGGGTGCCTCAATTCGAGATCTGGTGACGCAGGATCAGCATATCAATCTAGTCATTCCCTATGGGCGCTCGAGCTTGGTTCAGCAGGTGATTCGTCAGGCGACAACGCCTGTGCTAAAAACAGCGATTGGGAACTGCTACCTCTACTGGTCATCTTCGGGGGCTTTAGATACGGTTCGCTGGATGATTTTGGATAGCCACCAGAGTGAACCTGACCCTGTCAATGCGATCGAAAAGGTTTTGATTCATCGCAACCAAAACTTTTCATCTTTGACAACCCTATGGAGCAGCCTTAAAGACAAGGGCTTTGCACTCAAAGGGGATGAAGAGCTAGTCGCAGAGTTTCCAGAGTTGACGCTGGCAGAACCGGCTGAGTGGGGACAGCCCTATCTCAACAATACGATTGCCTTTAAGGTGGTGGATGACCTGGATGGGGCGATCGCCTGGATCAACCAATACAGCAGCGGCCATGCCGACTGTCTGACAACAGAGTCTTACCAGGAAAGTCGCCAATTTGCCCAAGAGATCAACAGCGCCATGTCTTATATCAATGCCTCACCCCGCTTCTATCGCAGTCCCAAGGCTGGCAGCCCAATCGCGCTAGGCATCTCCAACCAAAAGGGCCACCGTCGCGGTCTGATCAGCCTGGAAACGCTAACGACGGTGAAATACATCGTTCAAGGCAGCGGCAGCTAGAAAATCAAAAGCAGTGTAGCTATAAAAAAAGCCTGTTTTGACAGGCTTTCAGAGATCAATATTTACTTGGTCACAATATTTGATTCAAGCTTGATCAATATTGTGAGACCACTAGAGATGACTAGTAATTTCTAGTGATCTAATGTTTTGGGTTTAAGCTTTTTCGGCCAGCTTCACCTTTTGGGCTAGACCGATCGCTTGCAAAAATCGAATTGCCATCCAGGTCATATCGATTTCCCACCATTTCAGACCATGACGGGCCGAATATTGAAAGGCATGGTGATTGTTGTGCCAGCCTTCGCCGTAGGTGAGCAGCGCTACCCACCAGCAGTTGGTGGAGCGATCGCCCGCCTCATACGACTGATAGCCAAACTTGTGGGTGGCACTGTTTACAAACCAGGTGCAGTGATAGACAACCGCAAGCCGCACAAAAATGCCCCACACCACAAACGGCCATCCACCCAGAAGATAGAGGAGTGCCCCAAACGCGATTTGGATGGGGAAAAAGTATTTTTCAAAAAATCGATAAACTGGATCTTCGTTAATATCTTGGGTAAAGCGGGCAACTTCTTGCTTGGCCGGAACTTCGTAAAGCATCCATCCCATGTGGCTCCACCAAAACCCTTTGCCAGAATTGTGATGATCGACCTCTTCATCGGAATGGGCGTGATGGTGACGGTGCAGACCCACCCATTCAATGGGGCCGCCCTGCATCGCGAGGGTGCCAAAGAAGACCAGCAAATATTCGAGCCACTTGGGCGTGCGGAAGCTCCGATGGCTAACCAAGCGGTGAAGGCCCAGAGTAATTCCTAAGCCGCCTGTCACCCAGTGCAGGAAAACCGCCAAGCCGACTGCTGCCCAGCTAAAGTTACTGGGGAGAAATGCCAGCAGTGCTCCAAGATGAACCACGGCCATAAATATAATGATTGGCCAGGTAAGGGAAAGTTTATTTGAAGTTGCAACAGTCATGCAGTAATCTCACCATTAAATTTTTTAGCCCGATCTGCGCGACAATAGATTCCGCACTTCTAGAGTCCGTGATCTCATTATCACCGTGACGCAGCAAGTTAGTCCGGACGAAGCACAGTCACCTCGCCGGAGAAAACAGGAGAAACGAGGGATTGATGAACAGTTTGGAGCCAATTCAACAAGCAGAACAAGCACTATGTCAGATTTTTTCTGGAATTGACGCCCAGGTCAAGAAAAATCTGAAACGGGTCTTGACTGCACTGCGCCATCATCAGGTGGGTGTCCACCATTTTTCCGGCGTCACCGGGTACGGCCACGACGATTTGGGTCGAGAAACCCTGGATCGCGTCTTTGCCGAAGTCATGGGAGCTGAAGCCGCAGCGGTCAGAGTTCAGTTTGTTTCTGGAACCCATGCGATCGCCTGCGCCCTGTTTGGTGTTCTGCGTCCCGGTGACGAAATGCTGGCGATCGCAGGTGCTCCCTACGACACGCTAGAAGAAGTCATCGGCTTGCGCGGACAGCATCAAGGCTCCCTTCATGAGTTTGGCATTCACTACCGCGAGTTGCCTCTGACTGAGGAGGGAAGTCTAGATTGGGCTGCCCTAGCTCAAGCTGTGACCCCTCACACTCGCCTGGTCCACATTCAACGTTCTTGTGGCTACTCTTGGCGACCGAGCCTTTCGATTGCAGAGATTGAGAAGGTTGTCTACCTCGTCAAACAGCAAAACCCTAACGTGGTTTGCTTTATCGATAACTGCTACGGCGAATTTGTGGAAGATCGCGAGCCGCCCATGGTGGGGGCAGATCTGATTGCAGGCTCACTGATTAAAAACCCAGGCGGCACCATTGTGCAGGCAGGGGGATATGTAGCAGGACGGGCCGATTTGGTTGAGGCTGCAGCTTGCCGTCTCACAGCGCCAGGGATTGGCAGTGCAGGAGGAGCCACTTTTGATCAAAATCGGCTGTTGTTTCAAGGTTTATTTCTTGCGCCGCAAATGGTGGGTGAAGCCATGAAAGGCAACCATCTCACGGCAAGTGTGTTTCAGCAATTGGGCTACCCAGTCAATCCGCTGCCAGAATCGCCCCGTCGAGATATCATTCAGGCGATCAAGCTGGGTTCACCGGAGAAAATTCTTGCCTTCTGTCGAGCCATCCAGCAATATTCTCCGGTGGGGGCTTATCTCAGTCCCGTTCCGGCCCAGATGCCGGGATATGAGAGTGAGCTAGTCATGGCAGGGGGAACGTTTATTGACGGCAGTACCTCCGAATTTTCGGCAGATGGCCCCCTGAGAGAGCCCTATGTCGTCTTTTGCCAGGGCGGCACCCATTGGACTCATGTGGCGATCGCCCTGGAAGCAGCTATAGAAGCCGTTGGCCCCGCCTAGCTTCGCTCAGGTGAGCTTTGATTGATAGGCTTACGCCGTTCGATCGGGTGGGGTAAGGTCGGAAAGGGAATAAACGGTCGCTTCAGGCTACGGTAGAAAACGCGAGCATACTGCTGAGCAATGATGTCTAGTGTAAAGTTGCACTTGAGATAGCTGCGTCCTGCCTGACCCATGTCCTGGCTCAACCAAGGACTGGCCGCCAGGGAGCGAATAAACTGAGCTAATCCCTTGGCATCGCCGTGCTCAAACGCTTCCCCACATCCAGACTCTGCCAACAGGGGCCGTAAGTAAGAATGCGGTTCACAAATCACCGCAACAGGTCGCCCTGCCGCTAAACTGCCGTATAGTTTGCTGGGTGCAACCAACCCTTCCATGCCGGGACTGATGCTGACCAACGCCAGATCGCAGGCTGTCAGCGAATAAGGTAAGAACTGCTTTTCCTGATAGGGCAGAAATCGACAGTTGGTCAATCCCTGCTCCTCTATTTTTTTGAGACAAATTTGTCGTTTGGCTCCACCGCCAATAAAGACAAACTCAACTGGCTCATCTCTAAGTTGTTCTGCTGCCGCCAAAATTGTATCCATATCGTGGCAGCGTCCCATATTTCCGGAGTAGAGAACGGTGAATTTTCTAACCAAATTGTATTGGTGAGCAAACCAGTTCTCGTCTTTTGGAATGGGAGTGATCCAGTCTGGGTTAGACCAGCTATGAATGACTGTAATTTTGTCAGCTAACTGAGGATGTTTTGCTACGATCCTCTCTTTCATCGTGGAACTCAAAACGATGATTTCGCTGGCACTTTTCCAGATTTTTCGATTACAAAAATCCCAGATTCGAGTTAGCCAATGTTTTTGGGAGATAACCCGAAGTTCAACCGCAATATCGGGATATAGATCGTACAGCAAGCAAACATAGGGCACACCAAAGATGAGATGTGCGAGATATCCAATGATCGGCAAATAGGGGGGAGCTGTGGTTAACAGCAAGATGTCTCCATGACTGGAGGTTTTAAGCAGATGGAGAGCTGATCTGATACAAAAGAGAAGTCCACCAATTGCTTTGCCTCGAATGCGTTGAGGCCAGATTTGGGAGGCTCGCGATCGCCGGACTTCAACTTGGGGCGATCGCTCCACCACAGGAGCAGAGTTTTTTTGAAAGGCGTATCCGGGTTGTCCGGTGAAAACTTTGACTTGAATACCTTGCTCACCAAGATGGCTGGCAAGTTCTTCAATCAATTGTCCGGTGGCTGCATAGTCGGGGGGATAGAATTGGGTAATAATCGAGAGTCTAAGGGGGGTAATCAGAGGGTGAAGAATGCTTTTCCGCATGCTGCTACATCATTAAATTAGGCACAGTGCAACTTGAGCGAATTGCTGGTAAGTGCCACCCATGTAGTCGAATAGCCTGACGATCTAAGGCTTTAGATCATCGTTTAAAGATAAAAATTTGGTAGTAATCGATTCAATTCGAGAGCTAAGCATGAAGATCTGAAGAAGATCTACTGCGATAAATGAACAGACGGTAATTACTGATTGCTTTCATGAATCGATGTTGTTTTAGAAACGGGTTAGATTGCTAACCCTCTCTTCCATTCAGTTGTCTAAAATCCGGACAGTTCGATTTATTTCATTCAGAAAAATCAAATTTGCATCACAAAAAAATCGGAGCACAGAAAATCATGCTCCGATTCTTGATGGACTAGAGAATTGAAAAAGCTTGCAGGACGAGTCGTTTATCGCCGCCGAACTTTGCTGACCATCTTGCGAGACAGCCTTAGATTTAACTCAGCGTCATCGGCCCAATCTTGCAAAATTCGGTAAAACATTTGCCGATCTTCGGCTTGCAGGACGGCGGTCTGGTCGGCGGTTTCAATCACATATGGATAGCCACTGCCAATAATCACTTCTCCGCGCACCCAGTCCATAACGCGATCGACGAGTCCAGCTTCATGCATCCAGAGAGGCATCTCGATCCGAGCCGGATAGCTATCTCGCGTAGTTTTGAGATAGGTGAAGGCAATCCTGTCTTGCTGATCGTCATACTCTCGCAAAATGCCGGAGCGCTGGCAGAGAAAAATCGGCGTGCGATCGCCCCATTCCATCAGCGGATTAAACAGCTGAGCATCATGGATCGACTGCGATTCTGGCAGGCTAAAGAGATACCGCAGCATTACGGCCAGATCCTGTGCATAGGTCGTATCAATGTAGGCCACCAGCGGCACTCGATACTTTTCGCTGGTTCGCAGCAGCCTGACCAGACAATCTACGTAGAAGTTGCGGCTAGCCGGATCAAATGCTTCTGCGAAGGTTGCCACCAAAGAGCCATCTAAAAACACTAGGCAGTCTTGGGGATTGGGATGGGCCTTCATGTAGTCCACCAACCGCTCAGTTTCCATCTGAAAGCGCCGCATATTGACCCGGCGATCGGCAGGCTCACCACTATTCCCAACTTTTAGATCGCTAGGTGTCATTACATCTAGCGCAATGTCTTTTTCATAGCCACCCGTCGGTAGATGCGGATTCTCGAACCAGCCGATTTGGATTAGCGCAATGGGAATAGACAGATCTTTGCTGGGATAAATCTGAGATCCGTCTACCGCAAATGTTGTAATCCCAATCAGGCGATCGCGCACCCAGGCCAAACTTTGTTCCCGACTCTGCCAGACCAGATTGCAGGGAATCACACCCTGCTTAGCTTGGTCATTAGCTTGGTCAAAGGACTCCAGAGGCTTAGCCCCACTTTCATCCGTGATAGCAGCAAGCTGACTCTCAAGCTCTGGCCGTGGGATCTGCACTAAGTTGGCCAGTGCAGCCCGGTATTTCTGCAAATCTTGAAGCGCTTCACGGCTGAATTGAGTGAAATCCTCACGCTTGTCATCCAGGATGGCGCGAATCTGGGAAGGCTTGATCGGCATGGCTGTCGGAAATAATCAGATATTGGTAGAACTAAGTATTGACAATATTAGAGGGTTGGCGGTAGAGAGATCTGGATCTGAGCAGTCAAGATTTCGTATCAATATATTAAGGTCTATTTCATTTCAGTCACATCTGTAAAAATCTAGAAAAATAGGCCAAAAGTCCGTGCTAGTATCCACTTCGTAGCCTTAGAGATGGGGAGAAAACCGTTGGCAATACGGGTTGCTGTTGTTGGATCGGGTCCAGCCGGTTCTTCCGCCGCTGAGACATTAGCAAAAGCTGGTATCGAAACCTATTTATTTGAACGCAAGTTAGACAATGCAAAGCCCTGCGGTGGTGCTATTCCACTTTGTATGGTGAGCGAGTTTGATCTGCCACCGGAGATCATCGATCGCCGGGTGCGGAAGATGAAAATGATTTCGCCCTCCAATGTTGAAGTCAACATTGGCAGCACGCTGAAGGAAGACGAATATATCGGTATGTGTCGCCGGGAAGTCTTAGATGGCTTCATGCGCGATCGGGCTGAAAAGCTGGGAGCCAAGCTGATCAATGGCACCGTCCACAAGCTAGAGATTCCCTCCAATCAGACAGATCCCTACACCCTTCACTATGCCGATCACTCTGACGGCAGCTTGGAAGGAACCGCCAAAACGCTCCAAGTAGACGTTGTCATTGGTGCGGATGGGGCAAATTCTCGTATTGCCAAGGCCATTGATGCGGGAGACTACAACTACGCGATCGCCTTCCAGGAGCGGATTCGCCTCCCAGAAGACAAGATGGCTTACTACGAAGAACTGGCTGAAATGTATGTGGGTGACGATGTCTCCCCCGACTTCTACGCTTGGGTTTTTCCGAAGTATGACCACGTGGCGGTCGGTACCGGCACCATGAAGATCAACAAAGCCAAAATCAAGCATCTTCAAGCCGGGATTCGTGCCCGTGCAGCCAAGCGCTTGGAAGGTGGACAGATCATCAAGGTGGAGGCCCACCCCATTCCTGAGCATCCCAGACCTCGGCGGGTCGTCGGTCGTGTGGCCCTTGTGGGTGACGCTGCCGGAACCGTCACCAAGTCTTCGGGTGAAGGCATTTACTTCGCTGCCAAGTCTGCCCGGATGTGCGCTGAAGCGATTGTGGAATTTTCCAACAACGGTCAGAGCATGATTTCCGAAGCTGATTTGAAGGTTTACCTGAAGCGGTGGGATAAAGCCTACGGCATCACTTACAAAGTGCTGGATCTGCTACAAACGGTGTTCTACCGTTCGGATGCGACCCGTGAGGCGTTTGTGGAAATGTGTGCAGACATCGATGTTCAGAAGCTGACCTTTGACAGCTATCTGTATAAGACCGTTGTTCCTGCCAATCCTCTGACGCAGCTCAAGATTACGGCTAAGACCATTGGTAGCCTCCTGCGCGGTAACGCCTTGGCTCCTTAAAGGGCAATCAAGAGCTTAATCAAGCTTGCGACTCTAACGATTGATCATTGGGTGAGGCGATCGCTTTCTAACAGAGAAGGCGATCGCTTTTCTTTATTGCCCATCCTTTATTTCCCGTCGTAGACGGTCTGAGTCGGGTCAACATTTTCTGGATGCAGCACGGTAAACCGATAAGACAGGGAGTGATTCCAGAGGTCGATAAAATCTCCGACATAGTAGGGCAATGCTTTGCCAGTGGCCGAGAAGTTGGCATCATCAACGTCATGGAAATGAAACCGTTCTAACGGCTCTAATCCTTGGGGTTCTAAAATGTTGGCTCGGTAGTTGCCTTGGTCATCTAAATCGGAGAAACAATAGACCTGGTAATAGTTGCCGCCCAAAATTTCTCGATATTGGATCAAGGCGTAGATATCGACAGGGGAAACTGGCAAACTGAGGGCGATCGCCCACTGCTTTTGAAATGGCAACACAGGGCAGCGCGTACTGCTGCGAATGCCGTAGTAGCCGACTTTATCGACCTGGAGCGGATATTTGCGATAGCGAGTTTGGACATAGGTTTTCATGAAGGTGGGGATGTCCAGGTTTTCTTCGCTGTAGGCCCCAATCACGCTCATATGCAGGTCATAGGCGGGGATGTTGCCAATGTTATAAACTTCTAGCTTGATGCTGTTGGTTTGGCGATCGCACTGCATATCACAATGCAAATGAGGAAATGCTGATATCTTCAGCTGTCGCTCAATCACCTGTTTGTAAAGATTATTTTCCTGGCGGATTTCTTGAAGCGTTTGATAAGAAGACCAGGCGTAGAATCCGGTGATCACCAATAAAATCAAAAGACCTATCAGAACAACAGGTTCCATTACTGCCAAACCCTTCCCAAATTTTCTTGATATCTTGAGCCATCCCGTTTCAAAAATATGGCTCATTATCGTTTTAGCTCTCTCATTTTAAGCGATCGCCTGTTCGCCTCCGGCTTTCCCCTCGTGGCCTTAGGCGGGTTCAATCGTTTACATCTTTAGACCAGTGTTTCAAGGAAGGTCAGGGTTTCAAGAGATTGCGATCGCCCGTCAGGCCTGAGTTTCTGGTAGGATTGCCCATATTTTGCTGAAAAATAGGATTTGCATGACCGAACCAACCCATGACTGGTCTATCTACGTCGATCAAGCAGCTCAGGGGATTGGCCTACCGCTCGCCCCCGAACATTGCCCTGGTGTGATTGACAACTTCACTCGAATTGCGGCGATCGCCCAACTGGTAATGGAGGTATCGTTGCCTCCCGATCTAGAAGCCGCTCCAACCTTTCAGCCGTCCCCTCATTCTCCCCAATAGCCATGACTCTAAATTTGAATCAGGCGGATGCGATCGCGATCGCCACTGCAGTCCGAGGGGGGGAAATTAGTGCGGTATCAGTCGTTGAGGCAACGCTAAGCCGCATTGCAACGCAGGATGCTGCTCTCAATTGCTTTACAACGGTGCTAACCGATCCAGCCCTTGAGCAAGCTCAACAGATTGACCGGGCGATCGCCGCAGGTAAAGATCCGGGGCCGCTGGCCGGAGTCCCCTTCGCGGTCAAAAACCTGTTTGATATTGCTGGCATCACAACGCTGGCGGGTTCAAAAATCAATCAAGAAAATCCTCCAGCAACCCAGGATGCCACCGCCGTAGCCCGACTCAAACAAGCTGGCGCAGTCCTCATCGGCGCACTCAACATGGACGAGTATGCCTATGGTTTCGTCACTGAAAACAGCCACTACGGCTCGACGCACAACCCCCACGATTTGGAGCGGGTGGCCGGAGGCTCCTCTGGGGGGTCAGCCGCCGCAGTCGCAGCAGGACTAGTCCCGCTCACACTCGGCTCCGATACCAACGGTTCTATCCGGGTACCCGCGTCTCTGTGCGGCATCTTTGGCCTCAAGCCTACCTATGGCAGACTTTCCAGAGCTGGAGCCTTTTTGTTTGCCAGCAGCTTTGACCACATTGGCCCCTTCGCCCGTTCGACGCGAGATATTGCAGCGGCATTTGATGCCCTTCAGGGACCAGATGCTAAAGATCCGGTTTGCACCCCGCTCCCAGCCCAACCTTGCTTACCCCAACTCTCTCAGGGTATTGCAGGATTACAAATTGCCATCGCCGAAGGCCATTTTGCCCAGGGAGCCAACCCGGAAGCCTTTGTAGCCGTCGAGAAAGTTGCCCAAGCCCTCGGCGCAACCCAGCGAGTCACCATTCCAGACGCCCACCGAGCTAGAGCGGCGGCTTATATCATCACGGCCTCCGAAGGCAGCAACTTGCATTTTGAAAACCTGAAAACCCGTCCTCAAGACTTTGACCCGGCGACACGCGATCGCTTTCTCGCTGGAGCCCTAATTCCAAGCACCTGGCTCATTCAAGCCCAACGCTTTCGGCGCTGGTATCGCGATCACGTCCTAGAGCTTTTTGAGTCAGTCGATCTGATTTTGGCTCCGACCACGCCTTGTGTCGCACCTTTACTTGGGCAAGAAAAAGTGATTCTAGATGGCACAGAAGTGTTGATTCGACCTAATTTAGGTCTCTTTACTCAACCGCTTTCCTTTATTGGCTTACCGATTCTCTCTGTACCTGTTCATTTTGCAGACACTCTACCTTTAGGAGTACAAATTATTGCAGCCCCCTATCACGAAGCCACACTACTTCGAGCGGCTGCAGTACTTGAGGAACAGGGGATCATTTCTGCTCCAGTGATTGAGCATTCCTACAATTAATTTCGTCTCTTCGGCAAAACCCTCTGTACAACCTTGTACATCCTTATAAGTAGGAAGAAACTTACTAACCCCCCTCTCTAGATGTCCTACCATTCCTTCCTCCGGTAGAAGCCGATACCTGGCTTACCCGGATATTCTATGTACAGTTCGGTCAAAAGAATATTATCAAGTCGTCAAATTCGAAGGAGAAAAACATATGACAGGGATTCTTGCCTGGCTCGTATTAGGTCTTATTGCTGGTGCTCTTGCTAAACTAATCTATCCTGGTCATCAGGGTGGCGGCATCTTCGCAACGATTGGTTTAGGTATCCTGGGTGCTCTACTTGGAGGTTGGTTAGGCCAAGCCTTGTTAGGGACAGGAGCAGGTGCAACAGCAGGCGCTCTTAGCATTCCTAGCATCATCTTTGCAATCATCGGTGCAATGATCCTCATCTTTTTGTGGGGTCTATTCACCCGTCGTACTGTGTAGTCTAAGGTAAAGCAACGGCTGATGAATTTAACTCAGTCTATTACCGCTCACAATGTAATAGGGTAGATAAAATTCTTTCTACCCTACCTCAATAATAAAATTTGAAAATTTAAGCGGATGTTGATTTAGCTCTCACCGAGATGAGCAATCAACATCCAATTTTTTTTGCCTAAACGTAGAATGATTTTAGAGAAACATTGCAACGAAATGAAATTTACATCTCAACCCGCTATTCCTGATGGTTTGCGACAAGTGTTGACGTTAATCGCAATCCTAGCGACGCTAGCAGTCAATGCGCTGTCTAATTTTTTTCCACCCAGAGGGCTCAATATTGGTGAGGTCTCCAATACAATTTTGGGCGGCGTTTTGATTACACCAGCCAGCTATGCCTTCTCAATTTGGGGATTGATTTATCTTGGGCTGATTGCGTTTGGCATCTATCAGTTGCTGCCGGGTCAGCGGCGCGATGAACTGCTGCGGCGCGCAGATTACTATTTGATCGTTGCCTGTTTGGCTCAGATTGCTTGGGTTTATCTGTTTTTGACCCAGCAGTTTTGGCTATCAGTTGTGGCGATGGGGGTGATTTTGGGAGCGCTAATTGGGGCTTATCTGGCTCTAGGTGTTAGCGTTGAGCGCGTTTCGCGGCAGGGACGGTGGTTTGCCCACATTCCATTTAGCATTTACCTGGGCTGGATTTCGGTTGCCTCGATTGTAAATGTGGCCTCTGCGCTCTACATCTCAGAATGGGGTGGATGGGGAGTTGCTCCCGCAGCCTGGACTGTCGTCATGCTGGTGGTTGGAGTGGTGCTTGCCGCTATTGTGGTGCTGCAACGGGCTGATGTCGCCTATGGGTTGGTGTTTGTCTGGGCTTATGGGGCGATCGCCGTTCGTCAGTCTGACATCCCCTCTATTTGGATCACGGCAGCCATTGGCGCGGTAATTTTGGTGTTGCTGGCGGTCTTTAGCCGCATCAGAAGTCGGCGATTGCGGCCTAATCCACACCCCAATTCATCCATCGACTCCCATTCATCCCTAGACTAAGTCTGGCCGCTGTAAACCGTGCTCACGGTCAGCAATTTCCTCTATCTTGGACAATGAATACCAGTAGTTCTTAAGCTTAAACGTTAGTTAGATTGATTCATGGCAGGACATAGTAAGTGGGCCAATATCAAGCGTCAGAAAGCCAGAGTAGACGCGGTGAAGGGCAAAACCTTCGCCAGAATTTCGCGGGAGATCATCGTAGCGGCTCGGCAAGGCGTACCCGACCCCGCCGGAAATTTTCAGCTCCGCACTGCGATCGATAAGGCAAAAGCAGCCGGCATTCCCAATGAAAATATTGAACGGGCGATCGCCAAAGGCTCAGGCACCTTGGGCAGCGACTCCGAGCTAGAAGCCATCCGCTACGAAGGCTATGGCCCAGGTGGTGTAGCTGTCTTGATCGAAGCGTTGACCGACAACCGCAACCGCACCGCTGCCGATCTACGATCTGCCTTCAGCAAAAATGGCGGCAACCTGGGTGAAACGGGCTGCGTCAGTTGGATGTTTGATCAAAAAGGGGTTGTCACCGTCGCTGGCCCGCTCGATGAAGACGATCTGCTCGAAGCCTCTCTAGAAGGCGGCGCAGAATCCTATGAGATGACTGAAGTTGATGAAACTGACGGTGCAGAAGTCTTCACCGAAGTGACGGGTCTCGAAATCCTGAATCAAACCCTCAAAGAGCGGGACTACACCATTGTCGGCACCGAACTCCGCTGGATTCCGGGCAACAGTGTCGAAGTGACGGATCCTGACCAGGCGCGATCGCTCCTCAAGCTCATGGATGCCCTGGAAGATCTCGACGATATCCAAACCGTCACCGCCAACTTTGATATGGCCGACGACCTGATCTCACTCAGCATGGTTTAGGCCGCAAGACTCTGCTAGCATTGGCATTTCTTGCGAGGCTGGGGCGATCGCGTCAGAATGGAAAGGTATAACTACTTACGTTTATCTGTTCCTTTTATCTGTTCCCTACGATATGCCACTGGATCAGCGATCGCCGTCCTCTCCATCCGTTCAGGAGCCGCTTCAGCCGCAGGCCAATTCTGTGGATCAGTCCTCGCAGCCAACCATTACCTACGATTTGGCGATCGTGGGAGGCGGAATTACGGGGTTGACGCTGGCCTGTGCGCTCAAAGATTTGGGGCTACGGATTGCGCTGATTGAGGCGAAACCGCGTGAGGCAGGGTTGAAGCAACGACGGGCCTATGCGATTACGCTGATGTCGGGACGGATCTTTGACGGTTTGGGCCTTTGGTCGCAGATCTTGCCGCACATCACGACGTTTCGGCAGATTCGGTTGGCAGAAGCCGACTATCCGGCAGTCGTGCATCTGCAGCCAGAAGATATAGGAATGCAAGAACTGGGCTACGTGGCCGAGCATCATGTGTTGCTAAAGGCCTTACAAGATGGGCTAGAAACAGCCAGCACCGTTGAATGGCTTTGTCCTGCCGAGGTGGTGAATGTGGACTACCGAAGCGATCGCGTCGATCTCACCCTCTCAACCGCAGGGGGAATCCAACAGGTGCAGACGCGCCTCCTGGTTGCCGCAGATGGAGCGCGATCGCAGATTCGGCAAGCCGCTAACATTGGCACGCATGGCTGGCAATATTGGCAATCCTGCATCACAGCGGTGATTCAGCCGGAGAAGTCTCACGGTGATGTTGCCCGCGAACATTTTTGGCCCAGTGGCCCCTTTGCAACGCTGCCGCTGACTGAAAACCGCTGTCAGATTGTCTTGACGGCTCCCCATGCCGAAGCAAAAGCCCTAATGGAGGTCGATGAACAGGCATTTTTGGCTGAGCTGAGCCGCCGCTACGCTGGACAGCTCGGTTCACTAACGATGGTGAGCGATCGCCTCATGTTCCCCGTGCAGCTCATGCATAGCGATCGCTATACTCGTTCCCGGCTCGCCCTGATTGGCGATGCGGCCCACTGCTGCCATCCGGTCGGCGGTCAGGGGCTAAACATGGGCATTCGAGATGCGGCAGCACTAGCGCAAGTGTTGCAAACGGCGGCTCAAAAAGGGGAAGATCCGGGTAGTCTCAGGGTGCTCAAGCGCTACGAACGCTGGCGACGCCTGGAAAACTGGATTATCCTTGGCTTCACCGACTTTTTGGATCGCTGCTTTTCCAATCAGTGGCCGATCTGGATGAATATTCGGCGGTTGGGCCTGCGGGTGATGCGACGTTTACGAGTTCTCAAATTTGTGGCGCTGCGGGTGATGACGGGTCTAAGTGGGCGATCGCCCCAACTCGCCAATCGTCCCGCCACTCCCACCCGCTCAGGCGTGTAACGAATCCTGTCTCTTGCCTGATGCACAAGATGCCCAAGCTCCTCTAATCTGGGGGTGAGGCCTTTTCGATAAGCGTAGGAACCTGTGATGACCCGAATTCGGCATCCTATTTGGGCTGGAGTGGTTCAAGTCATCCAGACGGTAGGAATTGGATGTGTTTTGCTCTTGGTCGTGTGGCTGGCTCCGGCGATCGCCCAAGTCACCCAACCAGAAGCCAGAGCCCCCATAGTCATCGATGGACAGACGATCTTTCAGGTCAGCGACTCCGGGCAATATACGGCTGAAGAACGAGCGACCCTCATCAACACTCGCCTCAACGACGCCATTGCCGCCGCCGAGCCCGCTCAGTTGAGCGTTGTCCAGCGCAACCAGCTTCCAACCTTGCTGCTCAACGATCAGCATTTGCTCACCGTCACTGACCAAGATATTTTTCCGGGTCAAACCCAGCTAGAGCAGGCCCGTTTTTGGGCACGCCAGTTAGACAACGCCATAGATCAGGCTCAGCAAGAAAGAACTGCCGAATATTTACAACGGGCCACCATTTTGGCGGCTGGGGCAGTGGCGATCGCTCTGGTAATCCACTTGGCCCTCGGCTGGCTGTGGCAGCATTCCTTACGACCAACGTTGCGCAAGTTATTTCCGCCCCCCGAAGAGTATGAGGAGGTCTCTGAAGAACCTAGAACGATCACTGTATTGCTCAATTTGCTGCTGGCGATCGCCCGCACAATAGTCTGGTTAGCCACGACTTTCTACGTCACCAACCTGTTTCCCCTTACTCGCCAGTGGAGTTACCGCGTCCTCAACAGCCTCATTGGCAGCTTTACAGCGCCGATCTTTACCTTAGGGCAAGCCGAGTATTCCGTCATTGACGTCCTGATTTTGGCAGGCCTGCTGTTTGGGCTGATCATCTTTGCCAAAACTGCTACCGATCTGCTCAAGTCGCGCGTTCTCAGGCTCACAGGCGTCAGTCAGGGCGCTCAAGAAGCCGTCGCCATCATCGTACGATACGGGCTGATTTTTATCGGTACGCTGGTTGTTTTACAAATCTGGGGCCTCGATATCAGCTCCCTCGCCATCATCGCCAGCGCCCTGGGTGTGGGGATTGGCTTTGGACTGCAAGATATTGCCAAAAATTTTGGTAGCGGCCTCGTTCTAGTTTTTGAGCGACCGATTCAGGCAGGCGACTTTATTGAAATTGGCGGATTTATGGGTACCGTCGATCGCATTGGGGCTCGCAGCACCGTAATCAACACGCTGGATCATGTGTCCCTGATCGTCCCTAACTCCCGCTTCTTAGAAGAAGAAGTGATCAACTGGAGCCACGGCAATCCAGTTTCTCGCCTGCGGTTGCCCCTGGGCGTTGCCTACGGATCTGACTTAGAAGTCACACGAACAGCCTTACTAGAAGCGGCCCGCAACCATCCCAACGTGTTGAGTATGCCCAAGCCGCAGGTGTTCTTTAAAGGCTTTGGTGACAGCAGCCTCAACTTAGAGTTACTGGTTTGGACGGCAGAGCCTAGCAAGCAAGTTTTGTTGAGGAGCGATCTCTACTTCCGCATCGACGCGGCACTGCGTCAACATCAGGTCGAGGTGCCTTTCCCACAGCGAGATCTCCACGTGCGTTCCGGCAATATGCCCCTAGAGCTTTCTCCCCAGCTTGAACAGGTTTTGCAGCACTGGCTCAACTCCAACGGTCAAGCCTCCTCCTACTCAGAAAATTCGCGGGATAATTCGCGCGAAAACTAAGACAGCCGTTACTTGCCCCCTGCTACAGCAAAATGATTTTTCTCAGCCTGCCCTCAGATTTTATTTAAGAGAAAATCATTTTCCCCACCAAACCATCGCCTACAGTAGGGAGCATGTCCCTCAAGAACTGCTCCTAAAGTGGCTTTTTGGGTGGTCATGCCCGAAAAGTCACTCTTTCCTTGGATATTCTACCGATGGGTCCATCAATCCTCTGTTTGCAATCTTGCCGTTTTGGACTTGCGACATGAAAATCTTCAAAGCTTTGGGTTTAGCACTGATCTTTCTTGCCGCCGCAACGGCTCCTGCCTTGGCTCAAGAATCGATCCAGGCTAGTGGGTTTGCACCGCAACTGTGGCTAGCATCAACCCTACAGTGGATCCAAGAACTAGGGGCTGTGGGGGCGATCGCCTTCATCGTCCTCTATATCATTGCGGCGATCGCCTTCTTACCCGGTTCTGTTCTGACCCTGGGCGCTGGCGTCGTGTTTGGCGTCGTCGCCGGATCGATTTATGTCTTCATCGGCGCAACCTTAGGTGCAACAGTCGCCTTTCTGGTCGGTCGCTACATCGCTCGGGGTTGGGTCGCCCAAAAAATTGCAGGCAATACCAAATTCAAAGCTATCGACAATGCAGTTGGTCGCGAAGGCTTCAAAATCGTGTTGCTGACCCGTCTTTCCCCCGTCTTCCCGTTTAACTTGCTAAATTATGCCTTTGGCATCACCCAAGTGTCCCTCAAAGACTATGTTCTCGGCTGCGTTGGGATGATTCCGGGCACCATCATGTACGTCTACTTGGGGTCTCTCGCCGGAAACATCGCCATGATTGCCGCCGGAGACCAACCTGAGAACCCCACCATTACCTGGGCTATCCGCATCATTGGCTTCATTGCCACCTTGGCCGTCACCCTCTACGTCACCCAAGTGGCCCGCAAAGCCCTAGCAGAACAAGTTCCTAGCACCGAAGATCCCGTCTCTCCTCAAATCTAAACATCTCTCCATGACACATCCCTCCGTTCTGCCTTTAGACGAATACAACCGTCAACTCGTTGATTATGTGCATCCGCCCAACTGGGTCAATCCTCATCCGGTTGAGCGATATGATTTGGTCGTGATTGGAGCAGGAACCGCCGGATTGGTTGTTGCGGCTGGCGCGGCTGGCTTAGGGCTAGGGCTCAAGGTCGCCTTGATTGAAAAGCACCTGATGGGGGGGGATTGTCTCAATGTCGGCTGCGTCCCCTCCAAGTGTCTGATTCGCTCCTCCCGCGTTGTGGCAGAAATCCAGGCCGCTCACGAATTTGGCATCCGATCTTCTGAATCCGTAGAAGTTGACTTTGCAGCAGTGATGGCTCGAATGCGGCGACTACGCTCTGGCATCAGCCACCATGATTCGGCTGAACGGTTTAAGAAGATTGGCGTTGATGTGTTTTTTGGCGGCGGCAAGTTTACGAGCGGCAACACGATTGAGGTTGAGGGTCAAGCTCTACGATTCAAAAAGGCTGTCATTGCAACGGGGGCAAGAGCTACGCGCCCAAATATTGCAGGCATTGAAGAGGCGGGTTATTTAACCAACGAAACAGTTTTTTCGCTAACTGAGCGGCCTCGACGGTTGGCTGTGATTGGCGGTGGTCCGATTGGCTCAGAGCTAGCCCAAGCCTTTCAGCGGTTGGGAAGCGAAGTGGTGCTTTTCCATCGCGGCAACCACATTTTGAATAAAGAAGATGGGGATGCAGCCGAAATTATCCAGCAGGAATTTACTCAGTCCGGCATCAAGCTTGTGCTGGGTTGCACCCTCGATCGGGTAGAGAAAACGCCAGCCGGAAAAGTAATTTACTTTAGCTGCGATGGCAAGCCGCAATCTCTTGTGGTCGATGAAATTTTGGTCGGAGCAGGACGAGCCCCCAATGTGGAAGGGTTGAATCTAGAAGCGGTTGGTGTGACCTACGATCAACGCCGGGGGGTGATTGTAAACGACTATCTCCAAACCACTCACCCCAATATTTATGCGGCGGGTGATATTTGTATGGGCTGGAAGTTTACCCATGCCGCCGATGCCGCCGCCCGCATCGTGATTAAAAATACGCTATTCTCACCGTTTGGGTGGGGACGCTCAAAGCTCAGCGAGTTGGTCATGCCCTGGGTGACTTACACCGATCCTGAAATTGCCCATGTCGGGTTGTATGAACATGAGGCTGAGAGCAAAGGAATTGCCATTGAGGTGATCAAAATTCCGTTGAGTAGCGTGGATCGGGCGATCGCCGACGGAGAAACCACAGGCTTTGTCAAAATCATCCATGCCAAAGGCTCAGATACCATTTTGGGTGCTACCATCGTTGCCCGTCATGCCGGAGAAATGATTAGTGAGGTTACCACTGCAATGGTTGGCGGACTGGGGCTGAGCAAACTTTCTAGCGTCATTCACCCCTACCCCACCCAAGCCGAAGGCATTAAAAAAGCAGCAGATGCCTACCGTCGCACCCTACTCACTCCCCGCACCCAAAAATTACTAGGTTTTCTCACTAAACTGTCTTAGAAATAAACAGTCTGAGAAAAGAGCCGTTACAAGCTGGACTGGTTGAGCTGCATGACTAAGAAAGGCGGAGTTCGCCAGAGCTGTTCTAGGTGGGTGGCGGGCATGGTCAGGTAGAGAATATCGCCTGCATTGAGGGTTTCCTCTAGCAGATGCCAGCCGTGAATGGTTTGGTGCGAGGTTTCTAAGTAAAGGGGCACAAAATCGGCGGTCATGGCGGCTTCTTTGACCTGCCGATGACAAAAGGGATGTCCTGGCGTAATGATGGTGGCCAGCGCGACCCAAAGGCTATCAGCGGTCATGCCATTTCCTAAGATGCGTCCACCTAGGGCGGCAGCGGCAAAGGCAGGGGCTGCTAGCTCAGCTGGGCTAAGGACGGCTTCAAACTCAAAGACCTGTTGGGCCAAGGGGGCCAGCTGTGGGTCTTGATTGCGAACAACCACGGCTAAACGGGGCTCCATTCCCTTCGCGCTCAGGGCGATTTCCAAGTTGGCCACATCATCACTGGTCACAGCCAGCAGAGCTTCTGCCTGATCGGCATGGGCAGCTTTTAGCGTCGCGGCCAGACTAGCATCACCCTGAATCACCGGGACTTTTAACGCATGGACGGCACTGAGAAAACGATTATTGGGATCGCTCTCGATCACCACCAGTTCACAGCCGTTGGCCCGCAGCTGTTGGACGATTTGAATGCCAACCCCACCCAGACCACAGACGATGTAGTGATGCCGCTGGGGAACAGGCGTTACATACCAAAACTGTTTAAACCGGGTTCCTAGAATGAAGTCATTGAGCAGCGCGTAGCAGATGCCGATCACAGCTGCCCCCACCAGCATCATGACAACCGTGAAGACTTTGATGGCGGTGGGTGACTGTTCTGCGATCGCCTCATTTCCCCCCGCTCCAGTAATCATACCCACCGAGAAATAGAGCGAATCTACGATCGTCGCGTCAGTGTTGACAGCGGTATAGGTGAAGGTGGCCAGGGTAATTGTCAGCAGTAGCACCAACAGGACGATGATGCTGGATTGGACTTGCTGCTGGATTTGGCGCACTTGATGAAAAAACTCCAGCACTTTTCGCCGCAGGGTTTTCTGGACCGACCGCACATTGGGCTGGGTGGCTACAATCAGGCGATCGCCCACCTGTAATGTGTAGCCATGTATCACCGCTGAAATCAGATCGATGCGGTGATCGACGGGCAGATAGTAAATCAACATGCGGGATCGGTCTTCCCACAGCTCAGATAGTTGTCGCCCCTGCCAGTGATGCTGCTCATCGATGTATTCTTCATGCATCGGCCAAATCTGCCCTGCCAGTCGGAGCTGACCGATCGCCCGGTTTCCCATTGCCGCAAAGGCAAAGACGGGAGCCGACAGCGAGGCAACGCTCATCGTGGCATGGTCAGGTAGCGTATAGTCGAGCCGCTCACCCAGACTAGTATTAAAGAGTCGGTTGATGATGCGAACCTTGGGATTGAGCACCCGTGCCTGGGTCAAAACGGCCAGGTTTTGGGCATCGTCATGCATGGCAAGCACCAACGTATGCGCCTCTTCAATCCCAGCTTTGATCAGGGTTTTTGCGGATCGCGGATTGCCTACAACGATATCAGCCTCAGCACTGGCTGCATCAAGCTCGACGAGGGGGCGATCGCTAATTCCGACCACCAGTGCCCCCTGCTGTTTCAGCAACCCAAAAATCTTGTATCCCGTGCGACCCAAACCACAAACAATAATGCGGGGCTTCATAGGTTAACGACCGTGCGACTAGCACACTGCGGCGGTATAACCCCCAATTGTTGATGACTGCTCGACTCAGTGCTGTAGCTCAAGGCACGGTTGCCCAGCTTTATCGTTGGTTTTGGATTGGTTTTGGATTGGTTTTGGATTAGTGGGGCAAAAGATAGTTTTACAAAACAGCGGGAACACTAAGGAAAATTCGAGTGATGGTAGCTTATGCGGCCCCACGTTGTGAAAGGCAGTATCCGCCCAAAAATCAGCACGATGCCCCGCCAACAAACGGAGGCGGCAGCATTTCTAGATATCTATAAGCTGGTTATCGAGAAAAAGCGGCTTCAGCAAGAACTGGTTGACATTGAGGCACGCCGTCTGCAAATTGGCGATCGCCTCGCTCTGTTAGATCAGCAGGTCACAGGGTTGGAAGGCCGAGTGCAGCAAATGCGCGGTTCAGCACCCGCTCCGCTCCAAGCAGCTCCTCCAAAACCAACTCGCTCAAACTCGATTACCACAGAGTTTGAAACCCTGTTTCTGGAGTACTAAGCGATCTGTCCTCTCTAATCTTCTATTGACATCCTCCCCGACCTGAAGATGCGGGGATTCCTCACCACGCCAAAACCTACGAATAGGAGAATGGTCGCTGAATGGGGTTGACGCTTCACAGGTTGCAACCAAGCTAGGCTTGGATTTATGTCTTCCTCCACGTCCGTTTTAAATCTCGAACTGCCCGCCCGCGATTAAAGTTGATGAACAAAATATTCAGTTTTTTAGTGCCTTCAGGTCGGATCGTCCGTTGCCCTTGGGTTCTTTCCCTCTTACCGTCCCAGTCCCGGTTTCACAGCCTATGGCTGGTATATCGCTGCAAGATGAGGTGGGTATTTCAACCACCATTATTGTATCAAAAAGCCGTCCTATAAGGACGGGGCTTGTATCCCATTATTTTTGGTCAAC
>JBGTGR010000032.1:0-6450 GCA_041746655.1 Elainellales cyanobacterium | reverse complement strand
GCCGCTTGCGGCTACCTGGTGAGGAAGTTTGGCGGCGTCGATCTGATGCTGCACTTCCGCCGCTGGCTCGAAGAATAACCCTAGTTCGCTACACATCACTTCAGAGGATTAGATTATGCAATCTCGCAATCGTGGCAGCTTCTTCGCTACCCTTTGGGATTTTTCCTATGAACCGAGCAACCCAGCCGACTGGATTAAGTTTGGTTGCCAGGTCGGCACCGTCGGCTTCTTCATCCTGCTGATCAAGGCGATGGATGGGACCACTTGCGGTCAAGGCTGGTCCTTTTGGGTGCCACAAACATGGGGTAATCCAGCCGGCTGTACTTTGCGGGGGTTGGTGCGAAACGTGCCGGATACCTTCCTAAACGATCGCAATACCAGCTCCCCCGGCATCGTCGAACCCGCCCGTAACAGCACCTTAGGGGAGTAAGGCAATGGTGGAAGGCTTCTTCAAGGGCACTATCGGCTTAGCAGCTCTCACCCTCACAATCGGGCTAATTGCCGCGCCCCTAACTGGTAGCAGCAAAGCCTTTGAGATTGCCCCGGTGTTTTCTGCCGTGCGGGGTGTTTGGGGTTGGGTCACTCAATCTGCCTCAGACGCTCAACAGCCAGAAGCCAACCCGCGCCCGTTTGTTGCCGAAGCTGCCGACGCCCAACAGCGCCTGAATCGTGCCACTGGGGAAGCGCTGGAAGGATTGCCCGCAATTCAGCCCGATCCACGTTTGGCTGTGTGTGTTGAGGGTTCAGTGCAGGAAACAGAAGAGATTCCACTGAGCTTGGCTGAGGATTTCAGAGGGGCGATCGCAGCCGGTCGGCAGTTCACCGAACTAACGCAGCTGGACCAGGTGCTAGGCCGCGCCGCTTGCCTCTCCCAGCAGGGGAACAAGCGAGAGTGGCGTTACCTGGTAGCAGGTGGGCGGGTGATTGTGGCTAGCCAGGATGGAGAGCGCGCCGCTGTGAAATTCTCGTTTATCAATTTCTAAGCAATGGGGGCGGCGTGCCCCCTTACAAAAATTTCTAACTATGCGAACACCAGTAAAGAAACCGGGGGCGGCACCTCCGGAAGATACCCCGTGGCAAGATTGGGCCGAAAAAACTGACCAGCGCATCCTTGAACCGTTCCAGAAGCTCAGTGAGCAGATTGAGGAGTTGAAGGGGGCGATCGCATCTCAGGACAAAGCAAAAAATGACCGTCGCACAATCCTGTTTTGCTGTTGGATTATTTTTGCTGGCACCGCATATATTCAGGTTGCTCACCCCTTGATGGTTCGCCCAGCAGCGGGGGCAGTGGGGATTGTTGGGCGGGTGTTTCAGGCAGCAGAGCGATTGGCCGGAAACGCCCCGGCACCTCCCACAGCAGCCGACAAGGTGGTGAAGCTGGCTGAGAGTTGGGTGGGGAGAAGCTTCAAGCCGGGGGTGAATGCCCAATGTGCCGTTTTTGTTCGTCACGTTTTCTCGCAGCTGGGGTACAACCTGCCAGTAGCAAGAAACCCATTAGATAGGGCTTTCCCAACAGGTGAGGCGATGGCTAATGGGTTTTTCGGTCGAGACGTTGGGGAGATAATCACCAGCGCCGAAAAGCTTGAGCCGGGTGATTTAGTGCTGTTCTACAACACCTACGGCACTTACCCACCGGATACCGTCACCCACGTTGGAATCTATATCGGTGAAGGCATGATGGTGGACAGGCCAACGAGCGATCGCCCGGTTCAGCGCCGTCCCATCAGTACCTTCAAGTTTGCTGCCGGGATTCGTCCCCAGCTCGGAGGGCAATGATGCAACAAGCCAGCCGCCGCAAACCGAAACCCACTACACCCACAGCGCCGCTAGATTTCTACGTTCAGGTGGGGGGGCTAATGCTGGCAACCCTAGTCCTGATTGCCCTCCCAGATTGGATTATGTACGGCGCTTCATCGGCTTGGAATTCGATCCCGCTGGTCCCCAAAATCGAAGCAGCCAGACCAGAGCAACAAAGCCAGACCAGCTCACCCCAAAGCGACGTTGTTCGAGTGCGACAGGCACTTATCCAGCAAGAGAGCGGGGGCGATGCCAGGGCAGTTAACCGGAGCGGGTCAGGTGCCACTGGATTGGGGCAAGTGATGCCTGAAAATATCAGCGCCTGGTCGCGTGAAATTCTAGGACGGGAAGTAAGCCGACCGGAGTTCATCAACAACCCAGACCTGCAACTGCAAATTATCGACGGGAAGCTGCAACAGTATTGGGACCAGGCGATTAAGGCCAGCGGGGGCAATAAGGAGGAAGCCGTTAAGCGGGTGGCGTCGGCTTGGTACAGCGGAAACCCGAATTCTTTTAACTCCACTCGTCCCCAGTATTGGGCGGGCAACCGATACTCTTCAATTGCCGATTACTCAGCTAGTGTCCTTCAGAGGTGGGAAGCTAACGAATGACGCTCCACATTGCTAGACACACCCCCTGGAACGTAGCGGATCTACTGCAATCGCGACCGTTGCCCAAGCGGCGTGCTCCCTCGGTCATGCGAGCGGCGCAGCTGCTGTAGGAGGGGATGAGAGTAGCCATGGTCTAAAACCCTTTGATTGTTCTACCTAAAAGACGCAGTCAAACCGCTCGATTGACCTGGATGACTTGTATAGAGGGGGTTTTCGCAGGAGATCCATCTGTAGCATGGTTGCGGCGCGGGCAACTAGCCTAGGCCACTATGCGGTTCCGTTTGGACGGTGGTTCAAGGTCCTGTAGCGAGTACAGCGGTTAACTCAAGCCACATAGGTCGGTGGGCTTAGTGGTGCAGAAAACTCCTGAAACCCTTATAAATCAAGGATTCCAATCGAGACAGCGATCTTGAAGTTTATCGGGCAAACGAACGAGGGCAATGGGTTTCAGCCGCTATTTTGACCATTCCGGTGGTTCATCGTGAGACTCAAAAAAGTTTTCTGCACCACTAAGGGTCGGTGGGTGGGAGTGGGCAGCCTCCAGGTTAGAGCGCCCATGGAGCGTAATGGCCAGCGATTAATAGACCGCCTCAACGGGTAACGTCCAAACCGGCTGGTGCACAGCAATCCTGCATAAATCGTGAAAATCCGTAGTGCACGCGTTCTGCATGCACGGGCGAGAGTCCGTCCTACCCACATGAACCAATGCGGATTACGGTATTAACCTTCACTACTCACGCCTTCAGTCGTTCGTCCAGCCATTTCGCTGGGGTGAATCTGGTAAAGTGCCATTTCCTCTGCCCGACCCCAGGCGTCGATCCAGGTGCGGTTAATGGCAGGCGACAGAGCTGGATTGTGGGTTTTGACAAATTCCATCACGCGATCAATATCGGCCTGCTCGGTAATATGTTCGGCCCGGCCTGTCACCGTAACGCTGCGCCAGTGTTGGAGATTATTGACATCTTCAACCTGTAGGCAGACCTCTGGGTTGACATCCATATACTTAGTTTTCATCCCCACTGTGGTGAAGATATAAATCGCTGGCTCGTCAAAATAATAGTGCATTGGCACAACGTAAGGATGCCCGTCAAGGGCGCAGCCCAGATGTCCATGTCCTACTTCTCGCAACAGCTCATGGATCTCTTTCGTGCTCATCTCATCGATATCTAACATGGCCTTTCTCCCTAAAATTAAAACATCCGCAATGTAGTCAATCAGAGGCAAGTTACGCCCTACAGGTTGGGTCAACGACTAGCGTCAGTCACCATTTCAGAAAGCGTCAGCAAAAAGGTGAGGTCAGTCATAGCTTTAAGGGAGTGGCGTGCGTTAGCCGGTATAAAGGCAAAGACCCCTGGCTCTAGAACAATCTCTTCATCTTCCAGCGTCAATACGCCTTGTCCTTCAATGACATTCACAGTCGCATTGCGAGGATTAGTATGTTCTGCAATGGTCGATTCTGCCGCTAGAGACATCAACGTATAGCGACAATTTTTATCTTCTAGCAGAATCTTGCTCTTGGCTCCAGTTTGAGGGTACTCAATTACATCAGACCAATTGGTTTTGGTTGTTTTTGGTGACAGTATAGCTGTGCTCATGGAGTCGGCCTTTTATAATAGGGAGGTGGATGTAAACGGTGGAAACGCTCATGGATGGGCTTTTCTATCAACTATGGAAAAACAATTTTTGAAATCGGCGCATGACCCAAGAAAATATAGGCAGCCGGTCTGAGTACACTTTCAGAATAAATAATCTTTTGAATGGCTAGACTGGGTGCACGTTTTGCGGTGGCGTTGTAGGTGGCGATTTCCCCTTCTAAACTAAAGTCGCTTTGGGTTTGGTAGTGGTCATTGTCATGCAGTCCCTGAAAGATAAAACCATAAATGGGGTTAAGTCCCATAGTTGTGTCGTAATTTTCGGCAGATATCCAGAGATGACTTCGCTTGATGTCAGCGAACATCTCTGCGGCATTGTCATAGCGCTCGTACCATGAGAACTCTAGATTGAGCGGGGTATTCTGAAACTCCTCCCAGAGCCAATCACACAATTCTGCGAGTGTTTCATCAGAAATTTCGGCAGGGTCGCTTTCTAGGTATAATTTGGCTAAGGTTTCGACCTTAGAAAATGTTGTGATTTCTTGAATAGGGGGCATATTATTTATTTTCTGCAGAGCCTTGTTATCTTCGATATTGTGGTCGGTCTGGATTGGGACCTACATGGTGGTTTCTGGTTGTAAGTGGATTAGATTTGGCTCAACCTTCGTTCTGCGATCCACGACCGCTGGGCCACCGTGGCCGGGGCCGGAGACGTAGATCATGTCGAGGTCGTATTGGTTGATCGCTCGGTTTAGATGAGCGTAAATAAAGTTCTGACCAGGGGTGGTGCCCCAGTGCCCCAGCAGCATGGGTTCGATATCGGCCAGCGTGAGCGGGTGCTTGAGCAACGGGTTATCGAACAGATAGATTTGCCCCACCGACAGGTAGCTGGCGGCGCGCCAGTAGGCATCTATGTTGTGGAGAAGTTCTGGAGAAACCATGGTGGTTATAGCTTTGGGGAGTCCGCAGCGGTTTCGGCATCTTGTCTGGCTGCGATCGCCTCTAGAGTGGCCTTTTCAGCTTCTTCCATCGTCGCCATGGCTAAGAAAATGGCGGTATTGGCATAGCTTTCCGCTTGGTCGGCCCGCTGCTCAAGTTTTGTGACCTCGCGGCGGGTCTTCCAGTCTTCAACCTGCGATTTCACCTCGGCTTCTTTCGCGTCAAACTGAGTTTTGAGCTTGGCTCGATACTCATCGAACTCCTGCTTCTTGGCGTCTAAATTGCTCTTTACTCCGTCCAGTTTTGATTGAATCTCAGCCTGCGTTTCTTTAGGAATAGATTGAATGCCTTTTCGCAGAGCTTTTGCTCGCTCTTCAATCGCCTCTAAACGGTCGTGCAGCTGGTTGGTAAAGTTATCGATTGCAGCACTCATGATCGATTCTCTCCTGTGGATATTGCTGAACTATCTAGGTTTTGATCATGGCTAAATCCTACCTAGCCTAGAACCTGAGGTTTTTCTCACCCAAAATTTTTCCACTGTAGCGATTGTGTTCTCGCAGGATGGAGAGCCGGAAAAGACTTCAAAATCCATCTCTCCATCCCGCGAGAAGCTAACTACGCTATGGAGGAGATGGGCTGGGGATAGAATTACAACTTTCGACTCTAACTTATTTGATTGTTAGTGCCGGGCGTATCCGCCAAGAGGAAGATTCATTAGTGTCGCGAAATAATCTTTACATTTTTGCTAGCGATAGAGGTCGATTTGGCTATTTTAAATCTGAGCCACGGCTGTTTTATTTACTGAGTGAATTGGTTGACGATGAGAGAAACTGTAATCAACGACGGCTTCTAATCGTTTTCTCAGTGGATTCGCATTGAACTGGTAGGTGTAGCGGTAGTGGTGGACTGGGTGCAGTCTGGAGATGAAACGCTGACCTGTCTGGGGAGCAGCAGTGTCACTTACGTGTTGGGGGAGGCTGGACTGAATGCTGCCAGGGCTAACGGGGCTGGAAAGCTGAGAATGGCTATCGCTATTACGCCGCCGTTAGTCGTCTGCAATTCATTAAGCAGGCCCAGACGTTGCAGTTTCCCCTGGCAGAAATTCAGTAGGTATTTGATGTGCGCAAGCAAGGGGAGCCGGTCTGTACCCTGATTGACTGTAAAATTGTGACTCTGGAGCAGGAAATTCAGCAGGCTACCGCTCGTAAATCATGCTAAGAACTTACCGTACAAGTTGGGCAGCCCGTCTCCTGGACAATCCATCTGATGTCAAGGTTTGCAGCCTGATTGAGAAAGTAAGCTTGACCTCGAATTGTCTAGATGCTATTCGAAGAACTGTCTGATCAAGTCTGAATTATTTTGAATAAGGCTAATACCGTGAACCGCCATAGTCCCTTAAATTGGCTAAATTTGCCTGAGTTTAATGTAGCTATATTTTCGTTTTTGCTATCTTTCTTCTGGGAAATTCAGCAAATGTGGTTTTATCAAATTCCGGCTGGATACTCCCACTT